>JBEKIC010000011.1:0-87664 GCA_050011955.1 Xanthobacteraceae bacterium
CATACGCAAGTCCAGTGAACAAGGTCTCGGCATCGATCCCCTCCAAAAATCGAATCAATACCGCTAGATTCCCCCACTCATAATTTAAGGGGAATCCCCCGATTCAACCCAGCCGAAACATGCTCTAGTTTGCTAGTGCGTGCGATGGCCGGATGAGCGCCGCGGTTGCGGCGCCGGAGCGGCCGCCGCCGGGGGCGGCGACGAAATTAACTGCGCGTCGGCAGGAGCCTGATCCTTCTGATCGGTTTCGATCAGCCGCAGGCGCGCGACGTTCTTCTGATGTTGCTCGTAAGTCTCGGCAAAGGCGTGACCGCCGGTGCCGTCGGCCACGAAATAGAGTTCGCGCGTGCGCGCCGGATTGGCTGCGGCCTCGAGCGAAGCACGGCCCGGATTGCCGATCGGTCCGGGCGGCAGCCCGTCGATCTGATAGGTGTTGTACGGCGTCGGCTGATCTATCTCGCTTTTCATGATCGGCCGCCCGAGCGTACCCTTGCCGCCGACCAGCCCGTAGATGATGGTCGGGTCTGATTGCAGCTTCATCTTCTGTTTCAGCCGGTTGGCGAAAACGGCGGCGACCCGCGTGCGCTCCTCGGGCTTGCCGGTCTCCTTCTCGACCAGCGACGCGAGGATGACGAGCTGATCCAGGGTCTTGATCGGCAGATCGGGCGAGCGGCGGTCCCAGATTTCCTTGACCACGCGCTGCTGCGCTTGCTGCATGCGCTGGATCATCTGTTCGCGCGTCACGCCGCGGGTGAAGTTATAGGTATCGGGCAGGAGGCTGCCTTCGCGCGGGATTTCCTTGATGTTTCCGCTCAGTACGTCGTCGTCCAACAGCCGCGCGACGATCTGCTCGGAGGTCAGGCCTTCCGGAATGGTGAGCTGATGCGGCACCACGCGGCCCTCGACGATGGTCGCGACCACGTCGCGCAAGCTGGCGTGGGCCTTGAACTGATATTCGCCGGCTTTGAGGTCTTCGTGTGCCTTGAGCACCAGCACGCCGCCAATGAACACCCAAGGCTGATCGATGACGCCCTCGCGCACCAGCACGTCGGCAATATCGCGGACGCCGGCGCCGCGCGGAATATTGACGATGCGATCCTCCGGCGACGGCCCCGGTGCTTCAAACCGCTGCTTGCCGATGACAAGCGCGATACCGGCCACGATCGCCGCCAGCACAAAGATGCTGATGATGGCGTTGCCGATGACGACAAAAGGATGCCGTGCGCTCTTTGAGCGGCGGACCGGCATTTCCACGGTATCTGGTTCGAGCGCCGTTCGCGGACTGCGCGGCGTAATTTGCTTGGGATTTTTCGAACCCGCCGGAGCCGCGCCAGCTCCGTTCACCAGCCGGTCCAATAGCGGCGGATATGGCACGCCCGCAGCCGGCACGGCTCTCTTCGTTTCTCGCGAGGATGAAAGCACAGATGAGGGCTCGCTCGCCGCCCGAGCGCGCGTCGTCGAGGCGACTGGCGGCGCGCCGCCGCTCCCATTGGAGCCCTTGCGCGTCTTCGCGGCGCCCACTGCGGCAGAAGATTGTTGTGCGGCGGGCATTCCGCCGCGTGGATTCGGATCGGGTTGGTCGGTGGCCTGCACCGGCGCCGCACGCGGGCGTATGCCGGTGCGGTCGCTGCCATTGCGCGGTGGATCGGAGCTGGTCACCGCCGCATGTCCACTTTTACGCTATGCATCATCGGTGAAAGGTGAGCCCCGTTCAGCGAACCGAATGGTCGCCGATTCTCCCGCGTCCGCCCATCGGTGCGATAATGGGCTCTCGCTCTCGCAGTGAATCGCAGGCGAGTGCGGAGCAAATATGGCGAAACAGCGATGGGCTGCACTAATCCGGCACCCGGCTGAACACGACTGAGGCATTGGTGCCGCCGAATCCAAACGAGTTTGAGAGCGCAACATTGACGGAACGCTTGCGCGGCTGATGCGGCACGAGGTCGATGACAGTGTCGACTGAAGGGTTGTCGAGATTGATGGTGGGCGGTACCACCTGATCGCGAATTGCGAGCAGGCAGAAGATCGCCTCGACGGCGCCGGCGGCGCCCAGCAGATGGCCAATCGACGACTTCGTCGACGACATGGTGATGTGACCGGCGGCATTGCCGACCAGCCGTTCGACGGCCTTGAGCTCAATCTCGTCGCCGAGCGGCGTCGAGGTGCCGTGCGCGTTGATATAGTCGACCTCAGCCGGCGAAATGCCGGCGCGGCGAAGCGCGGCCTGCATGCAGCGCAGCGCGCCGTCGCCATCCTCCGCCGGCGCCGTGATATGGAACGCGTCACCGGAGAGGCCATAGCCGATGAGTTCGGCATAGATGTGAGCGCCGCGGCGTTTGGCGTGCTCGTACTCTTCAAGCACCACTGCGCCGGCGCCTTCGCCCATCACAAATCCGTCCCGATCGCGGTCGTAGGGCCGCGAAGCGCGTTGCGGTGTCTCGTTAAAGCCGGTCGACAGCGCCCGGCACGCGGCAAAGCCGGCAAGCGCCAGGCGGTTGACGGGCGATTCCGTGCCGCCGGCCACCATCACGTCGGCGTCGCCGAGCGCAATCAGTCTGCCGGCGTCCCCGATCGCGTGAGCGCCGGTCGAGCAGGCGGTGACCACGGCGTGATTGGGGCCCTTCAGTGAATGCGCAATCGATACGTAGCCCGAGGCGAGATTGATGATGCGACCCGGGATGAAGAATGGCGACACCCGCCGCGGACCGCGGTCGCGCAGAAGCAGGGCTGTTTCGGCGATGCCTTCAATGCCACCGATGCCGGAGCCGATCAGCACACCAGTCGTTATTTGTTCTTCGTAGTCCCGCGGATGCCAGTCGGCGTCATCGAGCGCCTGTTTGGCCGCGCCCATGGCATAGAGGATGAAGTCATCGACCTTGCGCTGTTCCTTCGGTTCCATCCAGTCATCGGGATTGAAGGTGCCGTTCGAGCCGTCCCCGCGAGGAACCTGGCCGGCAATCTGGCATGGCAGATCGGAGACATCGAAATTCTCGACGCGCCTGATCCCGCTCTCCCCTGCGAGCAGCCGCTGCCATGTGTGCTCGACCCCGCAAGCCAGCGGCGTGAGCAGGCCAAGACCAGTGATGACGACGCGTCTCATCATCGGCGCTCCCGGCAAACGCTTCGGCTGATGTTGCCTCGGTCGAGCCTGCCGCTGCAGCATCCGCCCGCCCGTAACGGCGGGCGAACATCACGCCCGGGCGCGTCATCCACGCAGCGCAACCGAGCAGTGCCGCGTATCAGCTCTTCGCGTTCTTTTCGAGGAACTTGATGGCGTCACCCACGGTGAGAATCGTTTCGGCGGCGTCGTCGGGAATCTCGCAACCAAATTCCTCCTCGAAGGCCATGACGAGCTCGACCGTGTCGAGGCTGTCGGCGCCGAGATCATCGATGAAGCTGGCGTTTTCGGTCACTTTGTCGGGCTCGACGCCGAGATGCTCCACGACGATCTTCTTCACCCGCTCGCCAATATCACTCATCGTTTCCAACCTCTTCTTTGCAGCGCGACCCGCTCAATGTCTCGGCCCCGTGACGGGCAATAGCCGCGGGTCGACAGCGAACAGAGGCGGACGTCTATTTCCCGCTCTCCGGCTTTCCGGCTCCCCCAGCTCAGTCACGGTCGGTTACCACACTTCCATAGCGTTGACCAGCGCGGCCGCTCGCCGCCGTTGCGACCTCTATCGCCTTCAAATCATGGCCATTCCGCCGTTCACGTGCAACGTCTGCCCGGTCACATAGGCGGCCTCGTTGGTGGCGAGAAACGCGACCGCGGCGGCCACCTCCTCGGTCGTACCGGCACGGTTCGCCGGAATTTTCGCGAGGATCGCTTCGCGCTGTTTGTCGGTGAGCTTGTCGGTCATCGGCGTGACAATGAATCCAGGCGCAACGCAATTGGCGGTCACGCCGCGTTTGGCATATTCCTGTGCGATCGATTTGATCATGCCGGTAATGCCGGCTTTGGCGGCAACATAATTGGCCTGCCCGGGATTTCCAGTCGTCCCCACCACCGAGGTGATCGCGATGACGCGTCCAAAGCGGCGGCGCATCATGCCGCGCACCGCGGCGCGCGCGAGCCGGAACGTCGCGGAGAGGTTGATGGCGATGACCTGGTCCCAGTCGTCGTCGCGCAACTGCACGAACAGATTGTCCTTCGTCACTCCGGCATTGGCGACGAGCACGTCGAGCTGCCCCATCGCCTGCTCGGCCTGCGGAACCAGAGCATCGGTCTCGGCGCTGTCGGCGAGATTGCAGGGCAATACGTGAACCCGATCGCCGAGATCGGCGGCAAGCTGGTCGAGGGCGTCGCGACGGGTACCGGAGACGGCGACCATCGCGCCCTGGCTGTGCAGGATGCGGGCGATGGTGCCGCCGATCGCGCCGGAGGCTCCTGTGATCAATGCGGTCTTTCCGGTGAGTTCAAACATGATCATCCTCGCGAACGCGCAAGCTCAACCGTGGCAGCCTTGAACCGGGCGATGTCGTCGGGCGTGCCAGTGGACGACGCATTGGCCGTATCGGCGATTCGCTTGATCAGGCCGGTGAGCACTTTACCGGCACCGACTTCGTGGAACGTGATCACGCCCGCTTGCACCATGAAAAGCACCGATTCGCGCCAGCGAACCGTGCCGGTTACTTGCTCGACCAGGCAGCGCACGATCATGGCGGGGTCGCTGATCGGCTGCGCCAGCACATTGGCAACGAGCGGCACGCAGGGCGGCTTGACGTCGACCGCGGCAAGCGCCGCGGCCATGGCATCCGCCGCCGGCTGCATCAACGAGCAATGAAACGGTGCCGAGACCGGCAACATCATTGCCCGCTTCACGCCGTGCACCTTGGCAATCTCGACGGCGCGTTCAACGGCCGATTTCTCGCCTGACAATACAACCTGCCCGCCGCCATTATCGTTGGCGGCCGCGCAGACGCCGGTGCCCGCGGCTTCAGCGGCGATCAGTTTGGCTTCGCCGATTTCGACGCCAATCAACGCAGCCATGGCGCCGACACCGACCGGCACCGCCTTCTGCATGGCACGGCCGCGAATGCGCAGGAGCCGCGCCGCATCAGCGATCGTCAGCGACCGCGCAGCCGCCAGCGCCGAATATTCTCCGAGCGAGTGGCCGGCAACGAAAGCCGCATCGCGCCCCAGGTCGACGCCGGCTTCCGCTTCGAGCACCCGCAGCGCGGCGAGCGAGACCGCCATGAGCGCAGGCTGCGCATTCTCCGTCAAAGTGAGCGTTTCCGCCGGCCCGTTCCAGATGGTGTCGCTGAGCTTTTCGCCGAGCGCCGCGTCGATTTCCTCGAAGACCCGACGCGCCGGGATAAAGGCATCAGCCAGCCCCCTGCCCATGCCGACCGACTGACTACCTTGGCCGGGAAAAACGAACGCAACCGCCATCGCATGCCCCTCGGTGTCACCGATGCGAAGATCGCAGCTCATTTGCGGCTCGGGCTGCAACCTGGATTTAAGCGACACCAGCAAATCAATGATTCTAGTGGGATTTCGACTGTAGTTCTCCCGCGAGCTCGCGGCTTCAATTCACCCCACCCTGGGAGGGGCGAAAGATACCGCGATGACGGCCCTGTCAAGGGAAAGAGGCGTCGAGCAGGAAGGAAGTGGATATCGGCAATCCCGATACGCCCGGCCCTCAAAGCCAAAGCGACCGGTCGCATGGTCGACCGTCTTGCCTTTCCCCCCGGCCCGCGTATAAGGCCTGCTTTTCCGCTCGACCCCCGGCCGGGGGCTGAACGGACGGCCGCACCGGCGCAATTCAATGCGTCCACTATATGGTGCGGTAGGACTTTAGGGTCCGGCGTCCGGTGTCCCCGCCTTCAGAGCATTCGAGCCTTTCCCGAAGGGCTCGAGGGGCTTGGCGCCGGGAGCGAGCGAGGCAACGAAGGAAAGGGCAGCCATGCCGCTGTACGAACACGTCTACCTTGCGCGCCAGGACGCGAGCGCGCAGCAAGTAGAGGAATTGACCGCACAATTGAAGGGCGTCGTCGAAGGATTGGGCGGATCGATCGCCAAAACCGAATATTGGGGCGTGAAATCCCTCTCCTACCGGCTGCGCAAGAACCGCAAGGCGCATTTCACGCTGATGAACCTCAATGCTCCGCCGGCCGCGATCAACGAGATCGAGCGCCTGGAGCGCCTCAACGAAGACGTGTTGCGCTATCTCACGATCCGGGTCGAGGAGCACGAGGAGGGCCCCTCCGCCATGATGCGCCGCGCCGAACGCGACCGTGACCGCGACGACCGCCGCGGCGAGCGTCCGCGAGACCGCGACCGAGACAGGGATCGCGACCGGCGTCCCCGCGAGGGCACGGACGAGCTCGAAGCGGCAACGGAGGAATGACCATGGCCATGTCACCGCAATCCGCTGGCGGACGCCGGCCGTTTTTTCGCCGCCGCAAGAGCTGCCCGTTTTCGGGCGCCAACGCCCCGAAGATCGACTACAAGGATGTCAAGCTGTTGCAGCGGTTCGTGTCGGAGCGCGGCAAGATCGTTCCGAGCCGTATCACGGCGGTCTCGGCAAAGAAGCAACGCGAGCTTGCCCAAGCGATCAAGCGCGCCCGCTTCCTTGGGCTCTTGCCCTACGTGATCCGCTGAGTGTGAACCCGCCGACCATCCGCTGAGCCGAGCCGGCAGCAGCGGTGGCAAGGAGAAGTCGAGATGGAAGTGATCTTGCTCGAACGGGTGCCCAGACTGGGGCAGATGGGCGAGGTGGTGCGCGTCAAGGACGGCTTCGCCCGCAATTTCCTGCTGCCGCGCGGCAAGGCGCTGCGCGCCACCACGGAAAACCGCACGCGTTTTGAATCCATGAAAAGCGAGCTGCAGGCGCGCTCGCTGGCCCTCAAAAGCGAGGCAGGTCAAGTCGCCGAGAAACTCGACGGCAAGAGCTTCACGGTGCTGCGGCAGGCTTCGGAAGTAGGCCAGTTGTTCGGATCGGTTTCGCCGCGCGACCTCGTCGGCATCATTACGACAGCCGGATATAACGTGAGCCGCAATCAGGTCGCGCTCAACGCGCCGATCAAAACCATCGGCCGGCACAGCATTCCGTTATCGCTGCATCCCGAGATCGAGACATCGATCACGGTGATTGTCGCTCGCAATGTCGAGGAAGCCGCACGCATCGAGCGCGGCGAGGACGTCACGCGGCTGCGCGAAGAGCCGACAGCCGAGGAAGCCGCCGTGATTGCAGCCGAAGCGTTCTTCGAGCCGGAAGCCGCCGAATCGTTGCACGCTCGCGAAGGCGCCGAACCGGCCGAAAGCCCTCCGCCCGCCGACAAGAGCTGATCTCGGCTTAGGCTTCAGTCGGGAATGTTATCGCGCAGTACGGGCGCATTCTCGCCCGACGCGGCATCCGCCGGCGCAGCGGCAGCCGCTGGGGCCGGGCTTGTTTCCCGGCTCGGGGGCTCGGTTGGAGCGGCGGGTTCAGCGACCACCGCAGCAGGCTCATGGGCGACCGCAGCCGGCTCCTGAGACGGTGGAGCGTTGGGCTCCCTGCGATGGTTTCGCGTGGCCGTCGCCGGCCGCTGTTGGTGTAGCTTGGCGGTTGCAGGCGTCGCCTCTTCGGGCTTTCCGGGTTGCTGGGCCTGCTGTTTTGCCGGTTTGGACTCCTCAGCCGGCGCCGCGGCATGAGCCGCCGCCGGCTTCTGCCCGCGCCCTTGCGCCGAGGCAGCGCCGCTCTCGGCACCGCGCGTACTCAGCACGTAGGCGGCCAGCGCAGCGGCTTGAGCTCGGCTTGTCGTGTAATGCTCCTGCAGGAAATCCGTAAGCGTGCCGCTATTTTTGCCGCTTGCCAGCGCGCGCGTAGCCTTGTGGCATTCCGCACAGGCGGCCGCAAAGATCTGCGCCGGCGTCTTGCCCTGGTCGATATTGGTCTGAGCGTACGCCCAGGCTGGAGCTAGCCCTGCTAGCAGGCCGATCGTAGCCGCGAGACGCCGGATCACCCTGAACTCCCCAAATTGTTTCGGCTGGCCGGCTATCCTTACCCCAAAACCGGCCAAATGCCAGGCGGGCGTCGCGGTCACCGCGGGAGAAGACCGCCGTCGCCTGCATTGCTGGTCAACGAGGATTTTGTTTTAATGACGGCAAGCAGGAACCCTGCTCACCCAAAGGTCCATGAGCCGACCGGGTGGCGGGTACAATGCCAAATGTGGTCGATCGTCGCATCTGCTGCGGCGGTGTTAGTAGCGCATGGAGGAGGCCTTGGATCGGTTGCTATCGATATTCTTAAGCCGGTTCATCCGTCATGGGTCGTTTACGGTCACCACGGCGGCGGGCAACACTTACACCTTCGGCGATGGCAGCGGCCCCCCCGTCGCCGTCCGCTTCACCAACGCAAAGGCGCAACGGGCGGTGCTGCTCAATCCCGAGCTCCGCCTGGGCGAAGCCTATATCGACGGCACATTCGTGGTCGAGCAAGGCTCGATCGCGGATGCGCTCGCAATCCTACTGCGGCAAGAGCGCATCGCCCCGCCGACCTGGGCCCTGCCGTGGCGGCTCGGCCGCTATCTGTTCCGCCGCCTGCAGCAGTTCAATCCGCGGTCCCGGGCACGGCGCAATGTCGCGCACCACTACGATCTGGATGGCAGGCTCTACGCGCTCTTCCTCGACGCCGACCAGCAGTATAGCTGCGCCTACTTCGAGGACCCTGACCAGTCGCTCGACGACGCTCAGCTCGCCAAGAAGCGCCACCTCGCCGCCAAGCTGCGGGTCGAACCCGGCGCCGCGGTGCTCGACATCGGCTGCGGCTGGGGCGGCCTCGCCCTTTATCTTGCCGAGGTCGCCGGCGCACGCGTCACCGGCATCACGCTCTCGCAAGAGCAGTACGCCCGCGCCCAGCAGCGAGCGCTCGAGCGCGGCCGCACCAAGGACGCGATTTTCCGGCTCGAGGATTACCGCGATGTCACCGGCCAGTTCGATCGCATCGTGTCGGTCGGCATGTTCGAGCACGTCGGGGTCGGCTTTTATGACACCTTCTTCCGCAAGGGCGCACAACTGCTCGATGACAACGGCGTTTTCCTCTTGCACACGATCGGGCGCAGCGGCCCGCCAAGCGTCACCAATCCTTGGATCGCCAAATATATCTTTCCGGGAGGCTATATCCCCGCGCTCTCGGAAGTACTGCCCGCCGTCCAGCGCGCGGGGCTCATGGTCACCGACGTCGAAATCCTGCAGCTCCACTACGCCGAGACGCTCAAGGCCTGGCGCCAGCGTTTCCTCGCCCATCGCGAAGATGTCGAACGGCTCTACGACAGGCGCTTTGTGCGCATGTGGGAATTCTACCTGGCATCCTCCGAGATGGCGTTCCGCGAGAGCGACATGGTGGTGTTTCAGATCCAGATGGCGAAGCGCAACGGCGTGGTGCCGGCGACGCGCGATTACATCGGGCGCGAGGAAGCGCGGTTGCGTGGGATCGAAACCGGCTACACTAGGCCGTTACGCCTAGCCGGAGAATAGCGCGGCACCGTCCGGCGCTCGAAAAGCGGACGTCAAGGGCCATGGGCGCTATCAACCGCCCCGCGCCGACCCGCGGTGGTTAGCGGGGAAAGCCGTAAACAGCATTTCCCATCATGCGCCCGCTGGAATATCGACGACGTGCTCGTCGTAAGCGTACAGCGGCTGCGAATTTCCAGTAGCGGTGCTGTCGTTGAGTCATCCGCGATGCTGAGTTGCCCCAAATTGGTTACTTCCCTACCCGCCAACCCAAAATTGGCCACACGCGAACGCCTTGATCGGGACCATGGCACAAATCGATTCGATCGCACGGAAACAGGCTCCCGCGGAACTTCCGGTCCGCACGCTCCCTCACAACATCGAGGCCGAGCAGGCCCTGCTTGGCGCGATCCTCGTCAATAACGAGGCTTTTTATCGCGTTTCCGATTTCCTCGAAGCCAAGCATTTCTTCGAAGAGATTAATCAGCGGATCTTCGAGCTGGCCGGCAGTCTTATCCGCGCCGGGAAACTGGCGACGCCAGTAACGCTCAAGACCTTCCTTCCGGCGGACCAAGACATCGCCGGGCTCTCCGTCAATCAATATCTGGCGCGACTCGCCGCCGAGGCGACCACTATCATCAACGCCGAGGATTATGGCCGTATTGTTTACTATCTCTCGGTTCGCCGCGCTTTAATCGAGATCGGCGAGGACATCGTCAACCTCGCCTACGAGGCACCGGTAGAGGCAACGCCGACCAGCCACATCGAAGACGCTGAACGCAAGCTCTACGAGGTCGCGGAGCGGGGCCGGTATGACAGCGGCTTCCAGCCGTTTGGACGGGCGTTGACCCGGGCCGTCGATATGACGGCAGCTGCGTATCAACGCGACGGCAGGCTGTCCGGTCTCGCAACCGGCCTTAGGGACCTCGACGCAAAAATGGGCGGTCTACAAGCCTCCGATCTCGTCGTCCTGGCGGGCCGGCCCGGCATGGGAAAGACGGCGCTGGCGACCAACATCGCCTACAACGTCGCGAGGGCATGGCGGGGCGAGCAGCGCGCCGACGGACACATGGGAACGATCGACGGCGGCATCGTCGGATTTTTCTCGCTGGAAATGTCGGCCGAGCAACTGGCAACGCGAATCATCGCCGAGCAGACCGGCATATCGTCCAGCATGATGCGGCGCGGCGATATCGATGATTCCCACTTTGAAAAAATCAAAGACAAGGTGATCGAAATCCAACACCTGCCGCTCTTCATCGATGAAACCGGCGGCGTATCGGTTGCCCAGCTTGCAGCCCGCGCCCGCCGGCTCAAGCGTCAGCGCGGGCTCGACCTCATTGTTATCGACTATATTCAGCTGATGCAGGGATCGACCCGCCGCGCGATGGAAGGTCGCGTCCAGGAAGTGACCGAGATCACCACAAATCTAAAGGCGCTGGCTAAAGAACTTAACGTTCCGATCTTGGCTTTATCTCAGTTGTCTCGTCAGGTGGAAAGCCGGGAAGATAAACACCCGCAATTGTCCGATCTGCGCGAATCGGGCTCGATTGAGCAAGATGCGGACGTCGTGCTGTTCGTCTACCGTGAAGAATACTACTTGATGAACAAGGAACCGCGTCCCGGTACCGCTGAATACGAGGCTTGGCAGATCGAGATGGCTGCCGTGCACGGCAAGGCTGAGGTCATCATCGGCAAGCAGCGGCACGGACCTACCGGAACGGTCAATCTGCAGTTTGACGCGGAAGTGACCCGCTTCGCCGACCCGGACACAAGACATCAGGCAGGATTTTAGCCCGTCACCCCGCTTTACCACCGCCGCGGTGCCGGTCATAAGGCAGCCATGGCACTCGCAGAACCACTACCTGGACTGCCGAGCCTGTTAGCCGACCCGGAGACTGGCGGGACGCTCTTCATCGATCTCGACGCCGTCGAAGCGAACTGGCGTGCGCTGGCGCGCAAACTGCTGCCCGTCGAATGCGCGGCCGTGGTCAAGGCCAATGCCTATGGGCTCGGTCTCGAGCCGGTCACCGCAAAGCTCGCACGGGCCGGTTGCAAGACTTTTTTCGTGGCCGATATCGCCGAGGCCCGCCGGGTTCGTCCCCGGGCGCGCGACGCCACGATCTACGTGCTCAACGGATTTTCGCCGCAGGCAGCGACGGCGTTCACCGAGCTCAACGCGCGGCCGGTCATCAACAGCACGGCCGAACTGGCGGAATGGGATGCTTTCGTCGCCGCCCAAAAGTGGCAGGGCGGCGCGGCGCTTCATATTGACACCGGCATGAACCGGCTCGGCATTTCCCCCGCGGAAGCCGCGGCGCTGGCTTTGCGCGTGCAGCACGAGAACCACGGCATCACGCTGCTGATGAGCCACCTCGCCTGCGCCGAAATCGCCGATCACCCGCTCAATGCCAATCAGGTCCGGCTGTTTCGCGAGCTCCACCTGCTCTACCACGGCGTTCCCGCCTCGCTCGCCAATTCCTCGGGCATCTTTCTCGGCGAGGCGGCGCATTGCGACATGGCGCGGCCCGGCGCCGCGCTTTACGGCATCAATCCGACGCCCGGGCGCGCTAATCCCATGCGTGCCGTGGTCGAGCTGACCGGGCGCATCTTGCAGGTGCGCAAGGTCGAAAAAGGCGAGACCGTCGGCTATGGCGCGGCGTGGACCGCAAGACGCGCCTCGCGCATCGCTGTCGTTGCGCTCGGCTATGCCGACGGAGTGTTGCGCGCCGCGAGCGGCACCGACCGCAAGCCGGGCGGCGCAGCTATGATCGCCGCAAGACGCTGCCCGATCGCCGGCCACATCTCGATGGACCTGGCTTGCATCGACGTCACTGAGCTTCCAGAAGGAGCCGTCCACCGCGGCGACGTCGCGACATTCATCGGCGAGCAGATCACCGTAGACGATTTTGCTGCATCGGCTGGAACGATCGGCTACGAGATCCTCACCCGACTCGGCCCGCGTTGTCACCTCGTCTATCGTGGTGCGTAAGATGCGAGGCGAGGCGGAACAAGGTGCATGATGGTTGCGCGCACACACAACTTCGTCTGCCAGAGCTGCGGCGCAGCGGCGGCGCGCTGGGCCGGCCGCTGTGAAGCCTGCGGTGCATGGAACACGCTGGTGGAGGAAGGCGCCGCGGCGCCGGCGCGGGCGCGGTCTTCGCACAAGGGACGCTTGTTTGTCATCGAGCCGCTCAAGGGTCGAACGCTGGAAGCGCCACGGCTCGCCTCCGGCATCGCCGAATTCGATCGCGTGACCGGCAACGGCCTCGTGCGCGGCTCGGTGCTCCTGCTCGGCGGCGACCCGGGCATCGGCAAGTCGACGCTGTTGATCGAGGTCGCGGCTGCATACGCGCGCAACCGTCACCGCGCGGTCTATATCTCCGGCGAGGAGGCCGTCGCCCAGGTTCGGCTGCGTGCCGAGCGCCTCGGCCTGAGCGACACGGCGGTTGAGCTCGCCGCAGAAACCTCGGTCGAGGATATCGTAGCGACGCTGTCGCAGGGGCCGACACCGCAGCTCCTGCTCATCGATTCGATCCAGACCATGTGGACGCAGTCCGTCGACGCCGCACCCGGCACGGTCACGCAGGTGCGCGGATCGGCGGCCGAGCTGATTCGTTTTGCCAAGCGCACCGGCGCGGCCGTCATCCTGGTCGGCCATGTCACCAAGGACGGACAGATCGCCGGACCGCGCGTGGTCGAGCACATGGTCGATGCCGTGCTGTCGTTCGAAGGCGAGGGCTCGCAGCAATTCCGCATCCTGCGCGCGATCAAGAACCGATTCGGCCCCACCGACGAGATCGGCGTGTTCGAGATGACCGGAGCGGGCTTGCGCGAAGTGGCGAACCCCTCCGAGCTATTCCTCTCCGAGCGCGAGCTCGGCAGCGCCGGTACCGCCGTGTTCGCCGGGATCGAAGGAACGCGGCCGCTGCTGGTGGAAATTCAGGCTCTGGTCGCACCGACCTCGCTCGGCACCCCGCGCCGCGCGGTCGTCGGCTGGGACCCGAGCCGGCTCTCCATGGTGCTGGCGGTGCTCGAGGCGCATTGCGGGGTGCGCCTCTCGGGCCATGACGTCTATCTCAATGTCGCCGGCGGCCTGCGCATTCAGGAGCCGGCGGCCGACGTCGCCGCCGCCGCGGCTTTGGTGTCTTCGCTGGCGCACGCGCCGCTGCCGGCAGACGCCGTCTATTTCGGCGAGGTGTCGCTCTCGGGAGCCGTGCGGCCTGTGGCGCAGACTGCCGCGCGCCTCAAAGAAGCACAGAAACTCGGCTTCGCGAGGGCGATCGTCCCGGAGGCCGCGCGCAACGAAGCCCCCGATGGCTTTTCGCTCTCCACCATCGCCACGCTGGCGAATCTCGTTGTCGATATTGCCCGGGACGGCGCGCCGGCGCTGAGGCGAGTCGGCCGCCAGGACGGGTGACTGGGGCGAATGCCGTCCGCTTTCCGCGACATATCCCCCCAATTATTAACGATAAAAATGAGATTGTTGGTCAGACGAGAAGGCGGATGACGGCGCCGCGCGGCCCGGCTATACACGCGGCGGACCTTTGCGTTCGGGCTACCTGCGCCCGCGGTCATTGGGCGGGATTAGCGAGCGACTAGCAGACCATGCCGATTACGCTGCTCGACATCGTCCTTATCGTCGTGATGCTGGTTTCGGGCCTGCTCGCCATGGTGCGCGGCTTCATGCGCGAGGTGCTCTCGATCATCGCCTGGGTTCTGGCGGCCGTGGCGACGCTTTATTCGTACGCCAAGCTGCTGCCTTACGCCAAGCAGTATTTCAATAATGACATTTTCGCCGCCGTCGCCGTCATCGGCGGCGTGTTCCTGGTGACGCTTCTGGTGGTCTCGATTCTGACCGTCCGAATCTCGGATATGGTGCTGGACAGCCGCGTAGGTGCGCTCGATCGTACGCTCGGTTTCCTGTTCGGGCTCGCGCGCGGCCTGGTGATCGTCGTCGTCGCCTTCCTGTTCTTCACCTGGCTCGTTCCCGACCGCAGCCAGCCGGAATGGGTGAAAAGCGCCAAATCGCGGGTCGTCCTGACCGGAACCGGACAATGGCTGATGTCGATGTTGCCGGAGGACCCGGAAAGCACCATCTTGAAGAAGCTGAAGCGGCCGCGGCCCGGGGAAACCGATACCCCCGACAGCCAGCCGGATCAGCATGGTGAACTCGACAAACCCGCCGGCGGTCGCGCCGACGCAGGATATGATCGTTCGAGCCGGGCTGGCATGCAGCAATTGCTCGAGGTCAAGGGGAATGGTGCATTGAGATGATCGCGAGCCGATGACCATGACAGAAGCTGCCCTCCTCGACCTTGACGGCGATCGGCTGCGCGAAGAGTGCGGCGTATTCGGTGTCTTCGGTCACCCCGACGCCGCGGCGATTACCGCGCTCGGCCTCCACGCGCTGCAGCATCGCGGCCAGGAAGCCGCCGGCATCGTCAGCTTCGACGGCAAGCGTTTTCACTCCGAGCGCCGCCTCGGCCTAGTCGGCGACGCCTTTTCGCGCCGCGAGGTGATCGATCGCCTGCCCGGCAACACCGCAATCGGCCATGTGCGTTATTCGACCACCGGCGACACCATTCTGCGCAACGTGCAGCCGCTGTTCGCCGAGCTCAATGCCGGCGGTTTTGCCATCGGCCATAACGGCAATCTGACCAATGGCCTGACGCTCCGCCGCCAGCTGGTGCGCGAAGGCGCCATGATGCAATCGACGACCGATACGGAGGTGATCCTCCATCTGGTCGCGCGCTCGCACCGCAATCGTTTCGTCGATCGCTTCATCGAGGGGCTGCGCATGCTCGAAGGCGCCTACGCCTTCGTCGGCCTGACCAACAAGAAGCTGGTAGGCGCCCGCGACCCGCTCGGCATCCGGCCGCTGGTGCTCGGCAAGCTGGACGGCTGCCCGATCCTCACCTCCGAGACCTGCGCGCTCGATATCATCGGCGCGCACTACGTGCGCGACGTGGAGAACGGCGAGGTTCTCGTCTTCGACGAAGACGGCGCGCATTCGCACAAGCCGTTCCTGCCGATGGCGCCGCGACCCTGCATCTTCGAGTACATTTATTTCGCTCGACCGGATTCCATCATCGGCGGCCGCAGCGTCTACGACGTGCGTAAGGCCAGCGGCGCGCAGCTCGCGCGCGAGGCACCCGCCTCCGCCGACGTGGTCGTTCCGGTGCCCGATTCGGGCGTGCCCGCGGCCATCGGCTACGCTCAGGAATCCGGCATCCCGTACGAGCTCGGCATCATCCGTAATCACTATGTCGGGCGAACGTTCATCGAGCCGACCCAGCAAATTCGCCAGCTCGGCGTCCGCCTCAAGCACAGCGCCAACCGCGCCGTGGTGAGCGGTAAACGCATCGTGTTGATCGACGATTCGATCGTGCGCGGCACCACGTCGGTGAAGATCGTGCAAATGATGCGCGATGCCGGAGCGCGCGAAGTGCATTTCCGCATTGCCTCGCCGCCGATTACGCATCCGGATTATTACGGTATCGACACGCCGGAGCAGGACAAGCTCCTTGCCGCCACACACGACCTCGAAGGCATGCGGAAATTCATCGGCGCCGATTCCCTCGCCTTCCTCTCGGTCGAAGGCATTTACCGCGCCATGGGCGAGAAAGGGCGCGATCCCGTGCGCCCGCAATTCACCGACCATTGCTTTACCGGTGAATATCCGACCTCGCTCACCGACCGCACCGCGCACGAAGCTCCGCCCCGACAGCTCTCCTTGCTCGCCGAGGCGAGCTGAGGAATGCCGCTACTCCTGGCCGACCGTATCGCGCTCGTCACCGGCGCCTCGCGCGGCATCGGCTATGCGACGGCGCTTATGCTGGCGCGCGCGGGCGCACATGTGGTCGCGGTGGCGCGCACTGTCGGCGGTCTCGAGGAGCTTGACGATGCGGTTCGTGCCGCCGGCGGTTCGGCAACGCTGGTGCCCGTCGACATGCGCGATTACGACGGCCTCTATCGGCTCGCCGCCGCGCTCCATGAGCGGCACGCGCGGCTCGACGTATTCGTCGGCAATGCCGCAATCTGCGGCGTGCCCTCGCCCCTCGGCCACATCGAACCGAAAAGCTGGGACGAGGCGATGGCGGTCAACGTCACCGCCAACTGGCATCTGATCCGGGCTATGGACCCGTTGCTTAAACGCTCCGACGCCGGCCGCGCCGTGTTCATCACGTCCGGCGTTGCAACGCTTGCCCGCGCCTATTGGGCGCCCTACTCGGTGTCGAAAGCTGCGCTCGACATGCTGGCACGAACCTACGCGGTGGAAACGAGCTCAACCGCGGTGCGCGTCAATCTGTTCAATCCCGGCCCGGTTCGCACGCGCATGCGCGCTCTGGTCATGCCGGGCGAAGACCCGATGACGCTGCCGACGCCGGAACAGGTGGCGGAAAAAATCCTCGATCTATGCCTGCCGAGCTTTGCCGAAACCGGCAAACTCTACGATTACCGCGCCGGCAAGCTGCTCGAATTCATGCGCCCCGCCTAAGTGGCCGGGTGGCGGGCAAAAAGTGGCCCGCGTGCGATGCCAAGCCCTTGTCTTTGCGCTGTATTAGTGAATCCTGATCGCCGCCGCGCTCGCGGACCTCGCATGGCACGCTGTGCGCAACGACAAGCAGGAGGGGGCCCGATGACCGCTCTCGATTCTTTCGGCTATGGCACACACGAAGTCCTGAACCAGTCGCCGCCGATGGCCGATTACGATGCCTATGCCGGCGACCCGGTTCTCGCCCGCATTGTCACGACCTTTGACGCAGACTGGGCCACGCCCCGCTTGCGCGCGGTCGGGCGCACAGTCGGCTCCGCACATGTCCTCGAGCTGGCGCGTCAGG
Organism: Xanthobacteraceae bacterium; assembly: GCA_050011955.1. Taxonomy (GTDB): domain Bacteria; phylum Pseudomonadota; class Alphaproteobacteria; order Rhizobiales; family Xanthobacteraceae; genus BOG-931. Next base: position 17,281 of record JBEKIC010000011.1, read on the forward strand.
CCAACCGCAATCCGCCGGAGCTGAAAACGCACGACCGCTGGGGAAACCGCATCGACCGCATCGATTTTCATCCGGCTTGGCACGAACTCATGTCGCTCGCGATGGGCCAGGAATTCCATTCGCTCCCCTGGACGGAGCCGCGGCCCGGAGCGCAGGCGGCACGCGCGGCCGTCGCCTACCTCTGGAACCAGGGCGAAAACGGTATCTGCTGTCCGCTCGGCATGACCTATTCCGCCATTCCGATCCTGCGCCGCGATCCGGCCCGCTGGGCTGAATGGGGCCGCCTGATCTGCTCGACGGAATATGATCCTCGCCAGATTCCCGCTGCGCAAAAGACCGGCGGCACCGTGGGCATGGCGATGACCGAGAAACAGGGCGGATCGGACCTGCGCCAAACGCAGACGGTCGCCGAGCCGAACGCGGACGGGACCTATTCGCTCATCGGCCACAAGTGGTTCTTTTCGGTCCCGCATTCCGACGTGTTCCTGACGTTGGCGCGCACCGCTGAGGGCGTCTCCTGTTTCGTCGTGCCCGGCTGGCTGCCCGACGGGTCGCGCAACCGGCTACAGCTCCAGCGGCTGAAGGACAAGTGCGGCAACAGGTCGAACGCGTCGTCCGAAGTGGAGTTTCGCGGAGCGATCGCCCATCTCATCGGCGAAGCCGGCCATGGCATCCGCACTGGCCTGCAGATGAACCATTACACGCGGCTCGACTTCGCCGTCGGCTCGGCCGGCCTCATGCGCAACGCCGTGGCGCAGGCGGCGCATCACACGTCGTACCGGCGTGCATTTCAGAAGTCACTGATCGATCAGCCGATCATGACCAATGTCATCGCCGACCTCGCGCTGGAGGCGGAGGCGGCCGCCTGGCTGTCCTTCCGGTTCGTTCACGCACTCGACCGCGAGGACGAGAGCGAGGCGGAGCGCTTGATCGGCCGGATCGGTGCGCCAATTGGCAAATACTGGATCTGCAAGCGCGTTTCCGCCGTCGTCGTCGAGGCACTCGAATGCCTTGGCGGCAACGGCTACATCGAGGACCATCTTATGGCCCGCCTCTACCGCGAGGCGCCTCTCAACGGCATCTGGGAAGGCACCGGGAACGTGGTCTGCCTCGATGTCCTGCGTTCGATCCAGCGTCATCCTGCATGCGTGCCGGCGCTGCTCGACGAAATGCGCGCCGCTGCCACCGCCGACCCGCGCTACGACCGCTTTGTGGCGGAGCTGGAAAAAGATATCGTCGACATTTTGCGCTACGAGGGATCCGCGCGCCGCTTCGTCGAGCGCATCGCGCTCGCCCTGTCCGCGTCGCTGCTGATCCGCAACGCACCGAACGAGGTTGCCGACGCCTTCGTCGCCTCGCGCATCGCCGGCGGCTGGACGGGCCATTTCGGCGGCCTGCCGCGCGGCCTCAAGACCCAGTCGATTGCCCATCGCGCCGCGCCCGCGATGGCGTGAGCACGGGCGGGACCTGCGCACGTCGAGGACGGTGACGAAGATGAAGGCAACCTCTCGCCGAACGCGCCGGATCGTCTGACGGCCTCCTCATCGGCGGCGCTTCCGGGCGGCGTAAGGATTGGCCTTGCCGCGCAGCGTGAGGCGGATCGGCGTGCCCGGCAGGGCAAAATTCTCGCGCAGGCCGTTGACCAGATAGCGACGGTAGGTGTCCGGCAGCGCCGATGCGCGTGACGAAAACAGCACGAAGGTCGGCGGTCGCGATTTCGGCTGCGTCATGTAGTCGAGCCGGATACGGCGGCCTTTGACGGCGGGCGGTGGATGTTCCGCCGTCGCCTGCGCCAGAAAACGGTTGAGCGCGGCCGTCGGCACGCGGCGGTTCCAAACAGCGTAGGCCTCCATCGCCGCCGCCATCAGGCGATCGATTCCCTCGCCGGTGCGCGCCGACAAGGCGACGATTGGCACGCCCTTGATCTGCGGCAGCAGGCGATCAATGTGCGTGCGCAGGCGCGACAGCGCGCCCGGCTCCTTCTCGATCAAATCCCATTTGTTGAGCCCGATGACGATGGCGCGGCCTTCCCGCTCGATAAGGTCCGCGATCCGGATATCCTGCTCCTCGAACGGCGTCTCCGCGTCGACAAGAACGATCACGACTTCGGCGAAGCGGATCGCGTTGAGCGCATCGGCTACCGAGAGCTTTTCGAGCTTCTCTTCGATCCGCGAGCGGCGACGCAGACCCGCGGTGTCATGGATGCGTAAGTGCCGCCCGCGCCAATGCAGATCGATCGCAATCGCATCGCGCGTGATGCCGGCCTCGGGTCCCGTTAGCAGCCGTTCCTCGCCGAGCAAGCGATTGATCAGCGTTGACTTGCCGGTGTTCGGACGCCCGACGACCGCGATGCGGATGGGCTTGTCCTCCGCGGCGGCGGCCTCCTTGCTGGCCGGTTCTGCGGTCGCCGCGGGCAGCGCTGCGCGGAGCGCGTCATACAGGTCGGCCAAGCCCTCGCCGTGCTCGGCGCTGATGGCGACCGGATCGCCGAGCCCGAGCGCATAGGATTCGAGCGCACCGGCGCCGCCGGCGCGCCCTTCGCTTTTATTGGCAATGAGGATGGCAGGCTTGCCCGACCTGCGCACCAGGTTGGCAAAGGCCCGATCGGCCCCGGTCGTGCCGGCGCGCGCATCAACGAGAAAGAGCACCGCATCGGCCTGCGCAATGGCCGCCGCCGTCTGCGCCTGCATCCTTCCCGAGAGACTCTCGCGGTCGGCATCCACGAGCCCGGCCGTGTCGATCACCCTAAAGGAAAGATCGCCGAGCTTTCCCTCGCCTTCCCTGCGATCGCGTGTCACGCCCGGCCGATCGTCGACGAGGGCGCGGCGCGCGCCAACGAGTCGATTGAACAGGGTCGATTTGCCCACATTGGGCCGACCGACGATGGCGACGGTGAAGGACATGGACGCGATCTGATGGCAAGGGCCCATAGCAATACGCCGCTTTGGCGTAGCACGAGGCTCTTTAGCCTGAAGTAGTCAGTGTGAAAACGTGCCGGGAGGCGGAGGATTCGGCCAAACCGACTGCCCGGGCTGTGCCGTTTGCTGGGCTGGGGCAGCTTGCGAGGGCGCCGGCCAGACCGATTGCCCGGACTGTGCCGCATTGCTCGGCGGCGGTGCTGGCCAAGCCGATTGCCCCGACTGTGCCGCGTTGCTCGCCGGCGGCGCCGGCCAAGCCGATTGGCCGGCGTTTTTCGGCGCGGCGGATTTTGGCTTCTGATCGAAGACGGCATCATGCGTCGCCGGCGCACGTGCAATTTTCGGCTTGGGCTTGGGTTTAGGCGTCGGCTTCGCCGCCGCTGCTGCCGCCGCCGCGGCGTCAGCGTTGTCCGCGGCCTGCTCCGGCGGCGGCTGGTAGCCCTTCACCAAATCCGGCGGCACACCGGTCTCGGCGCCGGGAACGCCATTAGGAAACAACGCCTGGCGGTCGCCCTGCAGCTTCTTCTTGGTGCCAAACATGTCCGTGGACAGCAATTCCGTCGGATCGAACTGACCACCGGGCGTACAGCCGGCGAGCATCACGACGACGGCGAGTACCGCGCCAACCCGAACCAGCGAATGACCCCTTCGCGTGGGCATCGGCTCAACCCTTGCCGCTCGCTGCGATCAGCTCGCTCAGAACCTCGGCGCGGCTGCGCGCGCCCGATGGGGTCTGCGGATCGGTGATGATCATGTCGGTCCATTGCCGCGCCGCGCCCATATCGCCCCCCTTCCAGGCGGAAAGCGCGAGCAGCTCGCGCGCACTGTGGCGGAAGGCCCGGTCCGGCGCGGCCAACGGTTCAAGCCGCGCGCGCATGTCGCCATAAGAAGAGCCGTCAACAAGCAGGAAGCCGACGCGCAGTGTAGCCAGGTCCTGGATCACCTGTCCCACGCTCCTGTCGGCGGCGATTTCGTCGTAGGCCTTGATTGCGGCCTTGCGGTCGGTGCGCCCAAGCTCGGCGGCTTCACGCAGACGCGCCAGCAGGCGATATCCGGCGGTACCATCGGTGGCGAGTTTGGCGAACGCCGCCTCCGCTTCCTGGTGTTTTCCGTCTTCCGCCAGGATGACCGCCTGCTCGAAGGCGGCGCCGGCCCCGGCTGCCTTCTTGGTTTCCCACCATTCGTAACCGCGCCAAGCGCCCACTGCCACGACCACCAGAAGGCAGGCGGCGATGATGTAATAGCCGTAACGCTGCCACAGCTTGTTAAGCCGTTCGCGACGGACTTCCTCGTCGACTTCTTGGAAAATATCGGCCACGGAACCTGCCCCAGCACCAGCTCACGTTCAGCACCCCGCCTGCGCCGCACCTCTAGCCGCAGCCTCGGCTTCCGAACAGACCTGGACAAAATCAAGGGATTTCGGGCGGTTACGCTCCGAAATCCCCGCGGGAGCTAGAATAGTCATGTGGCGCGAGCAAGGCAAAGCCCCCAGCAGCCCGCGACCATTGCGCAAACCCCGCCCAGACCCGGTCGGCGCAGCCGTCTTACACTTTTTTCTTCCGCATCGGATAGACGTGCTCGGGGCCGGGAAAGCTGCGCGCGCGGACCCCCTCGGCGTAGCTCTTGACCGCTTGCTCGATCGAAGGCCCGAGCTCGCCGAAGCGCTTGACGAATTTCGGCACCCGCGGCGAGAGCCCGAGCATGTCCTCGAGCACGAGGATCTGGCCGTCGCAAGCCACGCTGGCACCGATGCCGATCGTGGGAATGGCGACCACGCCGGTGATGCGGCGGCCAAGCGGCTCGGCGATCGCTTCGAGCACGACGGCAAACGCGCCGGCATCCGCCACCGCGCGTGCGTCCGCTTCGATCGGCGCCCAATCGCTCTCATCGCGGCCCTGCGCGCGGAACGATCCGATCGTGTTGATCGCCTGCGGCGTCAAGCCGACATGGCCCATGACCGGCACGCCGCGCTCGACCAGGAACGCAATGGTCTCCGCCATCCGCCGGCCGCCTTCGAGCTTGATGGCACCGCAGCCTGTTTCCTTCAGCACCCGGGCGGCGGAGGCGAAGGCCTGCTCCTTGGACGCCTCGTACGAGCCGAACGGCAAATCGACGACCACCAGCGCCCGCTTCGAGCCGCGCATCACCGCGTGGCCTTGCAGGATCATCATGTCGAGGGTGACCGGCACCGTGGTCTCGAGCCCGTGCATCACCATGCCGAGCGAATCGCCGACCAGGATGACGTCGCAATAGCCGTCGAGGATGCGTGCCGTGTGCGCGTGATACGAGGTTAGGCACACGAGCGGCTCGCCGTTCTTGCGGCCGCGGATGTCCGGCGCCGTCAGCCGCCGGATGTCTTCGTGGACCGACACGCGTCAATGCCCCAGCGCCGGCGTGCCAAAGGCCGGCAGCCCGATCACGATAGGATGAAACACGAAGCCGAGCGCCAGATAGAGGATAGTGCCGACCACGATCGCGATGATGTCGTTGCGCCGTCCGCCGACCGGAATCGGCGGCGCCCCGGGATCGCTGCGACGTTTCAAGGTGATGCGGTCGTAGACCGCCCAAGCGAGCACCGCGCCGAACAAGATCATTCCGCCGAGATCGCCGTTGGCGCAAAGGTGCGCCAGGGCCCAGATTTTAACACCCACCAGCATCGGATGCTTGAGGACGCGCTTGATGTCGCCGGGAATATAGGCGGCGACGACCGCGATGCTCGCCGACCACATCGCCGCGACCACAATCTGGCGGGTCCATGCCGGCGGATACCACACCGGGATGAGGCCCGCGGCGCGGTAATGCGCGAAACCAACGCCGATCAGCACGATACCGACGATCGAGACCAGCGCAAACAGGCCCAAATACGGCCCGCGGCCAATCTTCGAGATCAATGCCGCGCGCTCGTTGCGCATCGAGACGAACACGTGCGCGCCGAGAAACACAACCAGCCCGAGGATTTCGATCGCAAGGCCCATGGCTCAGCGGCCAACTCTAGCGTTGAGATTTCAGCGTAAATCGGATGGAAGCGGAGGTAGGTCTGAATTGCACGGCCGCGATCATGACCAGCGGCCCGCTCTTGTCAATGACGGTACGGGCCCTCGCCAGCAATGGCCTCGACACCCTCGCTGGTAAAGGCTCACTGCTGGGCCCGCCGCCATGAAGTGGCGCCTTCCGAGCTCAACCAACCGCGCTCGAAACTGGTGGCGCGTCACCTTCGCGCTTCAAGCACCGCCTCGTATTGCTCCGGCGCGAACCCGACAAGCAATTTGCCGCCGCCAAGGTCGAGAACTGGCCGCTTGATCATGGACGGCTGCGCCAGCATCAGCGCCACGGCCTTTTTTGCATTGAGAGCGGCTTTGTCTTTGTCCGGTAGCTTGCGGAACGTCGTGCCGGCGCGATTCAGCAAAGTCTCCCAGCCGACCTCCTCCTCCCAGCGCTCGAGCCGCTCGCGCTCGATGCCGGCGGTCTTGTAATCGTGAAAGTCGTATTCAACGCCGCGTTTGTTGAGCCAAGCGCGCGCCTTCTTGATCGTCTCGCAGTTTTTGATGCCGTAGATGGTGATGGGCACAATTTGACCTTTCCCGCGGGAAGCATCCGCCTAGAGTTGCGATTTCTCGCAATCCGATCAAGCACCCGCGCCAGCAATCCCTCGGCACCTCACTAACTATCACCGGTTGCACACCTATAAATTGCGTTCCATAATGACGCAATCCGTTGCCCCTGGGAGGATTCCATGTCCGGTCTGACCGCAAGCGCGCGGCGAGCCCTGCTCGTTGTCGTCATCGCGTTAGCTTCCGTACTGTTCTCGACCGTCGCCTTCGCGCAGACGCTGACAGTGGCGCTTTATCCTTACGTACCGCGCATCGACCAGTTTGAGACGGCGATCCGTCAAGCTTGGCAGCAGGTGCAGCCCGGCGTACCGCTTAACTTCATCGACGACCTGAACGTCTGGGACGGTGGCTACGACAAGGATCCGCCTGCGCAGGCCGACGTCTACGTGTTCGACGCAATGTACTTCGAGCAGTTCCGCGCCAACAATTTCCTCGTCGCGATGGCACCGAACGAGATTCAGAACGCTGCGGATTTCCTCTCCTATGCACGCGACGCGGTCATCGTGAGCGGCAATTACTACGCGATCCCGCAGCTCGGCTGCGCCAACATCCTGTTCTACAACGTCAACGACGCGCCGGTCGCCAATGCCAGGACCCTTAGTCAGCTCAAGGGCGCGCTCAACCAATGCACCTACACCAGCGAAATCCCGCCGGATCGCCGCGGGCTGTTGCTGGACATGGACGGGCGCACTACCAACGCGACGCTCTACCTCGACATCGCGCACAGCGTGAACGGCAGCTATCCGCTGCCGCAGCCCGCGCAGCCGAACGCTTCCTATATCGCCGACCAGAAGACGATGCTCAATATGTCGAGCTTCTGGGACATCACTTCGCAGAATCCAAACGCCTATATCCGCGGCGTCTGGTACAGCCAGGGCTATGGCCGCGCTTTCATGGGCTTCACCGAAACTATGTCGAACATTACGCCGACCGCGCTTTCCAGCATCGGCTTCAAGGTGATGCCGCTCTCGGACACGACCACCAACCCTCCGCTGTTCTATGTCGACGCCGTGGGCGTCAATACCACGACCGTCCAGCACGGCACGCGCAATCTTGCAGTGCAACTTGCCAACCTCATCGCATCGACCGACGTGCTGGTGGCGAGCTTCCAGGCCCAGTCGAACACCAATCCGCAATACCTGATGTCGGTTCGCAACAGCGTGTTCCAGCAACTCGGTCAGCGCTACCCCATCTATCAACGGATGTATCAACTCGCGCAGACGAGCAATCCGATTGCGTTCAAACTCGACCAGAACGCGCGCAGCTGGGTGGCGGCGACGGCCGGCACCATCCGCAGCCAGGTGCGGGCGAACTACATTTGCGGCTGTGATCAGAAGGCGACGCAGCCGATCTACGACAACGCCCAGGCGCAATCGATTTGTCCGGCGACTTGCAGCAGTCACGGCGGCTGGAATGGGCAATGGACTAACCAGCCGCCGGCACAGGGCTCGGTGTGCGGCTGCAACGCGTGCCCAGTGCAGTAGAAATCGCGCACCGCTAATCGAGCGAAGCGCGCGCCTTCTTCATCGTGTCGCAGTTCTTGATGCCGTAGATGGTAACCGGCGTGGTCGTCATCCTCGTTCAATATTCGACTTAAGATGGCTTTCAGCCGGCGGTGCAGCGTCAATTGACCCTACCGAAAGAATTTGCTTCCACGCTTTCGGCGTCAGCGCGTATGATCCAACTGCGCCAGACTGAAACGTTTGCCAAAGTGACGGTCGAAAGAGCGTGAGCAAGATGGCGACAATCGCCGGTACCGCTGCAACTGGGTCGCGATCGAGTGGCGTCAATTCTTCATTAGCAGCCGCATATTCGCCGCGTCGGTAGAGTGCCGCGACGAGCTCGCGGATAATGGCCTGCCTCGTCCCATCCTGTTGCGCTGCGCCCAAAATCGCGAGCAGAAGCTGGCATGAACGAACGCCGGCTTTCCCGGGAAGCTGCGCGGTCGGGTGACGCGATTGCGCAAGATCAAGCATAACAGAAACCAAGTCTACTCCCGCGAAGTAAGCGTTCATTGGCTCAACAAGCCGCGGATTCACGTCGATCACGAGGGGTCCGCTGGGCGTCACGATAGCGTCCAGAGACAAAGCGCCGTGCCAATTCAACGCCCGTACCATCCTTGCGATTATTTCGGGCATCAGTGGAAGCGTTATGCTTTCCTTGATCGAGGCGCCTCCACTGGCGCCTTCGCGGATACGTAGATTTGCATGGTGCGCTACCAAACGCCCATCGTCCGCGACGGCTTGGATCATCGCAAGCGGCCCCGGAGAGTGGGATTGCACAAGCAATTCCTGCTCGCCAAGTCCCATTTCCATCGCCGCCCTCTCTAATTCGGCCTTCGACGACACGCGGCGAACGCCGCTGCTGGCCGTGCTGATCGGCCGTTTGACGAAAGTCGGAAAATTCGACACTCGGTTCAAGTCAGCAATGCTGCCAACGATCACCGATGCTGGTTGCGGGACCCCAATGTCTTCGAGCGCCCGCGCCGCGGATATCTTGTCTTGCACTCGGCGAAGGGAGGGGAATGGCGGCACCACTGTTGCGACTTGGAGTTTCTCTCGGCGCGCAGAAAGTATGGCGACCTGTTCCTGGGTGGGGAAAAGAAAATCAATGGCTCGGGCTTTAGCGACTGCTTGGGCGGCGTCCAACCAAGCAAGCGGATCGAGCCCGAAGCGCGGCACAAGGTGCACCTTGCGGACGTAGCGGGTAAACCTGGTCAAACATATTTGCGACGAGGAAAGTATCTCAACATGATGTCCAAGGTTGCCCAATCGGGTCGCCACCTGCCGTGACGTGAGGCCGGAACCTTCGGAGAGAAGGACACGCATAAGAACAGAGATCAGTGGTTTGGCGGATGATTCATGGCAAATTCTGCGAAGAGATTTCCTACTCCCACTCGATCGTGCCCGGCGGCTTCGAGGTGATGTCGTAAACGACGCGGTTGACGCCCTTGACCTCGTTGACGATGCGGGTCGCGACGGTGCCGAGGAAATCCATGTCGAACGGATAGAAGTCCGCGGTCATGCCGTCGGTCGAAGTGACCGCGCGCAAGCCAACGACGAAGTCGTAGGTGCGGAAATCGCCCATGACGCCGACCGTTCGCACCGGCAGCAGCACGGCGAAGGCCTGCCAGATATCGTCGTAGAGACCGGCGCGGCGGATTTCCTCGATGAAGACATCGTCGGCGAACCGCAGGATGTCGAGCTTCTCCCGGGTGATGGCGCCGGGGCAACGGATGGCGAGGCCGGGCCCCGGAAACGGATGGCGGCCGACGAAAGCCTCCGGCAGGCCGAGCTCGCGGCCGAGCGCGCGTACCTCGTCCTTGAAGAGTTCGCGCAATGGCTCGACGAGCTTCATTTTCATGCGCGCCGGCAAGCCGCCGACATTATGGTGCGATTTGATCGTCACCGACGGCCCGCCGGCAAACGAAACGCTCTCGATCACGTCCGGATAGAGCGTGCCCTGGGCGAGAAACTCGGCCAAGCCTTTTCCAGAATCTGCGATTTTTTTCGCCTCCGCCTCGAACACGTCGATGAACAGCTTGCCGATCGTCTTACGTTTCTCTTCGGGGTCCTCGACCCCGTCGAGCGCCTTGAGAAAAAGCTCCTCGGCGGCAACATGCACGAGCGGAATGTTGTAAGCGCCGCGGAACAAAGCGACCACGCGTTCGCCTTCGCCGAGCCGCAACAGGCCGTGATCGACGAACACGCAGGTGAGCTGGTCGCCGATTGCTTCGTGGATGAGCACGGCGGCGACGGCGGAGTCGACGCCGCCGGAAAGACCACAAATCACCCTGCCCTTGCCGACCTGCCGGCGAATTTTCTCGATGGCCTCGTCCTTGAACGTCCGCATCGTCCAATCGCCGGAACAGCCGGCTATATTGCGCACGAAGTTGCGGATGAGCGCCGCCCCGTGCGGCGTGTGCATGACTTCGAGGTGGAATTGCGTGGCGTAGAACTTGCGCTTCTCATCGGCGATCATCGCGATCGGGGCGTTGGCCGAAGTCCCGGTCGCGGAAAATCCCGCCGGCGGCTTGGTGACGCGGTCGCCATGGCTCATCCACACCGGATAACGCTGGCCTACCTCCCACACGCCGTCATACAGCGCCGAAGGCTTTGTCACCTCGACCTCGGCGCGGCCGAACTCGCGGTGATGGCCACCCTCGACCTTGCCGCCGAGCTGCTGCGCCATGGCCTGCTCGCCGTAGCAGATGCCGAGCACGGGTACGCCGGCCTGGTAGATCGCCATCGGCGCGAGCGGCGCGTCCTTGTCGAGCACTGAAGCCGGCCCGCCCGAGAGGATCACCCCCTTCGGCCGCAAGGCGCGGAATGCCTCCTCGGCCTTTTGGAAGGGCACGATCTCACAATAGACGCACTCCTCGCGGATGCGCCGCGCGATGAGCTTGGTGACCTGCGAGCCGAAATCGACGATGAGGATGGTGTCGTGCATGGGCGTTGAGGAGGGTATGTGCGGCCGTGACCCGCCCGGGTCAAGGGCACGGCGGCTCCTCTTCCACCATAATGCTATGCCTTGCGCATGACGGCGACATAGAAGCCGTCGGTATCGGTCGTCCGCGGGGTCATCAGCAGCCCCTCCTCCGCAACCAGCGCCGCGCGGCAGAACAGTACGGCGCGTTCGCCGAGCGCTGCGGCGACGATCTCGCGCGGCGGCACGGCGGTGAAATCCGGATGCCGGGACAAAAAGGCGCGCACCTGGTCGCCATTTTCCTCTTGGAGGACCGAGCAGGTGACGTAGGCGATGCGACCGCCCGCCTTCAGGAGCGCAGCGGCGCGGTCGAGCAAGGCTTCCTGCTGCTTGACGCGCTCCGCCAGCGCCCCAGGACGCACGCGCCATTTGGCGTCCGGGTTGCGTCGCCAGACGCCGGTTCCAGTGCATGGCGCGTCGATGAGCACAAGGTCGATGCGGCCGGCGAGGTCGGCGAGCACGTCCGCTTCGCCGCGCGGCGTGCGCACCTGGATGTTGCGCGCGCCGGCGCGGGCGATGCGTTCATGGATCGGGGCGAGCTGGCGTTTGTCGATGTCGGTGGCGTAAATCTGGCCGCGGTTCTCCATCACGGCGGCCAGCGCCAAGGTTTTTCCGCCGGCGCCGGCTGCCAGATCGACGACCTGTTCGCCGGGCTTGGCGCCGGCGAACAATGCCGCGAGCTGCGAGCCCTCGTCCTGGATCTCGACCGCACCCTTGCGAAAGCAGGGCTCGGCATAGATGGCCGGGCTCTTCGCGTCGGCCGCAAGCCGAATGCGCAAGCCGATCGGCGACCATCGCGTCGGCTCGGCGTGAAGATGCGCGACCATCGGCAGCACCTCCTCGCGTTCGAGCTTGAGGGTGTTGACGCGCATGTCGAGCGGCGCCCGGCTCGCCAGCGCGGCACCCTCGGCGCCGCGTTCCTCCTTGAAGACCCGCGCGAGATGCGGATCGAGCCAGTCCGGATAATCGCCCAGAACGGGCGGCGGCGCGCTCGCGAGCCTGTCGCTCGTCAGCGCCGCCCGCTCCGCCTCGGTCAAAGGTGCAGGCGCAAAGCGGGCGCCGCTGCACAGCGCTTCGATCGCCGCGACGTCAAGGCCGCGCTCGCGATGCAGCATGCCAATCAGCACGGCGCGCGGGCTGGCCTCACCCGTCAGCCACGCCGACGACGATTTTCGCCGCAACGCATCGTACACGAGACCGGCGATCGCTGCGCGATCCGACGAGCCGGCGAAACGATGGGCGAGGCCCCAATCCTTGAGCGCGTCCGCCGCCGGCCGCCGCCGCGCCTCGATGTCGGCGATGACCTCGATAGCCGCAGAAAGACGTGCGGCCGGCGTCATGCGGGCGTCCCGCTCGAGCCCGCCGTCATTTCATGGCGCGCTTGACCGCCGTCGCGCGGCGGGCACCTAGCGTATCATGACGGCGCACGTACTGGCGGATGTCATGGGCGGCATCGCGCAATTGCGCGCCACGGAATCCTTTCGGAACCTCGCCCTTGTCGATCGAAATCAGCATGCGCCGCAACAAGTCGTCATCATGCTCGTCGCGATACGGCTTGGTGTCGAGATCATCGGGTACCTTGGTCAAGCGCTCATCGCCGATTCGCTTGACGTATTTCTGCATGAACCGGTCGTAGTCGTGCCAGTTGATGCCGGCGGCGCGCACCGCCGCCTGCTCGGCGCGCGTCGCGATCTGATGCGCGTGAAGATAATGCAGCCCAAGCTGATCGATCAGCGTCTTCTCCACCTCCTCATGCAGGACGAGAAAGCGGTCGGTGTCGATCTTGCGGCCGCGGAACTTGAAGAATTGCGGCATATGGCGGTCGATATAGATGGTCTTGCCGTCCTCGCTGTAGCCGGCGAGGTAGGGAATGTCGTGCTTGCGGTCGAATTTCTTCACGCGCCGCACGATCGCGTCGAGCGCGCGGTCCAGCATCAGGCTGGAGACGTACCATTCCGGCAGCTTCAGCTTCTTGTGCGGCGCGGCCGGGTGGCAAAAGTCGAGCGGCATGGCGTTGAACCTCAACCATTGGGTTGGCAAAGGAAATCGCGCTCATCCAAGATTCTAAGGACGAGGCGATTCACGACTGCATCATATTATCACGCCGGTCAGCACCTCGACGACGTAGAGCGCCCACATGATCATGAGCACCAGCGCCCCAATCGAGAAGAACAGGCTACGCAGGCGAACGACATTGCTGGTGATGTGCACGTAAGCCTGCAGCATGCGGCAGATCACGAAAATCCACGCCAGGATGACAAAGACGTAGCCGGCGTGTCGGGTGACCCATTCCAGGATGGTGAGTACATAGAACAAGACAGGAAGCTCGAACTGATTGGAATAGGCGTTCGCGGCCTGCATCGTGCGCCGCGGCCAACCCGGCTCGCGCAGCGCCACGTCCTGCACCCTGACCGCGCCCGAGCGATAGTCGCCTTGGCGCAGCGCGCCCATCCACAGCATGAGTGCGAAGGTAAGAATGACCTCGACGAACAGCGGCAGCAGAACGGCTTGAAGCGACATCGGCCAGCCCCCGGAGGTTTATCGATAAAGCTGCTTATCACGGCACCGTGTTACCGCCAATGCGGGCTCATAGCTTGACGCTGATCGCCGTTTCGCCCGCCTCGCCGACCAGCGCGCTCCGCCATTTTTTGCCGTCGAACAGCGCCCGGGAAACCGCGTCGGCGCTGCCGCCGTGGTTCAGATTGGCGGTGATGAGCGTGCCGCCGGTCCGCAACAGGCTTCGCAAGGCGGTGTGCAGCGCCGGCACCGGCGTTTGACCGTCGAAGAAGGCGAGGTCGTAACCGGGATCGAGCGTGGCGAGCACGTTGGCGAAATCGCCCTCGTGCACGGTGATTCGATGGTCGAGGCTAGCGGCGACAATGTGGTCGCGGGCAAGCCTGACGTGTTCGGGATCGCGCTCGATGCTGTCGACCGTCGAGTCTCGTGCGCCGTAGGCAAATGACAGTGCCGTGTAGCCGAGCGCCGTTCCCAGCTCCAGAATACGCCGCGCCTGGACCGCTGCCGCTAGCACACTCAGGAGCGGGCCGTTGACGTAGAGGTAGGCGCTGCAGCCGTGCTGCGCACGATGCTGGTCAGTGGCCTTGCGGATCTGCGCGAACGGATCGGCGGCAGGCCTTTTCATGGCGAGTGCTCACTCGCGGTTCGGATAGTTGGGACTCTCGCGCGTGATGGTAACATCGTGCACGTGGCTCTCGCGCAACCCCGCGCCGGAAATACGCATGAACTCGGCCTTGGTGTGAAACTCGACGAGGTCTTTGGCGCCGACATAACCCATGGCCGCGCGTAATCCCCCGGCGAGCTGGTGCAGCACGTTGGCGACCGGGCCCTTGTACGGCACCTGGCCCTCCACACCTTCGGGCACGAGTTTGAGCGTGTCGTTGATCTCCTGTTGAAAGTAGCGATCGGCCGAGCCGCGCGCCATGGCGCCGACCGAACCCATGCCGCGGTAGCTCTTGTAGGAGCGGCCCTGATAGAGAAAAACCTCGCCCGGCGTCTCGTCGGTGCCGGCGAGCAGCGAGCCGACCATGGCGCAATCGGCGCCCGCAGCTATCGCCTTGGCGAGATCGCCGGAATATTTGATGCCGCCGTCGGCAATCACCGGCGTGTCGGATCGTTTCGCCGCCTCGACAGCGTCGACGATGGCCGTGAGCTGCGGCACGCCGACCCCGGCGACGACCCGCGTGGTGCAGATCGAGCCCGGTCCGATCCCGACCTTGATGGCATCGGCGCCGGCGTCGATCAGCGCCTTGGCGCCCTCGGCAGTGGCGATATTGCCGGCGACCACTTGCACCGCGTTGGACAGCCGCTTGATGCGGGTCACAGCGTCGAGCACGCGCCGGGAATGACCGTGGGCGGTGTCGACGACGAGGAGGTCGACGCCGGCCTCGATCAGCACCTCACTGCGGGCATAGCCGGCTTCACCGACACTGGTGGCGGCGGCGACCCGCAGCCGGCCCTGCTCGTCCTTGCAGGCATTGGGGTTTGCGACCGCCTTCTCGATGTCCTTCACCGTAATGAGACCGACGCAGCGGTAATCGTTATCGACCACCAAGAGCTTCTCGATGCGATGCTGATGCAGCAGGCGTTTGGCTTCGTCCTGACCGACGCCCTCGCGCACCGTGACCAGGGCGTCCTTGGTCATCAGCTCGGAGATCTTTTGCCGCTTGTCGGTGGCAAAGCGCACGTCGCGGTTGGTGAGGATGCCGACGAGCTTGCCGGCGCGCCCCTTGCCGCCGCCCTGGACCACCGGAATGCCGGAGATATGGTACTCCTGCATGAGAGCGAGCGCATCGGCGAGCGTCGCGTCGGGAGCAATGGTGACAGGGTTCACCACCATGCCCGATTCGAACTTCTTCACCTGCCGCACCTGCGCCGCCTGTACCGCCGGCTCGAGATTGCGGTGAATGGCGCCAATGCCGCCCGCCTGCGCCATGGCGATCGCCATATGCGCCTCGGTCACCGTATCCATGGCCGAGGCGGCGATCGGGATATTGAGCGTAATGCCGCGCGTGATGCGGGTGCGGATATCCACCTCCGAGGGGAGCACATCCGACAGACCGGGCTTGATGAGTACGTCGTCGAAGGTGAAGCCCTCGCGGGGACCGTTCTTGAGCATTGCCAACTCCGCTTGCGCCCGCACGGTTTGTGGCGGGCTGACTGGGCGGGCCGCATCGAAAAAGCAGCTGGAAAGAGGAAATCCCTGCGGGTGGGGCACTCGCCCTGCCCGCCTGCTCGTCCGACTAGAGGCCCGCTTTTGGGTTGGCGGCGGCTCCTAGCACGTCCGCAGCCGGATTCATAGATGGTGTCGGATTCAGCACTTATGGCGGCGCGTTTGCCTTGGCCGGGCGTTTGGAAGGAAACGGAGCGTGCTCCATCCCGGCGGCCGAGGTCGGCGCGGCCGCGGCCCCCATGGTGCGGAGTTCCTCGATGATCGTTGTGTTGAGGATGGCTTCGAGGCGCACCAGCGCGCGGGCGACCGGTACGCCGTCAACAACCCGATGATCGAACATCAAGCGCACCGGACACCGATGGTCGGCACCGATCATTCCATAGGTCAGGAACATCGGGGCCACGGCAATCGGATGGATGAGTTCGCCGCCGAACGCCGACACCGTCGACACCACGAAAGTGCCGAAATAGTTGCCGCGCTGGCGCCCGATGCTGAAGCCAAGCCACCACAGCAGCCGACGCACCGGCCCCGGCAATTTCGCAATGGCGAGCACGCGGCGGAAGTCCTTGATCTGGTCCAGCGGCGCCTCTTTGGCGTGGCGGATCATCTGCGCAAGATTGCCGATGCGGCAGGCCGCCGGATCCTTGATCATGCGCGGCAAGACACTCGCCTCGCCCCGATAGATGCGATCGATCGCGAACATGGCGACGCTGGCGGGATATTCGTACAGATGCGGCCAGGGCCACTTGAGATAAACACGCCTGAGCTCGGGGAACTCTTGCGCCGTAAGCGCGAAGGCCTTGCCGAAGAGCGCGACCCAGGGCGGGCGCGGCGAGCAGGCGTCGCGTGCCGCCGCCACGGCGCCGAGATCCATCGTTCTCTCGATCGGAATGCTCGGTATCGTTGCCGACAGACGCATGTAGTCGGTAACGATGCGCCGGGGAATTGAAACGGGAAGTGGTCGGCCGCGCATGTTCGCTCGTTCCGGCAGGTCACGCGAATGGACTGCCCGGCTTTGCCGCTAAGTGTACAGCAGAGTAGGTTGGCCGCAACCGAGACCGAGCCAAGCGAGTTAAGCGATTGCCCACCTCATGCCGGGTGAAGCGATGATGCCGCCGGGAGCGCCGTACGCCTTTTGGGCTCTTTGGGTGACCCTGGCCTTGGCCGCCCTGCCCATGCTTGCCGCGACCGCGCACGCGCAGGACGCAACCGACGAACGCCGTTGCACCGGACAATGGCGCGCCACCAATGAGGAGCGTATCGCGTCCTGCACGGCGCTGATCGATTCCGGCCGCTATCAGCCGGCCAATCTCGCCATCCTGCATCACGATCGGGCCATGGCCATGCGCGCCAAGGGCGACCTCGCCGGCGCGCTCGACGATTTCGCGGCGGCGATCGCCCTCAATCCCGGCTACGCGCGTGCCTTCGCCGACCGCGGCAGCGTGCGCCTGGCGCAACACGACTTGGACGGCGCCATCGCCGATCTCGACGCGGCGGTCAACCTCAACGCAACCGACGCCGGCGCATTCATGACGCGCGGCAATGCTTTCGACGAGAAGGCGGACTTCGACCGCGCCATCGCCGACTACAACGAGGCGATCCGCCTG
This sequence comes from Xanthobacteraceae bacterium, assembly GCA_050011955.1. Classification (GTDB taxonomy): domain Bacteria; phylum Pseudomonadota; class Alphaproteobacteria; order Rhizobiales; family Xanthobacteraceae; genus BOG-931. The sequence goes on from JBEKIC010000011.1 coordinate 34,592, forward strand.
TCCCCGAACTTCGCCGCGGCCTACTTCAATCGCGGCCTTGCGTTCCGCCGCAAGGGCGACTTCGACCATGCGATTGCCGATTACGACCAGGCCATCAGGCTCGACCCGAAAAACGCCGCCGCGCTCAACAACCGCGGCATCGTCTGGTTCCAAAAGGGCGATCTCGACCGCGCCCTTGCCGATTATAATCAGGCGATCCGCCTCGATGCCGATTTCGCCGCTGCCTACAACAACCGCGGCGATGTCTGGCGCGCCAAGGGCGACACTACCCGCGCCCTCGCCGACTTCGATCGCGCCATCAAGCTTTCACCGCAATTCGCGCTGGCCTACGACAATCGCGGCCTCGTCTTCTACCAGAATCGGGACTACGACCGCGCCATCGCCGATTTCGACGCCGCCATCCGCTTCGATCCGATCAACGCGGAAGCCTACAATAACCGCGGCAACGCCCACGACGACAAGGGCGACCACGACGCCGCCATTGCCGACTACAACGAGGCGATCCGCCTCGATCCCAAGAACGCCCGCATCTATTACGATCGCGGCATTGCGCTGCGCCGCGACGGCATTCTCGACCGCGCCGTTGCCGATTTGACCGAGGCGATCCGGCTCAATCCGCAACACGCCGGCGCCTACAACGAACGCGGCTATGCCTATTTTCAGAAGCGCGATTACGATCGCGCCATCGCCGACTACGGTGCTGCGATCAAGCTCAATCCGAAATTCACGGTCGCCTACAACAATCGCGGCAATGCCTTCGACGACAAAGGCGATTCCGACCGCGCCATTGCCGACTACAACGAGGCGTTGCACGTCGATCCGAACTATGCCGCGGCGCTCTACAATCGCGGCATCGCCTGGCGGCGCAAAGGCGACCTCGATCGCGCGATCGCCGATTACGACCAGGCGATCAAGCTCAATCCGACGGCCGCGGCCTACAACAATCGCGGCAGTGCCTGGCAGGCCAAGGGCGAGAACGAGCGCGCCATTGCCGATCTCGATCAAGCCATCAAGCTCGATCCGCGCGCAGCGGACGCCTACATCAACCGCGGCAACGCCAAGCGGGAGCGGCTCGATCTTGCCGGCGCCATTGCCGACTACACGCGTGCCGCCGAGCTGTCGCCGACCGCCGCGCTCGCCTTTTACAATCGCGCCTGGGCGCACTACCTCGCCGGCGACAACGTCGAGGCGCTGGCCGACGCCGACCGTGCCATCGCGCTCAACGCGCATTCGGCCAGCGCCTTTTCGACGCGCGGTCTGATCCGCGAGCGGCTTGGCGATGCCGCCGGCGCCATCGCCGACTTCCACAAGGCGCTCGAGATCGATCCGTCGTTCCAGCAGCCCGCCGAAGGCTTGCAGCGGCTCAAAGCCGGCCCCCCAGCGAGCCGATAGAACCACATGCCCCCGAGCGTGCCGCCGAGTTCGTATGACCGCGTCGTGCCGCTGATCGTCGCGGTCGCGCTGTTCATGGAAAACATGGACTCCACCGTGATCGCGACGTCGCTGCCGGCCATCGCGCGCGCGCTCGGCACCAACCCGCTGGCGCTGAAGCTCGCGGTCACCTCGTACCTGCTCGCGCTCGCCATCTGCATCCCGGCGAGCGGCTGGACCGCCGACCGCTTCGGCGCCCGCCATGTTTTTCGCATCGCCATCGGCGTCTTCGTGCTCGGCTCGATCGGCTGCGCGCTGTCGCGCTCGCTCGAGGAATTCGTGCTGGCCCGGATCGTTCAAGGCATGGGCGGGGCGATGATGACGCCGGTCGGCCGCCTTATTCTGGTGCGCAGCATCGATAAGCGGCTCCTGGTCCACGCCATGTCGCTGGTGACGATACCGGCTCTGGTCGGCCCGATCTGCGGTCCCCCGCTCGGCGGATTCATCACGACTTACGCATCGTGGCACTGGATCTTCATCATCAATGTGCCGATCGGTCTCCTCGGCCTGGCGATGGCCACGCGCTACATTCCCGATGTCCGCACCGAACGGCCGGCGCCGTTCGACTTTGTCGGCTTCATCCTGTCGGGGCTGGGCATCGGCGGGCTTGCCTTCGGACTCTCGGTCATGGGCCTTGAGTTTTTGCCGATCGGCGTCGTTGCCGCGCTGCTCGGCGTCGGCGCCGCTTCGGCGGCCGCTTACATCGTTTATGCCAGACACAAGGCGGCGCCGATCCTCGATCTCGGGCTGCTCAAGCTGCCAACGTTCCGCGCCAGTATTTTTGGCGGTTTCCTGTTCCGGCTCGGCATCGGCGCGCTGCCGTTTCTGTTGCCGCTGTTGCTGCAGCTCGGTTTCGACCTGACGCCGTTCCAATCCGGGCTCATCACCTTCACCGGGGCGCTCGGCTCGATGTTCATGAAGGCCGCGGTCGCCGGCGTGCTCCGGCACCTCGGCTACCGTCCGGTGCTTATTTACAACAGCCTCCTCAGCGCCGCGTTTCTCGCCGCCTGCGCCAGCTTCGTTCCCGGCATGCCGTTTGCCGCCATGATCGTCATTCTGCTTAGCGGCGGCTTTTTTCGCTCGCTGCAATTCACCAGCATCAACACGCTCGCCTATGCCGAGATCGAGCCGCAACTGATGAGCCGGGCGACCACGCTGGTCTCCGTCGCCCAGCAATTGTCGTTATCGACCGGCGTCGCCGTCGGCGCGTTGGTGGTCGAAACTACGCTGCGGCTGAAACACGGCACCGCCATGGGCGCGTGGGATTTTCCGCCGGCGTTCCTCGCGGTCGGCGCGCTTTCCGCCTCCGCAGCGTTCATCTTCGCGCGGCTTCCGCCCGACGCCGGGGCGGAGCTTTCCGGCCGCAAGGCAACGGATGCGGCGGCTGCCGATAATCCCTAGTGTCCCGATTCCGAAGTTCGCATCATTATGCGGCACCCTCGTTTGCGAACTTCGGAATCGAAGGACACTAGCAACGTATTGATCTAGTGTGGCTTTGGTTCAGAAGTCCGCATGACGAGTTCGCGGCAAAAATGATGCGGACTTCTGAACCGCCACACTAGGCCGCCGCCTCACGTCCGCGAAAACCGCGGGCGAGGAGATAAAGCTCGGCTGAGTCGCTGCGGCTCGCCGGCGGTTTGACGTGCTTGACGCTGGCGAAATCGCGTTTGAGTTCGGCAAGCAGCGCCGCTTCGGTTCCGCCTTGCAAGACTTTGCAGAGGAAGCCGCCGCCCGGGCCGAGCACCTCGTGGGCGAAATGCGCCGCCGCTTCGGCGAGCGCCATGATGCGGAGATGATCGGTCTGCCGGTGGCCGGTGGCGTTGGCCGCCATGTCTGAGAGCACGAGGTCGGCCTTGCCGCCGAGCAAGGCCTTGAGCCGCTGCGGCGCGGTGGCGTCGAGAAAATCGAGCTTGAGGAATTTGACTCCGGCGATCGGTTTCATGTCGAGAATATCGATCGCGACCACCCGCCCGCCCGCGCCGACGCGCCGCGCCGCGATCTCACTCCAGCCGCCGGGCGCCGCGCCGAGATCGACGACGCGCGCTCCCGGCTTGAGCAGCCGATATTTGTCGTCGATTTCGGCGAGCTTATAAGCCGCGCGGGAGCGGAACCCTTCGCGCTTGGCGCGCGCCACATAAGGATCGCTGATCTGGCGTTCGAGCCAAGTCCGCGATGACAGCGTGCGGCGCTTCTCGTCCTTGAGCCGCGCCATGGCCGATCAGGCCTCTCCCCACACGCCGTCGGCCCGCATCATCTCCACCAGCATGCCTTCGCGCAGGCCGCGGTCGGCGACGCGCAGCCTCGGGCAGGGAAAGGCGCGGCGGATCGCGTCGAGAATGGCACAGCCGGCAAGCACGAGGTCGGCGCGCTCGGCGCCGATGCAGGGGTTAGCCGCGCGTTCGTCGAAACTCATCGCCATGAGTTCGGCAACCACGCGCGAAATCTCGTCGTCGGAAAGCCAACAGCCGTCGACGCGCCGGCGGTCGTAGCGCCGCAGCCGCAAAAACACCCCGGCGATCGTCGTCACCGTGCCCGACGTGCCGAGCATGTGGAAGTCGTCAAGGCCGCCGCGATGCGCATCCGCGAATTGTTCCACGAACGCGCCGACCTCTTCCACCATGGCGTCATAGATTTCGCGCGGCACCACGGTGCCGCCGTAGCGCTCCGCCAAGGTGACGACGCCGACCGGCAACGACGCCCAGCCGATGATGTCGGGCCGCGGCGGCCCGCGCCGGACACCGTTCGGCCGACCGAGCCGCACCAGCTCCGAGGATCCGCCGCCGATATCGAAGAGAATGACGCCGGTCGCTGCCGGATCGAACAACTCGGTGCAGCCCGCCGCCGCCAACCTTGCCTCGGTTGCGGCATCGACGATCTCCAGCTCGAGGCCCGCTTGCTCGGCGACGCGGGCGCGGAATTCTTCGCCGTTCTCGGCCGCGCGGCAGGCCTCCGTGGCAATGAGCCGCGCCCGTCGCACGCCGCGCGCGCGCATCTTGTCGCGACAGACCAGCAGCGCCTCGACCGCGCGGCTGATCGCTGCCTCGCTGATACGGCGCGAAGCGGCAACGCCCTCGCCGAGACGAATGATGCGCGAGAACGCGTCGATGACGCGAAACCCGTCGGCCGTCGGCCGCGCGATCAAAAGCCGGCAATTATTCGTACCGAGATCGAGCGCGGCGTAGGTTCCATCGGCCTGACCGTTCAGGAACGCTTGCTGCGGCTCGTCGCGCCGAAGGCCGTCACGGCGGATGCCGTATGGCGTTCGGCGAGGCCAGCGCGCGCGCTGCCGCGGCGCTCCACGACCGTCGAGGCCGCCGGTCGGCGGCGCGTCCTCGTTCATCCAATACCTTCCTGCCGCGCCGGAATTCTGCGGCTCGACGGCTGCGGCCCTGTTCAAGCTCAAATCAGGACAAATGTATCAGCCGGGGGCGGCAGGGCCAATACTTTGCTTTTGCCGCCTATGAGCCATGTTCGGCGGCCAGCTTGTCGCACCCTGCCAAGTCCACTATGTCACGCGACATGGCATTTCGCGGGATTGGACGAGCATGAATTTGCACCAGCCTGCCGACCGACAGGCGGACGAACTGATAGCGGACGCATTGGCAACGGAGAGATTGGCGGTTGAGAAATTTGCCGTCGGACAGTCCGTGCCGCGCAGCGAAGACCCGATGCTGCTGCGCGGTCAGGGGCGCTACACCGACGACATCAGCCTGCCGGGCCAGGCGTATGCGGTGATGGTGCGCAGCCGCGTTGCCCATGGCGTCATCCGCGCAATCGATGCGGACGCCGCGCGCAACGTGCCCGGCGTGCTCGGCGTCTATACCGCCGCCGATCTAAAAGCTTACGGCCCGCTCAAGTGCATCGTGCCGTTCAAAAATCGCGACGGCTCGCCGATGAAAAAACCGTGGCGCGGCGCGCTGGCGGCGGACAAGGTGCGTTACGTCGGCGATCCTATCGCCTTCGTCGTCGCCGAGACCGCGCTCGCCGCCAAGGATGCGGCCGAAGCGGTCAACATCGAGATCGAGGCGTTGCCGGCCGTGATTGCGGCCGAAGACGCCGCGCGCGCCGGCGCGCCGCTCCTTTACGACGATGTGCCGGGCAACGTGGCGCTCGATTATCATTTTGGCGATGCCGACGCCGTCAACGCGGCGTTCGCCGCGGCGGCGCACGTCACGCGATTGAAGCTGGTGAACAGCCGCGTCGTCGTCAATGCCATGGAGCCGCGCGCCGCGCTCGCGGTCTACGACGGCGGCCGCTTCACTCTCCACGTTGCCTCGCAGGGCGTTTACGGCATGCGCGCCAACATCGCCGAGGCCCTCGGCGTCGCCGCCAAGGATGTGCATATTTTGACCGGCCAGGTCGGCGGCTCGTTCGGCATGAAGGCCGCGGTCTTCCCCGAATATATCTGCCTGTTGCACGCCGCTCGCGCGCTCGGCCGGCCCGTGAAGTGGACTGACGAGCGCTCCGGCAGTTTCGTCTCCGACAGCCATGGCCGCAATCACGATGTTACGGCCGAACTCGCACTTGGCGGTGATGGGACCTTTCTTGCGGTGCGCATCACCAGCTTCGCCAATATGGGCGCGTTCCTCTCCCCCGTTGCGCCGATGATGGGAACCCTCAACGCGGTAAAGAACGTGCAGGGCATGTATCGCACGCCGCTGATCGAAGTCTCGGCGAAGTGCGTGTTTACCAACACCTCGCACGTCTCCGCCTACCGCGGCGCCGGCCGGCCGGAGGGAAATTATTATATGGAGCGGCTGATCGATACGGCGGCAGCCGAGATGGGCATCGACCGCCTGGCGCTACGCCGGCGCAATCAGATCAGCCCGCGCGAGCTGCCGTACAAGACCGCTTCCGAGATGACCTATGACAGCGGCGATTTCGCCGCGCTGACCAAGCACGCGTTCGAGCTCGCCGACGGCAAGGGCTTTGCCCGCCGCAAGCGCGAAAGCCGCAGGCACGGCAAGCTGCGCGGCTTCGGCATCGGCAATTTCTTGGAGGTCACCGCGCCGCCCTCCAAAGAATTGGCCGGGATCGTCTTCAATGCCGACGGCACGGTGACGCTTGCCACCGGTACGCTCGATTTCGGCATGGGCCATGCCACGCCGTTCGCGCAAGTGTTGAGTGAGAAGCTCGGCATTCCCTATGAGAAAATCTCGCTGGTTCAAGGCGACAGCGATCGGATCGTAATCGGCGGCGGCAGCGGCGGCTCAAAATCGATCATGCACAGCGGCACCGCGATCGTCGAAGCCGCCGCCAAGGTGATCGAAAAGGGCAAAGAGATCGCCAGCCACGTGCTTGAAGCCGCCGCCTCAGATATCGAATTCCGCCGTGGTCGCTTCGTCATCGCCGGGACGGACCGCGCGATCTCGCTGCTCGAGCTGGCGCAGATGCTGCGCGACGGCAGCGCCAAGCTTCCGTCGGAGGCGCCGCAATCGCTCGACGTCACTCACGTCAGCAACGGACCCGGCGCCGCGACCTTTCCCAACGGCTGCCATATCGCCGAAGTCGAGATCGATCCCGAGACCGGCGTGGTCGAAGTGGTGAAATACACTTGCGTCAATGACTTCGGCACAGTCGTCAATCCGATGATCGTTGCCGGCCAGCTCCACGGCGGCGTCGTGCAAGGTATCGGCCAGGCGCTCATGGAAATGACGGTCTACGACGGCGACGGGCAACTGCTCACCGGCTCGTTCATGGACTATGCCATGCCGCGCGCGACAGACGCGCCGCCATTCGTTCTGGCCGAGCACCCCGTGCCGGCGAAGACCAACCCGCTTGGCGTCAAGGGCTGCGGCGAGGCCGGCTGCGCCGGCGCGCTCACATCGGTGATGAATGCGGTCGTCGATGCGCTCGCCGATCACGGCATCCGCCACGTCGACATGCCGCTGACGCCGTTTCATATCTGGCAGGCGCTCCGCGCCGCGCCCGGACGCGTTTAATCCGATGACGCAAGCCATTTCCGTCCCCGCAGGCCGTTTCGGCGAAATGAGAGTGGTCGCGCCGGTGTGCGCGGCGCACTTCCTCAGTCACTACTACATGATCATGCTTGCACCGGTGTTCGCGTTCGTGCGCGCGGATTACGGCGTGAGCTATACCGACCTTGCGCTCGCGCTCACCGCCTTCAATGTGGTGTCGGCCGTATTGCAGACGCCGGCCGGCTTTCTGGTCGATCGAATCGGCGCACGCTTCGTGCTGATTGCCGGCGTCGCGCTCGGCACCGCCGCCTTCGCGGTCGCAGGGATCGTCCACTCGTTTGTCGTGTTTGTCGCCATGTATGCAGTCGCCGGCCTCGGTAATACAGCCTATCATCCGGCTGATTATTCACTTCTATCCCACCACAGCCCGCCGGCGCGGATGGGCCAGGTCTTCTCCTTCCACACCTTCGCGGGGATTTTGGGGTCTGCGGTCGCTCCGGCGACGATGCTCGCGATGCAGAGCCACTTCGGGTGGCGCGGCGCCTATATCGGCGCTGCGATACTTGGCGTCGCGGTGCTTGCGATCCTTATCGTGCAGCGGCCGACGGCCGCCGACCGATTGGCGGAAAAGCCCCGCCTCGCCGTCCCGTCCGGCGGCGGCTCCGGCGCCTCGCCGAGCGATGACGGAGGCTGGCGGTTCCTGCTCTCCCCGCCGATCATTCTCAGCCTTTGCTTTTTCATTCTCATTTCGGTCATGGGCGGGCTCAATACCTTTCTCGTGGTGGCGCTTGGCGCGCTCTACGGCACCTCCGATTCGCTTGCCAACGTGGCGTTGACAGGACTGCTGTTGATGAATGCGCTCGGCGTGCTTGTCGGCGGCATCCTCGCCTCCCGCACCGCGCGCCACGCCGCCGTCGCCGGCCTCGGCCTGGCTTTCGCCGGAATCGTGACCGCACTGGTCGGGGTCGTCGGCTTCTCCTCCTTTGCGCTTGTGCTGATGACCTCGCTTTCCGGGCTGTTCGTCGGTATTGCCACCCCGTCGCGCGACATGCTCGTGCGTGCGGCGACGCCGCATGGTGCGTTCGGACGCGTCTTCGGCTTCGTGTCCTCCGGATTCAACATCGGCTCCATGATGGCGCCGACGATCTACGGCATGTTCATGGATCACGGCGAGCCGCGCGCCGTGTTTCTGTTTTCCGCCGCCTGCAGCATTCTCTGCATCGCCACGGTGACCGTCGGGTTCTCCGGCCGAAGCAAGCGCTGACACGGCGCGAACCCGCTCGTCGGCTTTTTTTGGTATCGCGGTAAGCATCAAAGGTCTTTTAGGTAACATAAGGCGTAAGCTTTTCTGCTTAGATGTTTGTACGTAATTGTTTTTTGTTTGGTATGCGCGCTCTCTTAACTCAATTTTCCCGGTCGTGGCCGCAGGATTGATACGCCACGGACAGCGGGGAAATGGTCGGCATCGCTCACATCACGCGCGATCTTTCGCTGGAAAGTTCCGCCGAGGAAAAATTCCGGCTGGCCGTCGAAGCGTGCCCGACCGGGATGGTGATGACGGACCGCGCCGGCAGGATCGTGCTCGCCAATACCGAGACCGAGCGATTGTTCGGCTACCGGCGGGATGAGCTGATCGGCCAGTCGATCGAAATGCTTCTTCCAGAAAGGCTGCGCAACGCACATCGCCAGCACCGCGACGGTTTCTCGCGCCGTCCTGAAATCCGCCGCTTGGGGAAAAGCCGGAATCTGCTCGGATGCCATCGCGACGGCAGCGAGTTCCCCATTGAGATCGGACTCTATCCGATCCGCAACGGCGAGGATCCGCTGGTGCTCAGCGTTATCGTCGACATCGGCGAGCGCAAGCGCATGGAGCGGCTGAAAGACGAATTCGTGTCAACCGTAAGCCACGAACTGCGCACGCCGCTGACCTCGATCGCCGGCTCGCTCGGCCTGCTCATCGGTGGCGCGGCCGGCACCTTACCCGAGCCGGCCGCGCGCCTGATCCGCATCGCCCAGAGCAACAGCCAAAGGCTGGTGCGGCTCATCAACGACATCCTCGACATCGAGAAGATCGAATCCGGCCAGACCGTCTTCAAGTTCAAGCGTCTCAGTGCGCGCGCGCTGGTCGAGCAAGTGATCGAAGCCAATCGCGGCTATGCCGACGGCTTTCAGGTCCGGGTTCGGCTCGACGCGGATGCAACCGCCGGCGAGGTGTATGCCGATCCCGACCGGTTGGCGCAGGTCATTACCAACCTGCTGTCGAACGCGATCAAATTCTCTCCGCCGGGCGACGAGGTCGTGGTCGCGATCAATGAGCGCGACGATACCGTGCGCATCGCGATACGCGACCACGGCCACGGCATCCCGAACGAACTGTTGTGCGAGGACGATCTCGATACCGCGCTCGCGGTGCGCGACGGCCTGCGGCCGGTCGGATTCAGCACCGATTTCGCGCACAGTCCGGCGGATACCATGACGCGCGCGCAGACGACCCATTACGATGCCGTACTGGTCGATCTCGATCTTCCGGACGGCAACGGCGTCGGCTTGGTCCGGGCGCTGCGCGAACTACCCGAAATCTGCGAAACTCCGGTCGTGGTCATATCCGACGCCGCTGATTGGGACAAAGGCGGCGGCGTCGACAGCTCCCATCTCAACGTGCTGGAATGTATCCACAAGCCGGTCAACGTCGATCGGGTGGCGCAAGTTCTCGATCGCGTCATCGCGCGTGACGCCAGCGGTCGGGCCCAGATCCTGCATGTCGACGATGACCGCGAGGCGGTATGAGCGCCATCCGCATTCTTCATGTCGATGACGAGCCCGACATCCGCGAAGTTGTCGACCTATCGCTCGGTCTCAACCCCGACTTCGAGGCGCGGGCATGCTCGTCCGGTGCGGAAGCGATCACCGTAGCAGCCGAGTGGTCGCCTTTGCTCATTCTGCTCGATGTCATGATGCCTGGAATGGACGGCCCGACCACGCTGACGCAATTGCGCAAGAATCCTCAGACCTGCGCGATACCGGTCGTCTTCATGACGGCGCGGGCGCAAACACGGGAGTTGGAGCACTTCATTGCGCTCGGCGCGCAGGGCGTGATCTCCAAACCGTTCGATCCGATGACACTGGCGGTCGCCGTACAGAGGCAGCTTCAGGCGCTTCACCGCATCTGAACTGCTCGAGCCCACCGCCAGGCATGGAAACATGAACGCAATGAGCTCTCTGCGGCCGCCGCATCGCACATCACCTGTTCTGGCGTTAGTGCTCGTGCTCGGCGCGCTAACGTGGCTCAATGCGCGGTCCGTGCCGGCTGCCGAAGAGCGACTTGACGGATTCAACGTCATCGTGGCGCCGGGACATCCGTTCGGCAGCACCACGGCGCATCTATCGCTCGCCAACGCCAAACGGCTCGGCGCGCACGCGATCGCCGTCATTCCGTTCCTCTGGCAATCGACACCGGCAAGTCCGCAGCTTCTGCGCGGGACCGATATGGCGGATGCAGAATTGCATGCCGCGATCCGCGATGCGCACGCGCTCGGCCTCGCCGTTCTGGTCAAGCCTCACGTCTGGGTGCCGGAAAGCTGGGCTGGCGCGGTCGCCATGAACTCCGAGGAGACTTGGCAGGAATGGTTTGCGGATTACCGCCGCGAATTGGATCGCATCGCGCGGATTGCCGCCGACGAGAAGGCAGAGGCGCTCGCGATCGGCACTGAGCTCACGGCAACGATGCAACGCTCGGAATGGGACGAGCTGATCGCCGCGGCACGCGCCGTTTACCCCGGCCGTCTCATCTACGTGGCGCATAACGTGGAGGAAGCCGAGTCGGTGCCGTTCTGGGACCGGCTCGACGCGATCGGGGTTACGCTCTACCCGCCGCTCGGCGCCGACGATGACCGCGATGGGCGACGCAGCACGATGCGCGCAGTCGCCGCTCGCCTCGACGCGCTCGCGGCGGCAAGCGGAAAATCGATCGTGGTCGGCGAGCTCGGCCTGCGCTCCGCCGAGGGCGCGGCGGCAAAACCGTGGGAAAGCGCGGAGGAGCGCGCCAGCCTGCCCGATTCGGCGCTGCAGGCGGCAGTGCTCGCGGACTGGCTCGCGGCTCTCGATCGTCCGGCGATCAACGGTATCCTGATCTGGCGCTGGTTCACCGATCCGAACGCCGGCGGCCTGGCCGACACCGATTTCACCGTTCAGGGCAAACCCGCGGAACACGTTCTCTTCTGCGCTTGGACGCCAGAGTGCCAGCAAGATCGCTCCAGCGTTCGATTACCGTGATCTAGTGCGGCGCGGCTAAGAAGTATCCGCACACAACTACATTCCGCTACCGTGGACGGCATCGTCGATCACTGCCGCTACGCTTCGAACGCGCCGTCGATCGCGCGTGCGAGATCATGTCCATCGCACGGTGCGACTCGACTACCGTCGGTCTTAGGCGTGGTGTTAAATACAGGTCAGCAATCAAGGTCAAAGGCGAAAGGCCGTATTTGTACGTGCATGTTTTCTTTCGCTGAGCCCGGCATATTACAGGAGATATTAGGCATTTTACATTAGGCATTAGACATTTCACGGCATGGTATCCAGCGAGGTTAACCGTGTCCAAAACTTTCGGCGGGTCCACCATTGCCGACTACGAAGCTCGCACGAGCGAAGTCGCCGCCGATATGCCGCGCAAAGCGGCGCCGCTCCCGACCGAAATCCTACAGAAAGCCATCCTCAACAGCGCCGACTTCGCGATCATTGCGACCGACGCAAAGGGCATCATCCAGTTATTCAACATCGGCGCCGAGCGGATGCTCGGCTATGCCGCCAGTGAAGTGGTCAACAAGAAAACAGCCGACGACTTGCATGATCCGCAGCAACTGATCACTCGCGCCAAAGCGTTGAGCGCCGAGTTCGCAACCACGATTGCGCCCGGATTGGACGCGCTGACATTCAAGCCTTCGCGCGGGATTGAGGATACCCACCAACTGGACTACGTGCGCAAGGACGGCAGCCGTTTTCCGGCCGATGTGACAATCACCGCGTTACGCAACGACCAAGATGAAATCATCGGCTATCTGAAGATCGGTATCGATAAATCCGCGCAGGTCGCGATGATCGCGGCCGACAAGGAAAAGAGGCGTTTGAAAGACGAATTCGTCGCTACGGTCAGCCACGAGCTGCGCACCCCGCTCACTTCGATCGCCGGCGCGCTCGGCCTTCTCATCGGCAATGCGGCCGGGAAGCTGCCGGAAGCCGCCGCACGGCTATTCACGATCACATACACGAACAGCCAAAGGCTCGTTCGTCTGCTCAATGACATTCTGGATATCGAAAAAATGGAGTCGGGCAAAGCAATCTTCGAATTCAAGCGCATCGAGGTCCGATCGCTGGTCGAGCAGACGATCGAAGCAAATCGCGGGTTTGCCGAAGGTTGTAACGTGCGGATTCGGCTCGACGCGGCAGCCGCAGCCTTCGACGTGCGCGCGGACGCTGACCGGCTTGTGCAAGCCATCACCAATCTGCTCTCGAACGCCATCAAGTTTTCGCCGCCCGGTGAAGAAGTAGTCGTCGCGGTCGAGACGCGAGGCGATACGGTCCGTATTTCGGTGCGAGACCATGGCCATGGTGTTCCGGACGAATTCAAGCCCCACATTTTCGAGAAGTTCGCGCAGGCCGACGGAACAGACGCACGCCGGAAGGGCGGTACCGGCCTCGGGCTGAGCATCGTCAAGCAGATCGTCGATCGGCTCGACGGCGCGGTTGGCTTCGAGGAAGCGCCCGGCGGTGGTGCGATCTTTCACGTCGATCTCCCCAATTGGGCGCGAGCGATCAGAGCCCAATCTCGCCTCATTATGAAAGCGCAGCTTCCAGTATTGCTCTGTGAGGATAATCCCGAGGCAGCTATCGTGCTCGTTGATCGGCTGCGGCAAGAGGGTTTTCTCGCGGACGTCGCGCTTACGGCAAATGAGGCGGTTACGCGTGTGGCAGCGACACCATATGCCGCTATTCTGGTTGATCTGCAGCTTCCGGAAGGCGACGGCATCGACTTGATCAAGCAATTGCGGGCGCAACCGCAAATTTACAACACGCTGCTTGTGGTCTTGTCCGTAGACCTTGATCCAGCTCACGATAAGGAACGGCCGTCCACCCTGCTCAACATAGTGGACTGGCTCGACACGCCGATCGACGTCGCCCGCCTGGTGCGCGTGCTCGATCGGCAGATTGCCGGCAATGGCAACACGCGCCCGCGCATCTTGCATGTCGATTCCAATCCGGAATTGCTTCGTGTCGTGGCCGAAGCGCTGGGCGCCAAAGCCGAAGTCATGTCGGTCGATTCGATCGACAAGGCACGCCGGGCGCTTGCCGCCAACCGCTTCGACGTCGCCGTGCTCGATGTCGCGCTGGCCGCGGGTTCCGGCTTCGATCTGCTGCACGAGCTGCGTAACAGCGAGGGTGATGCAATACCGCTCGTCGTGTTTTCGCCGCCGGACGCCAATCCCGTATTCGCCGCCCAAGTCCGAGGCGCGTTGATCAAGTCGCGTACTTCGATCGACAATGTCATCGCAACCCTGCGCAAGCGCTTGGCGGGTGACTCCCTGCCCTCGAATGACAAAGACGCCGCATGAGTTCATGTCGCGTGCTTCATATCGACGACGACCTCGACATCCGCGATGTCGTGGAGGCTTCGCTCGGCCTCGACTCCGAAATCGTGGTGCGCGGTTGCAATTCGGGCGCAGATGGGCTTGCCGCTGCCGCGGAATGGCGGCCCGACCTCATCCTTCTAGACGTCATGATGCCGGTCATGGACGGCCCGACGACGCTTAAACATTTGCAGCAGAATCCACAAACCGCCGACATTCCCGTCGTTTTCATGACCGCTCGTGTGCAGACCCAGGAGCTCGCGCATTTCAAATCGCTGGGGGCTGCGGGCGTGATCTCTAAACCGTTCGATCCGATGACGCTCGCGGCTTTGGTGCGCAGTCAAATGCAGCCGGCCAATGCAGGATGAGTTGCCGCCGTGCAGAGCGTCTGCATTAGCGACTTCAAGGAGCACGTCGGACAGCTCACGCAACCGTCGGCCCTAAGAATGTTCCGGGAAGTTGCTGCGACCGCCTACTTTCGCAGCTGCGAGATTTGACCGGCTCCTCGCTCCATTATTGCTATGAGGCGCCCCAGTTTATCGTCGATCTGCCCAAGCCGATGCGCGGCAAACTCTGCCGCATAGGCGAGGCGTTCGTCTGCGCCTGGCATTTGTTCGTGCCGAATGTTCGGCAGGAAGGCGTTATCAAAAAAACTCTGATAGCGATTGCGAATTGCATCAGTTGATTGGTCGTTTAGCCGTGTCTGGGACATGTCTCATCTCCAGTTTGATGTGGGCGCGAGAAACACTATTGCCATTCCACATGAGCGGGGAGCCCGCGGCCAAAGCCGTTGCCCAATTCGTCCCCGGGATAGCACGTGTCGCCGGCGACTCCGCTGAGCCAACATCGACTTGTTCAAACGCGATCGGTAGTACGAACAGCGGGATTCGAACCCGCATGAATATTCCCATCCCACGAATTTTAGTCCGTTGCAGAAGGCAAAGAACCCTCAACGTAAGCTCTGCATTCAGAAGCGCCTTCAGTTTGCTCGTGACGGGTCAACGGCGCGAAATCGCCACCGAAAGGTACATCATAGCCAACCACGAACGGATTTTCGGAGATCTTTACGCGACTTCACTTTTCCAATGTGAGCGACGCAGGTGCCATCGGAACTGGCGACTGTTCAGCCGCAGGATTGGTCGTAGCGGTTGTGGGGTTGCTGTCACGGTTGCTGTAGATGAGATAACCACCGAGAACGATGACTGCTACAGAGCCGGCGGTGGTCCAGTGCGTGCCACGGTTCGTTCCGAACCATTTGCCGGACCATTTGTGCGCTATATTCTTGTCGTGGTGAATAACCGAGCGGCCATTCATGTTCGTTCCTCATGCTTTGGTGTGATAACGAAAAACGCCTCCGGACGTGAGCTGTTCGCACGCGGACAACGCCATCGTCTCACGTCCCTAATTTTTGGTGAGTCTATTAGTTTGCGAATCCAACCTAATTGTATCTGGCCGAGGTCCCCGGGGTCCGCTGCGCGTCAAAACCGCAAAGAATGGCGGCCTGGACGCCGCCAGGTCCGCTTTGCGGCTGACTCCGAAAATTCTGATGGGGGTCTTGACGGCGTCGGTAGAGATGTGAGTCCAACTCCCGGGTGGAGTTGCGGTGCCCGACGAATTTGACCCGCTTTGGCGATCCACGGCGATCAGAACTGGTGCCATACGCCGAAGATCACGCCGTTCTCCTGCAGCGCGTTGCGGCCGGCATAGGTACTCACGCCGCCGAACTGCAGCGTCCAAGTATCGGTCAACGTATAAAGCGCGCTGAGCTCCACCTTGTAGTATTCGTAACTGCCGCCGAAGATCGAGATTCCGCCGCCTTCCGAGACCACGTTGAAACTTTGCAGCAGCAGCATCCAGCGGGGATAAACCTTGACGCCGAGGGTTCCCTCGAACCGGAACTCACTCGGATAGCCATCGGTACGCCAACGCTCGGCTAGTTCGAAATCGAAGAAGGCGGGCATGTCACCCGCCTTGAAATTGTGACCGAGGAGCGCGCGGAAGTCGGCCTCGACGTCGGTATAGCCTATCGCGGCTGGGTTCGAGATGTCGGTGGTTCCTGGAATCCGCAACGTCGTCTGGCCGGACACCACCCAGTCCTGGCTTTCGAAAAATCCATAGCGCGCGCCGAACTCGGTGTAATTGAGACCGAAGCGCTCGGCATTCGTCGGCGCGGCGATGTTGATGTTCTGCAATCCGGGATCGAAGATCGCGGTCAGCCGGTCAGTGAGACCGTATTCGATGAGCACCTGCAGCTCTTCCTTGCTGTACCGCGGCGTCGAGGCAAGTCCGCTGCCGGTGAAGTATGAGGTCGCCGAGGTGGCGGTCAGGGACGCGAGCCACTGCCCGGTGCCTTCCGGAAGCGTCCATGCACCCGCCCACGCCGTGGAAGGCAGACAAAGCAATGCGAGCACGACCCCAACGAAACGCTTCATCACGCTACCCCACCCGAAACCAGCGCTCGCACCGCGACCGGTCCGCCCTCGCGGTCGATTTAGTCTCAGGCCATCACGCCCATTTCCTTATCGCGCAGGAGATTCTGCGAAATTCGATTGCCACCTTTCGGCGTTGCGCCTTCGGCTGACAGCGCGAGCACGCGGTTGCCGCCCGCTGCGGCGGCTTGCTGCACGCTGGAAATCGCCTGGGTGAGCAGTTGGATGCGGTCGACGTCGCGCTTGGCGCGCCCGGTGATCGCAGCCACGCTTGCGGTGACGTAGTCGGACGCGACCGACTCGGAATTCGGCAAGCGCAGCTTTTGCACCGTCGCGTGCAAGGTTTCGGCAAGTCCGCGCGCTGAATCGGTGTCCAGCTCCGGCGCCACCAGGATGATCATGCCGTTGCGATAAGCCGCCGCCACGATGCCGACGGTCGCCACGAGCCGGCGCACCGCGCGCGCGACCTGCGCAAGCACGCCGCGCTCTTCAGGCTTGCCCTTGGCCAAGCGATCAACGTCGAACCGATCCAACGTCAGCGCGAGAACGGAGATCACTTCGTCGGGGTCGGAGCCGCACGCGGTAAGGTAGGTCTCGGCTACTTCGCCGACGAACAGACCCGTCGCCTCGTCGATCCATACGCTTGCGCGCCGGTCGCCCCAGCTCGACAGAAAAGCCAGCAATTCGCGCTCGCGCGCCAGCCGGCGGTCGAGTTCCTGCTTGAGGCGAAGCGCCGCGCGCACTCGCGCGATCAGTTCGATGCGGTTGACCGGCTTGGTCACATAATCGGTTGCGCCGGCCACAAACGCATTGGCTAGCGAGTTCATATCGTCGAGCGCAGTCACCATGATGATGGGCAGGTCGGCGTATCGCGGATCGTTGCGTATGCGCGCGCAGACTTCGATGCCGTCCATCTCAGGCATGACGATGTCGAGCAGCACGACATCGACGGGCGGATCCGCATCCGTCGCGCGGCCGACATCGAGAATCTTGAGAGCGTCCCAGCCCGACGCTGCGGTGACGATATCGGTATAGCCCGCGGACAAGAGCGCCCCTTCGGTGAGGTCGCGGGAGTCTTCGGAATCGTCAACCACAAGAATCCGCATTCATCACCTCCGTATTTATACTTACATTTCACTTTGCGATTATTGTACAAGAGCAATATTACTCTTTAGGGACCGTGTCTATTTTCATTTTCTCAAACAAGCGCCAAGTATTGTTTTGGTATATAACGCGATAACCGGCCAGCCCGTCGCGGAACAGCGACGGGAAGGCCCGGTCCAGCCGGTCATTCGCGCCGGTCCTGCTTTGCGGATCCGGCACGGCGACGAATGGCGTATCGATGCGGGCGAACAGCAATGGCAGCGCGAACGGCTCACTGTCGGGACCGAGAATGCCGCGACCGGCCGCGCCCCAGCAGCAAAGCAGGAGCATTGCCGGTGTCGGCCAGCATTCCATCGCGTCCAACGGAAGCGCCTCCTGCCGCGACAGCGTCCAGCCGCTCGGTCGCGCCCGGTTCGAAGGCACCGTGCAGATGACTCACGGTGATCGGATCGACCAAAACCAGGCTGAACAATCCGCCGAGCCATCCGAAGATGAGCAATGCGATGACGAGGACGATGCGCTCGCGCGCAATCGGAATGCGGATCACCACGGTCGCCGCGAGCACCGGGGCGGCGACCACGATCGCGGTAGGGTCGCCGAAGAACCTGCTGGCGACGCAGATCGCGGTTGCCGCGATCGCCGTGGCCACGAAGACTGCTGCCGGCATGACGAGCGGCCGCCGCCGATAGACGAGCGCCAGCATATCCAGCGCCACCGGCGCGCCGATGACGAGCGCCGCGCCCATTGTCAGGCTCGCGTCGATGGCGGGAATGCCGGAAAGACCGTTGCCGAATATCCGCGCCGCCGCTGCGGTCCACAGCGACAGGCTTTCCGCCGGAGCGGCAAAGAAACTCCAGCCATCGCCCGGAAACACCCACGATACGTAGGCGAAGGCCGCCACCATGAAGAGAGTCGGAAAGATCAGTGCGATGACCACGTTCAATGCGGAGGTCGCGACCAATTGCGGGCGGACGGCAAACGCCAGAAACGGTACCGCCGCGAAAGCGAACGCCGCGCCGATCGGGTGCGAGAATGCAAGCGCCATGAGCGCGAGCCCGACCCCCATCACTTCCGACGTGCCACTGCGCGCGCGCAGGTCATAGAGAGCGAGGCAGAGCATCAAAAGAAATGACGCCAGGAACATGTCGGCGGGCCCGGCGATGACCGCCCGCAACAGCGCCGGATGGAACGCCACCAGAAGCGTAATGATGGCGGCGGCGACATACGGCAATCCGGCTTTGCGAAACGCCAGAAAGCAGAAGGCGGCGAACAGCGAAAACAGACCGGCCGCGACCAGCGCCGGCGCCGGCGTGCCGGCAGGCGCAAGCCAGGCGACCAAAGTCGTGGCCAGGAAAGGCAGTGTCGGATAGCCCGCCACGATCCGGCCGATCGGCACCTGACCGTCGGCGGCGGTGCTGGCGCCCGCCCATAACCGCAATGTGTCGTCAGCGACGATTCCATTGCGCACCGCGATCGCCGCAAGCGCGAGCATCGCCACGAACGCCAGCGCGGCGACCGGGGCGACCGTGAGCGCGCTGCTCGTGGCGCGGCTCATGGTGCGCCTGCGGCGCCGGAGAATTGCGCTCCGCTATCCCGCGAAATGCCGTGCTCGGTTTTTTCCCAGAAGAACGGATCGCGGATCAGCTGCCAGAGGCCCTTATAGGCCGCCACCGAGATCAGCACCCAGTAACCGAACAGCGTGAAGCTGAATGGGATGAGATGGAGCCAACCGCGCCGGATCGGCCCCAGCATGATCAGGTAGGTAAAGGCGCCGTTGCCGGCGAGTAGGTTGAACAGGCACAGGAACAACAGCGACTGCGGAAACAGCGGGTCGAAATTTGCCGCGCTCGCCGCAAGCCAGATCGCATAAAACAGCCAGAAGACCGGATTGAGCAGCCCGGCAAGCACGGTACCGCCGATGAAGAAAATGAAGCCGAGAAATCCGAGCAGGCCGGCGCTACGTATGAGATGCAGCGGTCGCCGGGTGTGCACCAAGACCGTCTGCATGTAGCCCTTCATCCAGCGCGAGCGCTGCCGGATCCACTGTCCGACGCGGCAGCTCGCTTCCTCGAACGTGGTCGAGTCGACCACGCCGACCCGATAGCCCTTCTGTCCGATGCGGATGCCGAGATCGGCGTCCTCGGTAACGTTGAAAGGATCCCAGGCGTGCAGCTCGCGCAAAACGTCGGTACGGAAATGATTGGACGTGCCGCCGAGCGGTATCGGCATGCCGAGACGCTCAAGGCTTGGCAGCACCTGGTCAAACCACAGCGTGTAGTCGAGCGTGAACATGCGGGTGAGCCAGTTCTCGCCGACATTGTAGTAATTGAGGCGGCACTGCAGACAGGCGGTGTTCGGCGGCGAGCGGCGGAAGGTTGCTACCACCTTGCGCAGCTGATCGGGCTCGGGCCGATCCTCGGCATCGTAGATGACCAGATATTCCCCGCGTGCAAAGCGCAGCGCGAAGTTGCAGGCCTTCGGCTTGGTTTGCGGCTCGGAAGGCGGCACCACGATGATTTCAAACACGCCTTCGAAACCGAGCGTGCGCGCGGCGGCGATGGTCTCGCGATCGCCGGCCTCGAGCACGATCTTGATGTCGAGCTTGCCGAGCGGATAGTCGAGATTGCGCAACGCCTGCGCCAGCTGCGGCAGCATCGCCGCCTCGCGAAACATCGGCACCAGGACGGTGAAGACCGGCAGATCCTCCTCGCGCAGCGCGCGTGCCTCGATCGCAACGCTCTCGTCGATCTCGGCGGAGCGGCCGCCGCCAATGGACACCAGGATGCCCTTGAAGATGAAGTTGCCGAGATAAAAAATGCTGATGGCGACGTTGAGCACGATGAGCGTACCGAGCGGGACAAAGGCCAGGCCGATGAGCATCGCAGTCAGCAGCGCGTAGGCCGCGATCATTTGCCCGGTGGTGAACACCGTGCGGGCGGACATTTGCGGATCGAACTCCGCCAGCTCGAACACCGCGCGGCGGGACAGCGCGCCGGCAAAGGCGGTCTGCACCGCGACCACGATGTCGAATTTCGCCACCACCACGAACTCGATGTCGGCGCCCCAGCGGCCGCGTGCGAACAAGACGGTTTCGGGGCCGGGCGCCGCGGTGGCGATGAACAGCCGGCCGTCACGGCGCCGCCACGGCATCGTCAATCGGCTGGCATAGAGGTCGGTATCCGCAGCAATCAACAACGCGCGGTCGGGCGGCTCGCGGAGCAGATCGACGAACGGAAGATCGAATACTTGCGCGTAGGTCTCGTAATAGAGTCGCGGATCGATCCAGTTGCGTGACAGCAGCGCATCGCCGAGCCGGACGTTCCATCGCTCCGCCAGCGCGACAGCCTCATCGAGCTGCGGCAGGGTGATGACGCGCCGGCCGACCAGAAGATTGCCAAGCGTGCGGTCTGACGGTGATAGCGCCATCGGCTACTCGCCTGGGTTAGCCGACCGGCGGCGGAACATCCGCTGCAAGAGGAACAGTAGAGCAGCGGTGGCGAGCAGCCATAGCCCGCCAATGATCCAGGACCGGAAGCGCTCGGCGACGGTCAGCCATGACACCTGGTCCGGATAGGAAATCCGCACCACCGTGTCGCGCTCGGTCGACATGGCGAGCGCCACGCCGTTGCCATCGATGAAGGCCACGTCGCCGTGATCGAGATGAAGGTCGCTCGGCGCCGGCGCGGCTCCGTCGGCCGCCAGCGGCTTGATCCAAAGACCGGGATAGTCGCCCGCCGTCACGATCTGCGCCACCGCGCCGCCGACGAAGCCGCCGACATCAAGAAGCGCGTGGCCGGAGCGGTCGGTGACATCGACGCGCCCGCGATCGAAACGCACCCGCGGATTGGCGCCCGCAGGCGGCTTGTCGCTCACGGCGATGAAGGGGGCGTCCGGCGCCGACGTGCCGTTCGCGGCGGTGAAATTGACGCTGAGCGGCGCGACTTCAGGTGATAGTTGATCGACGACCTGGGCGAGGATGCCGAGCACGAGAATGGGCCGATCGGCGGCTGCCGCCGGCAGCAGAAGCTTAATTCCTCGCCCGAAGTGCGGCGTGAGATCGGAGAAATCGTGCGGCGCCCCTTCCGCGCTCGCCAGCACGACTGCCGACGAGGCGAGGATTTGCGCGGGATAACCCTGGGGCTCGAAGCGGCAATTGCCCTGCGCGCTGTCGCGTTGAACGACGGCGCGCACGTTGGCGATGGTGCCGACAAGCCCATCCGGCAAGGCGAGATCGAGATGGGTCGCTTCGGCGTTCGCCGCGACTATGCTGCCGAGCAGACGCTCATTGACGAAGGCGCTAACCACCGCCTTCTCGCCGGCGCCGTCGGGCGCAACCATGACGTCGAGCAGCAGGCGCTTGGCGCGGGTTTCGGCGGGCAGCCGCCGGGTATCGATGACCGCCGTGAGATCGGCGCGGCCGAAAACATCGGCCTGCGCCAGCGGCACTGCGAGCTGCTCGAAGCTCACCCGGTCGGTGGGAAGATCGATCGGCGAGGCTTCGCCCACCGACGCCGCCGCGATGCCGCGGGTCGCGGCGCGCAGCGGACTGGCGAACAAGCGGCCGGCGCGCACGACGTCGGCGTCGGAAACCAACAGCGCCGGCAACCCGCTGACCCGAACTGCGGCAAGCGTGCCGAATGGCTGGACCGTCCCGGCCACCCTGGCGAGCGGCGGATCGATGACAGCGGCTGCCTCGGCGAGCGGCCCAACAAGCACGATGCCGCGCGTCCAGCGGCCGGCTTCGTCGCGCTTGGCAAGGTCCGTCAATGCGTCATAGCCGTGGTGAAACGAGACATGCCGGCCACTGGCGATCAGCGACCGAGCAATCGTAACGGCGGTCGCCATCTCGCTCTCGGCCACGCGCCGGCCGGGTAGCACGATCGCGACCTCGCGCGGCATCAGCGCCGCCGTGGTGGCAACGTCGAGTTCGCCGACCGGGCCGACATCGACCTCGACCGCCGTCGCCGGGCTGATGGTCAGAGTATCGCCGATAGAGCGCACGTCGATGCAGCGATCGAGTGTCGCAGCGCCGGAATACAGAAATGAGAGTTTGAGATAACCGTCCTTGGGCTTGGTCTTGCCCAATGGCACGCGGATCGTGCGGCCATGGCTCTTGCCGTCGAGCGCAATTGCGGTCGCCGTGCGGTCGTTGACCTGCACTTCGAGATTGCGCCGCGCATCGTAAGCAGAGACATCGTCAAGGACCAGTACGAGGTCGTTCACCGCCACCCCGCGGCCCTCCGGCAGCGGCATGAAGATATCGTGGCGACCACCCAGATTGGAGAAACGCAAACCGTTGATGAAGCCGACATCCGCGATCGTCACCTCGGCGAGGAGGCCGTTCGGCCGCGGCGCCGAGGCGGCAGGTTCCGCGAGCGCCGCCGGTGCCGCCGCGGCAGAGTGCGGCCGCGACGTTGCCGTATGGTGCGGTGTTGGCGGTAGCGGTAGCGGCCGCGTCTGCGATTGGGCCGCGATGGGAAACAGCGCGAGAGCGAAGACTGGCACGAAGCAAGCACGCATGTTTACTCTCATGATCACCGTTTCACGACGGGGGTGAGTGGAAGGATTGCAACTCGCGGGCCGCGACCTCGCGTAACACCTTGAGTGTGTTGCTCAGCAGCAAGACTTCGTCGGCCGTTAACCCGCGCCGCTGCTGCTGCGAGGGCCGCAGCACGTCTTCGACGGCGCGCGCCGCGCCGCCGCTCGCCGGAAAACCGACCGTCGGACCGACCCCGACGATACCGTGGACGCAACGATAGGCTTCCGCCACCGCCGCGGCTGCCGCCGGCGCGGCATCCGAGAGATTAGGGATAGAAGCGCAAGTTTCCTCGATTTTGCCGGCGAGCGTCGTCGCGAAGCGATCGCGCACGCGGGCGAGACGGTCCGTGAATGGATCTGTGGTCATCGAGTAGTCCCCGAGACCGAATTCATAAGTCAATTACTGGCGTCAGTAAACAATATAAAGTCATAATGGTGAATCTGTACTGAGTATGTACTTTTACATAAGAAAATATACTGTCCATTGAAAGTATAAATCCGTATGCACTATTACTTAGTACCGTTCCCGGAAAGAGCTTCGCGATGACCGGAGGTCTTTGCCGCCGCGCTTCGGACACGACACGGAGAGGTTTGTTGTTCGGCGCCGCGCCGATCGGCGGCGCCTTACGATCGGCCGCTATTCGATCATTTCGCTCGCCGAGGCTCGCGACGAAGCAAAGTGCATTGCTGCCGAACTCGCGCTCGGCAAACGTCGAGCACGTACGGCGCGACGGAACGAGGCCGTCACCCGCGGAGACGGCGCTCCAGGCAGGCAGACGCTTTCAAGACGCTGATCTCGTCGTTGCGCGGCCCCACGATCTGCAGGCCGATCGGCAGACCTTGCGAGGACAGGCCGGCCGGAAGCGACGCCGCGGGCTGCCCGGTCAGGTTGAATGGATAGGTGTAAAAGACCCAAGATACGAGATTGCGCTCCCGGAGACTGTCCGGGATATTCTTGCCCGCCTCCAGCGAAACGACCGGCAGTGTGGGGCTGAGAAGCAGATCATACCGCTCGAAAAATGCCACCATTTCGTCGCGGAAAGCGTAGCGCTTGAATACATTCTCATAATAGCTGCGCATGTCCTGTGACAGCGCCGTCTCGAGGATCGAGGCGACGGCGGGGTCGAGTAGCTCACGGCGGTTCTCGAGAATCGGCCGCAACCGCGTGCCGACGCCCGCGTAGAACTCGGCGGTCCAAATATCTTCCGGATCCGCGGCAAACACGCGGTCTACTTGCTCGAGGGTGCAGCCGGCCTCCTCAAACCGCTTCGCCGCGGCCTCGCAGACGCGGACGACCTCGGCTTCCGGCGTCGCGTAGCCGAGCGTCGGGCTCCAGGCGATGCGCAAGCGGCCCAACGGCGCATCGCATGCTCCGACAAAGTCGGGAACCGGTTCGGCGATCGAGGCGGGATCGCGCGCTTCGTATCCCGATATCGCCTGCAGCAGCAAGGCGGCATCCGCCACGGTTCTCGCCAGCGGGCAGACATGAGCCAACGTGGGCGTCGCCGAAGTGGGCCAAACCGGGACGCGGCCAAAGTTGGCCTTGATGCCGAAGGTCCCGGTGAAAGCGGCGGGGATGCGGATCGAACCGCCGCCATCGGTACCCATCGCAAAGGGGGTAATCCCGCCAGCCACCGACGCCGCGCAACCCGCGCTCGATCCGCCGGGCGTAAGCGAGAGGTTCAGAGGATTGCGCGTGACCCCGGTCAACGGGCTGTCGCCGACGGGCTTGCAACCGAACTCGCTGGTCGTGGTCTTTCCGATCAGAATTGCACCGGCGGCCTTGGCGCGGGCGACCGCCGGCGCGTCCACTTTGCCGATGTTGTCGGCCATCGCCCGCGATCCCGAGGCGAAGCGAAGCCCCTCGACGGAGATCAGGTCCTTCGCCGAGAAGGGAACGCCGTGCAGAGTCCCCAGCGGCGCGCCGCTGATCACAGCCTGTTCGGCGCGGCGGGCCGCCTCGAGAGCGGCCTCGGGGACGATAACCGAGAAACAATTCAGCGTCGCCTGCGTCGCCTCGGCCTTTTCGAGCGCCCGCCGCGTCACCTCGACGGGCGACACCTCACGGCGGGCGATGCGCCGTTTCAGCTCTATCGCCGTCATATTATCGAAATCGGCGGACATCGAGGTCCCTCCGTCGCGAAGACAGCGAACCGAACGCGTCAGTCGTTCAGTACGGCGAACGCCCTGACCGGAGAGCCCGACCCGCCCTTGAACTTCAGCGGCACACCGAAAAACTGGAACTCTTTCTTGTCCACGAGTTCCTCGAGATTAACCAGCCATTCCCAATGCGAGATCCCGAGATCCCGGCAGAGCCGATGCTGGGCGAATATGTTGTCGGTCGGCTTGTCCGTCGACGGGCCTTCCACTCCCTGCATCCTCGAGCCGCGATCATAAAGCCAGCGCGTGGCTTCGACCGTGAGCAATGGATTCTTCCAGACGCTGTCGAGCGAAGGATAATGCCGCTTGTGAAAGCCGGTGCAGAGCAGCACGATATGACCATTCACCTTCACGCCGCACTTGGCCTCGGCGCGCTCCATGTCCGCGACGGTGATGTCTCCCAGATCGGGGATATGCCGCAAATCGAAGCAGACGGCCTTGCCCATGAAGAGGTCCAGCGGCATCTCGTCAACGGACTTTCCTTTGGGATTGACGTGGCGAAACGCGTCGACGTGCGTGCCGACATGGTCAAGCATGGCCATGAAATTCGTCTGAAACGTCATCGCGTCACCCGGCACGCCGAGATTGTGCGCCTTGGCGCTCTCGTGGCTCATGTGAACCGTATAGATGGGGCGCTGAAACAACTTATGCGCCGGCATGTTGTCTTCGATGAGAAGCGAGAGATCGATGATGCGGGCCATGTCGGTTCTCCTGGGTTAGGTCTGGATGGAATTCCGCTGTTGCGCCTCGCAAATGTCGCAGGCCGTTCTTCCCGGCGCGACGTCACGAGGCACGCTTCGCTCCCCGCCGCTTCAGCCCCGCATCGACGCGCGCAGCGCCACAGTCGCGACCGCGTCCAGCGCCCAGGGATAGCCGTTGTCGGCAGGCTCGAGGACGACGCCATAGGCTTCCCGCGCGTGCTCCGGCGTTATGAAGTCGTCGAGCACGTCCTCGAGCACCTGCTCGGGAGGGCGATCGAGCGGATCGCCGTAGCCGCCTCCCGATGGCGAGAAGTAGCAGGCGACGTCGCCTTCCTCGACGCGCAATCCGGAAAACTTGGCGGGGTATTGCTTGACGTCGTTCGGTGTCTTGGCGTTGTAGATTTCATACTTCCCGACCGAACCTGGCTTGCCACCGAATACGCCCCAGGGGGCATCATCGTGACGATCGGACTCGTGGGTGACGAAGCCCGGCGTCAGGAAGCGTTGCGACTTGACCACGCCCTGCCCGCCGCGGAACTTTCCCGCCCCCGGCATGACGTCATCGCGCAGTTCGTAACGATCGCAAATCAGCGGCAAGTGCATGCCGAGATCTTCCAAGGGATTGTTGCGCGTATTGCGCATCAGTTCTTCAACCGTATCGGGGCCGTCCGATTTGGGGCGTCCGCCCATGGCCGCTTCGTTCACCTCCAGAAACACCCAGTATTCGCCGTTGGGCCAAACGCCGGAGAAGGCCGCGAAGGAAAGCGTGGCGGCGTTCCCGGCCGTGCAACGATCGGGCAACACCGGAGACAGCGCCTTGATAATGAGGTCGACGACGCGTTGAATCTGACAGAAGCGCGCTTCCGCCGCGACCGGCGCGATCGGATTGAAGATCGAGCCCAGCGGTGCCGTGACTTTCACCGGCCGGAACGAGCCTTCGTTCTGCGGAATGTGCTCTTCGCAGGTATAGGTATCGAGCAACAACGCACGGAATGCGAAATAGCACGCGACCTTTGTCGAGCCCTCGAAGGGAACGTTGAACGCCGTCGGCACTTGCGGCGCGGATCCGGTCAAATCGACCTCGACGCCGTCGCCGCGTTTCTTGACCGTCACCTTCACGGGCAAGTGCTTGCCGCGATTGCGGCCGTCATCGTCGAGGAAACCCTCGGCGGTGTAATCGCCGTCGGGGATCTTGGCGATCTCGCGGCGCAGCATCGCTTCCGTGTAGTCCATGAGCTGGCGGGTGGCCTGAAGCACCCTGTCCTTGCCGTAGGTGGCCAGCAATTCCTGGAACCTCCTGACGCCGAGTTCGGCCGAGGCGATCTGCGCCTCAAGGTCGCCCATCACCAGTCCGGGCACGCGCGTGTTGTCCCTGATGTAGCGCCAAAGGCTCTCGCTGCGTTTGCCCTCTTCATAGAGTTTGATGCCGTTGAACAGCATGCCTTCGGCGAACATGTCGGGCACGTCGATGATCAGTCCCGGCGTGGCGGCGCCGATGTCGACGTGATGCGCGGTATTCGCGGAGAAGCCTACGAGTTCGTTTTCGAAAAACACCGGCATGACCACCGCGATGTCTGGCGAATGGCTCGCCCCATAGTAGGGGTGATTGTGGATGACGCAATCACCGGGCTTCCAAGCGCTCAACGGGATCGATTTCTCGATGCCGCGCAGATAGCCCGGCAGAGAGCCGATGTGCATGGGCGTCGAATCCGACTCGCACAGCGTATTGTAGTCGCGATCGAAAAGCCCGGCGCCGAGGTCTTGACTCTCGCGGATGATCGAAGAGTAGGACATGCGGTAGAGGACGTTGCCCATCTGTTCGGCTATTGAGTGCAACGCCCCGCCAATGACCTGCAACGTGATCGGATCGATTTTCATGGTCGTGCCCTGTGTCATCGCGTTTTCATCCCCTAAGCCTGGCCGCGGGCGACACGCATGTCGCCGTGCGAAAGAACGCTGGTGACGTATCCGGGCGGCACCAACGTCGTCGAATTGTGTTGCACGATCAGCGCCGGACCGTTGATCTTGTCGTCGGCAAGCAGCTTGGAACGATCGTAACGCGGCGTCGGAACCGCCTTGCCGTCGTCAAATACGGTATTGCGGGTATAGAGTTCGGCCTCCTTGGGATTGCTCCGACCGCCTTTGACCAGCTCCGGCAACTTCAACGTCTCGGTCGCGGACGAGCCAACGACGCGCAACGTTATGATCTCGACCAATTGATCTTCGAAGGCGTGGCCGTAGACCTGCTTATGCGCATTGTAGAAGCTCTTGATCACGGTCTTGACGTTGCTCTCGTTGAGCGGCTCGTCCGGCATCGCGGCGCGTAACTCGAAGCCCTGCCCGACGTAACGGCACTCCGCGACGGCGGTGAAGCGATGCAGCTTCGCCGACACGCCGTCGGCGGTCAGTTGGGCGCGCGCTTCGGCCTTCAGATCGGCGACGATCTTGTTGACCAGATCGAAGTCGGCCTTGCTCGCCTTGTTGGCGACCACCAACACCGAGCGCGTGTACTCGTATTGCAGTTCGGTGAGCAGCAGGCCCATCGCCGCGGTGATGCCGGGATGCAAAGGCGCAATCGTGTCCTTGGCCCCGATCAATTCGGCCAGCGCGACGGCATGGAGCGGCCCCGCGCCGCCGAAGCCCATCAGCGTAAAGTTGCGCGGATCGATGCCCTTGGCGACAGAATTGGCGTTGATCGCAAGCGCCATGTTGTTGTTGACGACGCGAAGGATTCCGAGCGCGGCGTCGGTCACGGACAACTTGAGCGGCTTGGCCACATATTGCTCGACCGCCTTGTGTGCGAGCGAGGGATCGATCTTGAGATCGCCGCCGAGAAAATGTTCGGGATCGAGCCGGCCCAAGACGACCTGCGCATCGGTCACGGCCGGCTCCGTGCCGCCCTTGCCGTAGCAAGACGGCCCCGGAAAGGCCCCCGCGGACCGCGGACCCACCCGGAACGCGCCGCCCGGATCGAGATAGGCGATCGAGCCGCCGCCGGCGCCGATCGCGTCAACGTCGATCATCGGCACCAGCACCGGGAGATTGGCGACCTCGGTATCGCGCGGGTTCTTGATCCGCACCTCGCCGTTCTGGATCACCGAGATGTCGGCGGAGGTGCCGCCGACGTCGATCGTGATCACATTCTCGGTGTTGCAGGATGCGCCCGTCCAGCGCCCGCCAATGACGCCGGCCGCGGGGCCGGAAAGCAGCAGGCCGACCGGACGACGCGCTGAGTTCTCCACGGTCGAGATGCCGCCGTTCGACTGCATGATCCGCACTTTGGCGGTGACTCCATTCTCGCGCAGCCGCGTTTCCAGACGCTGCAGATAGTGCGCCGTCGTCGCGCCGATATAGGCGTTCATCGCCGTGGAAGAGAACCGCTCGTATTCACGAATGACATTCACCACCTCGTGGGAGCAGCAAACGAAGGCATCCGGGATCACCCGCTTGACGATGTCGCGCGCCTTCACTTCGTGTTCGTTGTTGAGGAACGAGAACAGAAAGCAGATCACCACGGCCTTGAGGCCGCGCTTCTTGAAGATCTGCGCCGCCGCCTCGACTTGATCGAGCGCCAGCGGAACTTCGACCTCTCCGCTCGGCGGCCGCAACCGCTCGTCCACGACCAGGCGGTTTCGCCGTTTGACCAGCGGCTTCGACTGCCAAGGTACGTCGAACTGCAGCGAGAAATTGTGCGGTCGCTTGTGCCGGGCCATATGCAAAATGTCGCGAAAGCCGCGCGTCGTGATCATGCCGACGTCGGTGCCCTTGCGCTCGATCACCATATTGGTCGCGACAGTGGTGCCGTGCAGGACCATGTCGATGTCTCCCGGCGCAACACCGGCGATCCTGCAGACTTCGACAACGCCTTGCACGACGCCGGCGGATTGATCCGCCGGCGTCGAGGACACTTTGTGCACGAAAATTTTCTGATTCGCGCCAACGTCCGTCTGTTCCAAGACGATGTCAGTGAACGTGCCTCCGACGTCAACGCCGACACGTATCATTTTCCGCCCCTTTCATTCATTGTTTCCACCCGCGCGGCGGGCGCTGATCAAAGACCGAACTCACTGTGCATTGCTTGGGCGACGGCGTCGCCGCACCGACCGATCGGCCTTGCCGGTCGCTCGGCCGCCGACGCCGTCATCCGAATTTGACAATCAGGGGAGTCATGCTTTCTTGCGTGGGCTTCGCTTGGCGAAGTCGTCGGCCATTTCATTCATCGTGCAGAAGCGGACACCGGGATGGCGAATGATGTGATGGTAGAGCCGCTCCAGCATCATCAGGACATGCGGGCGTCCGGAGACGTCCGGATGGATGGTCATGGCGAAGACCGCGTAATCGTACTCGCGGTAGACCCAGTCGAACTGGTCGCGCCACATCTCCTCGATGGCGTACGGACTGACGAAGCCGTGACTGTTGGGCGCCTTCTTGATGAACATCATCGGCGGCAGATCGTCGAGGTGCCAGCTTGCCGGAATCTCGATGAGGTCGGTCTCGTGCCCGCGCACCAGCGGCTTCATCCAGCTTTGCGGCTTTTTCGAGTAGTCGATCTTGGTCCAGCTGTCGCCGACCCGCACGTAATAGGGCTGAAAGTCCTGATGCATCAGGCTGTGGTCGTATTTGATGCCTTTCTTGATCAACAGCTCGTTGCTCACGGCGCTGAATTCCCACCATGGCGCCACATAGCCGGTCGGGCGCTTGCCTTGCAGCTTGGTGACCAGATCGATGCACTTGTCGAGAACCGCTTCCTCCTGCTCCGGGGTCATGGCAATCGGATTTTCGTGACTGTAGCCATGAATCCCGATCTCGTGGCCGGCCTGAGCGACGGCCTTCATCTGCTGTGGAAAGGTCTCGATCGAGTGGCCGGGAATGAACCAGGTCGTCTTGATCCCGAAACGCTCGAACAGCTTCAGCAACCGCAGGCTGCCGACCTCGCCGGCGAACATCCCCCGCGAGATGTCGTCCGGGCTGTCCTCTCCGCCATAGGAGCCGAGCCAGCCTGCAACGGCATCCACGTCCACGCCAAAGCCGCAGAGAATTGTCTTACTCATAGCTTTTCCCCTCACTTACCAGTTGGTAGTCCAATTCGGATCCTCGATCGCCGTCGGATAGGCGAGCGCATAATCCAGCGGCGGACGGACGACGTACTTGCGATCAAACTCCGCCCAGGGATAGTTGGCGCCCGAGCGCACGATGTATGGCCAATCCGGCTGAGCGAACATCGGCCGACCGACGGCGACGAAATCGGCGGCCCCGCTGGTCAGGGCCGCTTCGGCCTGCGGACCATCGGCGATGCCGCCGTTGACGATCATGGGAAGTCCGGAGGCTTGGCGCAGCGCCGTGGGCATCGGCGTTTTGGAGTTGGGATCGCGATTTTCCAGATAATTGAAGCTCGCCCAGTGCAAGGCGTCCGCGCCCGAGCCCTTCAGCGCCTTGCCGATCGCGGTGGCATAGGCCACGCCTCCCGGCCAAGCTCCGGTGAAATCGTCGACGCCGTCTTGCGACAAGCGCAGGCTGATGATCTTGTCCGGACCGATCGCTTTGCGCACGGCCGCGCACGTCAACGCCGCGATGCGAACGTTGTTCTCCGGGCTGCCGCCGAATTCATCGGTCCGCAGGTTCGTCTTGGGGTGAATGAACTGGTAGAGCAGATAGCCGTTGGCACCGTGGATCTCGACCCCGTCGAAGCCGGCCTCCATGGCGCGCTTCGCTCCATCGGCGAATCCGTCGACGACTTGACGAATCTCGGCCGTGCTCAGCGCGCGGGCCGGCCCGAACGTGACCTTCGGCCAGTCTCCCTCGATATTGCGGATCTGCTTTTCGTAGTCGGTGTCGGTATAGAGCGTCCAGCCGTCGCTCTTCGTCGCGCTCGCGCTCACCGGCTGAGTACCTTTGGGAAGGCAACGCGGATCGGTGACCCGGCCGCCGTGCATGAGTTGCAGGATGATCGCGGCGCCGTGTTTGTGCACGGCATCGGTGACCTTGCGCCAAGCGGCGACGTGCTTGGCATTGGCGATTCCGGGTTGGGACAGATAGGCTCGGCAGCCGAGCCGATCTTCTTCATACGTGCCTTCGCTGACAATCAGGCCGCAACCGCCGCGCGCGCGCCGCGCGTAATAGGCCGCCATCTCGTCGGTCGGCGTGCCGTCAGCCTCCGCCATCTGCCGCGTCAGCGGGGCCATGGCTATGCGATTACCGAGCGTGTAGCCGGCCAGCTTCATTGGTGAGAAAAGGCGTGGAAAAATCTCAGTCACCCTTAAACCTCCGTGACACGGATGATGGGTTCGGCCGCGAGTGCGGCCGACAGGACCGCGACATCGCGGCCGTGCGTCGCCGATAGAAGAAGGCTCGTCGGCATGCCGTCCTTGTCGACGCCGCTGGGAATCGCGACGCCGCACCAATCCAAAAAATTCCCGAGCATGGTGTTGCGCAGCGTCTTCGCGTTTTCGCGGAAGAAGACCTCGTCATCGGCCTCGAGCGGCGCGATGGGCATGGCGACGTTCGGAGTCGTGGGGAAGGCGACGATGGCATTGCCTAGCGCCGCAGCAATTTCGGCGATCAATCGCGCGCGCGTTTGCTGCACTTCCACCAGATCGACGGCAGTCATTTTTTCGGCGAGCAGGATGCGGCGAACCACGCGCCGGTCCATTCGTGCGGCGTCCGGTCCAAGCACGCGATGATGGTGCAGGTGCAGGGCCTCGGCGCCGAGCAGGTGACCGTGCTTGGCGATGAGTTCCAGGACAGCTGCCAGTTGCGGTAACGGACGCCGTTCGACGCGCGCGCCGGCCTGCGCCAGTCTTTCGATTGCCGCCTCGAAGTTCGCCGCCACCGCGGGCTCGCAGCCATCGAGCACGAGCGTTTCCGGCACGCAGATGCGCAGGCCTTCGACCGTTCCGCGACGCGCCTCGGGAACCAACACGCCGCGCAACGCTGCATCAGCCAGCACGCAATCCTCGACCGTGTGGGCCAAGGGTCCCAGCGTATCGAGGGTCCGCGATAGCGGGAACACGCCGTCCGTAGCGAAGCGGCCGGTCGACGACTTGTATCCCACGACGCCGTTAAAGCTTGCGGGAACGCGCACTGAGCCGCCGGTGTCGGTGCCCATGGCGAGCGGCGATAAACCGGCGGCGACGACGACGCCGGACCCCGAAGACGAACCACCCGGTGAGCGGGCGACTTTTCGATCGCACGGATTGCGCGGCGTGCCATAGTGCGGATTGAGGCCGATCCCGGAGTAGGCGAACTCCGTCATGTTGACGAGGCCGATGGTCACCAAGCCCGCGCGCACCGCGGCGCTCAATAGCGCCGCGTCGCGGCGCGCCGGCGCCTGGTCCTTGAGCACGACCGACCCTGCGGTTGTGACGCGGCCCTCCACGTCGAAGAGGTCCTTCCACGCCATCGGCACGCCGTCGAGCGCGCTCAGAGCGATGCCAGACCCGAGGCGTGCGCGAGCAGCCCGCGCCTCCCTTCGCGCCCGTTCCGCCGTCACCTCAATGAAGATCGCCTTGTCGGGGTGGGCCGCGATGGCCGCCAGCGTTTCCTCAATCAGGTCGCACGCGTCAAGCCTCCCGGATCGCAAATCCGCCCCGAGTGCGGCGGCGGTTCTGAATGAGGGTTGTTCGATCGATGGCATCCCGGTCGTCCCTGCCTAGTGGCTAATCAGCGTGGCTGCATCTTTCTTCCACGCCAGCAATACTTCGTCCCGAGCGTGGAAGCGTCCAGCGTATTTATCGGCATGTGCCTCGACCACGATGGGCTCCGCCGCCGCGCCGATGACGATCACGAGTTGCACGATGTGTCCGACCTGCTCGATCGACTCGATGGTGCCCCTGACGGGGTTGCCGCCGTAGGTCGCAGCGACATAATCGGGCGACGTGGAAATGGGCAGCACGTCGATAGCTTCTGCGGGAACGGCGATGCTGGCGTTGGTCACCACGTCAGGCATCACGCCGCCCGAGACACCGCTGAGTTCGCCGAACGCCGTTTCCAGCCGATAACCTTTTTCGTCGGCGGACTTGACCTTGCCGGCGATCAGCGCGTTCCGCCCGATGAACCTGGCGACGAACAAGGTCTGCGGGCGCGTGTAGAGCTCGTAAGGAGCGCTGACTTGTTCAATACGGCCGGCATTCATCACCACGATCCGGTCCGAAAGCGCGAGCGCCTCGGACTGAGCGTGGGTGACGAACACGAAAGTGATGCCGAGGCGGCGCTGCAGCAGCTTGAGTTCGTTCTGGATGCTCTTGCGCAAATTCGCATCGAGCGCGCCCAGCGGCTCGTCGAGAAGCAGGATATCCGGTTCGACCACGAGAGCGCGGGCGAGCGCGATGCGCTGCTTCTGCCCGCCCGACAGGCGATCCGGCTTGAAGTCGCCGATCTCGGTCAACCCGAGCTTGTCGAGGATGCGCTCGACCTTGTCGTCGCGTTCGGCGGCCGGCATCTTCTTCATGTCGAGCCCGAAGCGAATATTCCCTCGCACGGTCATGTGCGGAAACAGCGCATAGTTCTGAAAGATCATCGCCGTGGGCCGCCGCTCGGGCGGCACATTGTTGATGCGATTGCCCCGGATAAAAATGTCCCCGGACGTGATCGACTCGAAACCGGCGATCATCCTGAGCGTCGTCGTTTTCCCGCAGCCCGAGGGCCCGAGAAAGGCGATGAATTCGCCTTTGGAAACCTCGAGGTTGAAGTCGATGACAGCGGGTGTGCCGTTGTCATAGACCTTTCCGACATGGGCGAGCTGGAGATCGGAGGTCACGCGTCTGTTCCGAACACTGCGTTAAACAAAATCGACCCCTTCCCCGCGCCGTCAGGCGCGGGGAGCTGTTTTCGTCAGAATTGCGTCTTCCAAAAACGCCTGAAAATCACGCGCTGAGGAATTCGTCCCACCTCTTCATTAGATGGTCGTACTCATCCGGCCACTGGTGCCAGTACGCGACCGTCGACGCGCGCCTTTCGAGCGAGCCGCCGTCGCGCAAATCGCCTTCCTTGATGCCGCGCTCGGGTGGACCCTTCCAGGGCTTGCCGTCGTACCAGAAGGCATATTTGTCCGGCGACATGATTTTCTTGATGTCCGTCGTCGGCGAATAGTAACCCTGCTCGGACACCGTGACCGAGGGCGGGCCTGACAGCCAGTAGTCGGCATAGGCGACTACTGCTTCCTTGTTCGGCGTTCCGGTAATCGGCGAAATGCCGATGGCCCATGCGCGATAGCCTTCCCTTGGAACGGCGTAAGAGCACTGCTTGCCCTGCGCTTTCACCGCCATGACGGCCGGCTGCCACGCGTCGCAGATGATCATTTCGCCGGACGCGAGCAGGTTCACGAGTTCGCCGAAGTCACCCCACAGCGCGCGGAACTGGCCGTTCTTCTTCTTGGCGATGAGGAACTTCGAAGCCTCGTCGATCGACTTCTTGTCGGGGTTGCCCGGATTAGGGACGTTCAACAGACCCAACGAATTCATCGCCAGGACCGCCTGGCCGAAGGCGATGAGCGGATCGACGTTGAGGCCGGTCTTGCCCTTGAACTTGTCGTCGAAAATCGCCGTCCAGGTGTTCGCTTCTTCCGCCGAAACCAGATCCGGTCGATAGCCGATCGAGTCGTAATTGTAGACGGTCGGCACCATCCACAGCTCGGTCTGCTTGTCGTCCTTCCAAATTTGTCCGGCAATTTGCGCCTTCTTGGCCCACTTCGGGTTCACCTTGGTGAAAGTCTCGCGAATGTTGCCCCAGTTCTTCAACGCCGAGGTCGGGATCGATTCGATCTTGTTGGTGGCGATGACGGCGGGAAGACGTTCGCCGATAGTCTCCCAGCAATCATAGGCGTTCGAACCGGAGAGAAGCTCGGTCTGCGTATCCGGAAAGATCGCACCCTTGCCCGCCACCGCTTTCACGCCAGACTTCGCCTTGAAGTCCGCGAGAATGCGTTCCTGAACCGTGACTGAAAGACCGACGGTCCGCAGTTCCTGATCGGCAAGCTTCGCCGCGAAGGCTTGCTGGGCGCCGAACGGGGCTCCGAACGATGTGAAGGCCAGGCCGCTGGCCGTTCCCTTCATGAACGTTCGCCGTGAGACTGAATACTTAGGCATGCATAGTCCTCCTGAGCTGTTTAACTTCGCCACGCTTCCCCGGCGACGGCGCGAACGCTTCAATAGCGTCCCACCAACAAGCCGCCGTCGACCACCACCACCTGCCCAGTCATGTAGCGGGCGGAGTTGGATGCTAAAAACAGTATGACATCGGCAATCTCTTCAGGTTCGCCGATGCGCCCCATCGGGATGAACTCGCCGGCTTTCTCCGCGCCGACAGGTCCGAGCGAGTGCTCCAGGGACAAAAGCTGCGCCGTTCGGATATATCCGGGCGCGATGCCGTTCACGCGAACGCCGTCCTTGGCCAGTTCGACCGCCAGGCCGCGCACAAGGCCGACAACGCCCGCCTTCGCAGAGGAATAGTGGACGTGCTCGTCCCAACCGTAGGCGACGCCCATGATCGAGGACACGCAGACGATGGCCCCCTTCTTTCGCCTTCTCATGCCCGCCAGAGCCGGCCGCACGACGCGGAAGATGCCTTTCAGATCGATCTCAAAGGTGTGATCCCACTTCTCGTCGGTCAGCGCGGCCAGCGGTATCTTGTGTGCGATCCCGGCGTTGGCGACGATCACGTCGATGCCGCCGTGTTCCTTTTCCACGGCCGCCACGAGCGCGTCGGCCTCGGTCGTCGAACGCACGTCGAGTTTGCGGAACTCCGCTACGCCACCCGATTTGATGATGTCGGCGACGACCTCGCGGCCTTCCTTCTCGAGAATGTCGGTGACGACAACCCGGTAACCCGCCTTGGCGAAAGCCTTGGCGGTCGCCCGACCGATGCCGATGCCGGCGCCTGTGACTACAACTGTCTCGCTCACAGCATTACGTCTCCCGAATTAGGCCCAATTGTCTGGCCGACGAACAGGCTTGCTTCATCCGAGCAAAGAAAGGCGACAGTCGCCGCGACTTCTTCCGGTTCGCCGAAGCGGCCGAGCGGCAGTTCCGCGGCTTTAGCTTTTCGCCATTCCGGGGAAAGCGCTTTCACCAGCGGCGTGTTAATGGGTCCCGGCGCCACCGCGTTCACCCGCACGCCCTGCGCGCTGACCTCGCGCGCCAGCGACTTGGTCAAGCCGATGATGGCGGCCTTGGCGGCGCTATAGTGGACAAGCTCGACGCCGCCGATCTGGCCGAGCTGCGACGCCATATTCACGACGACGCCGGCGCCGCGCGCGAGCATGGCCGCCAACACCGCGCGAGTCATGAGAAATACGCCGCGGACATGGACGGCGAACATACGATCGAAGTCCGCCGGCGTGATATCCGTGAACCGCGCCTGGTGTACGTGCCCGGCATTGTTGATCAAGTGCGTCGGATCGCCGAAGGCGCTTCGGCAGGCGGCGACGATCGCGGCCACATCGTCTTCTCTCGAGACGTCGCCGCCGACCGCGATCGCCTCCCCTTTCCGGCTCCCGATCTCGGCGACGACGCCCTCGCTCGCTGCAGCACGAATGTCGTTGACCGCCACGCGATATCCGTCGGCGGACAAACGCAACGCCACGGCGCGCCCGATCCCCGACCCTGCCCCCGTCACGATGGCGGTCTTCATTGGATCGCCTCCTGAATGGCGACGCGCTTGGCGCGCCGAACGCTCAACGACATCAGAATGGCGTAAGTGGCCAGCAGCGCGAACGAGAACAGGGTCGTCAGCACGCCGAATGCAAAGACGTTCGGGTGAATCTCGACGGAAAAC
Source organism: Xanthobacteraceae bacterium (assembly GCA_050011955.1). Taxonomy (GTDB): domain Bacteria; phylum Pseudomonadota; class Alphaproteobacteria; order Rhizobiales; family Xanthobacteraceae; genus BOG-931. The sequence goes on from JBEKIC010000011.1 coordinate 72,262, forward strand.
GTGGCGTAGATCGCGAGCGGCAGAGTCTGCTCGCGTCCTGACGAGAACAGCGTGCGGGAAAACTCGTCATAAGACAGGGTGAAGGCGAACAACATCGCGGAAAGGACGCCGGGAAAGATCAAAGGAAACGTCACTTTCCTGAATGTCCTGGCCGGCGGGACGCCGAGCGACCATGCGGCTTCTTCCACCGACGCGTCGAACCGGTTGAAAATCGCCAGCATCACAAGGAAAGCGAACGGCAGGGTGTAGACCACATGGGTCGCGAATGCGGTCGACCACCAGTGCCGCTCGACGCCCGTGGTCGTGGCAACGAGCGCGGACCCCAATCCGACGAGGACGCCCGGTACGATCATGCCCAGCACGATCAGATAGAACGCCGCGGTCTTGCCGCGAAAATTCCGCCGGAAGGCTTGCGCCGCCATCACGCCGAGAACCGTCGACGTGATCATGGTCATGCCCGCGAGCGTCAGCGAGCGGACCAGCGATATGCCGATCGGGAGCGGCGAGACGCGGGAAGGCGGCGCCAAGCCTAGGATGTGTTTGTACCAGAAGATCGACCATTCGGTGATCGGAAACTGCGGCCCGCCTTCCGGTCCCTGCTGGAATGAGAGTATTCCCAGCACGACGAACGGGCCGTACAGAAACAGCAGGAACAGCGCCACATATAGCGCGAGAGCGGGCTTGAGTACGCGCGACTCCATCGCTCTCACAGCTCCTGCTTCAGATCGACGACGCGCAGCAGCCCGGCGATCACGAGACCCATGATGACGGTGAGGATGACGCCGACAACGGAGGCGAGCGCCCACTTCAGCGAGCCAACCTGCGTCACGATGATGTTGCCGAGGAGATTTACCTTGCGCCCGGACAAGGCAGCGCTGGTCGCGAATTCTCCGAGCACCATGACGCTGACGAACATGGCGCCCACCACCACGCCCGGCAGGCTCAGCGGAAAGATGATTTTGCGCAAGATCTGCCAGAAATTAGCGCCGAGATCGCGGGCCGCTTCCAGAATATTCGGATCGATGCGCCCGAGCATGAACGCGATCGGCCCTACCATGAACACCACGTAGATCTGGGTCATGCCAATGACGACGGAAAGATCCGTGAACAGCAGCGCTTCGATCGGCTGGTGCACGATCCCCAGCTTCATGAGGATGATGTTGATCGCGCCCTCTTTCCCAAGCATCGGGCGCCAAGCCAGCACGCGTATCAGAAACGACGTCCAGAAGGGGATGACACAGAGGACGAGCAGCGTGGTCTGCAAAGTCTTGTTTTTCACAAACAAGCCGACGAACAACGCTGTCGGGTAGCCGAGAACGAAGGTAGCGATCAGGACGATCAGCCAAATTCGCAGCGTGGTCCAAAGCGAGTTCACATAGGTGTCAGACGAGAAGAATGTCCGCCAGCTATCTAGAGTCAGAGTCGACTCGATCTTGAATGTGGTCTGGGTCCAGAACGAGACATAGATGATTACCGCGATAGGAATGACGAGGAACAGCGTCATCCAGACCGCCGCCGGGGCGATGAGCAGATAGGAGCGAGCGGCGCCGCTCCGACTCAGGGAGCGAATTTCGACGGCACCGCCTGCGGTTTCCGAGGACGTCATGCCGATCTCTCAACCAAAAACAATGCCATCGTCCGGCTTCCAGGTAAGATCGTAAGCGCGCCCTTCGGTGAACGCCTCCGGCGGACCGTTGCTCAAGTGGTGCTCGACCTCCACCACCTTGCTGTCGTTTGTTTGAAAGAAATGAACGATCGCCGCTCCCAGGTATTCGCTGGCGATGTAATTGGCGCGCACTACTGGCCCCTGCGGCACCGCGTCTTTTTCCCTCGCGACAACCCTGTCGTAGCGGATCGCATAAGCGGGCTTCTGACCCGCCATGCGCACGCCGTAGGGGAAACGACCGTACGCGCTGGCGAACGAACCGCCTTCGAGCGCACCGTCGAAGACGTTGTACCGATTGAGAAAGCGCGCGACGTTCGCGGATGCCGGACGGTTATAGACTTCTGCCGGCGTTCCCAGCTGCCCGATCCGGCCTTGATCGAGGACGATCAGCCGGTCCCCCATCGCCAGCGCTTCGGTCTCGTTTCCCGTCACATGCAAGAACGGCATCTGGAGTTGATCGCGAATGCGCCGAAGTTCGGCACGCATGCGCAGGCGCAGATTGGCGTCGAGGGCGCCCAGGGGTTCGTCGAGCAGCACCAGCCTCGGCCGAATGACAAGCGTGCGCGCCAAAGCGACGCGTTGCTTCTGGCCGCCTGAGATCTGGCCGATCCCGCGATCCTCCAGACCTTTGAGCCCGACCAGCCCGATGGTCTCGAGCGCTCGCATGCGCACTTCGCGCTCAGGTACGCGCTTGGCGCCATTGCGAAGGCCGAACGCCACGTTGTCCATCACGGACAGATGAGGAAACAGAGCAAAGTTCTGAAAAACGAACCCAACGCCACGCTCGTGAGCCGGCGTATGCGTGATTTCGCGGCCCGCCAAAAATATCTTGCCGGCGTCCGGAATCTCAAATCCGGCAATCGCGCGAAGCAAGGTCGTCTTGCCGGCGCCGCTCGGGCCGAAAAGCGCGACATATTCGCCGCGCTCGACAGAGAACGCGACTCCGCTCAACGCCACGCGGTTGCCGAACCGCTTGGTCAGGCCGTCTAGCCGCAAAATAGGTTCTTCGGACAAGACCGCTATTTCCCCCTTCACGCGTCAGCAGTCGCCGAGGATCTGCGAGCGCCAGAAGGATGAAAGCAAAAATGCCTAATGTATGCAACAGATTTTAAATCTGCCGAAAAAACAACCTGCCAGTGGCTGTTTTATGGGCACATCCTTATGTTGAGAGGCATATTGTACCGGTAAATAGTGGCTATTGAGTGCAATATGCAATCAATCGAGTGGCGTCAGATAGGGCACTCCAATCGGCGCCCCGGTTATGACCGCCACGATCTTCAAGCGCGCGAGGTTCTTTTCGGCCAAGGCCGCAAGGTGGTTGCGCCAATAAGTCGCCGCCGCATCGAGGGCGCGCGCGGCAATCAGCTCGAACAGCATCAGGTACTCAGTGACGGCGATTTCATCCTCTGGCAGGCCCAATTTGGTCAGGGCGCGCGACGCCGCCGCAAGCGGCATTTGATTCTGGCGAATGAGGTCGAGCAGATGTCCATTCGGGGCCTGAAAGATGCACGACTCCATAAGCACGCGGTCGAGTTGCATCCAATCCGCGCCGCCGTGCGTAGCCGGATTGCGGGTTCTCTCCTGCTGCAGCACCCGTCCGATCGTTTCGAGATCGATCCGCTCGCTTGCCAGGCGCAGGGCTTCAGGCTCCAGAAGTTGGCGAAGCTGGAAACGCTCGCGGACAGACTGCGCCGTGAGCGCCCCGACGATCCAATGCGAGCTTTGGGTCTTGGTGATGAGTCCGCGCTCGTGCAGTCGACCGAGCACATCACGAACGACTGTTCTGCTCACTCCGTAATAATCGCCCAGCTCGGATTCGATGATGCGGAATTCGCCAAAAATCAGACAGGCGGCAACGGCCGATTCCACTTCTTCGTAGACACGCTCCCAAAGACCCCGGTTCTGCAGCGCAGTATCGATTTCGTTGGGTATGCGTAGCCCGAGCTTGCCAATATCGCGGCGCAGCGGCGTCACCGGCGTTCCGGCGCCGCCGACCAAGTAGCCCCGCCCGTTAAATCGACAGATCAGGTTCTCATCTTCCAGGATTCGCAAGGCCGCCTGCACCGGAGCGCGGCTCGTCTTCATAAGGTTGGCGATCGGGCCTTCCAACAGAACAAGCCCTGGCTGCAATCGGCCCGAGGCGATGTTCGACCGCAGCGCGGCAGCGACGAGTTCGTAGCGCTTGGACGTCTTCAGATGGGCGCTCGGCTCGCTCATCGTGACTTCCCATTCACTTCCGCAACGAAACGGGTCCAGGCTCGCATCGTGTAATTGTACTCGTCCATGACCGTGTTCCAGAGCGCAATGTGTCGGGCGCGATCGAGATAGCTGCCTCCGGAACGCCTGGAGCCCTTTCGAACCACCACCGTCTCGCCGTCAACGCCCAACAGATCCTCGGTCGCTTCTTGGCCGTCGTACCAATAATCCCATTCGGCGGCGCCAAGGTGTTCCGTGACCGCCGCCGGCGCCGAAATATAATAGCCTTGCCGCGCCATGACGGCTCCGGCCCAGCCCGACAGCCACCAGTCCAGGTACTCGTAGGCCATGCGCAGCGTCGGTCCGGCGACGTGACGCGCGATACTCAAACCTCCGTGCCACGCCCGGTATCCCTCGGCGGGGACCGCCTCCCTCACGAACTGAGCGGCGCTGCCAAGCTCGTTGTAGGCGGGCGACCACATGCTTTGCACGGCCACTTCGCCGCGCCGGAACAGCGCCGCCGCTTCTTGGGCCGTGCGCCAACAGCAGCGGATGAAGCCCTCTTGGCGCTTGGCCCTGAGAAACTTGAACAGCGCGGCAATCTCCGCGGGACTCATATTGCAAATGTTTTCAAACCGCAGGACCCCGATTGCCTCGGCCGCGAGAGCAGCGTCGAACAATCCGATCCCAGGCTCGTCAACGAGCGCCAGTTTCCCCTTGGCCCGCGGATCGAAAAGCATCGCCCAACTCTCGCGCTGCCTGCCGTCCGCATTGATAACCCGCGTATCGTACCCAAAGGAGTCGAAGTTGTGCACGGTAGGGAACATCGCGATGTAACGCGTTTCCTCCGGTCCCAAGAAATGATCCGGTTGAACATAGAGCTTGTTCATCGGAACGTCGCCGACGCCTCGGTTCGCGTATTTGTCGACGCCGCCCAACTTGGTCAGTGGGCCGACATTGTCCCAGCAATTCAGCCTTGTGGTGTCGATGGGCTGCAGCGCACCCCAGTACCAAACAATCGACAGATTATGAAAGCACTGATCGTAGACGTCGTAGGCCTCGGGATTGAGCGCCGCCTTGCGTTGGCAACTGATAAAGTCGAGCACCTCGAATTCGATGTTGAAACCAAGATCCGCCGTCGCTCTCAGCCGAACCGCCTCCAGCAGCGAAATGTCGGTGCCGAGGACACGTAGAGTTCGTTGGCTGTGTAGGGCCGGCGAGGATGGCTTTCGAGCGTTGCGCGCCATAACTCCGACGTGTTCTCCCGTGGATGGTCGACCGAGTCGGTATTATGGAATGATGCAAACTTGCATTGCAATGTGATTTGGCCTTGTGTGCGGCCGCAGCGTCGCCGACGGCCGATCAGTCCATCATGAGGATCACAGCCGTCATGCTCGCTGGACATTGCTACTCTTCAAGAAAAACTGCACATACTGGTTTTTTTCCGCACGCTAGACATCGGAATGCCGTCGGAACGCAACCAGAACCGCAATTTGCCGCCGCTCATTGCGCTGCGGGCCTTCGAAGCGGTCGGCGCGACCGGAAGCATGCGCGCGGCCGCCGAGGCGCTTGCGGTCAGCCCCACCGTGATCTCCCGCCATGTCGCCAATCTGGAAAAGCGTCTCGGCGCGAGGCTGGTCGAGCGCAAGGGCCGCTCGATCGCGCTGACCGAAACCGGCGCGCGGTTTCATGTGCAGATCGCCAGAGCCTTCGACATGATCGGGGCAGCGGCGCAGGAGCTGGTCAAGCCGCACCGACCGCCGCTTCGCCTCTGGTGCTGGCCGGGCTTGGCCGTCATGCGCTTGTTGCCGCGTCTGCCCGAATTGGAGCGGCAATTGCCGAATTTCTCGATTCACCTGCATCCAACGCTCGCGCGCCCCGACTTGAAGCGCCGCGAGGCGGATGCGGAGGTCTATTATCGGGTCGGCGACGCGTCTTCGCGACATGGCATCGTTGAAATCGAATTGGCAACTCCCCGCGTCATGCCTGTCGCCAGCGCAGTCCTCGCGAACCGGCAGGAGCGGCGGTCCGAGGATATCGAACTGCTGTTCGAACTGCCGTGGATTCACGAGTTGTCGAGCGACGAGTGGAGAAGCTGGCTCGAGGCGGCGCGTCTACCCGTGGACGCGCGCGTGCAGCAGCGCCTCGAGGGCGTTCGCCTCTGGCACGCCCATTTGGCGATCGGCGCGGCACAACTCGGCCAAGGCGTGGCGCTCGCAAATCAGCTCCTGGTCGAGGAGGATCTCGCGGAGCGGCGGCTGATCGAAATCGGCCGCACCGACGTGCGCCTGGGAACCTATGTGCTTGCCATGCGCGCTGAGGTGCGCGAGGCGCCGGAGATGGTCGCGCTGCTGGACTGGCTGCGTCGCGCGGTCAAGCTGCGGCGACCCGACCGGCGCCGCCCCGGTTCGTTGCCTGGAAAGCATCTAACGGGTGCAAACTAGCTGATTGTTTTTGCGTGGCGGCGGTGCACGCTGGGCGAACGCATTTTGAGGAGCCCCGCATGACCGCGGCCAGAAAAACTTCGCCCACGGCCAAATCCGCAAACAACGAGCAATGGTGGGCGCGCCGGCAAGACGCCGTGGCGCGCGGAATCGGCCATTCGACCGGCGTGTTCACGGCGCGCGCCCGCAATGCGGAGATCTGGGACGTCGAAGGAAAGCGCTATGTCGATTTCGCAGGCGGCATCGCCGTGGTCAACACCGGCCATTGCCATCCCAAAGTGATGGCCGCCGTGCGCGAGCAGATGGATCGTTTCACGCACACCTGCTTTCAGGTGACGTTGTACGATTCCTATGTGCGGCTGGCCGAACGGCTGAACGCGATTGCCCCGATTTCCGGACCCGCCAAAACCGCGCTGTTCACGACCGGCGCCGAAGCCACCGAAAACGCGGTCAAGATCGCCCGCGCCGCCACCGGTCGCTCCGGCGTCATCGCCTTTACCGGCGGGTTTCACGGCCGCACGATCATGGCGATGAACATGACCGGCAAAGTCGCGCCCTACAAGAAGGGCTTTGGCCCGGCGCAGCCGGAAATCTGGCACCTGCCGTTCCCGGTCCCGCAGTTCGACGTCACCACCGAAGAATCTCTGAAATATCTCGAATTCCTGTTCCGGGCCGACATCGATCCCGCCCGGGTGGCGGCGATCATCATCGAACCGGTGCAGGGCGAGGGCGGGTTTCACATGGCGCCTCCAGAATTGATGGAGGGTTTGCGACGCGTCTGCGACCAGCACGGCATAGTGCTGATCGCCGACGAGGTCCAAACCGGCTTCGGCCGTACCGGCAAAATGTTCGCCATGGAGCACTTCACGGTGCAGCCCGATCTGATCTGCGTGGCCAAAAGCCTCGCCGGTGGCTTTCCGCTGTCCGGCGTGATCGGTCGCGCGGCGATTATGGACGCGGCGACGCCGGGCGGTCTTGGCGGTACCTATGCCGGCAATCCGCTCGCCTGTGCCGCCGCGCTCGCGGTTCTCGACATTTTCGAAGAGGAAAACCTGCTCGAACGTTCGAATGCGATCGGCGCACGCGTGAAGGCGCGCCTCGAGGCGATCCGCACTTCGAACACAAGGCTGCCCATAGCGGCGATCCGCGGGCCGGGCGCCATGGTGGCGTTCGACATCGTCAAGGAGCGCGGCTCCGATCAGCCCGATGCGGACGCGACCAAGCGCGTGGTGCAGCGCGCGTGCGAACTCGGCCTCATCCTGTTGTCGTGTGGCGTCAATGCGAACACGATCCGGATTCTGACGCCGCTGACGGCTTCGGATGCGCTGGTCGACGAAGGTCTCGACATCCTGGAAAGCGCCCTAGAGGCTTGAGGCCGGGGCAATGGATTCCTTGCCGCGGTCGAGCCAAACGAAATAGCGCGGCCGCATGTTTCCGATGCCGGGGCGCTCGCGTCGGATGCGGGCCGGTATTGGATGCAGCACCGACTCTTGCGCTACCGACGCTTGGCGCGCTTTTGTGCCGGCCGTTTGCGGGTGATGACGTAGGAGCCCGAGGCGTGCAGTGAGGATGTCCACCCCGGTTCGATGACGATGGTGGTCGTCACCTCCTCGATAATCGCCGGCCCGGCGATGACCGCACCCGCGCCGAGTGCGCCGCCGTCGTAGACCGGTGTCCGCACGGACTTGCCCGACGCATCGAAGATCGCCTTACGATGACCCTTCAACGCCTGCTTCACGCTCCTGCCCTTGCCGAGCACCGGGGTCTTGGGCTTGTCGATCAGGCCCTGAATCGTTGATTCGATATTGACCACCTCAACCAGGCTGTGACGTTCGGAATAGGTGTAAAGCTCCTTGTGGCGCCGATGGAAGGCGTCTTTGACGCGCTCGATCGTCTTGGCATTGATATCAAAGGTTTCGATATCGACCGTGCATTCGTGCACCTGCCCGACATAGCGCATATCGAGACTGCGTTTGACCTTGATGCGGCTCTTTGCGAAGCCGTCCTTGAGGAGGTGCGCGACACCTTCGGCTTCGATCGACTTGAACAATTTGTCGATCCGTTCATAGGCTTCCACGTTGTCAAGCCGTGCCGGCGCGGTCGCCATGTAGTTATATTTGACGTCGGAAATGATCTGCCCGAACGCGCACAGCCCCGAGGCGAGTTTGGGAAGAATGATCGTATCGATGCCGATCACGTTCGCGAGCGCCGAGATGTGAGCGGCGGTCGCCCCACCGGCGCCGACCAGAAGGAAGTCGCGCGGATCGAACCCGCGTTCGACCGACACGTGGCGGATGCCGTTCACCATGTTGTTGTTGACGATGGTGAACATGCCGTAGGCGGCCTGCTCCACCGTGAGGTTCATCGGCTTGGCAATCTTCTGGATCGCCGCGCGCGCCTTCTCGAGGCTGAGCGGCAGGCGCCCGCCCAACAAGCCGTCAGGGCTCAGATAGCCGAGCACGAGATTGGCGTCCGAAGTGGTCGGTTCCTCGCCGCCCTGCCCGTAGCACGCCGGCCCGGGCTGCGAGCCGGCGGACTGCGGACCGACCTGCAATATGCCGAGCGAATCGATCCAGCCGATCGAACCGCCGCCGGCGCCAAGCGTCTCGACCTGAATCATGGGAACGCCGATTCGATAACGAAGGAAATCGATGTTCTTGTTGAGGTTCGTTTGTCCGTCCTTGGTCAAGGTAATGTCGAACGAGGTGCCGCCCATGTCGACGGTGATGATGTTGGCCTTGCCGAACGGCGCGCAGACAAAGAGCCCGGCCTGCGGCGCCGACGCCGGGCCGGAATTGATCGCGTAGACCGAACGGTCGGTCATGACCTGCCCGACCGCGAGACCGCCGTTGGATTGGAAATAGCGAACCGGTTGCTGGGCCCCGAGCGATTGGAAATAGGAGTCGACCGCCTGCACGTACTTGCGCATGACCGGCCCGAGGTAAGCATTCACCACCGCCGTCGAGGTCCGCGTGTATTCGCGCACCTGCGGGTAGAGTTCGCTGCCGACGGTCAGGATCACGCCGGGCATCAGGTCGCGGACGATGTCGGCCGCACGCCTTTCATGGACCGGGTTCAGAACCGACCAGATGAACGAGATGGCGACCGTCTCGACTCCTTCTTGAAGAAAATGCTCGCAGGCGGCGCGCACGTCGTCCTCGTGCAGTGGCGTGAGGACAGAGCCATCCGAGAGCACGCGCTCGCGCGCGCCCCGGCGTAGATAGCGCGGCGCAAGCATCACCGCGGACGGATATTCGGGATCGTAGCGAAAGCCGTCTTCCTTGTGACCGTTGCGGATTTCGATCGAATCCTCGTGACCCGCGGTGCAGATGAGGCCGGTCTTGCCGCCGCAATGGGTGATCAGCGCGTTGAGGCCGACCGTCGTGCCGTTGATGCAGAGATCGCAGTCGGAAATGATCTGTTCGGCGCTCACTCCCAAGTCGTCCGCAATCAGCTTCAGCCCGTTCTCGATCGCTTTGGTCGGATCTGAGGGCGTCGACAGCGCCTTGAAGAGCTTGGTGACGCCGGTAGCCTTTTCGGCGATGACGAAATCGGTGAAGGTGCCACCGGCGTCGATGCCGAGACGATATTTGGTCTTCATCGCTGCCTCCCCTACGCGCTTCGCAATTGGCGGGACGCAGCGATATCGACTTCCAGCATCTTTTCATTCTTGAACACGACACCGTAATCCGCTTTCGCCCCCTTGATGGAGACGAGGCCGTTGCGAACGTCTTCGACGACCTTTTCGATCGGACGCTCGAACGGGTTTCCGTACCCGCCGCCGCCCGGATTCATGTTGGTGATGGTCTCGCCCGGTTTGATGGTCTCCAGGATGTTGGTGCGGGCGACGTTCGCCTTGCCGCCACGTTTCAATTCCACCCGACCGACTTTCTCGTCGATCAGCTGCGAACGCGCGCCGGCGGCGCCCATCGCAGGAATGCGCCGGCCTTCGCCAAAGCCGATGCACAACATCTCCTTGTCGAGCGGCTCAACTTCCCAGGCGGTTCCGGAGCCGCCGCGGAATTTCCCGGCGCCCGCCGAATCCGTCATCAGCGAATAACGGTGAATGATGATGGGATAGGAATATTCCAGCAGTTCGACGTCGCCGGAGGTGAGCGCCCCGAAACAGCATTCGGGACCGACGGCGTGCCAGCCGTCCTGATGCGGCGTGGCGCCGCCGCCGGAGATGATCGTCGCCAGCACCATCGTGACGTATTCTTCCTGGGTGCGGTTGTCCCAGCCGGCGATATTCAGTCCATTGGCGTGGCCCCAAGAAGCGGCGACCTTGGACGGCATCGCCCGCTCGAAGGCGAGGCGCACGGCGTCGGTCAAGGTCTCCATCGGCGTCGTCGTGCAATTCATGTGCGGCGCCGGCTCCGTCGCATTGCAGATCGTGCCCTTCGGCCCGAAATCGACGCTCACGCAGCGATAGAGGCCCTCGTTATAGGGCGGTGGCAACGCCGCAAACATCATCAGGCCGAGATAGACGCCGGAGTGCGAATTGCCCTCGTAGGAGTTGATGAAATATGGGATCTGCGGGGGGCTGGAGATGGCGATATGGCATGCGTCGCCTTTGATCGTGACGGTCGCCTTGATCTCGAAATCGCCGAAGCCATGGCCGGCGTCCTCGAGCACCGCGAGGCCTTCGTAGGTTCCGTCCGGAACCGAGGCGATCAGCGTGCGCATATGACGGTCGGCCATGTTGAGCAACTCGTCGATGCAGGCGCCGACGGTCGCTTCGCCATATTTGTCGAGCATGGCGAGCAGGTTGCGTTCACCGACCTGGCAGGCGCCGATCAAGGCGTTGAAATCGCCTTCCTGATCGCGCCGCGCGCGCATGTTGGTGAAGATCATATTCAGCACGTCGTAGCGAGACTTGCCGCGATCCAAAATCTTCACCGGAGGAATGCGCAAACATTCCGCGTATATTTCCTTGGCGTTGGGGTTGTAGCCGGCGGGAACGGGACCGCCGATATCGGTCAGATGACCTTTGCAGACGGTCCAGTAGAGAAGCTTGCCCTTGTAAAACACTGGCTTGTACATGCAGGTGTCGATCGCGTGGCTGCCGCCGAAGGCCGGATCGTTGTGCAGGATCAGGTCGCCTTCGTGAATGTCATCGCCGAAAAAACGCGCAACCGACTTCATCGCCGGGATCAGCGAGCCGAGGTGGATCGGGATGTCCTGCCCCTGCAGGATCATTTCCGGCTTGGCGTTGAACAACGCGGTGGAATAGTCGTGCGCAAGATTGAAGACGGAGGAACGCGCGGTCTTCTCCAGCGACAACGTCATCTCGCGCTGGGTGGTCTCAAGCATGCCGCGCACGACGGAAAGGGTAATCGGGTCGACTTTGACTTTCTTGGGCGCTCTCATGGTTTCCTCGCTCGGCGGCTCGGCGAGGAACGCGGCTCCGGACGCAGTCCGGGCGCGGTCCCGCCTCGGCCCGGAGCACCCTAGGGGCACGACCATGCGGGCGTCTTTGCAGGAAGTGCAATCAAATTTGACTTTGCGCGCACTGCGGCGACAATACGATAGAGGCAATAGCGGCTGCCGTCGAAATCGCGTCAGCGCGGAGAAAACGAGTTGATCCAGATTTCGACATCGGCCTGCGCCCCTCGAGATCGTAGTCGCTATTGGCATGAGGCCATCGCGGCCGCCTATTTTCCGCTGGACCTGCAGTTCCGCAGCCCCGAAAGTTTTGCCGGCGAGTTGAACGAGTGGCCGCTGGGCGACGTGTCCTTGTCCCGGCTGGTCTCCGAGCCGTTGCGCTACCGCCGACTTCTGCATCACTTCAAAGGCGAGCGAGAGGAGTACTTTCTCATCACGGTTCCTGTGCGGTCGGAGGTTTTCTTCTCACAGTGCGGCAAGGAAGTTCGTTGCCGCCCGGGCGGGCTCCTCGTCGAACGCAGCCATGAGCCCTACATCTTCAGTCATGACCAGCCGGCGGATCTGTGGGTGATGAAAATCTCGGCCGCCGCGCTCGCGGGCCGCATCCGCCAGCCGGATCGATTCTGCTCGATGCAGTTCGACGCGACCCGCGGCAGCGGCGCGCTGTTCTGCGATTTACTGGGCTTATTGCCGCGACGGCTCGAAGGCATGTCGGCCGAGCTTCGCTCGACGGTCGGCCGACAATTGGTGGACCTCCTCGCGCTCGCGCTAAAGGAGGACGAGCGGACGCTGACCTCGGGGGGATCAGCAGTCCGAGCGGCGCATTTGCTGCGAATCGAGGCGTTCGTCCGAGACCGCCTCGGCGATGCCGATCTCGATCCCGAGACCATTGCGGCGGCTTGCTATATTTCGACCCGTTATCTGCACGAGCTTTTTCGCGACACCAATCAGACGCTCGGCAGCTGGATACGGGACCAACGGCTCGAGGCGTGCCGCGCGGCGCTCGCCGACCCGCTGCGAAAGCAGACCGTCGCGGAAATCGCTTATGAAGGTGGCTTCTCCGATCAGGCCCAGTTCACCCGCGCGTTCAAGAGCCGCTTCGGCTTGCCGCCGCGCGAATATCGTGAACGGACGCTTCGAGAGAGCGTCCGTCGCCGCTGACGGATCGTGCGATACGCCTTTGCCTTGGGCGCCCGTCAGAGAGCTTGGCGGATCGCGTCGAGCACCTTGTGCCGATCGTGCCTGGCCGCAAGTGCCTGATCCATCGTGACCGGGACGAATTTCACGCTCGCATGCGGCTGCAACTGGCCGATCAGATCGAGATCTGCCGAGATCACCGTGCCGATCATGAAATAGCCGCCGCCCGAGACCGCATCGCGATGGAGCACGATCGGCTCGGTTCCGCCCGGAACTTGCACCGAACCGTAGGGGTAACACGCATCGACGATGTTGGAGGGGTCGGATCCCGCGCCGAAGGGCTGCTCTCGTGGCACGAATTCGAGCGAGTGTCCTCCCCTGAACCGGTAGCCGATGCGATCGGCTTCCGGCGCGACCTTCCAGGTATCGGCGAAGAACTGCTTGCCGGCAGCTGCGGTGATGCGATGCCAATAAAGGCCCGGCATCATGCGCAATTCCGCCGATGCTGCCGGCCCTCGCCGTAGCGTCGGCGACACCGACCGCCCTTCCGCCGCACCGCGTCGCGAACCGATCGGCAGCAAATCCCCCGCTGCGAGCTTTCGGCCCTCAAAGCCGCCCAGCGCACCGAGCGCGTAGGTCGAGCGCGATCCGAGCACCAAGGGCACATCGACACCGCCGGACATCGCGATGTAGGCGCGCGCTCCGGACTTCAGGTGACCGAACGACAGGGACTGACCCGCGCGAACCCGGAACGAGGTCCACGTCGGGCGCTCGTCCCCATCCACTCGCGGCGGCAGTTCCGCGCCAGTTACGGCGACCGTCGCGTCCGTTGCGAATTCGAGTTCCGGCCCCATGAAAGACGCTTCCAGAACCGCCGCGTCTTCGGGATTGCCGACCAGTAGATTTGCCGACCGCAGCGCTAACCGGTCCATGCCGCCGGAGATCGGAATGCCGATGTGGTAATAACCGGGGCGGCCGAGATCCTGGACGGTTGTCGACAGGCCCGGCTTGACGACTTTAATGCCCATTGAGCGCTCCCGTCAGTTTGGCGTTGGCGCCGTCGATGTCGGCGTGGAATGCGTCGAGCGAAAAATCGACGTTGGCCATCTTCGGAGCAAACTTGCCGGTCTCCACGTCGGCGCAAATACCGTCGTACTCGGCGCGATCGATCGGACGCCATTTGACGATGTCCCCCGGATTGAAGAGGCACATGAAATCGCGCAGATATTTGATCTTCTGATTGGGATCGTAGATCGGCATCGGCGTGATGCCGAACATTTGGTAGCCGCCGGCTCCGCGCACCGAATAGATGCAGCCGAAGCAGCCGCCGTGACCCACGGTCAACTTCGGGGTATCCGTGCGGGGACGCAGGTATTTCGGCGACTGGATTTGCCGCTTGCGATCGACCATCTGATAGAGGAAGGGCAAGCCCGCGACAAAGCCGACCATGGAGACGAACCACGGCGCCTGCGAATGCGCCTTGATGAAGCCTTCGATGCCGTCGAGATGGTTGATCTTGGCGGTATACTCGATGTCGGTCATCTCCGGCGCTTGATGCCGGTCGCGGAACCGCATCAGCGTTTCACGGGTCCAGGGATCGTTATACAAAACGGGGATTTCGATGATCCGGGTCTTCAACGTCGAGTGCACCTGCCCGACCGCCGCCTCGATCGATTTCAATTCCCGCATCATGTCGTCGGGTTTGATAATGTCGGGATCGAATTTGATCTGAAGCGATGCGTTGGCGGGACAAATCTCGGTAACGCCGTTGATTTGCGCCTCGCGAACCGCCTTGGTGATCGAAAGGCTTTTGAAGAACGCCTCGAGCGACATCTCCTCGTCGCATTCGACGAAAATATGCTCGTCGGCTCCATATGAATAGCGGCTGGTCATCGGCTGCTTCCTTCCTTCATCGCGTTCTCTCGGCTTTGTCCGCGGCGAGCCATTGTTCGAGCCAGCGGGTGTGAAACGCGCCGGCGGCAACATCCGGGGCTTCGACCAGGCGGCGGTGCAAAGACGTGGTGGTGGCGATGCCCTCGATTTTCAGTTCGTCCAGCGCACGGCGCAGACGCGGCAACGCGGATTCGCGCGAATGATCCCAGACAATGAGCTTGCCGAGCAGAGAATCGTAAAACGGCGAGACCGCGTAGCCGGCGTAGAGCAGTGTATCGAAGCGTGTGCCCGGCCCGCCCGGAATGTGCAAGCCGGTGACGACTCCCGGCGAGGGGCGGAAATCCCGGTCGGGGTCTTCGGCATTGATGCGCGCCTCGATCGCGTGACCGCGCAGGCCGATGTCGTTCTGCGTCAATCGCAACGGCTCGCCGCCGGCAATGCGCAACATCTCGCGCACCAGATCGACCCCGGTGATCATCTCGGTCACTGGATGCTCGACCTGGATGCGGGTGTTCATCTCGATGAAATAGAAGTCGCCGCTCTGGTCGTCGTAGAGATATTCGAGCGTGCCGGCGCCGCGATAGCCGACCGATTTGGCGAGCGCCACCGCGGAGTTACAGAGGCGCTCGCGGATGGCCGGCGTCAGAACGATCGCGGGAGCCTCCTCCCAGATTTTCTGCCG
>JBEKIC010000012.1:0-87368 GCA_050011955.1 Xanthobacteraceae bacterium
TCAAATCGGTAAGCACTGAGTCCAATTTGATGTTGGCGTCTTCGAGTATCTTTTGCACCCGCAGCACGTGGCTCGACTGCTCACGAACCAATTGCTTACGCGTGCGCAGCAGGTTGCGCATTTCCTGCGTCTGCGTATCCGGCACGAAGCTCGCCCGGATCAGACCATGCGCCAACAATTCGGCCAGCCACATCGCATCGTTGACGTCGGTCTTGCGGCCCGGCACGTTCTTCACATGCGCGGCGTTTGCCAACACCAACGCGAACTCGCCATCATCCAAGATGTGCCACACCGGCTTCCAGTAGACGCCGGTCGCCTCCATCGCCACATGCGTGCAACCGTTTGCCGCCAACCACTCCGATAAGTGCAGAAGGTCCGCCGTGGTCGTCTTGAAGGTACGAACTTCAGTCGTGACCTTGCCATCGGATACAAGGCGCAGGCAGGCCACCACCGTCTCTTTGTGAACGTCAAGACCGCAACATCGCCGATGCAACAGTTCCATCTTCTCCTCCTGGGTTGCGCCGTCGGCGTAGGGCTCCCGTAAATAAGAAGTCTAAGACGCGTGCTCCGGGGCCGATGACGGCCCGTGGCGACAGTCTGAGGTGCTCCAGGAACCCCGGGTCCAACTAAAACGCGGGCTTAATCGCACCAAGGGAATACCGACCTCGATGCCGACGGCGCGGCCACAGAATGGCAAAGTTTCATGCGCTGCAGGTCCGGCAAGGCCCGATGGAAAACTAAAACGAGTGATGATAGGTGCTCTAATCTGTGTTCCCGGTGGATTATCTTGTCGGCCCTGGTCGGTGTGAAATTCGACATGTCTCGATGTTCTTCGCGTAGCGCGGCCCGCTGGCGCGGCAAAATAAGTAACGTCATAATCTAACCAACCAGAAACAAACGGTTGATTTTGTGCAGCACTGGCAACGTTCGGAATTTCACTGGCTATCAGAAATCTATTCTGGTGCGCCGGAACAAAGCCCTCAAATGTGGCGGTGTCGCTTTGCGTGCCATTGACTTCACACTTAACGGTCACGCGATATTTAACCAAAAAATCATTCGTGTTTGTGACTTCGACGCTAAGACGCGCGCTTATTCTCCCGCT
Organism: Xanthobacteraceae bacterium; assembly: GCA_050011955.1. Classification (GTDB taxonomy): domain Bacteria; phylum Pseudomonadota; class Alphaproteobacteria; order Rhizobiales; family Xanthobacteraceae; genus BOG-931. Next base: position 1,103 of record JBEKIC010000012.1, read on the forward strand.
CAGTTGATGCTTAGCCACCGGGGAACATAGCCTAATTGCAGGCCAGCATAAGCCTGCGACCACTGAATCATGTTCCGTCCTCAAGGTGACGGAACTACCCACCATAGCCATTTTTTCGGTTGAAACCCACTGCGCCCTCGGGGGGTAGCTTGGGGGGAATGTTATCCTATCAACCGTTACCTAGGGGATAATTCCGCCCTGTTGGGTAGTGGGTCAGTTTGAATAAGGCAGGTCCGATTAGGGCTTGCGGCCTAGCCCGATCCGGCCATATTCGGCAGCATGGCCCGCAAATTTACCGAGCTTCATGTAAAGATCACCACTGGACCGCCCTACCGATGGGAAATCTATCGTGGTGGCGATCCGGGATGGATAGAGCGGGCAATGCATGGATATTCGACCGAGAGCGAAGCTCTTCGGGAAGGCTGTGCTGCGCTTGAAGTTGTCAAGAATCGCGAAGCGCAGAACCGGGGCAGATGATGGCCGACAAGCTCCGCAAACGCCCTAGGGACTTCTCCCAGGCCGCTAAACTGGTGATCGACGTCGCCACGGGGCAGGTCGAGGATCGCGAGCCTACGCCCGAGGAACGGGGCAAGGATCCCGCTGCGGCGGCGCTAGGCCGGAAGGGCGGGGCGGCGCGGGCGGCGAAGATATCGCCTACACGGCGCGCCGAGATCGCCCGCACGGCAGCGGCCAAGCGCTGGAAGAAGGACTAGCGCTTTCCCTCAAGTGCACGGCCGATTTGCTCCAAAACCCGTATGTGATCATTCGTGCGCAAAGGCGCGCCGGAAAAATACCTGTTCTCAGAAAAAGGACTCTCAATGCGTCTCTCTAAAATGAAACCAAGAGTTTGGGCCTTCGATGCCGGCAGAAGTGTTGGATCAAATGCAAATCCTATTCTCTCGACTTGCGGTTCTTGATCAATTCCAGTCGCGGCTTTTAGCGCCGGACTGATGATTTTCTGAATTTCACTGAGTGCGGATATATATTCCTCAATGCTTTTTTCAAACTGGACAATGCAATTGCTTACATATTGACGTGTAGTAAATTCCTTAAGGTTCCTAAAACCGCAAGCACCTTCCAACACGGAAGAAATATCGTCTAGAACAATATCGCCCTCATCTGTCGTTACCGTTTGCACAACGATCCGACTAACATCAGTAAAAACATCAAGACGGGTAATTATAATTTTCTTCTCGCCAATAATTGCCATTCCATTTTGCAATGTCAGAGGCATTTGAAAGAACATTTGTACGGGCGCTGCACCTGTGCCTGCAGCGGTTGTCGGGAATCGCCCTAAAAGTGGAGAAGCACCAGCCGTGCGGGGGCGCGTTGCGAATTTGTACCTAGGTGCAAGTACGTCAATAATTTGCTGTGGCGTGACACCTTGAGCGGGGCGCACGTCATCTAACGGGAGAAGGAGTACCGCTCCCGCTGCTTGGGATCCGATTATTTTCATTGCAGTAGGCCCTGTAATTTATGCTTGTGCAAATAGTTTTTATCGCCCAGCAGACTCTCCGCACCAATCACGTCGAACGGCACCCATTCATTGGTTTCTTCCTCACTTTCTTGATCGTCAGCCGGAAGAGCACCGCTTGCCGCTAGATACCGAAAATAGGTATTGGAGGCGACCACATTAAGAGACGCTGGCCATTGTGCGCTTTCGAAAAACAAGAAGTTATACATAGCTGCCGACTGAGCAGGTAAGGTCGCTCCGCGGAAGAGGTCCAGATAATATCCTCCTGCTTGTGACTGAGCGGGATCAACACTCACGAGCCCAGGCGCTGGAACAATGCTCGGATTTGTTTCATAAGGCAGTTCATCAAAGCTTACATCGACAATCTCAGTCAACGCTTGTTGTGCAAGATCGGTCGCAGCCAGCGCCGGCTCGTAACCCATTCCGAGGAACAAATCGCTCACAGTGTCGAGTGTCCAATTTCCCGGCGCGCCGAGCCATCGTGTCACTTGCTCGGGTGCTTTGCCAATCCGCCGCGCCAAAGCGGCGCGCGTGATTTTCCCGGCGCGTTCAAGTTCGTCGAACAAATCTAGGACGATTTCATGAAATCGGTTGCTGAGACGCCCGCGAAAATATCCCAACTTCTCTGGGGGAATGAGCTCTCCGCTGACGACTTCAGACAAGAAAATATTTGGCTGAGATGTAGTCATGGACATTATCCCCGGTTTTTGGGTCATAGGTTGGGAAAAGCTTTCGCCATTCCGCTTTGCACGTCTCGATTGCGTCTCTCCATTCTCGCGAATCCGGCCCCTCTAGGTCCGCGCGTTTCGACCAAGTCAAAGCGACAAACCAATTTGTCATCGCAAACCGCCCAAAGACGCGGATGCTGGGTTCAGGATCGCGGCTTCTGATTTCCCACGCCTCGTCGCGAGGCTGGTCGAGTTGGGCGATATAGGCCGATCTTGCTTGGTAGGGGCGGGCGGCGACGGGAATCCTGGCTCCAGTGATGAACCGATCAAGATCGGCGCGCAACAAGCCGCATCGGATAGCCCATTCGGGATCGTTCCAGGGCCCAAGCACCAAGTCCTTGATTTCCTGCGAGACAAACATGGGTCGAACAACGAGCGAAATGGCCGGGGAGAGCAGGAATAGCCGCCCCTCGTCCATTCGATGCTTGATTTCTTCTCGTATTGACATATAAATCAATACCCCGGGAATTACAACCCCCGGCGATAGGGTATTTTGCCTCCCTCAATCGAAGGCAAACAAGGCATTAAATAAACTGACCATTACGCTTGACGCTAAGCATAAAAGGTCATATAGTCGGGCCATGAACAAGCTCGACCGCGTGACTCGTGCCCATATCCTTCACCTCCTTTGCGAAGGGCAGTCGATCCGCGCCGTGACCCGGCTGACCGGAGCCAGCAAGAATACGATCACCAAGCTTGTGGTCGATGCCGGGCACGCCTGCACCGAATACCAGGATCGCGTGCTTCGGAACCTGCCGTCCAAGCGGGTGCAGGTCGATGAAATCTGGAATTTCATTTACGCAAAGAACGACAACGTGAAGGCTGCCAAAGCTGCGCCTGCCGACGCTGGCGACGTATGGACATGGACTGCCATCGACGCGGATACCAAGTTGCTTGTGAGTTGGCTTGTCGCGGATCGCACGACCGACTCCGCAATGATGTTTATGGACGATCTAAAGGAGCGGCTTGCCAATCGCGTGCAATTAACGAGCGACGGTCACCGTCCTCATTTGACCGCGGTTGATACCGTGTTCGGGAATGACATTGACTACGCGATGCTCCAAAAAATCTATGGTGCCGATCCGGTAGGAGAGAAGCGTTACAGCCCCGCGAAGTGCATCGGCGCGCAGAAGCGCGAAATTACCGGCAACCCTGACCCGAAGCATGTCAGCACGTCTTACGTTGAACGTCAGAACCTTACGATGCGGATGCACATGCGCCGCTTCACTCGGCTAACGAACGCATTCAGCAAAAAGATCGAAAACCATGCGTGCGCGGTCGCGCTGCATTCGATGTATTACAATTTCGTTCGGCTTCACCAAACGCTAAAGGTCAGTCCAGCGATGGCCTCTGGTGTGACAGATCGCCTTTGGGAAATGGTTGACGTTGTGGACATGCTCGATGCGTTCGAGGCCAAGCGCAAGCGCGCTGCGGAGCCCATTTTTGAAGTTCAGCAATGGGCGATTGGTGGCGGCTACTATGTACGCGCCACGCTACCAGATGGCACAATTGATCGGATCGAAGGATTTGCGACTGAGGGTGAGGCTGGACGATGGATTAAAAACGAGTCCGTAGTTTGGCTAAATGAGCAGGCGAAGAGATTGGCCTAGGGTGGACCCGACCCGCCACCAACGATTTTAGCTCCTTTAGAGAGAGCCTGCCTAATCGTAGAGAAATCTTCGGGTCTCACGGTGGAAGGAACTATCAACAAAATATAAGACGTGGTTTTGATGCCTGAAGCCCACTCAGCGGCAAACTTTTCATCGTAGCGGAAAATCATAACTTGCGCGCCGACTCTGACATCATAAAGCGCGCTCTTTTGGAGTTCTGAAACATCTTCAAAATCAACTTCACCTTTATAGTGAAAGGCGACAGCCAAAAATTTTTGGTCTTTATTTGCTCTGGCAGAGGCAACAGTCATTTGAAGTTGTCGGTTTGTAAGATCGTATAGCCCCCAACTGGCTACTGCTACTTGGGGTTGGCTCATTGGTGTGATCCACGTCGCCCAAACCCAAGGAACCCAAGTGAGAAGTGCGAGCGCGAAAACCGCTATAACAGGCGACATCCTCCACCACGGGGCAGGGCGGGGCAGCCCAGGCAGGCTTTCTTGACCCGCCTTCATGATTTTGATCTGTTCGCGTTGCAGGTGAGCGGTGTAGCCCGCGATGGCCACAGCCAGCACCGCAATGAAAAGCTGATAGTCCATATGTCAATCATAGCGGGATTCCCCGCCACAATTGAAACTGACCCACTACCCCCTGTTGCGCATTTATCCCTTGACAGCAAGTAAGCGGTCTGGCACTATCAAGGACAACCAAGGGGAGAGGCCATGGCCCTCAGCATGTTCAATCAGCTTACTTATCGGTTCACCTGTCCACACTGCGGACATACCGAGGCGATCGTCATAAGCCGGCTGGACAATGTGACCGATTGGCCCTGCGAGAAGTGTGGCCAGACCACGGATTTTCGCGTCGATCCCCACAAGTCAGAAATTGAACAACAGCGGCACGTCGCCTCCGAGCACGACAAGCAGGAACGCCAGCGCGGTAAAAAAGTCGAACGGCTGGATTGAGGTGGCCATGGGCGAGGTCACTTATCGAGGCGAGCCGCCATTTCATTTGCCCACAACGCAAGCCGCGTCAGTGCGCGGTGACAATGGAACCGTAGAGGTGACTGTCTTTGCAAGCGTTGAAGGTAAAGGTCCCGCCGACTTTCCAGTACGCCTTGGTGGCATGTCGGTTCCTGAGGCGCGTCAACTAATTGCCGATCTGGGGCACGCAATTCTTGAAGCGCAGCAGCAGCCGAGGATTCGATAGTCATGGAATACACCTTCAAGCAGTTTCAGGCCGAATATCCGAACGACGCGGCGTGCCTCGCCCGGATTATGGAAATTCAGTACGGCGGGGACGAAACCTACTGCCCGGTTTGCGATAAGCGGATGCAGTTCCATCCGATGGGCAAGCGGCGGGCCTATGCCTGCCAAGGGTGCGGCCATCATATCTATCCGTGCGCCGGAACCATTTTCCACAAGAGCCGCACCAAGCTCACCGTATGGTTCTTTGCGCTGTACCTCATGACCAGCACTCGGCATGGCGTCGCGGCCAAGGAAATCGAGCGGCAAACCGGCGTGACTTACAAATGCGCATGGCGCATTTGCCACGAACTGCGAAAGCTCATGGCCGCCGCCGACGCGCGCGGCCCCATCGGCGGTAAGGGTAAGCACGTCGAAATGGATGAAACGCTAGTCGGTGGGAAGCTCCGCCAGCACGGGAAGGGCAAGCACCGGCTGAACAAGACTACGGTATTCGGCATGGTTGAACGCGGCGGCAGGCTTCGCTCTGGCCCAGTACCGGATGAAACCAAGTTCACACTAGAGGGAATTATCGAGGAGAACGTTGAGCCGGGAACTACTGTTAGCACAGACGGCCATGTGTCCTACCGCGATCTCGGCAAAACTTACGATCACGGTGCGGTCAATCACGACGCGGGCGAGTACGTGCGCGGCATCCACCACACGAACACGATTGAAGGCCACTGGTCATTGCTAAAGCGCGCGATCAAGGGCACGCATGTTCACATTTCCAGCAAACACGCTTGGAAATACATCGCCGAGTTCAGCTATCGCCGAAATATGCGGCACTCACATTGGGCGATGTTTAATCTTCTCGTTCAGGCTTTCGCACTGCCGCGTTTAAGAGAGAGTTGAAATCCTCTCGGTGCTTGGGGTTCGCGTCGCTGGCGGGAGGGACGGCGACGGCGAGTTCAGCCACCTCGTTCGGCTGCTTCCCGTTAGCATTTTTCACCGCTTCAATCGCTTCCTTGCGCTTGTTCGCCAAAGCCGGAACCTCCAAAGTTTCGAGAATCTGCCACGACGGTACCACACCATTCAACCACGTGTTTTCGCCATCCTCGTCTTTAATGTAGCCCCAGTTGATCCCAAGCAGCCCAAAAAACTGCCGGCGCGCCACGTCGGCAAGGAGATCGTCATCTAGGATCGTAAAGATGTTGCGCCACGTTGCGACAGGCGAGCCCGAGAATCCAGTTCTCGATTGCATTTCGACTGCCCAGCTTTCCTGATCTTTGGTGATCCCAGCATTGTAAATTGGCCTCGGCGGCTTACTGATTCGGCCAAACCGGACAGAGGCCTCATTGTCCCGCCGTCCTTGATAGTTGACGAGGCGACCGATCATGACAACCTCGTCCCCAATGCCGATCCTCCAATATCTTGCGTGTTCGCGAGAAAATATCTTATCTAACCTCAAGTATTTGATCGAATGGATAGCGTGATCGATTTTGCCGAGCATGCACGTTGCGGCCACGTCGTATCCATCCGGATGGGCGATCCAATCGTCAATTTCCAGGTCAACTATATCGGGAGGATTGCCGTCCCTGCGGTTCATGCGGATTACGGGTGATCCCCATGCGACATGGCGACAAGTGACCATGTAGGGCACGTAGAAGGGTGTCTCTACATCGTCGATCTCGATAGGGCACCCAACCATAAAGGCAGTGCCACCAGCCTTGGCATGCTGCTCCGCTTCCTCCCGGCGCGGATAGAGGAAAACAACAGCATCCAAGAAGTTGTCGGGAACCCGTGGCATCAGCGGATCAGTTGTCAGTGCGCTCCGCTCGGCGAACAAGGAGGGCGGGACAATTACAATCGCATCCTTCCCCGATCCACGGGCTAGAGCCGTTTGAGCATCACAAGTCATGTTCCACCGTCAAGTTCGGCGGAATCACCCCGCTTTATAGCCCACAACCGTCACTTGGGGCTAGGGGATAATTCCGCCCTGTTGACTCCAGAACAATAAGTGAACTATGTTCTCTGTTCGTTCTACACGAAGGGAGAAGCACCATGGTTCGCGCCGTTGCCGAGGAGGCTTTAGCGCTCGCGTCCGTCACCTTGTTCCTGGCGATGGTTGCGATCTGGGCCCAGGTCCTGGGGGTTGTCTGAGAGCACGTACCTTCACGCCGTCATGGCCGGACTTGTTCCGGCCATCCACGACTTTAGCCCGATGCCGAGCTAAGTCGTGGGTCCGCCACGCGATGCGGCAAACTTTCTGTGCGCCGCGGTGACGGAGCGCGCCGTCGCGATGGACTCCAGCGCTTGCGATCCCGCATGCTCGCCGCTCGCAGAATCGCCAGCCGCGAGTATGTATCGATATGCCTGCCGCCGCGACCGACCCCGGCTTCGTGCACCTGCACGTTCATTCGTCCTATTCGCTGCTTGAGGGCGCGCTGACTATCGCGCGCCTGGCGGAGGTCGCCAAAAAAGACCGCCAACCGGCGCTGGCGCTGACCGACACCGACAACATGTTCGGCGCGCTGGAATTCTCCGAGAAAATGGCGGCCGCCGGCATCCAGCCGATCGTCGGCTGCGCGCTCGGCATCGACTTCGCCGATCAGGACAACCGCGGCGGGGCGGTGGGCGAGAGCTGGCCGCGCATCGTGCTCCTGGCCGCGCGCGAGAACGGCTATCGAAGCCTGATGCGGCTTTGCTCGCGCGCCTATCTCGACACCGCGCCGACCGTCCGTCCGCATATCCAGCTTTCCTGGCTCGCCGAGGAGGCAAGCGGACTGATCGCGCTGTCCGGCGGTCCGAACGGCCCGCTCGATGCCGCCATCGGCGGCGGCCAGAGCGCACTGGCGCTAGCGCGCTGCGAGGCGTTGCAGCGCCTGTTCGGCGACCGGTTTTATATCGAATTGCAGCGCCACGGCATGGCGGCCGAACGGCTGGCCGAGCCGGCCTTGATCGAGCTTGCCTTTACCCGCGGCATTGCGCTGGTCGCCAGCAACGAGCCGTTCTTCGCCACCCGCGAGGATTACGAGGCGCACGATGCGCTCCTGTGCATCGCCGAGGGCCGCTTGCTCGCCGACGGCGAGCGCCGCCAGCTCACGCCTGAGCATCGTTTCAAGAGCCGCGCCGAAATGGCCGCCTTGTTCGCCGATCTGCCGGAGGCGCTGGCGGCAACCGTCGAGATCGCCCAACGCTGTGCCTTCCGCCCGCGCACGCTGGCGCCGATCCTGCCGCGCTTCTCCACCGGGCCGGGGCAGGGCGAGGCGGCGGGCGCGCGGGAGACCAAAGAGGCCAAGAAGGCGCACGAGGCCAAGGAAGCCGATGAGCTTCGCCGCGCCGCTTTCGCCGGCCTCGAGCGCCGGCTCGCGCGCTATCCGCTGGCGCCGGGCCATACCGCCGAAGATTACCGCGAGCGGCTTTCCTTCGAGCTCGGCGTCATCGCCAGCATGAAATATGCCGGCTACTTCCTGATCGTCGCCGACTTCATCCAGTGGGCGAAGGCGCAGGGCATCCCGGTCGGCCCGGGCCGCGGCTCCGGCGCCGGCTCGCTGGTCGCTTATGCGCTCACCATCACCGATCTCGATCCGATCCGCTTCGGGCTTCTCTTCGAGCGCTTCCTCAATCCCGAACGCATCTCGATGCCGGATTTCGACATCGACTTCTGCCAGGAGCGGCGCGACGAGGTGATCTGCTACGTGCAGGAGAAGTACGGCCGCGATCAGGTGGCCCAAATCATCACCTTCGGCACCTTGCAGGCGCGCGGCGTGCTGCGCGACGTCGGCCGCGTGCTGCAGATGCCGTACGGCCAGGTCGACCGGCTGTGCAAGCTGGTGCCGCAAAATCCGACCAACCCGATCTCGCTGAAAAGCGCCATCGACGGCGAGCCGCGGCTGCAGGCCGAGCGCGACCGCGATCCGGTGGTGCGGCGCGCCTTCGACATCGCGCAGAAGCTCGAAGGGCTCACCCGGCACGCCTCGACGCACGCCGCCGGCATCGTCATCGGCGACCGGCCGCTCACCGAGCTGGTGCCGCTCTACCGCGATCCCAAATCCTTGATGCCGGTGACCCAGTTCAACATGAAATGGGTCGAGCCTGCGGGACTGGTGAAGTTCGATTTCCTCGGCCTGAAAACGCTCACCGTGCTCGATCTCGCCGCCAAGCTGGTGCGGCGGCGCGGCATCGATCTTGACCTGTCCAACCTGCCGCTCGACGACACCAAATCCTACGACATGATGGCGCGCGGCGAGACCGTCGGCGTGTTCCAGGTGGAAAGCGCCGGCATGCGGCGGGCGCTCATCGACATGCGGCCGGACCGCTTCGAGGACATCATCGCGCTGGTCGCGCTCTACCGGCCGGGCCCGATGGCGAACATCCCGACCTATTGCGCGCGCAAGCACGGCGCCGAGCAGCCGGATTTCATCCACCCGAAACTCGAGCCGATCCTGCGCGAGACCTACGGCGTCATCATCTATCAGGAACAGGTGATGCAGATCGCGCAGGTCTTGGCCGGCTATTCGCTGGCGCAAGCCGACCAACTGCGCCGCGCCATGGGCAAGAAGATCCGCAAGGAGATGGAGGCGCAGCGCAAGGGTTTCGTTTCCGGCAGCGTCAAGGCCGGCGTCGATCCGGCGCAGGCCGAGGCGATCTTCGAATTGCTCGCCCGCTTTGCCGATTACGGCTTCAACAAGAGCCACGCCGCCGCCTACGCGTTGGTCGCCTATCAGACCGCCTACATGAAGGCCAATTTCCCGGTCGAGTTTCTCGCCGCCTCGATGACGCTCGACATGGGCAATACCGACAAGCTTGCGGAATTCCGCGCCGAGGCCGAGCGGCTCGCCATCACCGTCGAGCCGCCCTCGATCAACCGCTCCGGCGTCACCTTCGACGTGGCGGGCAACACCATCCACTATGCGCTGGCGGCGCTGCGCGGCGTCGGCCCGCAGGCCATCGAAAGCATTCTGGCGGCGCGCGGCGAGCGCCCGTTCACCGACCTTGCCGACTTCGCCCGCCGCATCAATCCCCGCGCCATGAACAAGCGGGTGCTGGAAAGCCTGGTCGCCGCCGGCGCCTTCGATGCGATCGAGGCCAGCCGCGCCCGCGCCTTCGCCGCCGTCGATGCCATCCTCGCCATCGCGCAACGCGCGCACCAGGATGCGGCCATCGGCCAATCGGAGCTGTTCGGCGGCGCCACGGCGCCCGAGCCGATGGCGCTGCCGGCGGTCGAGCCGTGGCTGCCCGCGGAACGCCTGCAGCGCGAATACGAAGCGGTCGGCTTTTTTCTCAGCGGCCATCCGCTCGACGATTATGCCGCCGCGCTGAAGCGGCTGCGCGTGCAGTCGTGGTCCGAATTCGCCCGCGCCGTGAAGGCCGGCGCCGGCGCCGGCCGGGTCGCCGGCACGGTGGTGTCGCGCACTGAGCGGCGCACCAAGAACGGCACCAAGATGGGCATCATCGGCCTATCCGATGCCAGCGGCCATTACGAGGCGGTGCTGTTCGCCGAAGGCCTGGCGCAGTATCGCGACCTGCTCGAGCCGGGAACCGCTGTGCTGCTGTCGCTGACCGCCGAGGTGCAGGGTGACGAAGTGCGCGCCCGCATCCAGTCGGTCGAGCCGCTCGACCAGGCGGCGGCCAAGACGCAGAAGGGCTTGCGCGTGTTCCTGCGCGACGGCCTACCGCTCGAAGGGGTGGCGCGGCGGCTCGAGCCGATCAAGCTCGGCGCAGCCCGCAACGGGGCGGATCACGGCGACGGCGAGGTTTCGATGGTGCTCCTGCTCGGCAACGGCAATGAGGTCGAGGTCAAGCTGCCCGGCCGCTTCAAGATTTCCCCGCAGATCGCCGGCGCCATCAAGGCCGTTTCCGGCGTGGTGACGGTGGAGACGCTGTGACTTGTTGCGCCCAGGCGAGCCTCCCTATATAAGCCCGGCAACTTCACACGCGGACCTTGGCCGTTAAAAGCCGTCCGGTGCCCGGCCATAAGGCTCGGGCTCATCGGTCCGCGGCGGATCAACCGGAGAATGACATGGCGCTGCCTGACTTCAGCATGCGTCAGCTTTTGGAAGCTGGCGTTCATTTCGGTCATCAATCCCACCGCTGGAATCCGAAGATGGCGGAGTACATCTTCGGCACCCGCAACAACATTCACATCATCGACCTGACGCAGACGGTGCCGATGCTGCACCGGGCGCTGCAGGCGATCAGCGATACGGTGGCGAACGGCGGACGCGTGCTGTTCGTCGGCACCAAGCGGCAGGCGCAGGACGGCATCGCCGAAGCGGCCAAGCGGTGCGCGCAATATTACGTCAATTCGCGCTGGCTCGGCGGCACGCTGACCAATTGGAAAACCGTCTCCAATTCGATCAAGCGGCTGCGCACGCTCGACGAGATGCTCGCCTCCAACGAGGCGCAGGGTTACACCAAGAAAGAGCGGCTGACGCTGCAGCGCGAGCGCGACAAGCTCGATCGGGCGCTCGGCGGCATCAAGGACATGGGCGGGCTTCCCGACCTTCTGTTCGTGATCGACACCAACAAGGAAGACATCGCCATCAAGGAGGCGCGCCGCCTCGGGGTTCCGGTCGCCGCCATCGTCGACACCAATTGCGACCCGGATGGCATCACCCATGTGGTGCCCGGCAATGACGACGCCAGCCGCGCCATCACGCTGTACTGCGATCTCGTCGCCAAGGCGGTGATCGACGGCATTTCGCGGGCGCAGGGCGAACGCATCGATCTCGGCGGCCTGGTCGAGCCGGAGGTGGCCGAGCAACTGCCGACCGAGACCGACAAGCTGGGCTTCCAGCCGCTGTCCGGACCGCGCGGCGTGGCCGACGATCTGAAAAAATTCCCCGGCGCCTCGCCGGCCATCGAAAAGCAGCTCAACGACCTCGGCATCTTCCACGTCTGGCAGATCGCCGAACTGTCGCCGGTTGCCGCGCACAAGATCGGCGAGGAGATCGGGCTTCCCGGCCGCATCGAAGGCTGGATCGCCCGGGCGAAGGAACAGATGGCCACCGAAGCCGAGTGAGCGCTGGCGTCAATCCGGGGCGCGGGCGAAGCCCGCCGGCCCGGAATGACGATGGGATAGGGACTAACTTTATGGCGACGAACATCACCGCGAGCATGGTGAAAGAGCTTCGCGACAAGACCGGCGCGGGCATGATGGATTGCAAGGCGGCGCTCGGCGAGAGCGGCGGCGATCTCGAGGCCGCGGTTGACTGGCTGCGCAAGAAGGGCCTGGCCAAGGCCGCCAAGAAGGCGGGACGGGTCGCGGCCGAGGGTCTCATCGGCGTCGCGCTCACGGCGAGCAAGGGCCTTGTCGTCGAGGTCAATTCCGAAACCGATTTCGTGGCGCGCAACGACCTGTTCAAGGGCCTGGTGAAGATGATCGCGGACGTCGCTCTCGACGTCGGGCCCGACGTGAACAAAATCCTCGCCGCGCGGGTCGGCGACCGCACCGTCGCCGACGCCATCTCCGAGACGATCGCCAAGGTCGGCGAGAACATGACGCTGCGCCGGGCCGCCGCGCTGTCGGTCGGCAAGGGCGTCATCGCCAGCTACGTGCACAATTCCGTGGCCGACGGCCTGGGCCGGATCGGCGTGATCGTCGCGCTCGAATCCGCCGGCAGCACCGACGAGCTCAAAGCCTTCGGCCGCATGGTGGCGATGCATGTCGCCTCCGCCAACCCGCAGGCGATCGACGTGTCCGGGCTCGATCCGGCCACGGTCGAGCGTGAGAAGAACATCTTGGCGGAAAAGTTCAAGGCGCAGGGCAAACCGGCCAACGTCATCGACAAGATCGTCGAGTCGGGGCTGAAGACCTTCTACAAGGAAGTCTGCCTGCTCGATCAGGGCTTCATCTTCGACGATAAGAAGAGCGTGGCCCAAGCGCTGAAGGAGAGCGAGGCGAAGGCCGGCGCGCCGATCAGGATAGGCGGCTTCGTGCGCTATGCACTGGGCGAAGGCATCGACCGGCCCGGGGGCGATTTCGGCGGCGAGGTGGCGGCGCTGGCCGGCACGCAATAGAGCATGATCCCGAAAAGTGGAAGCCGGTTTTCGGAAAAGATCATGCTCCAGCCGAAGTCAGTACCGCGCTGTTGGGTTTCGCCTGCAGATGCGATAGCCGTATAGTCGCGCCGCTGGTGATTCAGTCCAATGTGCCGCTGGAATTGAAATCCACCGCGCTGGCGGCGGCGAGGGGCGGAACGTTGCGATGGCGAAGTCGAACTACCGACGCCTGATCGTCAAGCTCTCCGGCGAAGCCCTGAGCGGTCCGGAAAAATTCGGTATCCATCGCGCGACGATCGACCGCTTCGCCGCCGATCTGGTCAGCGTGCATAAGCTGGGCATAGGCCTCGGCGTCGTGGTCGGCGGCGGCAATATTCTGCGCGGCGCGCAGATCTCCGAGGAGGGACTGTCGCGGCCGACGGCCGATGCGATGGGGATGCTGGCGACCGTGATGAACGCGCTGGTCCTGGAAGCGGCGATCGAGCGGGCCGGCGTCAGCGCCCGCACCATGTCGGCGCTGGCCATGCCGCAAGTTTGCGAGACCTATGAGCGGGCGCGCGCGCTGCGGCATCTCGACGACGGCCGCATCATCGTTTTCGCCGGCGGCACCGGCAATCCGTACTTCACCACCGACACCACGGCGGTGTTGCGCGCCGCCGAGATGGGGTGCGACGCCGTTCTCAAGGCGACCGACGTCGACGGGGTCTATACGGCCGACCCCAAGCGGGACCCGACGGCGAAGCGATACGAACGTCTCGACCATCAGGAGGCGCTCGACCGCAACTTGAAAATCATGGATGCGACGGCCTTCGCGCTTGCCCGGGAGAACCGTATGCCTATCATCGTGTTTTCGATCCGGGAGCACGGTGCGATCGAGACCGTCGTGCGCGGAAAGGGTCACTTCACCACTGTCGGCTGAAGCTGCGCGCAGTGGGCGAAAGCGGCCGGTTGGATCGCGGAGGGCGCCATGGCAACCACCACATTCGACATGAATGACCTCAAGCGCCGCATGCAGGGCGCGCTGGCCGCGCTCAAGCAGGAGCTGGCGGGCTTGCGCACCGGCCGCGCCTCGACGGCGCTGCTTGAACACGTCCACGTCGAGGCCTATGGCAGCCAAATGCCGCTCAATCAGCTGGCCACGGTCAGCGCGCCGGAGCCGCGGCTCCTCAACGTCCAGGTCTGGGATCGGTCGATGATCCACGCGGTGGAGAAGGCCATTTCGGCGGCCAATCTCGGATTGACGCCCTCGACCGAAGGGCAGGTCATCAAACTGCGTATTCCCGAGCTTAACGAAGAGCGGCGGCGTGAAATCGTGAAAGTCGCCCATAAATACACCGAAGCCGCGCGCGTGGCGGTACGCCACGTCCGCCGCGACGGCCTCGACCTTCTCAAGAAGCTGGAGAAGGAGCACAAGATCAGCGAGGACGAACACAATCGCCAAGCCGGCGAGGTGCAGAAAGCGACCGACGCGACCATCGCCGAGGTCGACCGGCTCTTGGCCGGCAAGGAAAAGGAGATCATGACCGTTTGAGTGACGTTGCACGATCGCGAAGCAAGGCCGCGCAGCCACTGCCGGCCGGAGGCGACTCCTTCGAGGTGCCCCGCCACGTCGCCATCATCATGGATGGTAACGGGCGCTGGGCGGCCGCTCACGGCATGCCGCGGGTGGAAGGCCACCGCCGCGGGGTCGAGGCTTTGCGCCGCACCGTGCGCGCGGCGGCCGATCTCGGCATTTCCGTGTTGACCATTTTCTCCTTTAGCTCAGAGAACTGGTCGCGGCCGCCGTCGGAAATCCGCGACCTGATGGGTCTGCTGCGCCGCTTCATCCGCAACGATCTGGCCGACTTGCACAAAAGCAATGTGCGCGTGCGCATCATCGGCGAGCGCGACGATCTCGATCGCGACATCTGCCTGCTACTGCAGGAGGCGGAAGATCTGACGCGCGGCAACGACGGCCTCACGCTGGTCGTGGCCTTCAATTACGGCGCGCGGCAGGAGATCGCGCGCGCCGCGCGGCGGCTGGCGATCGAGGTGGCGGCAGGCCGGCTCTCGGCCGCCGAGATAACGCCGGAGCGGCTCGGCAGCTTTTTTCACGCGCCCGATATTCCCGATCCCGACCTGATCATTCGCACCAGCGGCGAACAGCGGCTTTCCAACTTCCTGCTGTGGCAGGCGGCCTATAGCGAGCTGGTTTTCGTGCCGGTCAACTGGCCCGATTTCGACCGCGCCGCGCTGGAAGGCGCGATCGTGGAGTTCCGCCGCCGCGAGCGCCGCTTCGGCGGCTTGGTCGCCAATACCGGATCGTGAAGACCGGATCGTGATCGCGCCTGACCATCGCGCCGGCCGCGCCGGCGAAACCGTCGCGCCGGCACGAGGCAGCGGCAATCTCATGCTGCGCGTGGCCTCCGCCGCCGTGCTCGTGCCGATTGCGCTCGCGAGCACTTACGCCGGCGGCTGGATTTTTCTCGCTCTCTGCGCGGTCGCGGCCGCTGCGGTGCTCTGGGAGTGGGCGTCGCTGGTCGCCCGCAACGGCGACCCTCGAATTCTGGCGCCGGGATTGGCGGCCTTGCTCGGGGCGGCTGCGCTTGTCGGGCTAGGCTTGCCCGGCGCCGCATTCGGCATGATCGCGATCGGGTTGGTGCTGGCCGGGCTTGTCGCGGCTGCCTGGCCGCGCAACGGCCCCGCCTCGGCATCGACGGTTTGGGCCGCCGGCGGGGTGGCCTATGCCGGTGCGACCCTGCTCGGGCCCACGCTGTTGCGCCGCGATCCGGATTGGGGTCTCACGGCACTTTTATTTCTCTTCGCAACGGTCTGGATTACCGACATTTTTGCCTATTTCTGCGGTCGAGCGATCGGGGGCCCGCGGTTGTCGCCGCAGGTCAGCCCGAACAAAACCTGGGCGGGGGCGGTCGGGGGACTCGCCGGGGGGGTTGCCGCAGGCGTCGCGGTCGCCTATGCGAGCGGACTCGGCAGGCTGGGGATCATCGCGGTCATGGCGTTCGTGCTTTCAGTCCTGGCGCAGGCCGGCGACCTGTTCGAGTCTGCGGTCAAGCGGCACTTTGGGGCCAAGGACACGAGCCGACTTATTCCGGGTCATGGGGGCTTGATGGACCGCCTCGACGGCTTCCTGGTGGCCGCCTTCGCCGCCCTTGTCATCGGAATCATTCGTGAGGGAACAGGTACGCCGGCCCGCGGCTTCCTGGTATGGTAAGCTGATGAAGCAGAAGCCTCCCCGGGCCAGAGTCGAGCTGGCGCCCGTGCCGCGCACGGTGACGCTACTCGGCGCCACCGGCTCGATCGGTTCGAGCACCATCGATCTCCTGCGGCAGGATCCCGCCCGCTATCGCGTCGCGGCGGTGACCGCGCACCGCAATGCCGCGGCGCTGGCGCGCTTGGCGCGCGAACTCGGCGCGGGCTTTGCCGCCGTCGCCGATCCCGACGCGTATGGCGAACTCAAAGCCGAGCTTTCCGGCTCCGGCATTGAGGCTGCCGCCGGTCCCGCGGCCGTCGTCGAGGCGGCGCAGCGGCCCGCCGATTGGGTGATGGCCGCGATCACCGGCGCCACCAGCCTCGAGCCGACGCTCGCCGCGGCCGAGCGCGGCGCAACGGTTGCGCTTGCCAACAAGGAATGTCTGGTCTGCGCCGGCGCGCTGTTCATGCGGCGGGCGGCGGCTGCCGGCGCCACGGTGCTGCCGGTCGATTCCGAGCACAACGCGATCTTCCAGGCGTTAGGCGCGGGCCGGCGCGAGGACGTGCGCCGCATCGTCTTGACCGCTTCTGGGGGGCCATTTCGCACCTGGTCGCTCGAAGCCATCCGCAAGGTGACGGTGGAGCAGGCGCTCAAGCATCCGACCTGGTCCATGGGCCCGAAGATCACGATCGATTCGGCGACCCTCATGAATAAAGGTCTCGAACTCATCGAGGCCCACCATCTGTTCGCGCTGGGACCGGAGGCGCTCGACGTCGTGGTGCATCCGCAATCCATCGTTCACGGCTTGGTGGAATTCCGCGACGGCTCGGTGGTCGCCCAGCTGGGGTCGCCGGACATGCGGATTCCGATCGCCCATTGTCTGGCGTGGCCGGTCCGCATGGGCACGCCGGCGCCCCGGCTCGACCTCGCCCGGCTTGCCACGCTGACCTTCGAGGAGCCCGATCCCATCCGCTTCCCGGCGCTGGCGATTGCGCGCCGGGCGCTCGCCGCCGGCGGCGCCGCCCCGACGATACTCAACGCGGCCAACGAGATCGCGGTGCGGGAATTCATCGGCCGACGCCTCGGTTTCGGTGGAATTCCCGCCCTGGTCGAGGCGACGCTCGATGCAGCAGAACGGCGCGGCGCGACGGCGGAGCCACAATCCGTCGAGGACGCGATCGCCATTGACCATAATGCAAGAAGGTTGGCGGCCGAACTCTTGCCCGAAATTGCCGCAATGGCATCTTAACGTTAAGAATTGGGCCGGAATAATCAGGGGATGGGGTAGGCGAGGTCATGGGGTCCTATTTTTTGTCGCATGTGCATGCGCTCGGGGGCGGCCTTGTCGGGTATGTCATTCCCTTTGTCTTTGTTCTCAGCCTCGTCGTCTTTTTTCATGAGCTCGGCCATTTTCTGATCGCGCGCTGGTGCGGCGTGCGGATCATGGTGTTCTCCATCGGCTTCGGGCCGGAAATCATCGGCTTCAATGACCGCTACGGGACGCGCTGGAAAATCTCCGCCATTCCTCTCGGCGGCTTCGTGAAGTTCTTCGGCGACGAGAACGCAGCAAGCGTCCCTGATGCCGCGCGCATCGCCAGCATGGACGCGCAGGAGCGCGCGCAAAGCTTCGCGTTTCAGCCGGTGCTCAAGCGCGCCGCCATTGTCGTGGCCGGGCCGCTGGCGAATTTCATCTTGGCGATCGTGATCTTCGCCGCCGTTTTCATGCTCTACGGCAAGCAGACGATGAGCGCCCGGGTGGATTCCGTCCAACCGGACAGCGCCGCTGCGGCAGCAGGCTTCAAGCCCGGCGATCTCGTCGTGGCGATCGACGGCCGCCCCATCGACAACTTCGCCGAGATGCAGCGCATCGTCAGCGCCAGCGCGGGCGAAACCATCGCCGTCACGGTGGATCGCGACGGCGTCCAGCAGGTGCTCAAGGCAACGCCGGCGCTGAAAGAGGTCAAGGACAATTTCGGCAACGTGCAGCGCATCGGGGTTCTCGGCATCAGCCGGTCGATGGCTCCCGAGGACCTGAAGCTGCACCCGGTGGCGCCGCCGCAGGCCGTTTGGATGAGCGTGCAGGAGACTTGGTCGGTTATCGATCGGACGCTCGGCTATATCGGCGGCGTTATCGTCGGCCGCGAGGCTGCCAACCAGCTGGGCGGCCCGATCCGCATCGCGCAAATGTCCGGACAGGTTGCGAGTTTCGGCTTTGTGCCGCTGATCCAACTCGCCGCCGTGCTGTCGGTGTCGATCGGATTGCTCAATCTGTTTCCGATTCCGCTGCTCGACGGCGGTCACCTTTTGTTCTATGCGATCGAAGCGCTGCGCGGCCGCCCGCTCTCCGAAAGAGCCCAGGAAGTCGGTTTCCGCATCGGTCTCGCGATCGTCCTGATGCTGATGATATTTGCAACTTTCAATGACATCGTTCATCTGACGACGTCCTAAGGCGATCGCCGAAGGCAGGCAGGGGTGCGTGGGTGAAGGAGGCTGGGTGTCTCAATCAAGCGGAGAGAAATATTCGGCAGGTTGAGACGTCAAACAGAGCCAAGGGAGACTGCGAGTAACCCGCCACATGGGGGCGGCCACGAGGGGAATAAGGGCGCTTTGCGCATGGAAATGTGTGTGTGGGTAAGACGAGGGCTTGTCGTGGCCGGCTTGCTCCTCGGCGGGGTATTGCTTGGCTATGCTCCCGGGGCGGCATTTGCGGCGCCGGCGCAAACCGGCATGACTGGGGGCTCGATTGTCGTCCAGGGTAACCGCCGCGTCGAAACCGACACGATCCGCTCGTATTTCAAGGTTGCGCCGGGCGAAGCTCTCGATGCCGCCAAGATCGACGCCGCGCTGAAGGCGCTTTACGCCTCAGGCCTGTTCGAGGATGTACGCATCTCCCAGGCAGGCGGCCACCTGGTCGTCACCGTGGTGGAAGCGCCGGTCATCGATCGACTGGTCTTCGAGGGCACCAGCAAGATCAAGGACGAGCAGCTCCAGCAGGAAATCCAATCGAAGGCGCGCGGGACGCTGTCGCGTCCGACGGTGCAGGCGGACGTTCAGCGCATCATCGAGGTCTATCATCGCAACGGCCGTTTCGACGTCCAGGTCGTGCCGAAGATCATCGCGCGGCCGAACAATCGCGTCGACCTGATTTTCGAGGTCAAGGAAGGCGAGAAAACCGGCGTCAAAGCCCTCAACTTCGTCGGCAACAAAGTCTATTCGTCCTACCGCCTGAAGGAAGTGGTCAAGACCTCGACCTCGAACTTCTTGAGCTTCCTGCAGACCACCGACGTCTATGACGCCGATCGCATCGAAGCCGACCGCGATCTGATCCGCCGCTTCTATCTGAGCCACGGCTATGCCGACGTGCAGGTGGTCTCCGCGACCGGCGAGTATGACCCGGCGCAGAAGGGCTTCATCGTCACTTTCACGATCGAGGAAGGGCCGCAGTACCACTTCGGCACCATCGACATTCAATCAAATATCCGCGCCGTCGATCCGCAATCGCTGCGCTCCATCCTGCGGATGAAACGGGGCGACGTCTACAATAGCGACGCTGTCGAGAAGACGGTCGAGAGCCTCACCGTCGAAATCAGCAAGCACGGCTATCCGTTCGCTACGGTGCGGCCGCGCGGCGACCGCAATCCGCAGACGCGCACCATCAGCCTGGTGTTTGCCTTGGATGAAGGCGTGCGCGCCTATATCGAGCGCATCAATATCCGCGGCAACACCAGGACCCGCGATTATGTGATCCGGCGCGAGTTCGATATTTCCGAAGGCGATCCGTACAACCGCGCCTTGATCGATCGCGCCGAGCGCCGGATCAAGAACCTCAACTTCTTCAAAACGGTGAAGATCACCAACGAACCTGGCTCGGCGCCGGACCGGGTGGTCATCAACGTCGACGTCGAGGAGCAGTCGACCGGCGACTTCTCGATCATGGGCGGTTTCTCGACCGCGGACGGCTGGATGGGGCAGGTGTCGGTCTCGGAAAAGAACCTGCTCGGCACCGGCCGGTTCGCCAAGGCTTCGCTCACCTACGGCGAATATATTCGCGGCGTCGAGCTTAATTTCGTCGAGCCTTATCTTCTCGACCAGCGGCTGTCCGGCGGCGTCGATTTGTTCGCCCGTGAGTCGTTGACCAACCCCTATATCTCGTACGGAACCGAGACGATCGGCACCAGCTTGAAGCTTGGCATTCCGCTGCGCGAAGACCTCACCATGCAACTGCGCTATTCGATTTATTGGCAGCAGATCGAGCTGTCGTCGACCATGGACGACTGCAACAACATCAATCCGGATTTCCAGAGCACCTTTCCGACGTGGACCGGCGTCGTCGGCGCGGCGGCCGCGGGCCTCGCCTATCCCGGCTACTTCGGTGCCGTGGCGAGCGGTAACCAAACGAACTGCCTCCTCGCCGGCGCCGCTCTCGGCCAGGCGTCCATCGGTCAGGCCTCGTTACCGGTGCGTGCGGAGCTTGCCCAGGGCGGCTATCTGACCTCGCTGGCCGGATATGGATTTACCTACAACACGCTTGACAACAACAAGCACCCCACCAACGGCATCCTCGTCAGCTTCGGTCAGGATTTCGCCGGTCTCGGCGGCGATGCGGCCTATATTCGCACCACCGTCGACTTACGCAGCTATTACGAAATCGTCTCCGATCTGATCAGCATTCTGCATCTGCAGGGCGGCGACATGTTGGGCCTGACCGGCTGCCCGACCAGCGGCACATGCGTTTCCAATGGCGGCTATGTGCGCATGCTCGACGATTTCAAGATGGGCCCCAATCTGGTGCGCGGATTTCAGCCGGCCGGCTTCGGTCCGCGCGACACCACGCCGTTCACGGCGGGCGATCCGCTCGGCGGCACTATGTACTGGGGGGCCAGTATTGAGATGCAATATCCATTCTACTTCCTGCCCAAGGATTCCGGCTTCCGCGGTGCCGTCTTTGTCGATTCCGGTTCAGAGTGGGGTTACAAAGGAGAGACCCAGTATCCGGCAACCGGCGAAGTCAACGGCAACGTCACCATACCCGGGACGGGAACCTTTGTTTGCCAGTGCGGCATGCAATACAGCGACACTGCCGCGCCGCGCGTATCGGTCGGCGCCAGCCTGATCTGGGACTCGCCGTTCGGTCCGCTGCGGTTTGACCTTGCCTATCCGGTTCTGAAACAGCCCTATGACCGCACGCAATGGTTCCAGTTCGGCGGCGGAACGCGGTTCTGATCGCGGCCGCGGCCCTCGTCAACGGCGGGCGCATGCCGGACTTCTTCCCAATAGAACGCGAGCTGACGATCGGAGAGATCGCCGCGCTCACGCGTGCCAAGCCGCGCGCCGGCACTCCGCTCGACCGGCGCATCGGCAACATCGCTCCGCTGGATACGGCGCGAGCCTCCGACATCAGCTTCCTCGACAATAAGAAATATCTCGGTCAATTGGCGGTGACGCGCGCCGGAGCCTGCCTGCTGAAGCCGCAGTTTGAGGATGCCGCGCCGGATGCTCTTGCGGTGCTGGTGACGCCGGAGCCCTATCGCGCCTTCGTCGCGGTGGCGCGTGCGCTATTTCCCGTGGCGTTGCGGCCGTCCTCGCTGTTCGGCGCCAGCGGACGCGCGCCGAGTGCGCAGGTGCATGCCTCGGCGCGAATCGAGGCGGGCGCGACGATCGATCCGCTGGCGGTGATCGGGCCGGGCGCCGAGATCGGAGCCGGCACGCTGATTGGCGCCGGCGCGGTGATCGGCCCGCGCGTCGCCATCGGACGCGACTGCGCGATCGGCGCCGGCACCACCGTGCTCTGCGCCCTGATCGGCGATCGTGTCATCATTCATCCCGGCGCCCGTATCGGTCAGGACGGCTTCGGCTATCTTCCGAGCCCGAAGGGGCATCAGAAAATCCCGCAAACCCGCCGCGTCATCATTCAAGACGACGTCGAGATCGGCGCCAACACCACGATCGACCGCGGCGGGACCCGAGACACGGTCATCGGCGAGGGCACCAAGATCGACAATCTCGTGCAAATCGGACACAACGTCTCGATCGGGCGGCACTGCGTGATTGTCTCGCAAACCGGAATCTCCGGCAGCGTGGAGGTGGGCGATTTCGTCATGCTGGGCGGGCAGGTCGGCATCGGCGATCATTTGTCGATCGGGAGCGGTGCCATACTCGGCGCGCGGGCCGGCGTCACCTCGAATGTCCCGCCGGGCGCCCGCTGGGGCGGCTTTCCGGCTGAGCCGGCGGGCGATTGGAAACGCGGAGTGGCCACCATTCGTCGTCTGGTACGCAGCGGCCGTAAGTCCGAGGGGGCGAGCGAATGAGCGAGGAGAAAATGGAGGCCGCCGACATCCGCGAGATCCTGCGGTTGTTGCCGCATCGCTATCCCTTCCTCATGATCGACCGTATCGTCGACATGCGCGGCGATGACCACGCCATCGGCATCAAGAATGTCACGATCAACGAGCCGCAATTTCTCGGTCATTTTCCGGAAAATCCGGTGATGCCGGGGGTGCTGATCATCGAGGGGATGGCGCAGACGGCGGGCGTGTTATGTCTGCGTCTCATGGGGTCGCGCGAACGTCGCAGCTCGATGTATTTCCTCACCATCGACAAGGCCAAATTCCGCAAGCCGGCGGTGCCGGGCGACACCATCGAATATCACGTCAATAAGATCGCGCGCCGGCGCAACATGTGGTGGTACCGGGCCGAGGCCAAAGTGGGCGGTGTTCTGATCGCCGAGGCCGAAGTCGGGGCCATCATTACCGAGGGCTAGATGGTGATCGATCCGACCGCGCGTGTCGCCGCGGGCGCGCGCATTGGCGACAGCGTCGAGATCGGGCCCTACTGCATCGTCGGGCCGCAGGTGGAGATGCAAAACGGCGTGCGCCTGCTTGCACATGTCCATGTCACCGGCGTTACGACGATCGGCGAAGGCACCGTCGTTTATCCGTTCGCCTCGCTGGGCACGCCGCCGCAATCGGTGCACTATCGCGGCGGGGCGACGCGGCTGGTGATCGGGGCGCGCTGCGAGCTGCGCGAAAGCGTCACCATGAATACCGGGACCGAAGACGGCGGCGGAGTGACCCGCGTCGGCGAGCGCTGCTTCTTCATGGCCGGATCCCATGTCGGGCACGATTGCCAGGTCGGCAATGACGTGACCCTGGCCAACAACGCCGTGCTCGGCGGTCACGTTGGTGTCGGCGATTACACGTTCCTCGGCGGGCACGTGGCGATCCATCAATTCGTGCGGATCGGGGAGGGCGCCATGATGGGGGGCATGTCGGCCACGCGCGCCGACATCATTCCCTTCGGATTTGCGCTCGGCCAGGACGCGGTGCTGGTCGGGCTGAACATCGTCGGCTTGCGGCGGCGCGGCGCGACGCGGGCGGAGCTGCATCGGCTGCGCCGCGCCTATCGCAGCCTGTTCTTCGTCGCGGGGCGGCTGGCGGACCGCATCGATGCGGTGGAGCGCGAGTTTGCCGACGATCCGTTGGTCGGCAAGATCGTCGGGTTCATGCGCTCGCGCGGCAAACGCCCTTTGATGCGGCCTGGCGCCGGCGGGCAAGCGGACGAGCGCGGCGATGAAGCAGCCCAATGAGCCGATGAATGGTTGACGCGCCGGGACGCGAGCCGCTAGCGATCATCTGCGGCGGCGGCAGTTTTCCCGGCGCGGTCGCCGACGCCGTGGCGAGGCGAGGCCGGCGGCCGGTGATGTTCGCCGTCAGGGGCTGGGCCGATCCCAAGGTGGTCGAGCGCTACGACCATCACTGGATCGCGATCGGACAGGCGGGGCGCTTCCTTCGGCTGGTCCGCGCGGAGCATTGCCGCGAGCTGTTGTTCATCGGCACGCTGTTGCGGCCGCCGCTCACGCAAATCCGTCTCGACTGGCAGTCGATCCGGCTGCTGCCGCGCATGATCCGGATGTTGCGCGGCGGCGATGACCGGCTGTTGTCCGGGGTCGCGCGCTTGGCGGAAGAGGGCGGCTTGCGCGTCATCGGTGTCGAGGAAGTAGCGCCCGACATCGTCGTGCCCGATGGCGTGCT
The DNA here is from genome assembly GCA_050011955.1 of Xanthobacteraceae bacterium. Classification (GTDB taxonomy): domain Bacteria; phylum Pseudomonadota; class Alphaproteobacteria; order Rhizobiales; family Xanthobacteraceae; genus BOG-931. Next base: position 25,323 of record JBEKIC010000012.1, read on the forward strand.
GGGCCGCTATCAGCCGTCGCCGCGCGACCGTGCCGATATTGCGCTGGCGCTCACGGTGATCGCAGCGCTCGGACCGTTCGACGTGGGCCAGGCCGCGGTGGTCGCCGACAACCACGTGCTCGCGGTGGAGGCGGCGGAGGGCACCGATAATCTGCTCGCCCGCATTGCCGATTTGCGCCGCCAAGGGCGGGTGGTGACGCCCCCCGGTGTGGGCGTTCTCGTCAAGGCGCCAAAGCCCGGCCAGGATCGCCGCTTCGATCTGCCGGCGATCGGTCCGCAGACAGTCGAGCATGTGGCGCGCGCCGGCCTTGCCGGATTGGCGGTCGCCGCCGGCAACACGATCGTCGCCGAAGCGGCCGACGTCGTCGCTGCCGCGGACCGCGCGAAGATTTTTCTCGTCGGGGTGCGCGAGGAAGCGGCGTGATGAAGCATGAGCCGCAATCACGGCCGCTGTCGATTTACATCGTCGCCGCGGAGGAATCGGGCGACGCGCTGGGCGCGACATTGGCGCGCGCGCTCCTGGCGCAGGGCGGAGCGGTGAAGCTCTCCGGCGTCGGCGGGTGGGCGATGGCGGCTGCGGGAATTGCCAGCCCCTTCCCGATCGGGGAGCTGTCGATCATCGGTCTCAATGCGATCCCACGCCGGCTGCCGATGATCTTGCGCCGCATCCGCGAGACCGCGGCTGCGATCGTCGCCGCACAGCCGGACGCTCTCGTTATCATCGACAGTCCCGACTTCACCCACCGGGTGGCCCGCCGCGTGCGCCGCCTGGCCCCCACGATTCCGATTCTCGATTATGTCTCGCCGTCGGTTTGGGCCTGGCGGCCAGGACGCGCGCGCGCGATGCGCGGCTATGTCGATTGCGTGCTCGCCATTCTGCCATTCGAGCCCGCCGCGCATGTCCGGCTTGGCGGTCCGCCCTGCATCTATGTCGGCCATCCGCTGATCGAGCGTGTCGCGGAGCTGCATCCCGATGCGGATGAAGCGCAACGCCGCCGCGCCGAGCCGCCGCTTGTTCTGGTGCTGCCGGGCAGCCGCTCCGGTGAGATCCGGCGGCTCATCGGCATTTTCGGCGAAGCGATCGCGCGGATGGCCGCCCGTGTCGGACCGATCGAGGTGGTTTTGCCGACTATGCCCCACCTGGCATCGCGGGTGCGCGAGGCGGTCGCCGGCTGGGCCGTGACGCCGCGCATTGTGGTCGAGCCCGCGGCGAAGTGGGCCGCGTTTCGCACGGCGCGCGCCGCGCTTGCGGCATCCGGCACGGTGACGCTCGAGCTGGCGCTGGCCGGCGTCCCGACCGTTGCCGCCTACTGGCTGCCGCTGTTTGAAGAGCTGGCGCTACGGATCATGGGATTTCAAGGGACGCTGCACAGCGTGATCCTCGCCAATCTGGTGCTCGGCGAGAACGACATCCCGGAATTCCTGCAGCGGAATTGCACGCCGGAGCGGCTCGCTGATGCGCTGATTCCGCTCTTGTCCGACACCCCGCAGCGTCGGCGGCAGGTCGAGGCCTTCGGCAGGCTCGATGGCATTATGGCGCCGGCCGCTGCGGCACCGAGCGCGATGGCCGCGGCAACCGTGCTCGATCTGGCGCGCCGCGGCCGCCGCAATCTCGCCGCCGCCACCGGTGAAGCCTGATGGCTTATTGTCGGCGCGGCGCTATGCATGGCTTAACCATCCTGCTAACGAGAGCCACCGTGTTCGAGCAACCCCCACGGTTCACGGGCGCATGACGAAGACAACCAAGCAGCAAAAATCCGCAGTCCACGCCGCGATTACCGGGGTGCATTGTTACGTGCCGCCCGACGTGCTGACCAATGCCGAGCTGGCGCGCATGGTCGGCACCACCGACCAGTGGATCGTCGAGCGCACCGGCATCAAGGAACGGCATATTCTCAAGGGCAAGGGCCTCGGCACCTCGCATATGGGCGCCGAAGCCGTGCGCGGTCTGCTGCAGAAGACCGGCACCGCACCGGGCGACGTCGATCTTCTGATCTGCGCCACGACGACCCCCGACTTCGTGTTTCCCTCGACCGCCAATCTGATTTGCGACATGGCGGATATTCGCAACATCGGCAGCTTCGACGTGCAGGCGGCGTGTTCCGGCTTCGTCTATGCGCTCACCATTGCCGCGCAGTTCATCGAGCGAGGCACCTGTCGCAAGATCGTGGTGGTCGGCGCCGACAAGATGTCGGCGATCATCGACTATACCGACCGCGCCACCTGCGTGTTGTTCGGCGACGCCGCCGGCGCGGTGCTCGTCGAGCCGAACAAAAAATACGGCATCATCGACACGCTGATCGCCTCCGATGGCGCCGGCATGAAGCACTTGCACCAGAAGGCCGGCGGCAGCCGCATGCCGCCGACGGCGGAGACCGTCGCCAAGCGCCTGCACTACGTCCACCAGGAAGGCGCCGCGGTCTACAAGTTCGCCATCGCGCGTATGGCCGAAGTGGCAACCGAACTGATGCGGCGTAACCACCTGACCAAGGACACGGTCGATTGGCTGGTGCCGCACCAGGCCAACCGGCGCATCATCGAAGCGACCGCCGAGCGCGTCGGGCTTCCGGCGGAGCGGGTGATGGTGACGATCGACAAATACGGCAACACCACCGCGGCAACGATCCCGCTATGCCTGTGGGAATACGAAAACAAGCTCAAAGCCGGCGATCGGCTGCTGCTGGCCGCCTTCGGCGGCGGCTTCACCTGGGGCGGCATCTACATGACCTGGGCCTACGACCCGCACTGAGCCGATCGAGCTGCGTTTGCCGGAGGGAGCGGGTGCCGCCGCCACGCCAAGCGGCGGCTAACGGGGGCCGTCGGTAAAATAATAATGGTACGTTAAGTACCCCGCGCTAGTCTTCCGGCTTCACTACGCTTTGGAAGCGGCCATGGCCGTCGAGCCCGGTTTCCAAGTTCGCCTCGGAATCTATGAAATTGACGCCGATGTTGTCGGTCTGCGTGCGCAGATCTGGCGGCTGCTGGCTCCTCGTCTCGATTCGATTATTGCGGCGTACCTGGCGCATGTCATTGAGGTCGCTCCGCTATACCGCAAGAAGATGGAAGAGGGGCGGAAGTCCTATACCGACACGTATAAATATTACACGGAAAGGCTTTTGCATAATCCGTTCGACGAGGAGTGGGTCAAGGACGCCTACGATCGCGCGACGGCGGAAGCCAGATCCGGCTTGGACATGAGATCGCGCAGCGCCAGCGCGATTGCGCTGCTGAACGACCTGAGCGAATGCATTTACGAGCATCATCGGTTCTCGCCGCGCAAAGGCCTTCGCCTGTTGAACGCGGCGACTCGCATCTTCATGCTGGACGCCGCCAACGCGGTGGCGTGTCACAACAGCATGGAAGTTCAACAAGCAAAAGCGCGCTCCGATGAACTGGCAGATTCCATCAAGAGCTTTGCCCGTTCGGTCGACGGGGTGCGTGAAATCATCGCCAATGTGGCGAAGTCCATCAGTTCGACGTCGGACCGGCTCGCCGAGTTGGGCAGGACCGCGTCGGGGCAAACCGATATGGCGGCCCACGCCGCCGAGGATACCGCTTCCAGAATCGGCAGCATCGCCGCCGCCACCGACGAGCTCAACGCCTCGATCGAGGAAATTCATGCGCAGGTCATGGGCAGCGCCGAGACGGCGCAAAAGGCGGTTTCGCATTCGGGGCGCACCGACACCAACATTCGCTCGCTTTCGGAAGCGGTCGAGAAAATCGGATCGGTCGTCAATCTGATCTCGAACATCGCCGCGCAAACCAATCTTCTGGCGTTGAATGCGACGATCGAAGCGGCGCGGGCCGGCGACGCCGGCCGCGGCTTCGCGGTGGTCGCTTCGGAAGTGAAATCGCTCGCCGTGCAGACGGCCAAAGCCACCGACGATGTCGGCAAGCAGATTTCCGTGATTCAAGAGGCGATGCGGCGGTCGATGAGCGAAATCACATCGACCAATCAATCGATCACGGAGATTTCGGGAGTGTCCAGCTCGCTGGCCGAAATGATCATGCATCAGGCGCACGCCACCAACGAAATCGCCAAGAACGCCAACAGCGCCTCGCTGAACGCGACGACGGTCACCGATGCGTTGAAGACGATGCAGGATACGATCCGCTGCACGCAGGACGCGACCAACGTGGTGCTTGGCTTCGCGGCCGATTTGTCGAACCGCTCCTCGGAGATCGGCGCGGCTATGGACACGCTGTTCAAGGCGGCGGCGCAAAGTTCGACCGTCAAGGAACTCGCCAACCTGGCGCGGACCTCGCGGCGTTGAAGATAAAAAGCCGCTGCCGGGCGTCCGCAAGATTTCCAACAATAGCATCGCCGCCGAACGGGTTATAATGGGCCGTCGCGGAACGACTCCGCCCATAGGGAAGGCCCATGCACGATACGGCGGTCGTCGTCGCCCCGCAGCAAAGGCTGTTCGCGGGCCATAGCAGCAACCCGCGTTATGCGGAGCTGCATCGGCATTACCCGAGCATCGATTATCTGCGTCGGCGTGCGCGCCGTCGTATTCCGCATTTTGCCTTCGAATATGCCGACGGCGGCGCCGGCAACGATGATGCCGGAATCCGGCGCAATTGGGCGGCGTTCGATGCCATCGAGCTGGTGCCGCGCTACGGCGTGATGTCGTCGCTGCCGTCCTGCGATGTCGAACTGTTCGGCCGCCGCTACGCCGCCCCGATCGGCGTGGCGCCAATGGGCGGCCCGGCGATCGTGTGGCCCGGCGCCGACCTGCATCTTGCCCGCGCCGCCCAACGCGCGCGCATTCCTTACACCTTGGGCACGGCCGGCGGCGCCACCATCGAACAGATCGCCGAGGTCGCGCCCGACGTCTTCTGGTTTCAGCTTTATCGGTTCGCCAGGAACGGCCATGCGATCGGCCTCGATCTGGTGCGGCGCGCTGAGGCCACCGGCTGCCGCACGCTGGTGCTGACGCTCGATCTGCCGGTGCGCACCACGCGGCCGCGCGAAGCGGCGACCGGCATTGCCGGCGCGTTTCGTCTCGAGCTCGGCATCCTGATGCAGATCGCGCGGGCGCCCGGTTGGATCATGGCGCTCTGGAAGAACGGCATCCCGCGCTTTGCCAGCCTGCGCTCCTATGCCGGCGACAACGCCTCGCTTGCGGAGATCTTCGTCTTCGCCCGGCGCGAGATGGGCGGCGCCTTCACCTGGGACGAGGTGGCGATGTACCGCGACCGCTGGAAGGGAACGCTGGTCGTCAAGGGCATCATGCATCCGCAGGATGCCGACAAGGCGGTATCGCTCGGCGTCGACGGTCTGGTCGTTTCCAATCACGGCGGGCGCCAGATCGAGGCGCTGCCGGCGGCGATCGACGTGCTGCCCGCCATCGTCCGGCAAGTCGGTCGCCGCGCCACCGTGATGATGGATTCCGGGGTGCGCAGCGGCAGCGATGTGGTGCGCGCCTATGCGCTCGGAGCCGCGGCGGCTTTTGCCGGCAAAGCTTTCTTGTGGGGTCTTGGCGCATTGGGTGAGGAAGGCCCCGGCCACGTCGTCGACCTCTTGATCGAGGAGACGCAAGCGGCGCTCGCGCAACTCGGCGCGCGCACGGTGGATGAGGTGCGCTCGGTGACGATCCGGCACCCCGGCGCGCTGCAGTTCTGAACTCACGCGCTGCAGACGGATGGCCGATTGTGCCGATGCCAGAGATTCTGCGGGGATGCTGCGCTGCAATCGTAAGTGGATTTACAAAAAGCACGCCCTGGCACCGAGCCGGTTCGCCCGCTAAAAGGTTGTCTAAGCCGGAACATGCCCCCATGGCGGTCATTGCCGAACCAAGCACCGACATCACCGACGACCGGCTAGCAGCCCGCAACGCGCTGGTGCTGGCCGCGGCGCAGGCGCTGGCCGGCGGCAACACCACCGTGATCGTGGCAACCGGCGGCATTGCCGGCGTGATGCTGGCGCCCGATCCGACGCTGGCGACGCTCCCCATCACGCTCATGGCCGTCGGCATGTGGATCGGCACGCTCCCGGTCGGCATGTTGGCGAAAGCCTACGGCCGCCGCTCTGCCTTGCAGATCGGATCGGCTTGCGGCGCGCTCTCCGGCATCATCTCATGCGCGGCCATGCTGCGCGGATCGTTCGCGCTGCTGCTTCTCGGCACCTTCTGCGGCGGCCTCTACGCGGCGGCGCACCAGTCCTATCGGTTTGCGGCGGCCGACACCGCGAGCATGCAATTTCGCGCCAAGGCGGTTGCCTGGGTGCTGGCCGGCGGCATGTTTGCCGCGGTGATCGGCCCGCAGATCGTCATCCTCACCAAGGATATTTGGTCTCCTTATTTGTTCGCCGGGACTTTCTTGGCGCAGTCGGCCTGCGCGGTGCTTGCCGGCGCAGTGCTGAGCTTGCTCAAGCTGCCGCAACCGGCCGTCGCGCGGCCGCTGGGCGAGGGGCGGCCGCTTGCCGAAATCATCGGCAAGCCGCGATTTATCGTCGCCGTCGCCTGTGGCGTCGCCAGCTACGTCGTGATGAACATGATGATGACCGCGGCCCCGGTCGCCATGGTGATGTGCCACCATTCGGTCGACGATGCCGTGCTCGGTATTCAATGGCACGTGATCGGCATGTACGCGCCGAGCTTCTTCACCGGCACGCTCATCGCCCGCTTTGGGCTGCGCGCTGTCGTGGCGGCCGGACTGGCATTGATCACCGCCGCCGCCGCGATCGGGGTGCTCGGCATCGCGCTGTGGAATTTCTGGGTGGCGCTGGCGCTTCTTGGCATCGGCTGGAACTTCGCCTTCGTCGGCGCGACCACGCTGGTCACCGAATGTCACGGCCCGCGCGAGCGCAACAAGGTCCAGGCCTTCAACGATTTTCTGATCTTCGGCTCGATGGCGGTCGGCTCGTTCTCGTCCGGCGCTTTGCTGGCGCATTTCGGCTGGACGGCGGTCAATGAAGTGGTGTTTCCGGTCGTCGTGATGGCGGCGCTGCTGCTGGGCTGGGGCACGCTGGCGCGGCGGGCACCGGTTTGAGGCTCGAAGTCTTCGTGAACAGGGAGATTCCAGTGGACGATCAGGCCGTAAGCCCAAGCACGGTAAGCGATGAGACAGCATTGCGCGGCCTCTACACGCCGCCGATGGAACTTGCGCTCCTCAAGCAGCTCGACCGGCTCGATGGCCATTGCCGCAACTTTCTTGCTCACTCACCGTTTTGCGTCATCGGCTCGACGCGAGCCGGGCGCGGCACCGATGTCAGCCCGCGGGGCGACGCGCCGGGCTTTGTCCGGGTGCTTGACAATCACACGATCGTCATCCCTGACCGGCCCGGGAACAACCGCCTCGACACGATGTCGAACATCGTGGCTGATGCCGAGATCGGCCTGCTGTTCTTCATTCCGGGCATCGATGAAACGTTGCGCATCAACGGCACGGCTCGGCTCAGTCGTGAACCGGAGCTTCTTGCCGCGGCCGCCGTCAGGGGACGCCAACCCCGCATCGTCATCGTGGTCACGGTGCGGGAGGCCTTTCTTCACTGCGGCAAGGCCTTGAAGCGCTCCCGCCTGTGGCATGACGATTACCGCCTCGACCGGCAGTCCTTCCCGTCGCTGGGACGCATGATCGTCGAACAGACTAAGCCGCCGAATGTGACCGTTGAGCAGGCGGAAACCTTCATCGCCGACAACTACGTGACAGGACTTTATTAGCGCGCGGCGATGACCATGGCGCGGCTTCTTCGCGACCAGGGCACGCGTGATGAGGCCCGCAAACTCCTCGCTCCGGTCTACGGCTGGTTCACCGAGGGCTTCGACACGCTCGACCTGAAGGAAGCCAAGGCTTTGCTCAATGAACTGGCCTCATGAAGGCGTTGCCATGACATCACCCTTGCTCACGCGCGACCTGCCGATCCTCGCCGAGCTCGAACGCAAGGTGCTGTGGCTGGCGAGCTGGACCATCCACCACGCCAACCATGTGCGGGAAAATACCGACGGGCTGAAGGTCGGAGGCCACCAGGCTTCCTCGGCTTCGCTCGCCACCATCATGACCGCGCTTTATTTCCACACGCTGCGGCCGGCCGATCGCGTCGCGGTCAAGCCGCACGCCGCGCCGAACTTTCATGCCATCCAATATCTGCTCGGCCGCCAGAGCCGCGACAAGCTGGAAAACTTCCGCGGCTACAAGGGTGCGCAATCCTATCCCTCGCGCACCAAGGATGCCGACGACGTCGATTTCTCGACCGGCTCGGTCGGCTTGGGCGTGGCGCAGACGCTGTTCGCTTCGCTGACGCAGGACTACGTGCGCGCCCACGGCTGGGGAAAGAATCGGCCGGAAGGCCGTATGATCGCGCTCCTCGGCGACGCCGAGCTCGACGAGGGCAACATCTTCGAGGCGATCCTCGAAGGCTGGAAGCAGGGGCTGCGCAATTGCTGGTGGATCGTCGATTACAACCGGCAAAGCCTTGATGCCGTGGTCCACGAAGGCCTGTGGGAACGCTACGAAGGCCTGTTCCGCAATTTCGGCTGGGACGTTGTGGTCCTGAAATACGGCTCGTTGCAGCAAGCCGCCTTCGGCGAGCCCGGCGGCGAGGTTTTGCGGCAATGGATCGATCGCTGCCCGAACCAGCTCTATTCCGCGCTGGTGTTCCAGGGCGGTGCGGCCTGGCGCAAGCGCTTGCTCGACGAGATCGGCGACCAGGGGCCGGTGACCAAGCTGATCGAGCGGCGCAGCGACGAGGATTTGGCGCGGCTGATGAACAATCTCGGCGGCCACGACCTCGCCGCGATCATCGACGCCTTCGACAGCATCGATCACGACCGGCCGGTCTGCTTCATCGCCTATACGATCAAGGGCTACGGTCTGCCGTTCGCCGGGCACAAGGACAACCACGCCGGGCTGATGACGCCGGCGCAGATGGAAACCCTCCGCGCCGCGATGAACATCCGGCCGGGGCACGAATGGGACCGCTTCGAGGGCCTGCGGCAGCCGGCGGAAAAGATCCAGGCCTTCCTCGACTGCGTGCCGTTCGCGCGCGGCGGCGAACGCCGCCTGCAAGCGCCGCGCATCGACGTGCCGGCGGAGCTCGCGGCGACGATCCAACCGCAGATGTCGACGCAGCTCGGCTTTGGCGCGCTGCTCAACGAGCTGGCGCGCGACACGACGCCGCTTGCCGCGCGCATCGTCACGACGTCTCCCGACGTCACCGTGTCGACCAGCCTCGGCTCCTGGGTCAATCGCCGCAAGCTGTTCGCGCGCGAAGCGCTCGCCGACACCTTCAAGAGCGAGCGCATCCCGTCCACCTTCAGTTGGGAGTTCTCGCCCACCGGCCAACATATCGAGCTTGGCATCGCCGAGATGAATCTGTTCGCCTTGCTCTCGGCGCTCGGCCTGTCGCATTCGATCAACGGCGAGCGGCTGTTGCCGATCGGAACGCTCTATGACCCGTTCATCGCCCGCGGCCTCGATGCGCTGAATTATGCCTGCTATCAGGACGCCCGCTTTATCCTGGTCGCCACGCCCTCAGGCATTACGCTGGCGCCGGAAGGCGGCGCCCATCAGTCGATTGTCGAACCGCTGATCGGCATAGGTCAGGACGGTCTTGCCGCGTTCGAGCCGGCCTTCGTCGACGAACTGGCCGTCATTCTCGCCTTCGCGTTGGATTACATCCAGAGGGACGGTAGTGGCGAACTCTCGGAGCGCAACTGGCTTCGTGATGAGACGGGCGGCTCGGTCTGCTTGCGCCTCTCCACCCGCCCGATCGAGCAGATCAAGCGTGAGATGACCGCGGAATTGCGCCAAGCGATCGTCGATGGCGCCTATTGGCTGCGCAAGCCCGGGCCCAACTGCCAAGTTGTGGTCGCTTACACCGGCGCGGTCGCGCCCGAGGCGATCCAGGCGGTGGGACTGATGGCGGAGGACCGCCGCGATGTGGGGCTCCTTGCCGTGACCTCCGCCGACCGCCTCAACGCCGGCTGGACGGCCGCATGGCGGGCGCGCGAGCGCGGCCTCGTGCACGCGCGTTCCCATATCGAGCGCCTGTTCGCCGGTTTGCCGCCGCACTGCGGCATCGTCAGCGTGCTGGACGGCCATCCGGCGACGCTGGCGTGGCTGGGCGCCGTCGACGGCCATCGTGTGCGGCCGCTCGGCGTCGAGCATTTCGGCCAGACCGGCTCGATCGCGGACCTCTACCGCCACTATGGCATCGATGCCCACGCCATCATTGCCGCCGCACAAGCCATCGCGCCGGGACGCCCGATCCGCCATCTCGGCGTGGTGTGATCGCGCCGCTGCTTCCGAACGACATCCCCGCATAAATTTCGCTCAGTCCTGCATAAAGACTGTCATAAGCCTTGCGACCGAGCATGCTATTGTAGGTTGAGGCATCCGCTTTTGGGGGATTTTCTTGACCAGCACCGCGACGGCCAAAACTGCATCGGCCAAAACTGCATCGGCCAAAACTGCATCGGCCAAAACTGCATCGGCCAAGACTGCATCGGCCAAGACTGCACCGGCCAAGACTGCATTCGCGCTCGCCGGGCTTGGCGGTTTTAATGCCCACGGCGCCGGATTTCTCACCGCGGCTTCCAAATGCGGGGTCATTCCGGATCTGGTGACGGCGTCGAGCGGGCAAATCATTGTGGTCGCCGACTGGCTGCAGGGCAAAGACCTCGAGAAGTCGCTGGTCGACCCGGAGCTTGCGCACAATCCAATGGCGCAACTGTCGGTTCTCTTCACCGGCTATCCCGGCGTTTTCCGACCGGCTTATCTGGAATCGTTTGAGCGGTGGGCGACGTTCCCATCGCCCCAGGACAAGCCGCTCGAAACGCTTTTCAATCGTCTTCTCCCGGCTCAGCTTTACGTCCCCACGCGCAGTCCGTCGACATTCGCGACGATCGCTGACGTCTTCAACAACGGAGCTAAAATCAAGGATCAGGAAATCGGAATTGTCTTCAACGCCTATGACCTGGAGACCGGGCAAGCCGTGCTGTTCGGCAACGATAAAGCAAGGAGGCTTTGGCCGGAGCAACGGGCCATTCCGCATGCGAGCAAGTCGGCGGCTCGCCACCACGGCAAGTCCGACCAGGAGGAAATCGACCTTCAGCCCATCACTCCCGCGGCCATAGAGTCGGCCCTTTGGCTCTCGCTCTATGGCTTCGATCACCTGCCGCAGTCGCATCTCATTGACGGCGCCTATTTTCGTTCTTGCATTGTCTCCGAGCTTCACACCTTTGACCGCATCTTTGTCGCCAGGCCGCTGGCGCAAGGCTGGCTCGGACATGCCCCGCGCAACTACTTCGAAGTCCAGGATTGGCAAACCGAAATGTGGTTCTCGGTGGGCTACAAGGCCGAGGTCGACGCGCTCAATCAGATCAACGGCCTATTCGACAAGGGCAAGCTTAAGGCACCCTACAAGAAGGTGGACTTGATTGAGATTGCGCCCAAAACCCCCGCCGGATTTTTCAACTACTTTGTCGAACGCAAGGGCGTTTATGAGCGCGCCTACGAAGAAGCGATGGCTCGGTTCGCGGCGTTAGGACTGTATCCTTCCTCGCCAACATAGCCCCGCTGCTCCGGCGAGTACCTTGCGGGGAATTTGTTTGATAAGCTCGCCGCCGTCGTGGTCCAGAATTTGGATGACGCAAATCCGCTGGGGGGGGCCCGCAATGCAGCAGATTGCGGACTGGCTCGAAAGGCTCGGCCTTTCCGAGTACGCCCAGCGTTTCGCCGAGAACGGGATCGATATCTCGGTCCTCCGCTATCTGACGGACCAGGATCTCAAGGATATCGGCGTCCTGCTCGGACATCGGCGGAAAATGCTCGCGGCCATCGCCGCGCTGGCCGGCGCTCCTGCGGCAACAGGCCCGCCGCCCGCCGCCGTCGAGCCGAAGCCCCACGATAGCGCCGAGCGCCGTCAGGTCACGGTGATGTTCTCGGATCTGGTCGGTTCGACGGCGCTGGCCGCCAGCATGGATCCGGAGGATCTGGGCGAGGTCGTTTCGGCCTATCAGAAGTGCGTCGCCGAGACGGTGCGCCGGTTCGGCGGGTTTGTGGCCAAATATCTGGGCGACGGCGTCCTGGTTTATTTCGGCTACCCGCAGGCCCATGAGGACGACGCCGAGCGCTCGGTGCGTGCCGGGTTGGAACTGGTCGCGGCGGTCGCGCGGCTGCCGACGCGGGTTTCGCTGCAAGCACGCGTCGGCATTGCCACCGGGCTTGTCGTCGTCGGCGATCTGATCGGATCGGGCGAGGCGCAGGAGCGCGGCATCGTCGGCGAGACGCCGAACCTGGCGGCGCGGCTGCAAGGGATCGCCCAACCCAACAGGGTGGTCATTGCCGAGGGCACGCGAAAACTTCTCGGCAATCTGTTCGAGCTGCAGGATCCCGGGCCGCTGGACCTCAAAGGCGTCGCCGGGCCGTTGCGCGCCTGGGCGGTGCTGCGGGCGGGCTTCGCGGAAAGCCATTTCGAGGCGATGCACGCGGCCGGGCTGACCGCTCTGGTCGGGCGGGAAGAGGAATGCGAATTGCTGCTGCGGCGCTGGGCGAAAGCAAAGAACAGCGAAGGCCAGGTGGTGCTGCTTTCCGGCGAGGGCGGCATTGGCAAATCGCGGCTGATAGCCGCGCTGCTGGAACGCCTCGCTGCCGAACCGCACGCGCGGCTACGTCATTTCTGCTCGCCGCAGCACACCGACAGCGCATTTCATCCGATCATCGGTCAGCTGGAACGCGCGGCCGGCCTGACACACGATGATACGTTGCAGGCGAAGCTCGACAAGCTCGACGCAATGCGGGCGCGGGCCGCAATCCGGGTTGAGGACGCCGTGCCGTTCGCCGAACTGCTGTCGCTGCCGAACGATGGACGCTATCCCGCGCTCGAGCCGGATCCGCAGCAACGCCGGCAACGAGCGCTGGAATTGCTCAATTTGCAAATCGAGGCTCTGGCACGGTCCAGTCCGGTCCTGATCACCTTCGAGGACGTGCATTGGATCGACCCGACGAGCCTGGAGGCGCTCGGTCGGGTCGTGGAACGGATCGCGGCGCTGCGCGCGCTCCTGATCGTGTCGTTTCGGCCGGAATTCGAAGCACCTTGGATCGGACGGCCCCACGTCACCGCCCTCACCATTGGTCGCCTGGTGCGGCGCGAAGTCGACGCGATGATCGATCGCGTCGTCGGCAACAAGTTCATCCCGGCGAGTCTGCGGCAGGACATCATCGAGCGCACCGACGGCATCCCGCTGTTTGTGGAAGAGATGACCAAGGCGGTGCTGGAGGCGCGGGCCGAGGGCGATGGACAGCGGATGGTCGCCGCGGTTCCGTCGACGGCGCTCGCCGTTCCGGCAAGCTTGCATGCCTCGCTGATGGCGCGGCTCGACCGGCTCGGCGCCGCCAAGGAGGTGGCGCAGATCGGGGCGGCGATCGGGCGCGAGTTCTCACATGCCTTGCTGGCGGCGGTGGTCCGCAGGCCGGAGGCGGAGCTTAGTTCGGCGTTGGACCGGCTCAGCGGGTCCGGTCTGCTGTTCCGCCAGGGGGTGCCGCCGCATGCGACTTATTTGTTTAAGCATGCGCTGGTGCAGGATGCGGCCTATGGCACGCTGCTGCGCGAGCCGCGCCGCGCGTTGCACGCCCGTATCGCCGAAACACTCGAGAGCCAATTCGTCGAGATTGCCGAAAGTCGGCCGGAACTGCTGGCGCGTCACTGCACCGAGGCCGGCCTGATCGAAAAGGCGGCGGGCCTATGGGGCAAGGCCGGGCAGCGGTCGCTGGAGCGCTCGGCGCTGGCTGAAGCGGCGGAACAGCTCGCGCGCGCGCTTGCCCAGATTGCGTCCTTGCCGCCGACGCCGGCGTTGCGCCGTGAAGAGATCAAATTGCAAGTCGCGCTGATAACCCCGCTGATCCATCTTCATGGATTTGCCGCGCCGAAAACGAAGACGGCCGTGGAGCGGGCGCGCGTGTTGATCGAGCAAGCTGAAGCGCTCGGCGAGCCTCCAGACGATCCGCTGCTGCTGTTCTCGGTTCTCTACGGCCACTGGAGCGCCAGCTATATCGCCTTCAACGGCGACGTGATGCGCGGGCTCGCCGCCCGGTTCCTACTGCTCGCCGAGCAGCAAGGGGCGCCAATCCCGCTCATGATCGGGCATCGGATCATGGGTATTTCCTTGCTCTGCACGGGAGACATCGCGGCAGCGCGGGCGCATCAGGAGGAGGGCATCGCGCTTTACAATCCGGCGGAGCATCGGCCGTTGGCGGTGCGATTTGGCCAGGATGCCAGGGTGGTCATGTGGTTCTATCGCGCCATAGCCTTGTGGTTGCTCGGCTATCCCGACGCGGCGCTCGCCGACACAAACCGGGCGTTTGCGGACGCGCGTGCCATCGGCCAAGCCGGCACTTTGATGTTTGCGCTGTTGCACGGATCGATGGTCGATATTCTGTGCGGCGATTACGCGGCAACCAACGCAGCCACCGACGAACTTGCCGCATTGGCCGAGCAAAAGGGCGCCTCGTTCTGGAAGGCCTTGGGAATATCGATACAAGGGTGCGTGTTTGCCGTGACCGGCAAAGCGGCGGATGCCGTTGCGATGATCACGTCCGGAATCGCCGAATTGCGGTCGACGGGCGCGACATTGTGGGTGCCGGGTTTTCTCTCGTATTTGGCGACAGCTTATGCCCAACTCGGCCAATTCGACGACGCCTGGCGTTGCATTGGCGAAGCGATGAGCGCGGTCGAAACGACCAAGGAGAGGTGGTACGAGGCCGAGGTCTATCGCATTGCCGGAGAAATCGCCTTGATGGCGCCGCAGCGGGATACCGCGAAGGCGCAAGCGTATTTCGAGCATGCGCTGGCGATTGCGCGCGCGCAGCAGGCAAAATCCTGGGAACTGCGCGCGGCGGTGAGCATGGCGCGGCTCAAACGCGATCGGGGCGAACGGGATGAGGCGCGCAGGCTGCTCGCCCCAGTCTATGGCTGGTTTACCGAGGGCTTCGACACGCTCGACTTGAAGGAAGCCAAAGCCTTGCTCGACGCGCTGGCCTCTTGAGGGGCACCCGGAAAAGCGGGCGGGCAGGTCACTGCTGATACTTCGCTTTAAGGGCACTTCCGCCGTTGCGCCCCGCGGGCATTTTTGGCAATGTCCGCGCCGTTTGGGCTGGACGCGTGTTTCGCGCGGGCGCTCTCCTTCCGGGCCGGTTTCAACTCCGGCCGCATCCATCAACCGGGGTTTTCCATGACGACTTTGTGGCTCATCGTTCTCTGCGGCGTGCTCGCCCTCCTTTACGCCATCTGGGCCACGTTTTCGGTGATGCGGGCCGATCCCGGCAGCGCCAAGATGCAGGAAATATCCGCGGCGGTGCGCGAGGGCGCGCAGGCCTATCTGCGGCGGCAATACACCACGATCGCCATCGTCGGCGTCGTGATCTTCCTCATCGTCGGCTATTTCCTCGGCTGGCTGGTCGGCGTCGGCTTTGCGGTCGGCGCCATCCTGTCGGGCACTGCGGGCTTTATCGGCATGAACGTGTCCGTGCGCGCCAATGTGCGCACCGCGCAGGCCGCCATCGGCTCGCTCGCCGGCGGACTTGAACTGGCGTTTCGCGCCGGCGCCATCACCGGGCTCCTGGTGGCGGGCTTGGCCTTGCTCGGCGTCACGCTCTATTTCGGCTTCCTCACCGGCACGCTGCATTATGCGCCGAACGATCGCGTCGTCGTCGATTCCATGGTGGCGCTCGGCTTCGGCGCCTCGCTCATCTCCATCTTCGCCCGATTGGGCGGCGGTATTTTCACCAAGGGCGCCGATGTCGGCGGCGATCTCGTCGGCAAGGTCGAAGCCGGCATTCCGGAAGACGATCCACGCAATCCGGCGACCATCGCCGACAACGTCGGCGACAATGTCGGCGACTGCGCCGGCATGGCGGCCGACCTGTTCGAGACCTATGCCGTCACCACCGTCGCGACCATGGTTCTCGCCGCCATCTTCTTCGGTTCGGTCAGCGGCGACATGGTGATGCGGATGATGACGTTTCCGCTCGCCATCGGCGGCGTGTGCATTATCGCCTCGATCATCGGCACGTTTTTCGTGCGGCTCGGCGCCAGCCAGTCGATCATGGGCGCGCTGTACAAGGGGATGATCGCCACCGCGATTCTCTCGCTCATCGGCATCGCCGGGGTGACGCATTATCTCATCGGCTTCGGCCAGCTTGAGGGCGTGACCTATTCGGGCGCCGAGCTTTTCTATTGCGGCGTCACCGGCCTGGTCGTGACGGCGCTGATCATCGTGATCACCGAGTACTACACCGGCACCAACTATCGGCCGGTGCAGTCGATCGCGCAGGCCTCGGTGACCGGCCACGGCACCAATGTGATCCAAGGCCTCGCCGTGTCGATGGAAGCAACCGCCGGTCCGGCGCTGGTCATCATCGCCGGCATCCTGGTGAGCTATAACTTGGCCGGCCTGTTCGGCATCGCCATCGCGGTGACGACGATGCTGGCGCTCGCCGGCATCGTCGTGGCGCTCGATGCATTCGGGCCGGTCACCGACAACGCCGGCGGCATCGCCGAAATGGCCGGCCTGCCGAAAGAGGTGCGCAAATCGACCGATGCGCTCGACGCCGTCGGCAATACCACCAAGGCGGTGACCAAGGGTTACGCCATCGGCTCGGCTGGACTCGGTGCCCTGGTATTGTTTGCCGCCTACAATCAGGACCTCAAGTTCTTCATCGCCAGCGCGGACAAGCACCCTTACTTCCAAGGCGTCATGCCCGATTTTTCTCTGGTCAATCCTTACGTCGTGGCCGGGCTCTTGTTCGGCGGTCTGTTGCCGTATCTGTTCGGCGCGATGGGCATGACGGCGGTCGGGCGCGCCGCGTCCTCGATCGTCGAAGAGGTGCGGCGGCAATTCCGCGAACACCCCGGCATCATGAAGGGCACGGAAAAGCCCGATTACGGCCGTGCCGTCGATATGCTGACGCGCGCGGCGATCAAGGAGATGATCATACCGTCGCTGTTGCCGGTGCTGTCGCCGATCGTCGGTTATTTCGTCATCTACTTCGTTGCCGGCGGCGGGGCCCAAGGCAAGTCCGCGGCGTTCTCGGCGCTCGGGGCGATGCTGCTCGGCGTGATCGTCACCGGTCTGTTCGTCGCCATCTCGATGACCTCGGGCGGCGGCGCCTGGGACAACGCGAAGAAGTACATCGAGGACGGCCATTTCGGCGGCAAGGGCTCCGACGCCCATAAGGCCGCCGTGACCGGCGACACCGTCGGCGATCCCTACAAGGATACGGCCGGTCCGGCGGTCAATCCGATGATCAAGATCACCAACATCGTGGCGCTGTTGCTGCTCGCGATCTTGGCGCACTGAGGAAGGCACCGCATTTCGCCACTGCGAGGCACGCGCGCCGTAAGGCGCCGTGCCGAAGCATCCGACATGCGTGAGCGCATTGCTCGTCCCGCCTACTCAGAACGGCAGGCCGACGTGGGCGTTGCCAAGGTTTTGGAACAGCGCCTTGATAAAATTGACGTCCGAGCCGGCCGTGGGCGTCGTGCGGCTGATGTAATCGAACACCTTGCCGTCCTTCATGCCGTAGGAGGCGACCCGTTCGACCCGCCGGTCCTTGTCGAAATAGATCGCGACCACGCGCTGGTCGGTGATTTTGGCCGGCATGAACGAGATCGGCCGCTCGGCGCGCTGCGAGATGTAGTAGAACGCTTCGCCTGAAACGGTGGCGACGGTCGAAGGCGTGCCGAGCACGATCAGCACCTGCTCCTGCGATGCGCCGAGCCGGATTTGCTCGAGCGCGCCTTCGGGAAGCACATAGCCGCGCTGGAACGTCTCGCCGAAGCAACCGCCCAGCGCCAGAGCGAGCGCGACAATCAGCGCATAAGACGCTGCGGCGCGTGTTCGCCCGCTGTGCACCCGGCCCCTCCGCATTCCGACATCCACCTTGCGTCCGCCAGCCGCCTGCCGTACCCCCGAAACCCACAATTGGCAATTTGCCGCCGTTGGGTGGTATGCGGGCGGATTTTGAGGCGGCGAGCTATCTCTATGATCTTACCGGCGTTTCGGCGCAATCCCCACAGCCGCAGCATCCACGCGCTCTATGGCATGATCGTGGCGCAGGCGCGCTCGCCGGCGTTTTACGCCGGTTATGGCGTTCCGGATACCGTCCAGGGCCGATTTGATCTGATCGTGCTGCATCTCGTGCTGGTCTTGGCCCGGCTTCACCGGGATGACGTGCCCGGACCGGGGCGCGGATGGAATTCCCGAGCCAAGTCGGCACGCAGTCTCGGGCAGGGGCTGTTCGACGCCTTCTGCCGCGACCTGGACGACAATCTGCGGGAGATGGGGGTGGGCGACCTCGCCGTGCCGCGGGAGATGCGCCGCTTCGGCGAGGCGTTTTATGGGCGCCAGGCCGCCTATCGCGAGGCGCTCGCCGCGGCTGACGACCGGGAGCTTGAGAAGGCGCTGGCACGCAATATCTTTGAGGCCGCCGGTATCGATGGCCGGGCCGCCCGGCTGGCGCGTTATGTGCGTGCCGCGGCGAAGCTGCTCGATACCGCGGAGGAGGACGCGCTCATAGCAGGGAGGGTGGTCTTCCCCAGCCCCGAGGCCTTTGCAAATGCGTGAGCAGCGATCCGAAAAATATGCGCCGACACCCTGGCAGGTTCCCGTCGCGGTCGAAGATGTCGCCGAGACCGGTGCACGCTTCGACCTGGTGGCGGATGCGCAGGTCCGCGCCGCAGTGGCGCGCATGGCCGGGTTGCGCGATCTGCCGCGCCTGGAGGCGAGTTTCGACGTGACGCGGCGTGGTGCCGGCGGGTTGCATGTGGCCGGACGGGTTTCGGCCACGGTCGGTCAAGTGTGCGTAGTCACGCTCGAGCCGCTCGCCAGTGAAGTCGAGGAGAGCGTGGATCTGCTGTTCGTGCCGCAGCTAGCCGCGGAGCGGGAAGATGGCGAAACCGACTCGCGTGGCGAGAATGTTGATGAGACGGAGCCGCTGATCGGCGGGCTGGTCGATCTCGGCGCGCTCGCCATCGAGTTCCTCATCCTCGGGCTCGATCCCTATCCCCGCAAGCCCGGCGCGGCCTTCCAGCCGCCGCCGGAGGCAAAGCCGAACGAAAGCCCGTTCGCCGCGCTCGCATCGCTGAAGAAGGGTCCGGATGAGCACTGATCGCAGTTGTGTCTGGGCGCCGAACCGTTATTCTCCCGTGCGGTCTCGCCTCCCCCTTGTTCGGACCAGGAGCGTGATCCCGAAAGAGCTTGCCCCGGACTTCATCCGGGGTGGCAACCGGTTTTCGGAAAGGATCATGCTCAAACAAAAAAACCTAGGCCATGAGCCGATTCGGTTGAATTGGATCGCGGGCTAGGAGCCGGTGGCAATGTCGCACACGGTCCGCATTGCTCTCGATGCGATGGGGGGAGACCATGGCCCTGCCGTGGTCGTCGCCGGCGCGGATCTGGCGTTGGCGCGGCATCCCCACAGCGAATTTCTGTTCTTCGGCAATACGTCGCTGGTGGCGCCGCTCATTGCCGCGCGTCCGGCACTCAAAGCCGTCTCGCGGCTCGTGCATAGCGAGATCGCAGTGCGGATGGAGGACAAGCCGAGCCAGGCGCTGCGCTATGGCCGCCGGAAATCTTCGATGTGGCTGGCGATCGAATCAGTCAAAAAGCGGGAAGCCGACATGGCGGTATCGGCGGGCAATACCGGCGCGCTGATGGCGATGTCGAAATTCGAGCTCAAGACACTGCCCGGGATCACGCGCCCCGCCATCGCGGCGCTGTGGCCGACCTTGCGCGGTGAATCGATCGTGCTCGACGTCGGCGCTTCGATCGGCGCCGATGCCGAGCACCTGGTCGACCTCGCGGTGATGGGGGCGGCCACGGCCCGCATCCTGTATGGGCTAAATCGGGCGACGGTCGGCTTGCTCAATATCGGGGTGGAGGAGGTCAAGGGTCTTGAACAGGTACGCGAAGCCGGCCGCATTCTGCGCGAGGAGCAATGGCCGGACCTCGATTATGTGGGTTTCGTCGAAGGTGACGACATCGGCATGGGCAAGGTCGATGTGGTCGTCACCGAAGGTTTTGCCGGCAACATCGCGCTCAAGACCGCCGAAGGCACCGCCCGCCAGATGGCCCAATATCTGCGGGGTGCGATGACCCGCTCGCTCAGCGCCCGGATCGGATATTTTTTCGCGCGTTCGGCGTTCCGGCAATTGCGCGAACGCATGGACCCGCGCCGCGCCAATGGCGGGGTTTTTCTCGGGCTGAACGGCATTGTCATCAAAAGCCATGGCGGCACCGACGCCGAAGGCTTTGCCGCGGCGATCGAGCTCGGCCATGGCGTGGTGCGCGACGAACTGCTCGCCAAGATCACGGCGGCGCTCGGCCGGTTGCACGGCGAGCGGCAGCAAGCGCCGCGCGGAGCCGCATCATGACGGTGCGCCGCTCCGTTGTGCTGGGCTGCGGCAGCTATCTGCCGAGCCAGATCCTCACCAACGCCGAGCTCGCGCGCAAAGTCGACACGTCCGACGAATGGATCGTGCAGCGCACCGGCATCCATGAGCGCCACATCGCCGCTCCCGGCGAATTGACCTCGCACATGGCGACCCACGCGGCGCGCGCCGCGCTGGCCCATGCCAAGCTCGATGCGCAGGCGATCGATCTCATCGTGCTGGCGACCTCGACGCCCGATAACACTTTCCCCGCCAGCGCCGTCGCGGTGCAGGCCGACCTCGGCATCACCCACGGCGCCGCCTTCGACGTGCAGGCGGTGTGCTCCGGATTCGTGTTTGCGCTCGCGACCGCCGACGCGCTGCTGCGGTCGGGCGCGTTCTCCCGCGCGCTGGTGATCGGATCGGAGACGTTCTCGCGCATCCTCGACTGGACCGATCGCGGCACCTGCGTGCTGTTCGGTGACGGCGCCGGCGCGGTCGTGCTCGAAACGCAGGAGCAGCCGGGCACGCGCGAGGACCGCGGCATTCTCACGGTGCGCCTGCGTTCCGACGGCCGGTACAAATCGAAGCTCTACGTCGACGGCGGACCCTCATCGACCGGCACGGTCGGCCATCTGCGCATGGAAGGCCGCGAGGTTTTTCGTCACGCCGTGGCGATGATCACCGACGTGGTCGAGGATGCGTTCAAAGTGACCGGCATGACGGTCGCCGACATCGACTGGTTCGTTCCGCATCAAGCGAATAAACGGATCATCGACGGCTCGGCGCACAAGCTCGGCATCGCGCCGGACAAAGTCGTCACCACCGTCGACCGCCACGGCAACACATCGGCCGCCTCGATTCCGCTGGCGCTCGCCGATGCCGTCGCCGACCGCCGCATCAAGCGCGGCGATCTGTTGCTGCTAGAGGCCATGGGCGGCGGTTTCACCTGGGGGGCGGCCCTGCTGCGCTGGTGAGATCGGCGCGGAAGCCCGTTGACCATGGGGTGAGAAGTTAATATCGTTGATAATTCAGTACGATACGATGATCGATGGGCATCGATCGCCGAGAGTGGGGCTGGCGATGACGAGAAAGACGATCACGCGCGCGGATTTGTGCGAGGCGGTCTATCAGAAAGTCGGCCTATCGCGCACGGAATCCGCTACCCTCGTCGAGCTGGTTCTCAAGGAGATCACCGACTGCTTGGAACGCGGCGAAACGGTAAAGCTGTCATCGTTCGGCTCGTTCGTGGTGCGCAAGAAGGGTCAGCGCATCGGGCGCAATCCCAAGACCGGCAAGGAAGTGCCGATCTCGCCGCGCCGGGTGATGGTGTTCAAGCCGTCCGCGATCCTCAAGCAGCGGATCAATTCCGGGCCGAATGGCGGCAAGGAAAGCGCCAGCGAACACGGCTAGCGAGGGCCGGCGGAGAACACAGCATTGGACAAGGCGCCGGACGCTTTCCGCACGATCAGCGAAGTCGCCGAGGAGATCAATGTTCCTCAGCACGTGCTGCGGTTCTGGGAGAGCCGCTTCGCGCAAATCCGGCCGCTGAAGCGGGGCGGCGGACGGCGCTATTATCGCCCGGATGACGTCGACCTGCTGCGCGGCGTGCGCCACTTGCTGTACGGCGAGGGCTACACCATTCGCGGCGCGCAGCGCATCCTGCGCGAGCAAGGGCTGGCGTTCGTGCAGAACGTCTGGCGTGCCGGCGCCGAACCGCCGCCGCCCGAGCTCGAGGAAGACAGGGTAGGGGACGACGGAGCGGAGCAACACGCGGCAACAAGCCCGCACGAAGAGCCCGCCATTCTCGCGGCCTCGCCGCCGCGCGCGGGCAAGCCCGCTAGCGAACGCGCGGCAGCGACCGAGCCGGCGGCGCAGCGGCTCGCTGCGAACACGGAGGGCCGGCGCAAATTGCAGGCCGTGCTCGACGACCTCGTCGCCTGTCGCCAGCTGATCGACGACGCGCTCGACGCCTCGTTGCCGCACACCGATTGAGTCGATGCGTTGGGTTGGAGCGCCGAGTATCGATGTCTCGGATTGTGGAACCGTCGCCGAACACCGCGCAAAGCGAATATTGGAATGCCACCGCCGGCGAAACCTGGGCGCAGTTTCAGGAGCCGCTGGATCGTCAGATTGAACCGCTGGGTCTGGCGGCCATCGACGTGTTGCAGCCGGCCCTCGGCGAGCACATCATCGACATCGGCTGCGGTTGCGGCCAAACTTCGCTCACGCTGGCCGCTCGTGTAGCGCCGACCGGGTCGGTCCTGGGCATCGATCTTTCCACGCCTATGCTCGAGGTCGCGCGCTATCGGCCGCGACCGACTGCAAATTTGTGCGTGGACTTCCGGCAACTCGATGCACAAACCGGCGCTATCGGGCGCGGCATTTTCGACGCCGCTTTCTCGCGCTTCGGCGTGATGTTCTTCAGCGACCCGGTGGCTGCGTTTGCCAATATCCGAGCGTCCTTGAAACCCGGCGGCCGTCTGGTCTTCGTCTGTTGGCGCTCGCTCGGTGAGAATCCGTGGATGCTGGCGCCGCTGCAAGCCGCGCTTCCCTTCATACCGCCTGTTGCGCCGCCCGATCCGACAGCGCCAGGGCCGTTTGCTTTCGCTGACCCGAGCCGCGTGCGCTCGATCCTGACTGAGGCGGGGTTTGCTTCGGTGACGACTGATCCGTTGGACGCGCGTATCGGCGGCGGTGACCTTGAGCAGTCGTTGAAGCTCGCACTGAGGATGGGGCCATTAGGCGCGGCACTTCGTGAACATCCGGAGCTTTCGGGCAAAGTCGCCGGTGCCGTGAGAGACCTTCTGTCGAAGTACCTCACGCCCGGTGGTGTTCTGGTGCCCTCTGCTGTCTGGATCGTTCGGGCTCAGAACCCCTGAGCGCCGAAATGGCATCCCTGTTATGTCGAAACGGAAAGGCTCACCGGCCGCTGCGCGCCCAACTACGCGCTTTCGTCGGATTATCGGTTGGCGAAGATATGCACCGGCCAAATCAAGTAAGCGATTGAATATTTGAGGTATTCGTGACGACCGCGGCCCGCTCTGCATGAGAAAATTATACTTGGAGCAAATCTGAGGTCCGGTCTTGGGGGACCGCGACAAGACCTAAGCTTTTGAACCATATGGCTTATTAAACTCCGTGCCGAGTCTGGCACGAGTTATGCGGTTCTACGGCGGGTAAGGACCCAAACAAAGAGCCTCATCGAGGGCAAAAAAACAGGAGTGAGCCATGACCGCATTACGCAAAGTGCTCGTTGTCGACGACGATCCCGCCGTCCGCAAGAGCTTTGATCGTGTTCTCTCCGGCAAGGGTTACGCCGTCATCACCGCCGAAAACGGTGAAGAAGCGTTGCGCAAGCTGAACGAGGAAAAATACGACCTCGTCTACAGCGACATCCGCATGCCCGGCATGAGCGGACTGGAGGTGGCCGAGAAGGTCAGAGCCCGACGGCCCTGGACTCCGGTCGTGATCATCACCGGCTATGGCACTGACATTGCCGAAGAGCGTGCCAAGGCGGCCGGTGTTTCGAAATTCCTGCACAAGCCGCTGTCTCCGGCGATGATCGAAGACAGCGCCCGCGATGTCCTGGCAGTGCCGGCGGCACCGGTAGCCGCGGCTGTTATTGCGGCCGCCCCCGAAGCGCCTGTGGCAGAGGTAGCCCGCGCGGGAAGCATGCTGGGAAACATCCTTCTGTTCTTTGCCGCGCCCTTTATCGGCTTGGCTTATATCGCGGCCATGCCGTTCTACGGGCTCGCCGTGCTTGCCTTCCTGGCGGGCCGCGCAACCGCGAAAAATGAAACGGTGAAGGCCGCCGCCATTGTGCTCAAGCATGTTGCCATGGTGGTTGCGGCGCCGTTTGTCGGATTGGCCTACGTCGTGCTCTTCCCGTTCATCGGCTTGGCGCTGTTGCTGTGGATGGCGGGTAAAGCGATGGCGGCCAAAGCTTAATGGCTTAATGCGGCCGACTGGGCCTAGCCTCAATACGGGCGATGGCCGAGGCCGGGGAAGTCGCCCCGGCCTCTTTTTCTTCGGGCATCGGCGCCGCCAACGGCGCCGGGCAATCCCGAGGGGATCATGCGCTAGATCAATGAAACGCCGATCGATCTGTCGCAGGTAACGCCACAAACGCTATAGTCATCCCCGGGGGTCAGGACCCGCGGGATATTGTTGAAACTGACGGCGGCATGGGGGCTCTTATGGATTGCTGCAGCACACTGCTCAAAGTTGCACGAGCGGCCGTGTGCAACGGTGTCGCGATCGCGGTCACAACGCTTGCTTTGCTGACCGCCGCCATCCCGGCATTTGCCGAGGACAACGCGCCGCCGGCGTCCGACCAGTGTCTCGGTTGTCATGGCAGCGCCGGCATGGAGAAGCGGCTGGAGGATGGCCATACCCTGTCGCTGCAAGTGCCGGCCGATATGTTCGTTAAATCCGTGCACAGCGCGATCGGTTGCACGGGCTGTCATTCCGACGTCGATCTTGCCGCGCATCCGCCGGCCGACAAGGTCATCGCCAATGCGCGCGGCTTTTCCATCGCCATGACGCAGGTCTGCCGCGGCTGTCATGCCGACAAATTCGAGCAATGGCAGACCAGCATCCATGCCGCCCTGATCCTCGCCAACAATCCGGCGGCGCCGCTCTGCACCGACTGCCATAACCCGCACGCCGTCATCAAAGGCGCGGCGGCTTCGATCGACCAAATCCCCTGCAAGAAATGCCACGCCGATATTTACACCGCCTATCTCGGCAGCATGCACGCCAAAGCCCGGCTGAAGTCCGCAGAAAGTTATGCGCCGATCTGCACCGACTGCCACAGCGCCCATGCGGTGCAGCCCACCGCCATGGGCAAGGGTCCGGAGGCGGCGTGTTTCGGCTGTCACGCCGGCGTGCTGGAAGCCCACGAGACGTGGCTGCCGAATGCCGCTTTGCATTTCGAGGTGGTGTCGTGCCCGGCCTGCCATGCCCCCAATGCGCAGCGCAGGGTTGATCTCATGCTGATCGACAGCAAAGACGCGCAGCCGCGCGGCATCGAGCAAGCGGGCGTGCCGCTGTTCGAGGCGAGCAACCGATCTGATGACAAAGGAATCAATGCGCAAGCGCTATGGAACGTGCTGCAGACGCTCAATCGCAGCGGCATAGCCGGCAAAACCGTCGTGCGCGGCCGCCTGGAAGCGAGCACCGGTCCGCAGGCGCACCAGCTCGCCGACAAGAGCAAGGCGATCAGCGACTGCCGCATCTGTCACAGCTCGGGCTCGCAGGCCTTCCAGAACGTGACCATCTCCCTCGTCCAGCCGCAGGGCCAACGGCTACGCTATGGCGCCAATGCCGATGTGTTGAGCGCGCCCATTTCGCTGGAATCGGTGGGCGGCTTCTACGCAATCGGCGCCACCCGGATCAAGCTCTTGGACATCCTGGTGGCCTTGGCGATCGTCGGCGGCCTTGGCTTTGCTGCCGGGCACCTGATCCTGGGATGGATTTTCAAGTACTACGGCTTGACCCGCCCGGGCGATCATGGCGGCCATGGCGCTGCTCTTGGCGGTCAGCCGGGCACCGGCCAGGATCACAAAACCACATGACCGCACACGGCAACGCTGAAAGGAACAGCGACATGCAAAGGCTCTATATCCATCCGCTGCCGGTCAGGATCTGGCACTGGACCAACGCCATCGGCATCGTCCTGATGATTCTCACCGGGATGCAAATCCGCTATGTCGGGCTCATCAATGTGGTGTCGTTTCGGAACGCGGTCCTCGTCCACAACACGATCGGCTTTATTTTGATCGCCAATTTCTTCCTGTGGCTGGCCTATTATCTCTCCTCCGACCGCATCAAGGTTTATCACCCGGAACTCAGTCCGCGGCAGCATTTCCTCGGCAGCTGGCGGCAGGCCTATTACTACGGCTACGGCATTTTCAGGGGCGAACCCAATCCGTTTCACGTCAGCATCTATCGCAAATTCAATCCGCTGCAGAGCGTGCTCTACCAGATCATCATGATGCTGGTGCTTCCCATCCAATTCTATACCGGGATTCTGATGTGGAACGTGGAACGGTTTTCGGCCCAGGTCAACTTCTTCGGCGGCGTGCGTGTTATCGACACGGTGCATGTCCTGATCTTTGCCTTTTTGATCTTTTACGTGCTGGTTCACGTCTATCTCGGCAGCCTCGGCCATACCCGGACGGCGCATTACAAGGCCATGCTGACCGGCTACGAGGACGTGGACGAGGTCGCCCCAGCGACGGAGCCGTGAACGCGCCGTTCGGCGGCGTTCGACGAGATCGCTGAACCGACAGTCGAAGCCGTCTGCAGCGATCGCGCTTTAGATTTCGTCGACCTCGTGTTCGCTGTCGCGCACCCGGATCGCGTATTTCTTCATCAGCGCCTGGAAATTCGGACGCTGCAGCCCGGTGTCCTCGGCGCTTTTGGTGACGTTCCATTGATTGCGCTTGAGCGCTTCGAGCACGAACTGCTTTTCGATCTCTTCCACCGACTTCTCGCGCGCGGCTTTTTTGAGCCGCTTGAGCTCATCGCCGGTTCGCGGCACCGGGAACTCCTGCGGCTGGCGGGACGGATCGACGATATTGACGAGATGGGCGCGACGGATGACGGTGTCGCTAGTCAGGATGGCCGCGCGTTGTATGACGTTTTCCAGTTCGCGCACGTTGCCCGGCCATGAGTAATTCGTGAGCGCGCTCATGGCGCCTTCGGAAATATCGGTGACCTTCTTCCCCAGCTCGGCGCTGAACGTCTTGAGGAAATGATAGGCCAGCGCCGGGATGTCGTCGCGCCGGTCGCGCAGCGCCGGGACGTGGATCGGGAAGATGTTGATCCGATAATAGAGGTCGTCGCGGAACGTGCCGGCGACCACCATGGCGGTGAGGTCGCGGTTGGTGGCGGTGATCAGCCGGAAATTGGCGGTTTGCGTGCGGGTGTCGCCGACCGCCCGGAATTCGCGTTCCTGCAGGACGCGCAGCAGCTTGGCTTGGATGGCAAGGGAAAAATTGCCGATTTCGTCGAGGAACAGGCTGCCGCTGCCGGCGACCTCGAACATGCCTTTCTTGTTGGCGACGGCGCCGGTGAAGGCGCCCTTGACGTGACCGAACAACTCGCTTTCCAGCAGGTTCTCGCTCAGCGAGTTGCAGTCCACCGCAATGAACGGCTTGTCCTTGCGCAGGCTGTTGTAGTGGATGGCCCGGGCGATGAGTTCCTTGCCGGTGCCGCTTTCGCCGGTGAGCAAGACTGTGGAATTGGTGGGCGCGCATTGCGCCACCAGCCGATAGACCGCTTGCATCGGCGGGCTCGAGCCGATGATGTTATCGAAGCGGTATTTCGAGCTGACCGCGCTCTTGAGATTGAGGTTCTCCTGCAGCAGCTGCCGCCGTTCCCGCGCCCGCTGCACCACGAGCTTGAGTTCGTCCGGCTCGAACGGCTTGGAGATGTAGTCGAAGGCGCCGAGCTTCATCGCCTGCACCGCGGTGTCGATCTGCGACAGGCCGGTGATCATGATGACGTCCATGTCGGGATGCGTCTCCTTGACCCGGCGCAGCACTTCCAGGCCGCCCAGGTTCGGCATCATGATGTCGAGGATCATGACGTCGTAGCTATTGCTTTCGACCTTGCGCAGCGCCTCGTGGCCGTCGTGTGCCACGTCGATCTGATAGCCGTTGCCTTCGAGAATACGCAGGCAGCTGC
This sequence comes from Xanthobacteraceae bacterium, assembly GCA_050011955.1. Classification (GTDB taxonomy): domain Bacteria; phylum Pseudomonadota; class Alphaproteobacteria; order Rhizobiales; family Xanthobacteraceae; genus BOG-931. Next base: position 53,389 of record JBEKIC010000012.1, read on the forward strand.
GGATGACGATTTCCTCGTCGTCCACGACCAGAATTCGCGCGCTCATGCAGCGCCCCCGCTCGGTTTGCTGTCGGACCCGGCTGGTGGTGGCATCAGCGGCAGAAACACGCTGAACGTCGATCCCTCGCCGACATTGCTTTGCACCTCGATGACGCCGCCATGGGCCTCGACGATGCCATGACTGACGGAAAGTCCCAATCCGGTGCCCTTGCCGACATCCTTGGAGGTGAAGAACGGATCGAAGATGCGGCGCAGGTTCTGCTCCGGAATGCCGCAGCCGGTGTCGATGATCGATATTTCGACCATCTCAATCGGTTCTGCGGATTGCGGCGACGGCCGCGGTTCGCCGGCACGGCGCGTCCTGATGGTGATGCTGCCCTTCTCCTCGACGGCGTGCTGCGCGTTGACGATCATGTTCATGATCACCTGCTTGATCTGATCGGCGTCGATCCAGATCGGCGGCAGCGTGCGGTCGAGATCTATGGTGATCACGATATCGCGCAGGTGCGCCGGCCGCTCGACGATGCGCACGGTATCGTCGATGATCTGGTTGATGTCGTTGAATTTCTTCTCCGGCTGCTTTTCCCGGGCGAAATCGAGCAGCCGCTTGATGATCGCCGCGCAGCGCTTGGTCTCGCGGATCACCAGGTCCATGTCCTCGGCATCGCGGCTGTTGTCGGGCATTTTCTCGCGCAGCAGATGCGAGAACGTCAGGATGCCGGTGAGCGGATTGTTCAGTTCATGGGCGACGCCGGAGGCCAGGAGCCCGACCGAGGCGAGCTTCTCGCCGCGCATGGTTTGCGCCTGCGCGCGCCGCAGTTCCTGGGTGCGCGTTTCGACCTTTTGCTCGAGGGTGCGCGCCAATTCTTGCAGCTCGGCCCGCGAATGACGCAAGGCGTTGGTCATGGCGTTGAACGAGCGGGCGAGCTTGCCGAATTCGTCGCCGCTGCGCACCGGAATGAGCTGATCGAGATTGCCGGCGGACAGCCTTGCCGCGCCGCCTTCGAGATCGCGCAGCGGCAGGTAGACCAGATGGTGGACGAAATAGCCGATCGCCAACGCCGCCAGCGCGATGAAGCCTACGGAGAATCCAGCGATCGCCAGCGTACTGGTGCGCAGCTTGCGATGGATCTCGTCGAGCGAATAGTTGATGTCAAGAACGCCGAGAACGGAGGTCTCTTTGCTGTGCTGATGGCAGGGGGCATTGTAGCAGGACGGATCGTTGCGGATGACTTCCATGCTGCCGAGCAGCGGTTTGCCGTCAGCACCTTGGAACGTCCAGGTTCGTTCGCTATGGGGCACCTGCTTGAGCGGCTGCTCGCTCTCATGGCAGCGCGAGCAGGCCTCGGCGTTACGGTCCACGGTGCGGCCGATCTCGGGCGCATAGGTCGAATGGGTGATGCGTCCGTCCTGGCTGAAGATTCTGACCCGATCGATTTGTTCCTGGCCGGCCACATCGTGGATGATGCGGTCGACATAAGTGGGCTCGTTCTTCAGCATGGCAAAACGCGTGCTCTTGCTGATCACTTCGGAAAGCTGAATGACGTGATCGGAAACCTTGCCGAGGATTTGGTTGTACAAGAAAAAGGCAACCGCCCCGGTGAACAACAGCACCCCGACCGTGAGCGCGATCGTGAGGTAAAGCACGAGCTTGAATTTCAGGGTTTGCGGCTGCATGCGCGTCGTCACGTGTCGTCCAGTGCCGGAAAAGACCGCAAACTACACCGCTCCGGGGGCTTGCCCGCGCCCAGAATTCGCCAATAGCCTAGCCGTTAGCAGCCAGCTGCGGACCGGGCATTGATACGTATCAAATGCCGCCCCGTCGCAAACGGCGCCATCCGCCGGCGCCGATGTTCGCAGCCATGAGGAATTGCGGCACTGCCCAACGGTTTTTGGATGTTGCTTGGTGTTGCCGGGCCGTTATGATCCGGCCGTTGGAATGTGCCCCGCGCAAAATGTCTGTATCGATCGGTTTGGAAGGGGTCGACAATGCAAAATTCGAAAGCGATTAAATCGGCGCTCGTGCGTGGAGCGGCTGCGACGGTGACGCTGTCAGTGCTTGCATTCGCGATGCTCGCAGTGGCGGCGCCACCGGCATCGGCAAACCCGGCCATCGCCAAGGCGACCGGCCAGCCGTGCACCAAGTGCCACAGCCCAGCGCCGCCGACGCTTAATGATTACGGCAAGCAATATAAGGCGCAGAAGAAATAGGCCGATGCCCCCATTGCGCGCGCCCGCGCCGTATGAACGCGCCACATCACGCGCGCCCGCGGCTCGGGTCGTGTAGGGGGCTTCCATTGTTGTCGTTCGTCGGACTGGGGGCGCACGGTGTCGACGGCTGACCGCCCCCCAAGGCTTGCGCTTTGCTATGCGACGCGCGACGGGCAATCGCGGCGCATTGCGGAGCATCTATCCCGCCGCCTGACGGAGGCCGGGATGCCCGCTCCGGCGCAGGACCTTGCGGTCGTGCAGCCGGCGGTTTCAGACCTGGCGGCGGCCGCCATGGTGGTGCTGGTCGCGGCTGTCCGTTACGGCCGGCATTTGCCGGAGGCGGATCGTTTCCTGGAGGTCTATCGGTCGCTGCCTTCGCCGCCGCCGTTGGCACTCGCCTCGGTCAATCTGACTGCCCGCAAGCCGGGCAAGACGTCGGTCACCGGCAACACCTATCTGCGCAAGGTCATTGCGCGCCATCGCCTCGCCCCGGCCGTGGCCGTCGCCTTTGCCGGACGCCTCGACTATCAGCACTATGGCTGGCGCGATCGCTGGATCATCCGCTTCATCATGCTGCTGACCGGGGGACCGACCGACCCGACCACCTGTATCGAATATACGTTCTGGCCGGCGGTCGACGACTTCGCGGCCCGCATCGTCGAACTGCTGCGGCGCGCCGCATTGCCGTGAAGCTGCGCCGCGCACGGATTTCCGATCGCCGGGGGGTAGGCGGCATGGTCGGAGCGCCGAGATTTGAACTCGGGACCCCCAGTCCCCCAGACTGGTGCGCTAACCGGGCTGCGCTACGCTCCGATGATGCGGCCGGACTATAGTGAGCGGCCTCCCCAGGCACAAGCAGCCGCAACAGGCGCTCGCGCGGCGGCGTGTGACACCGTAGAGTAGCTGACGTTCTCCGTCGGCGACCCGGACAATCGGATTCCCTCCGTGAAGCGGTTTTACAGCGCGACGATCAACTCGCTGCGTGCGTTTGCCTTCGGCGTCCGGCACGAAGCCGCGCTACGCGAGGAAGTCGTCGTGCTTTTGCTCGCGCTTCCGCTTGGCCTCCTCGTCGCGCCGAACGCGGCGTGGTACGTCGCCATGATCGGCACGTTGCTCGTCCTGCTCGCCGTGGAATTGTTGAACACCGCGATCGAGAAGCTGGCCGACCATGTCACCCCGGACCACCACGTCGAGATCGGCCGCATCAAGGATTACGGCTCGGCGGCGGTGTTCTGCGCGATCGCCCTGGCGGGGCTCATTTGGCTGGCGGCGCTGGCGGTGCGCTGCGCGTACATCTGACAATTCGTTAGGCGAGCCTGCTGGCGCTAGGGACGACGCCTCGCGACATTTTCAAGTCCTCTGCCGCGCCACACGGTCGACGATGCGCGTTGTCGCGAGCTCACGGAACTGGTTTCGACACGCTTAGTACCATGCTTCCATCGGCCTCGCGCCGCAATTGAGTGCGCAGCCGATAGTTGCGCGCCCACGCCGGAACCTCGGTCCGCCAGTCGAGGACAAGCCCGCTATCCTGCCGTGTTATGTGCACATTGCCGGCAACGAGATCGTGAAATTCGTCAAAGCTGATGCGATAGGTCGCCTCGTCCGAAGCCGCGACCGGGGGCGAAAAATCGACTGTCAATGTGTGCGGGCCTCGCCGATCAACATAACGCTCGATCTGCCCCTGAGCATCGGCGAGCAGCTCGATTTGGTCGCCGCGCGCACGAGCGGCGACGTAAAGACGGCGCGCAGTATCCGCGCTCTGCCGCTCGCGAAAATTTAATTCGCCCGCGATCGCGGCGCCGAACGAAACTCGACTCTCGGTGAACGGGATCGTGCCGACAAAGATATTGCGGCTATAGGCGGCGCGGAAAGGCGGCGGGGGTTCATTCGCGCGCGGCTCCGACACTTCGATGCCGTCAATGGTGACAGCGCTCTGTTCCGTTCGTGCCGCCGACTCGCGATAGAAGAGCAGGAAAAGACGGTCGGCGCTGTGGCCGGTCTGATCGGTGAGACCGGCGCCGAGATGCGATAAACGGGCGCCAGGCGCGAAATCTACGTTGATCGCCACCGACTTGCCCTGTCCATCGGTGAAGCGCACGAGAACGCCAAGCGGCGTTTCAGCCCCGCTGGTCGTAGTGTAATCGATGGTGGCATATGTCCAGCCAGTCTTGGCGGCCATGTCGTGACTGTTGGTGTAATGATGCTGTCGTTTCGGCGGCGCGCGCTCGGTGAAGAACGCCCAGACCAGTGGCGTGGCGAACCCCGGGGTCGCCGAACTCATCACCTCCACGGCCTCATAGAGGGGATCTCGCGGCAACCACACGTACCAGTGGTGGTCCCAATGGTGGAACTCGGTAACGAAGGGAACGATTGGTTCGGCCGACCGTGCCAACGTCGACGCTATCAACGCGAGGAGCGGCAAGGCGAGAATTCTGAGCATGACTTCTCCAGCTCAAGTATAGCCGAATACTCAGCGATTTTCTCAGAGCGGGCTCGACACCATCGCCGCGCTTTCCGCGAAACCGCGCTGCGCGACGTAGCGGCGGCGGAAATTGATGGTCGCCGCCGTCAACCCCCAGATCAGGCCGAGCAGCAGAAAGAAATGGCGCCAGTGATCGGTGTCCACGATCAGGCCTTCGCCCGCCTCGCCGACGAAAGCCGCATAGGCGGCGATCAGATAGTTCTGCCACGGCGTCGGCATCAGCACCGCTCCTAGTCCGATCGCCAACGTCACCACCACGATCGTCAAATAGGCGGCGCCGCCGAGCCAGCCATAGACCAGGAAGCCCTGCATGTAGACGTCGTGCTGCTGCGTGCCGAACACGCGGCTGAACGCGAACGGCCCCATGCCGTTCGGATGATCGAGGATCACGCTGAGCGCCAGTTTTTGTTCCCAGAAGCGGCCGCCCGGCCCGACGTCGTAGGGCTGAATCGCCTTGGCGCGCTCCAGGAATAGGTCATGGACGGAATCGATCGACATCATGGCGATCACCAGCAGCAGCACGCCCATCGCCGCGACGATGCTGAACAACAAGAAGCGGCCGCGCATGCGCGGGCCCGGCGTGGTGGCGAGCAGCAGCGCGACCGCGGCCGCGGCGGAGATCGCGAAATGCGCCCAGGCGCCGCGCGAAAAGCTCAAGAACAGGCCGCCCGACAACATCGCCATGATGACGAGGCTGGAGAGCCGCATGCCGCGCGTCATCACGCCGATCAGCAGCAACAGCAGCGGGAAGATCAGGAACGGTCCGTAGACGTTCGGGTCCTTGAACGTGGCGCTGACGCGGTCATTGCTCAGAAAAATGTCGGAACCCGGCAGCAGATGGAAGAAGCCGATAAAGCCCGCCGCCGTGGCGATCAGTGCGGCGAGGATGTAGGCGCGGCGCAAGATCATCAGCCGCACCAGATTGCCGTCGCAGAACAGGCAGGCGAACATGATCGCCGCAAGCGCCAAATAGCACGACGTTGCGACATATTGGACGGTCTGCTGCTGGTCGCTCACCTGGATCAGCGACAGACAGCCGCCGACCAGCCAGATCGTCAGCAGCACCACCAGCGGGGCGAGCTTGCGATCGAACCGCACGCGGGCGCCGACGCAGATGAAGAGCAGCACGATCATCAAGCCGTCGTGCGGCGACGGCTCGATGAAGGCGATCGAGCTGGTCAGCACGGTGACGAACAGCACGATATTCAAAAGCCGTTGCGGCAGCGCCACCGCCGCGCCGGACGTGTCGCCGTCGGCAAAAGCCGCCGCCGGACTGCGGACGTCGCTCAATAGGCGTTCTCCGAGCGGATCAGCGCGAACGGGGTTTGCGCCAGGATGTAAAGGTCGAGCAGGATCGACCAGTTCTCGATGTAGTAGAGGTCGTGCTCGACGCGGCGCTGGATTTTTTCCTGGCTGTCGGTCTCGCCGCGCCAACCGTGGATCTGCGCCCAGCCGGTGATGCCGGGCTTGACGCGGTGGCGGGCAAAATAGCCGTCGACCGCCTCGTCGTAGAGGCGGTTCGCGGCCTTGGCGTGCAAGGCATGCGGGCGCGGGCCGACCAGCGACAGATTGCCGGCGAACACCACGTTGAAGAGCTGCGGCAATTCGTCGAGGCTGGTCTTGCGGATGAAACGGCCGACCCGGGTCACCCGGGCGTCATCTGGGGTGACCAGCTTGCTCGCGGTTGCGTCCGCCTGATCGGCATACATTGAGCGGAACTTGTAGATTTCGATAAGCTCGTTGTTGAAGCCGTAGCGCTTCTGCTTGAACAGCGCCGGGCCCTTGCTGTCGAGTTTGATGGCGATGGCGACGAGGAGCATGATCGGCGCGGCACAGATCAGGGCCAGCGAGCCGACGATCTTGTCGAACAGCCATTTCATCACGACGTCCCAGTCGGCAATCGGCTTGTCGAATATGTCGAGCACCGGGACGTTGCCGACATAGGAATACGAGCGCGGGCGGTAGTGCAGCTTGTTGGTGTGCGCGGACAGGCGGATGTCGACCGGCAGCACCCACAGCTTCTTGAGCATCTGCAGGATGCGGCTTTCCGCCGAGATCGGCAGCGAGAAGATCACCAGGTCGACGCGGGTATTGCGGGCGAACGCCACCAGGTCGTCGACCGTGCCGAGCTTGGGGACGCCGGCGCAGCTTGCGAGACTGCGGTCGTCGCCGCGATCATCGAACACGCCGATGACGCGCACGTCGGAATCGCGCTGGGCGGCGAGCGAGCGGATCAGCGACTCGCCGTTGCCGTCGGCGCCGACCACGACGGTGCGGCGATCGAGCCGGCCTTCGCGGGTCCAGCGACGGACCAGGAGAAACAGCGCGCGCCGGAAGGCGATCAAGGCGAACAGCCCGAGCACATAGAAGGAGCCGAGCCACGCCCGGGAGAACTGGTCGCCGGTTTTGGCGAAGAACGACGCGCCGATAGCGATCAAAAACACCACGGACCAGGCCGAGGCGAGCCGCATATACTGCTTCTCGTGGCCGCGGAACGCCTGGATCTGATAAATATCCGCCACCTGGAACGCCAGCATGGCAAGAAACGCGATGCCGAGAATGGCGGCGAAGTAATACCAGGCGAAGCCGTGGGCCGGCACCACGTAACAGACATACACGGCGAAGCCGACCGCCGCGACCAGCACGATTTCGATGACGCGGACCAGGCCGGCGAGCACAATCGGCGAAAAGGCGGCCTCGTAGGGCTGCGCGGCGACCGCGCGGGCGGCGTCCGACAGCCCCGGTTCCGCGATCGGTGGCGTAGCGGCGCGCGGCGTTGCCGCCGCCGCCGCAAAGATCGCGGAAGCGGTCTTGAAAATCGTGCCGGGCTCAGGCTTGGACATGTTTGACACGCGTTTTGCAGCCCGCGGCAGGGCGCAGGAACGCTCCGCAGCCAGTCTGAGCGGCAAAATAGTGAATAAAGTTCAAAAATTGGTTATGTGAACGGCGCGAAGTTTCCGCATGGCGAGCGCTTCGCGATAGGCGGCGATGCCGCCGTCCACCATCGTGGTCGACGAGAACACCCTGTGGACCCGCGTTTTGACCAGTTGCGCCACGCGGCTGACTTGCGCCGGGTCCTCGATCGCGGCGCCGATCGCGCCGACCAGTGCGCTCACATTATCGGGCGCGATCAGATGTTCGGCTTGGGGACCGAAGATTTCCGGGATGCCGCCGACGCGCGTGGCAACGATCGGCACGCCGGCGGCGGCGGCCTCCAGCACCACATAGGGCAGCGATTCAGCGCGTGACGGCAGCACCAGCATGCGCCCCATGGCGAAGGCCTCGCGCGCCGGCTGATAGCCGACGAAACGGATCTGATCGGCGACCCCGAGGCGCTGCGCCTGGGCCACAAGCTCCGGCCCTTGCGGGCCTTCGCCGGCGATGGTGGCGCTCACGCGCCGGCCGGAGCGCCGTAGAATCGCCAGCGCTTCGATGAGGACGTCGATGCCCTTGACCGGCCGCAATTCGCCCACGCACACGATATCCGTCGCGTCGTCCCTGACCGTGACCGGCGCGAACTCCGTCTCACCGACGCCGTTGCGCACGATGCGCACCATCGCCCGCGGCCGGCCGATCTCGGCGCGAAACAGGTCGGCGACATAGGCGCTTTCGAATAGAAAGAGGTCGGTGCGCCAGCGCAGCAGCCATTCCAGCTTGCGGTAGAAGGCGCCGCGGATCGTGCCCGGCGAATAGACCAGCGAGCCGCCATGGGGCGTGTAGACGCGGATGGCGTTGGGTGCGCCCGGCGCCAGCCGCGCCAGCGCGGCGCCCTTGGCGCCGTGGCCGTGCAGCACGTCGGGGGCGAGCAGGCTGATGCGCTGCGAAATCACGCGCAGCGCGCCGATGTCGGACGGACTGAGCTCGCGGGTCATGGCGACGCGCTGCACACCGAGCGCGAGATGCGGCAGAAGCTCGGCAAGTACCGCGTCGGCACGCGCGCCGCCGGTCGTTGAATCGACGATGAGGCCGACGCGGTGGCCGCGCGCGGATTGGCCGCTGGCGACGTCAACGACATGGCGAAACAGCCCGCCGAGCGGCGCCCGCAAGATGTGCAAGATCTTCAGGCTTGGGGCCGGCGCGGTGCGCGGCGTCGCGGCCACGGCGGCGGAGACCGCGGGAGCTACCGCGGCTTGCATCGACGCGGCGGCCCGCATCTCAGCCATGGAGCGAATCCTTAAAAGTCGCGGCAGAGAGTTAAGCCCGATTGAGCCGCGCCGGGGTTAAGAAAGCCTGACCGGCCGCCGGATGCGCTCCGTTTTCCTCGGTCTGTTGTTCTCTCCGCCGGCGTGCGACTTGCCGGTGAGAGCGGGGAAGGGGCCCTTAACGGGATAGCAACCATAATCGTCTGTTATCGGGGCCGGTGAACTAACGGGTCCGCAGGAGCCGCGAAATGAATGTGGCGTCGCAGTCGTATCGGCCGTCGTTGCGCGGGCAATTCATCGATGCGGATTTCGACATCCCGGCGCTCGGCGCGGCGCTCTGGCGCAATAAATGGAAGATGCTGCGTCCGACCATCCTGATCGCGTTGGCCACGCTCGCCGTGGTCATGGTGATTCCGCCCAAATATCTTTCGGAGTCGCGGGTGCTCGTCGTCGGCCGCGACAACATTTACCTGCGGCCCGACGTCGACAAGGACATCCTCGACCGCGGCGTGGTCGACCCGGAAGCGGTGACCAGCCAGGTCCAGCTCATCCTGTCGCGCGATCTCGCCAGCGAGGTGATCGACAAGCTCAAGCTTGGCGAGCGCCGCGAGTTCGATCCGGCGCTCGGCGGCGTCTCGCCGGTCAAGCGCGTTCTCGGTCTCTTGGGCTTCATCAAGAACCCGATGAGCATGACGCAGCAAGAGCGCGTGCTGGAAGCCTATTACGACCGGCTCAGCGTCTACGCCGTCGACAAATCGCGCGTCATCGTCATCGATTTTCTGTCCGAGAACCCCGAGCTTGCCGCGCGCGTCGCCAACGCCATCGCCGACGCCTATCTCGAGCGCCAGCAGGCGGCCAAGCAGGAGCAGGCGCGCAGCGCCGGGCAATGGCTGGCCGGCGAGATCGAATCCGTGCGCAAGAAGGTGGCGGACGCCGAAGCCAAGGTCGAGGCGTTCCGCGCCAAATCCAATTTGCTGGTCGGGCCCAACAACACCACGCTCTCGGCCCAGCAGCTCGGCGACCTCAACGCCCAGCTCGCCACCGCGCGCGCGCAAAAGGCCGACGCCGAAGCCAGGGCCAGGCTCATTCGCAAAATGCTGCAATCCGGCGAGCCGATCGAGTCCTCCGACATTCTCAATTCGGAGCTCATCCGCCGGCTTTCCGAGCAGCGCGTGACGTTGCGCGCGCAGCTCGCCGAGCAGTCGTCGTCGCTGCTCGACAACCATCCGCGCATCAAGGAATTGAAGGCGCAGATCGCCGACCTCGACAAGCAGATCAGGAAGGAAGCCGAGATCCTGGCGCGGTCGCTGGAAAACGATTCCAAGCTCGCCGATGCGCGGGTGGAAGCGCAACTGGCGACCTTCGACCAGCTCAAGGGCCAGGCGGCGACCACCAACGAGCAGGATATCCAGTTGCGCGCGCTCGAGCGCGATGCCAAGTCGCAGCGCGATCTCTTGGAATCGTATCTGGCTAAATACCGCGAGGCGAGCGCCCGCGACACCATCAACTCGGCGCCGCCCGATGCGCGGGTAATTTCGCGCGCCACGGTATCGAACGTGCCGGCCTATCCGAAGAAACTGCCGACGGTGCTGATCGCCGCCCTGGCGACGCTGGTGCTGAGTTCCGGCATGGTTTTGACCCGCGAGCTGCTGGCGAGCCCGGCCGGTCGCGCGACCGGCCGAGCCGCGGCTGGCACCCTCCGTGCAAAGGCCGCGGCACCGGTTCGCGCCGCCGCCGCCCCCGCCGCGGCCGCCGTGACCGAGTCGCCTGCCGCGGCCGGCGCGACCGCTGCCGCCGCGCCGCTGGGATGGCGCCGGGCCGGGCGCGGCTCCTTCGCCGACCGCATCGCTGCGGTGATCCGGCGGCCGCAACTCGCCGGCATTCCCATCAGCGCGCTTGAGGAATTTGCCGACAATCTGCGGCGGGAAAGCGAGGACGGCACGCAGATCGCCGTCCTCGGCGTCGCCCCCGGCATGGACACGACCGGCACCGCGATCGAGTTCGCTCGCGCGCTCGCCGACGAGGCCCGCGTGGTGCTGGTCGGGCTCGGTGCGGGAGACGCCGCGATCAGGGCGATGTCCGGCGATCCGTCCGCCGCCGGACTGGCGGAACTGGCGCAAGGTACGGCGTCGTTCGGCGACATCATCACCAAGGACGAGTCGTCGGGCCTCAATCTCATCGTTTCCGGACGCGCGCCGGCGGAGCGCGGCGAGCTGTTGTCGGCCCCCGGCAAGGGCAAAAACTTCAGCGCGCTGGCGGCCGCCTATGGTCATGTCGTGATCGATGGCGGCGCGATCGGCAGCCCGGACTTCAGCGGACAAGATATGGCGGCGCTGGCCGAAATCGCCCCGCACGCGCTGCTTCTGGTCGAGACGCTGTCGGGCGCCGCGACGGTCGACGCGCACGACCGCCTGCTGGAGGCGGGTTTCGGCCATGTCACCATCGTCGTCGCCGGCCGCGCCAGCACGGCGCCGTTCAAATCCGCCGCGGCGGCGTAGCGAAACTCATTACCCAGAGCGTAAGCTCGGTCCGCCTGAGGCGGCTCCATCCAGGAAGGACCGGACATGACCATTCGCCACGCGCTGCCGGGGGCGGCGACGGCCGAGGACCTCGCGCGGCTGCTGCCGCAGCTTGCCGAGCTCGGCGCCACCCGCCGCGGGCTGTTGCTCGCGCCGCTGCTCGCGGCGCTGCCGCTTAGCCTTACGAGCGGCCCGGCGGCCGCGATCGACCCGGCGCAAACCCAGGTCACGCTGCCCGAGCAATTTCCGTGGAAGCCGTTTGCCGGCAGCCCGCCGCACTCGCTCGACATGGCCACCCTCCACGGTGCCTTGGATAGACCCGGGCCGTATGTGGTGGTGGTGAAATGGTACCCCGGCTACATGAGCGCGCCGCACTCTTACGTCACCGACCGGCTGTGCTTTGTCCTGTCGGGCACCTGGTGGGTGAATTCCGGGGAAAACTTCGAGCCGGACGCTACCGTGCCGGTTCCGGCCGGGGGCTTCGTGCGCCGGGTCGCCCACACCCCGCACTACGACGGGGTCAAGAAGGGCGAAAAAGAGCCCGCCGTGATTGGCATTTTCGGCCAGGCGCCGGTCGATATGAAGCTGATGGACCCCGGCAAACCCATCTGGCGGGCGGTATAGGGGGCCGGCGTTCGGCCTTTTGGTTCGTGCGGGCGGCCCCCCCGGCCGCGGTGCCCTGGTGCCGCAGCGCGGTAGCCGGGTATGCGGGCTTCCAGAAGCTTTACCCTGCGTACCTTTACCAGTTGCGACAATCGCGCATTGTGCTTTTATAGCGCTGCAATGTAAGGGAATCGCCGCCATGCTCACTCGCAGTGCCAACGCCGTGGACATTCACGTCGGCCGCCGGGTGCGGACCGCACGTCTCGCCCAGCGCATATCGCAGGAAAAACTCGCGGATGCTGTCGGCGTCAGCTTCCAGCAAATTCAAAAATACGAAAAAGGCGTGAACCGCATCGGCACCGGCCGGCTCCACGCCATAGCGAAGTTTTTTGACCTGCCGGTGACGTATTTCTTCGAGGGCATCGACAAGCATCCGGGCAAGCCGGCCCGCGATTCCGCCATGAGCGCCATCACCGAAGCCTTGAGCACCAAGGAAGGCACCCGCATTGCGGTTGCGCTCTCCCGCATTCAGAGTGCTAAGATGCGGCGGCGCATTGCCGATCTTCTGGAAGCGATCATGAAGGAGGAACATGAGCAGGCGCGCGCGATGAGCGCCTGAGATTTTTGGGGGATCTCATGGCCGAAGGCATGCTCGACGTCAGTCGGGCGGCATTCGACTTCGTCGACGACATCGAACGAATGTCCGACCCGCGTTTGCTGATGGACCGTTTTGACCGTGAGCTCAACGGCTACGGCTACCATGCCTGGATGATCGCCAGCCTGCCGAACCCCGGCGGCCGCGCCGGCTCGCTGGCGATGCTCAACGGCTGGCCGCAGGGCTGGACCGACCTTTATCGGCGGCTCAATCTCATCCAGAACGATCCGATGGTGGCGCACTGTTTCCGCTCGACCGCGCCGTTCGAATGGCGCGAGGCGCCGTACGACCCGCTCGCCAATCCCAAGGCCAAGGAGGTGATGGATCGCGCCGGCGATTTTCGCATGCGCGAGGGTTTTTGCGTCCCCGTCCACACCTCGGACGGTTACGAGGCCGTCGTCACCATGGCGGGAGAGCGGGTCGAGCTCGCCGGACAGGTGCGGCCGGCGCTGCATGTGATGGCGCTGTATGCCTATGGCAAAGCCGTCGATCTGTGCATGCCGCAGCGCTTCCCGGCGGCGCCAGGTGTCTTGACCAAGCGCGAACGCGAAGTGCTGCAGTGGACCGCCGCCGGCAAGACCTCCTGGGAAATCTCGCAAATCCTCGGCGTCGCGGAATCCACGATCACGGCGCATATCAAGGCCGCCGCCGCCAAGCTCGATACGCCGAACCGCGTCGCCACGGTCGTTGTCGCGCTGCGGCGCGGAGAAATTTCCCTCTGATCGGTCAATTCCCAGAAATGGGAATAACCGCCATCCCATGCGCAACGGACCATCGCTCCGGAAAGCCATTTTTCCGGAGAGCGGGCCGTGCTCGAAGTCCATGTCATCACCAACGCCAACCGTCACCTCTATGAGCGCGAGCTCGACGAACATCACCAGATCCGCCACCGCATCTACATCGAGGAGCTGCAGTGGCGCGGGCTAAAGCCGCGCGCCGATAAGCGCGAATACGACCAGTTCGACATAGCCGAAACGGTCTATCTCCTCGCCCTGGAGCAAAACCGCGTGCTCGGCGGGTTGCGTCTCGTGCCCACCACCGGGCCGCAACTCATCGGCGACGTATTTCCGCACCTTGCCTCCATGCAAGGCGTGCCGCGGCGCCCGGATATCGCCGAGTGGACCCGCATTTTCGTGGTGCAGGAGCGCCGTGAGGACCACAGCAACTCCAAAATCCGCAGCACCGTCAGCGCCGCGATGATGGAGTACGCGCTGCAGGAGGGGATTTCCGCCATCTCCGTGCTCATGAACGCGTTCTGGCTGCCCAAGCTGCAGGAAAGCGGCTGGCGGACCCGGCCGCTGGGCTTGCCCGACCAGCACGACGGCGAATGGCTGATCGCGGTGCTGATCGACGTGACGCCGGAAGCTCTGGCCGGGCTCCGCGCGGCGCGGGGTTTGAGTCAACAATCAGTCCTCGTCCACCGGGACCCGTATCGTCCCTTCATCCCAGGCAGAACAGATGTCCCAGCCGTTGCTTGATCATTTCGCCGACGAGGCGCCGCTCGATCCGACCGATATCGTTTGCGATATCCTGCGCGATGTCGAAAGCCTGACGCGGCTGATGGAAGTCCATTACCTGATGCAGGAACCGGGCCTGATCGAGCTCATCCGCGGCCTCGGCGCGCTCCCCGATTGCGATCGCTTTCGGCTCAGCGCCTATCTGGCCCGCCACTGTCCGGCCCGCCTGAGCGTGCGCCAATTGCCGGCCGGCGCGCTGATCCTGGAAGCCGCGGACGAAACCCGGCTCGACGAGAGCGCGTAGCGACCCCTCACCCAACGGTGTTTGTTGAGCGTCCCGCGACGCCCTCTCCCGCAAGGGGAGAGGGCGCGATAGCTGGGGCTCCGTTGCGCAAACGCCCGCTGGGAATCTTCCTTTGGTTGTGCACACTTGGGACGGTTGCAATACGGTAACGTATATGGTACCAGATGATCGAGATCGTTGAATGTCTCAACGCCCAGGGCAAGAGCCCCTACAAGCAGTGGTTCGACGCCCTCGACCCGCAGGCCGCCGCGATCGTGACCGTGGCGGTCGAGCGGCTGGCCGACGGCAACACATCGCGGGTGAAGTCGATCGGCGAGGGCGCGGCGGAAGTTAGGATCGACCGAGGGCCGGGCTACCGGATTTACTTCGGCTGGGACGGCAAAACGCTCGTTGTGCTGCTCGGCGGCGGCACCAAGCGCCGGCAGCAGCGTGACATCGCCGAGGCGCTCGCGCTATGGCGGGCCTACAAGGCGCGCACGGTAACGGTGCGCAGAGGATAGGACATCATGCCCCTGACCCGCAGCTTCAACGAAACAATACGCGAGCGCGCCGCCCGCGATCCCGCCTTCCGGGCTGCGCTGTTCAGCGAGGCAGTCCAAGCACTGCTCGCCGGTGACGTGGATACCGCCAAGGCCGCGCTGCGCGCTTACATCAACGCGACCATTGGCTTTACGAAGCTGGCGGCGGCCACCGGCACTCCCGTCAAGAGCCTGATGCGCATGTTCGGGCCGGGCGGCAATCCGACCGCGGCCAACCTGTCCGATGTCATCCGGGTGTTGCAGAAAAAGACCGGCGTGCATCTCAAAGTCCGCGCGACAGCTTCGGCAGCCTGAGGCCCTGCGCGACGCGCAAAGCTTGCCGCGGCCCAATCGCGTTGCGGCAACCCCCCGGATGTTGGTATATATCATTGGTATCTACCATCTGGATCGCCGCGCATGACCGAAAACGCCACAGCCAAGCTCTTCAAGCACGGCCGCAGCCAGGCGGTGCGCCTGCCGAAGGAATTTCGGCTGCCCGGCAAGGAGGTCCGCGTGCGCCGCATCGGACGCGCGGTGCTTCTGGAGCCGATGGGAGAGCCGTTCGACGTCGACGCCTGGTGGGCCAAGTTGGACAAATACCGCGACGTGCCGTTCATGGAAGAAGGCCGCGAACAGCCGCCCATGCCGCCGCCGCGGAAGATTTTCGACGAATGATCTGCCTCGACACGAATGCGATCGTCACGATGCTCAACAAGCCGGCGACGCGCGTCGAGGCGCAACTCAGCGCCGCGCTGAAGGCCGGGCATCCGGTGGCCATTTCATCGCTCGTACTATTCGAGTTGTGGCATGGCGCCGCCAAGAGCGCCCGGACTGAACGCAACATGGATCGGATCAAGGATTTCCTTGCGGCACCGATTGCGGTGCTGCCATTCGACGCCGACGACGCGCGGGAAGCTGCGCCAAAGCAACAGCAGTATCGTCGATGCCCTTCAACAGGGCAGCGATTGTTGTGTTGATCTTCGCCGCTTCCGGATGATCGGCGATGGAAAAGTCAAGAGCCTGAATGACGCCTCGCATGCGATCTGGGAATCCGTTGTTCTTACCGAAAGCCACGCCGAGACGCGGCGCGATCGTCTGATGCGCGGCCTCGAACAGCGTTCGCACGTTTTGAAGACAAAAGGCCGGTTGGCTCTCAATGCTCAATTCAAGAGCTTCGACGTGGCGGCGCAATGGCTCGGCACGATCTGGGTGCCTTCCATGAGGGCTCTGAGCATCTGGAGCGCATAGGGCATGGTTAAGCCGCCACAATCCGCTTCTCGGCGTCGGCCATTTGGCGACTTGTTTGTCTGCACTCTTCGACCCTGGTTTTCGATTTTTTGGCACGCATACACTCCCCTAACCGGACCAACTTTAGCGGGAAAGGGATGGCTGCTCAAACAGTACTCGGGCGCGACAGCTGGTGGGAATGTCGCCGACTCAAGGACGCCGGCGGTGACAAGTTCGGAAAGATCGGTCGCCTACTCCCTCAGCTCGCAGTCTTCGAGATTGACGAGCTGGCCGTTTTGATCCTGGTTGATCCTGCCGGTGACCTTGACGGCGTCGCCGACGCGCAGCGTGGCGAGCTTGGCTTTGGCGGCCTCGGCAAAGGCACATTGAATGTTGCTGTTGTCCTTTTTCAGCAACAGAACGCCGCCGCCGGCGATGCCGACGACCCGCATGCTCGTCGTTTCGATCCATTTGCCGGCTTCGTCGGCCGCCGATGGCGTGCCCGGGGCCGCCTCGCCGCCGGCATAAAGCTCGCGCAATTCGGCGACCGTTCGTTGCGTATAGGCTTTGCCGCCGGCGGCCGGCAGCGGCGCAGGCGGCGCCGGGCGCGGCTGCGCCTCCAATTGCTGGGTGCGCCGCTTCAAGGCCGCGGCCTCGGATAGCGCTGCATCGCGTTGCCGCGTCGCGGCGTCCAATTGTTTCTGCATGGCCGCGGCGGCCTTGGCCTTGTCGCCGGCGGGCGCGGGCGCCGGTTTCTGCAAGGCGTCGAGCTGCTGCTTGAGATTGTCGCGGTCGGCGGCGATCGCGGCGAGGCGGAGCTGGGCCGCCTCCAATTCCTTGCGCATCGGCTCCGTCGCCTTGGCGAGGTCTGCGGCCGTCGGCGGATCGTGCACGACCGTGGGCGGCGAAACCGGCGCCGCTCCGTGCAGATAAACGTCGTAACCGGCCGTGGCCGCCGCCGCCAACAGCGCGGCAATCATCAGCCATGCGCGAAATGAGCTGCCGGGCATGCGATCCTTAAACGACTGATCAGCCGGGATTTGTGACTCGCGAACCGGCGCGAAGTGTGGCGCTTTCGCAGGGGCCCGGCAAGATTTCGCGTCACCGCCGTCGCGAATACCGGGACAACGCACTTGACAACCGTCACCGGATCGATTACATAGGCCAAATCTCGCTCATCGAGGGCGTCACCGGTGACGTACCGACGGCGGAGCGAGAGCGGTTCCCGCGGGCGGGGCTCGTAACCCCGCACCCGGGCGGCTTCGGGCATCGACCGTCCGGCACTACGACCGGTCCGCGAGGTACTCGCTGCACTGGCGCCGGGGAGGGTCCTCCCGTTTGCACCCGGTAATTCCAGGAAGCGCGGCCCGAAGCTGAGCCAAGGGGTCAAAGCCTTGGCGAGTGCCGCAGTGGAGTGCCGGAAGGCGAGCGCGCCCCGAATTGGCGCGCTTCCGCGCCCCGCGCATCGGCAGGCGGTGACGCTTACCGGTGCGGCGCGGACATTGGTTGGATGCGCCTTTCGGCGCTCCGCTTCCCTCTTTATGAGCCGGGGGCGAGTCTAAAAGAGCTTTGTTGTTGTGGTGGTTGGCATAGCTCGGGCGCACAGGCGTCGCGAGAACGAGATTCTTTCCTCTCCCCGCTGCGCGGGGAGAGGTCGGCCGCGAAAGCGGCCGGGTGAGGGGGCCTATCCGCGAGTCTGAGTCAAGCGGCAACGCCCCCTCACCCCAACCCTCTCCCCACCGAACTCGGGTGTTCCCGAGTTCGGCAAATATTAGTGACCGAAGTCGGAAACATCCGACTTCGGGCGGGGCGAGGGGGCGCGGATGCGCCGCCTTGCGGGGATTAACCCTTCCGTGGCTTGGCAAAAGATTATCAACGAAGGGATGGAATAGTACGGCCGGCAAAGCAGGAAACCATCCGTGGCCGGGCTCAGGCAGACCATCATCCGCGGCGGGCTTGAATCGCTGTATTTTTCCGGCGCGCACGCGGCGCTGAAGCCCCTGGTCGGCGGCGTCGGCGTCATTTTGACCCTGCACAACGTGCGGCCGCCGCGGCCCGACCGCTTCCAGCCCAATCGCCTGCTCGAGATCACGCCGCGGTTTCTGTCCCGCGTCGTCGAGCTTTTGCGCCGCGCCGACCTCGACATCGTCAGCCTCGACGAAATGCACCGCCGCCTGACGGAAGGCGATTTCGCCCGGCGCTTCGTCTGTCTGACCTTCGACGACGGCTACCGCGACACGCTTCAATTCGCCTATCCGATCCTCAAGGCGGCCGGCGTGCCGTTTGCGGTCTATGTCGCCACGAGCTTCCCCGACCGGCTCGGCGAATTCTGGTGGCTCGCGCTGGAAGCGGTGATCGCGCGAAACGACCAGATCGGTCTGGTCATCGACGGCAACAACCGCAGCTTCGCCTGCACCACGCTTGCGGAAAAACGCGCGCTGTACGGCGAGCTTTATTGGTGGCTGCGCCGCCGGCCGACCGAAGCCGAAACCCGCGCCATCGTCCGCAACCTGGCGGCTTGCTATCAGGTCGACATCGCGGCGTTCTGCAAGGATCTGTGCATGGACTGGCCGCAGATCGCGCAACTCGCCGCCGACCCGCTGGTGACCATCGGCGCTCATACCGTCAATCATCCGATGCTGGCGCGGCTCCCTCCGGAGGCCGCTCGCGCGGAAATGGATTTGAGCCGCTCGGTGATCGAGGCGGCGCTGAACGTGCGGCCGCGGCATCTGGCCTATCCGTTCGGCGACCCCACCGCGGCCGGCCCGCGCGAATTCGCCGCCGCCGCCGCGCTTGGCTTCAAAACCGCGGTGACGACGCGGCCCGGCGTGCTGTTCGCCGCGCACCGCGACCGCCTGACCGCGCTGCCGCGGATCTCAATGAACGGCGAGTACCAGCAGCTGCGCTACGTGCGCGTGCTGCTCTCCGGCTCGGCGACGGCGATGTGGAACGGTTTTCGCGGCAAGGCGGCGTAGGTGTCGACCGTCTCAGGGTGACGGAGCGCGCCGGCTCATCCAGGCGACCACCGGCATCGCCGGCACCACCCAGCCGATACCGGCGATCACGTAGTAAAGCGTCGAGGCGATCGCGTTGTCGCGGATGGCCGGAAGCTGCGCCAGCGCCATGGCGAGGAGCGCCCAGACGGTGACGAGGGCGAACAGCGCGACGGCGCCGATGAATTTGCGCAGGCGAAGCGGCATGGAGACGGTGCTAATGACATGGCGCGAGCGACACAAGGTCCATTGCAAGCGCAGGCGGTCGCGCGATATGGTCCGCGCGTCCCGCCCAGAAGCGATCGATCATGACGGCAACACGCGAATTTCACACCCGCGCCATCCGGCTATGGCTCTACGCCGTGGCCGCGCTGGTTTTGGCGATGGTTTTGGTCGGCGGCGCCACCCGGCTCACCGAATCCGGCCTCTCGATCACCGAGTGGAAGCCGGTGATGGGCACGCTGCCGCCGCTCGGCGAAAGTGGGTGGCAGGCCGAGTTCGAGAAATACCAGGCCATCCCGCAATACCGCGAGCTCAACGCCGGCATGACCCTCGCGCAGTTCAAGACCATCTATTGGTGGGAATGGGCGCATCGATTGCTCGGCCGGCTGATCGGCGTAGCGTTTTTGCTGCCGTTTCTCTGGTTCCTCTGGCGCGGCTCCATCGCGCCGGCGTTGCGGACGCCGCTGTGGTTCATTTTCGCGCTCGGCGCGCTGCAAGGTGGCGTCGGCTGGTGGATGGTCGCCTCCGGCCTCGCCGACCGCGTCGAAGTCTCGCAATATCGGCTGGCGACGCATCTCGTGCTCGCCTGCGTGATCTATGTCGCGCTGATCTGGACCGCGCAGCGGCTCGAGGAGCGGCGGCCTTTGCCGGCGCCGCTTGAAGAGGGTCGGGCAGGGGCGCGCCTACGCTTCGCCGCCATCGGTCTCCTCGTTCTCTTGTTGGCGCAAATGTATCTCGGCGCGCTGGTCGCCGGATTGCGCGCCGGCTATGTCTACAACACCTGGCCGCTGATCGATGGCGCCTTCGTGCCGGGCGCGTCGGCGCTGTTCTTCGATGCGCCGCTGTGGCGGAATTTTTTCGACAATCCACTCACCGTGCAGTTCGACCACCGCATGCTCGCCTATGCGATCTCTATCTTCGCACTGTGGCACGCGCTCGACGTCGCGCGCACGGTGAATGTGGGACCGGCGCGCACCAGCGCCTTGGTGCTCGCCGCCTCCGTCGCGCTTCAGGTGGCGCTCGGTGTGGCGACGCTGGTGTTGCAGGTGCCGCTTGCGGTCGCGCTCGCCCACCAGGGGTTGGCGATGCTGGTCTTGACCGCCGCGGCCGTGCACGCGGCGAATGTCGTTGAACCTCGCATTCGTCATTCCGGGTTGGCGCCGTTGGCGCGCCCCGGAATGACGGGCTAATCCGCCAGCGCCTGTTCGAGATCGGCGATGATGTCTTCCTTGTCCTCGATGCCGACCGACAGCCGCACCACGTCGGGACCGGCGCCGGCCTCGATCTTCTGTTCGTCAGTAAGCTGCCGGTGCGTGGTCGAGGCCGGGTGAATGATCAGCGAGCGCGTGTCGCCGATATTGGCGAGATGCGAAAACAGCTTGACGTTGGAGACGAGTTTCACGCCGGCGTCGTAGCCGCCTCGCAGCCCGAAGGTGAACACCGCGCCGGCGCCGTTCGGGCAGTATTTCCTGGCGAGGTTGTGATAGCGGTCGCCCGGCAGGCCCGGGTAGCTCACCCAGTCGACGCTCGGATGCGTCGAAATCCAGTCGGCGACGGCGAGCGTATTGTCGCAATGCTTGCGCATGCGCAGCGGCAGCGTCTCGATGCCGGTAAGGATGAGGAAAGCGTTGAACGGCGACAGCGCCGGGCCGATGTCGCGCAGCGCCAAGACGCGGCAGGCTATGGCGAAGGCGAAATTGCCGAACGTCTCGTGCAGCACGATGCCGTGATATTCCGGCCGCGGCTCGCACAGCATCGGATAGCGGCGCTCGCGCGACCAGTTGAAGGTGCCGGCGTCGACGATCAGCCCGCCGATCGAGTTGCCGTGACCGCCCAAGAATTTGGTCAGCGAATGCACCACGATATCGGCGCCGTGGTCGATCGGCTTGCACAGATACGGCGTCGCCAGCGTGTTGTCGACGATATAGGGCACGCCGGCGCGCTTGGCGATTTGGGAAACCGCGGCCATGTCGGTGACGACGCCGCCGGGATTGGCGATCGATTCGGTGAAGATCGCCTTGGTCTTCGGCGAGATGGCGCGCTCGAACGAGGAGATGTCGTCGGGGTCGGCCCACACCACGTTCCAGCCGAAATTCTTGAACGCGTGGGTGAACTGATTGATGGAGCCGCCGTAAAGCTTTTTCGACGCCACGAACTCGTCGCCCGGCTGCAGCAGGCAATGGAACACCAGAACTTGCGCCGCATGGCCGGACGCCGTCGCCAATCCGGCGGTGCCGCCCTCGAGCGCGGCGACGCGCTCCTCCAGTACCGCATTGGTCGGATTGCCGATGCGCGTATAGATGTTGCCGAAGGTCTGCAGGCCGAACAGCGAGGCGGCGTGGTCGACGCTTTCGAACACGTAGGAGGTGGTCTGATAGATCGGCGTTGCCCGCGCGCCGGTTGTGGGATCGGGCTGGGCGCCGGCGTGGACGGCGAGCGTGGAGAAGCCCGGAATACGTTCGGTCATCGGCCGATCCTTGCGATCCTGGTGGCGGGAAGAAGCGCTTCCGGTTTATAGCAGCCGCCGGGGCCGTCAAGGCGCGCAGATCCGTTGCGTTAATAGGCAGCCGCCGCGCTGGCGGGCGCGGCGGCAGTAGCTCAGTTGTTGCAGACGCTTATAGTCAGCTGCGCCAATGCGCCAGCGCCATGCGGCATGGCACCGAGATGCGTTGGCGGTTGGAGATCAGACAGCCGGCGACGCGCTGACGGTCCGGAATGAATTGCGAGCAGACGGTCATGGCGTCGGTCATGCAGGCTTGCTGGCCTTGCTGATCGTCCGCCTTGGCGGCGGCCGGCGCCAGTGCGGCACAGAACAGTGCGAGTACAAGTATCGAGCTGACTTTCATAGCCCGCTCCTCCCAGGTTACGCTGTTCGATGAGAGCCTGTGGGCTCGTGCGTTCGACGAGAAAACAATAAACGACGGACAAGAAAGTTCCAGGGGTCGCCATTAACGATTTTAGTTTGGGCTTAGCAAATTGCTATGTGCCGCGCGAAAAACGCGGGCGTGTTTATCATGAATCTTTGATCGTCAGGCTCCGCTGTCTTCGCGCTCGGCGCGTTCGGCAGCGTCGGTCGCACCGCCGCGCGCGGACGTGCGGTTGAGCGACAGCCGCTGGATACCACCGCTCACCGTGGCCTTCTTCGAGGTGATGGTGCGGGTGTTGACGCCCATCCAGGCGATCTCGGAGGACAGCCGGCCGTATTCGATTTTCGGGCAGCGGTTCATCACGACTTTGAGGCCGTTGACCTCGGCCAGCGCCGCCGCTTCATCGTTGCGGACGCCGAGCTGCATCCAGATCACCTGCGGCCGCGGCTGTAGGGCCAGCGCTTCCTCGACGATCGGCAGGGCGTAACGCGAGCCGCGGAAAATATCGACCATGTCGATCGGCTCGGTGACGTCGGCGAGCCGCGCATAGATACGGCGGCCGAGCAGATCTTCGCCGGCATGACCCGGATTGATGGGAATCATGTTGTAGCCGCGCTCGAGCAGGTATTTGAAGGCAAAATAGCTCGGGCGGTTCTCTTTCTCCGAGGCGCCGACCATCGCGATCGACTTCACGGTGTTGAGAATGCCGCGGATGTAGCTGTCGGGATAGGAATCGTGGTTCATCGCGCGCGCCGAAGGTCAGCGGTCCTTCCAATTCGGCTCGCGTTTCTCGATGAAGGCGCCGATGCCTTCCTCGGCGTCGCGCGCCAGCATGTTTTCGACCATGACTTCCGACGTATATTTGTAGGCCTCGGCGAGCGGCATTTCGAGCTGCCGATAAAAGGCTTCCTTGCCGATCTTGACGGTCAAGCTCGATTTGGCGGCGATTTTTTTCGCGAGCTTGATCGCTTCTTCGCGCTCGCTGCCGGCGGCGACCACGGCGTTGACGAGACCGATACGTTGGGCGTCTTCGGCCGAGATCATGTCGCCGGTCAGCAGCATCTCCATGGCATGCTTGCGCGATACGTTGCGCGACAGCGCAACCATCGGCGTCGAGCAGAACAGGCCGATATTGACGCCGGGCGTCGCGAACTTGGCGGCCCGTGAGGCGACCGCAAGATCGCAACTTGCCACCAATTGGCAACCGGCCGCCGTGGCCGTCGCCTGCACCGCCGCGATCACCGGTTGCGACAACAGCACGATCTGCTGCATGACGGCGCTGCACGTGGTCATGACATGCTTGAAATAGGCGCGGCCGCGGTCGGCATCGGAACGGCGCTGGTTGAGCTCCTTGAGGTCGTGGCCGGCGGAAAACGCCGGTCCGTTGGCGGCCAGCACGACCGCGCGCACTGAACCGTCGTGCGCGATGGCGGTGAGCGCATCGCCGAGCGCCTCGAGCATCGCCTCGGAGAGGCTGTTGCGGCTCTGCGGCCGGTTGAGGGTGAGCACGGCGACGCCCTCGATGTCTTCGCGTAAAAGGATCAGCGAAGAGGCGGCGGCGACAGCGGCGGGTTGGGCGTGCATCGGTTCGGTCCTCGGTCCTGCCGTGCGGATTGGCAAGTCGGCCGCCCGCATTGTATCCGATCTGCATGACGGGGAGCAGGGGCATGAAGCACATGGCGGCGCCGAAACTCACGGTCAAGGAGCTCGATCGGCTGCTCAGCGCCGAATTTCCGCAGATGCTCAACGCGCGAAGCGGCTATGGCATCGAAGAAGTCTGGTCGGGCGGGAGTCGCGTCCGCAAGCATTTTAGTGCGGATTCGCTTCGTCCCGGCGGAACTATTGCGGGCACGACGATGATGACGCTCGCCGATTTTGCGCCCTACGTCGCGATCCTGGCGACGATCGGCTGGGTACCGGCGGCGGTGACCACTCATATTTCCATCAACTTTCTCAAGAAGCCGGCACCACGCGACCTGCTCGCCGAAGCGCGGCTGATCAAGCTCGGAAAGCGGCTCGCGGTTGCCGAGGTTGGGATTCGATCGGAGGGCGAGGACGACCTGGTCGCTCACGCGACATCCACCTACGCAATTCCTTCGAGGTGAAATAATACCTCCAGGGTAAATCCTTGAAATAATGATGAAATAGAGCCATTAGGTGTTGACCTTGTAAGCGGCTCCGGATAAACAGCCGCCCACGGTGCCGGGCTTACTCGGCGCGACCCCATATGGATGCGAAGATGAAAACTTATTCGGCCAAGCCCGCCGAGGTCGACAAGAAGTGGGTGATGATCGATGCCGACGGGCTCGTCGTCGGCCGGCTGGCGTCGATCGTCGCGATGCGGCTGCGCGGCAAGCACAAGCCGACTTTCACGCCCCATGTCGACTGCGGCGACAACGTCATCGTCATCAATGCCGCCAAGATCGTGCTGACCGGGCGCAAGGTCGAACAGAAAGTCTACTACAAGCACACCGGCTATATCGGCGGCATCAAGGAACGCACGGCCAAGTCGATCCTGACCGGCCGCTTTCCCGAGCGGATCGTGGAGAAGGCCGTCGAGCGCATGCTGCCGCACGGGCCGTTGGGCCGGCGCCAGCTCGCCAATCTCCGGGTTTATCCGAATGCCGAGCATCCGCACGCGGCACAGCAGCCGGAGCAGATCGACATTGCCGCCATGAACCGCAAGAATAAGAGGACCGCGTGATGGCCGAGACGATACAGGCGCTTGAGGAGCTCTCGACGCTCAAGCCGGCGGCGGCGCCGCAGCCTCCGAAATACGTGCAAAAGCTCGACAAGCAGGGACGCGCCTACGCCACCGGCAAGCGCAAGGACGCGGTGGCGCGGGTGTGGATCAAGATGGGCGGCGGCAAGATCCTGATCAACGACCGCCCGGTGGAGACCTACTTTGCCCGCCCGGTGCTGCGCATGCTGATCCAGCAGCCGCTGGTCGCCGCCAACCGCCAGGGTCAATATGACGTGGTCTGCACCGTCTCCGGCGGCGGGCTGTCGGGTCAGGCCGGCGCGGTGCGTCACGGCCTGTCCAAGGCGCTGATGCGGCACGAGCCCGACCTGCGTCCCGTGCTCAAGCGCGGCGGCTTTCTCACCCGCGATCCGCGTGTTGTCGAGCGCAAGAAGTACGGCAAGGCCAAGGCGCGCAGGAGCTTCCAGTTCTCCAAGCGCTAAGTCGCTGCGGGCGCGCCGAGCACGGATTGAAATCGCCGCGCGCCTCTCAACGCTTTGCGCATCTCAACGCTTGACGCGGCTCGACGTTCGCAGCGGGCGGCGGCGGCGCCGTGTCGCCCTGAAGCGCGATATTTTTTCGCGATCTTTCGCGAAATTTTTTCTGAAAATGCCCCTCGTTCGGCACACGCTTGGCAAAGCCTGAAAAGCAAACTTTCAGCGCCGCGCCGGGATCGGTGATACGTATTTATCCAGACAGAACGGATGGGAGCGCTAATCCATGGCGATGGATTGGGCACAGGCGTCGCTATCGCTTGATGTCGGAACGCTGCTCGTCATTGCCATTTGCGTGACTTTGTTGCTCGGCCTGCTGCTGCTGCTCGCCTGGACGCAAGAGCGCATCCCGGCGCTCGGCTGGTGGGGCGCGGCCTATCTGATCGGCGCCTTCTCGGGCGCAATCTGGCGGTTCGGGGACCTGATGGGACCGGCGCTGCCGGGCATCGCCAATATTCTTCTCTTTGTCACCGTGGGCATGATCTGGAGCGCCGCGCGGCTGTTCCACGGTCGCCCGGTGCGCTGGGGCCTCATGTTTCTTGGCGCCGCCGTCTGGCTGGTCGCGTGGATGGTCCCCGCGTTCGCGCACTCGGCCGTCTCGCGCATCCTCCTCAGCTCGCTCATCGTTGCCGGCTATACATTCCTCATCGCCGTCGAACTATGGCGCGAGCGCCGCAAATCGCTGATCCGGCGCTTGCCCGCTGTCTTCGTTCCCATGCTGCACGGCGCCATCTTTCTGTTCCCGGTGGCGCTCGCCACTCTTTCACAGGATGCCAACGTGTCCCGCGGTCTCGCCCGCGGCTGGATTGCGGTATTCGTGATCGAGATCGTGCTCTACGTCGTCGGCGCCGCCTTTATCGTGCTGATCCTGGCCAAGGACCGCACGGTCCGTTTCTACAAAATGGCGGCCGCCACTGATCCGTTGACCGGCGTTCTGAACCGCCGCGGATTCTTCCAAGGCGCCGCCATGGTCATGGAGCGCAATCGCGGCCGCCTGGGACCGGTCAGCGTGCTCGCCTTCGACCTCGATCATTTCAAATCGATCAACGACCGCTGGGGTCACGCGGTGGGCGATAGCGTTTTGCAATTGTTCGCGACGGTGGCGCGCAAAACCATGCGCGCCGACGACGTCATCGGCCGGTTCGGCGGGGAGGAGTTCGTCGCCATCCTGCCCGGCGCGCTCGCCGACGCCGCCGTTGTTGCCGAACGCGTGCGGGCCGCCTTCGCTGCGGCAGGCGCCGAGTTCGACGGCCGGCAGATTGCGGCGACGGTCAGCACCGGCGTGGCAAGCGGCTCGCCGTTGGCGACGGTCGAGGCGCTCATCGCGCAGGCCGATGCCGCGCTCTACTGCGCCAAAATGAACGGACGTGACCGGGTCGAGACCGCCGACGAGGCGGTCGCCGCCGCGCCGGAGCGGCGGACGACAGAGCGTTCAGCCGGTGGCCGGCCGGCAGTGTCAGTGCGGTCGCCAAAGAGCGGCGCATACTGAGTTTTAGGCCGATCACTTATCGCCAAAGCGGCAAAGCGGAGCATGACAAAGGAAAAGGGCGCCGTGCAAACGGCGCCCTGAACAGCTGCATCGCCGAGGCCATGCAGGGAACATGCGATCGGCGACTCACGCCGAGTAATACATTTCGAACTCGACCGGATGCGGCGTGTGCTCGAAGCGGATGACCTCGCTCATCTTCAGGTCGACATAGGCGTCGATGAAGTCGTCGTCGAACACGCCGCCGGCCTTGAGGAAGCCGCGGTCCTTGTTGAGCTCCTCGAGCGCCTGCCGCAGCGATCCGCACACCGTCGGAATTTTCTTCAGCTCCTTCGGCGGCAGATCGTAGAGGTCCTTGTCGATGGCCTCACCGGGATCCAATTTGTTCTTGATGCCGTCGAGGCCGGCCATCAGCATCGCCGCGAACCCCAAATAGGGGTTGGCGAGCGGATCGGGGAAGCGCACTTCGACGCGCTTGGCTTTCGGGTTGGTCGTGTAGGGGATGCGGCAGGAGGCCGAGCGGTTGCGCGCCGAATAGGCGAGCAGCACCGGCGCCTCGAAGCCCGGCACCAGCCGCTTGTATGAGTTCGTCGTGGGATTGGTGAAGGCGTTGATCGCCTTGGCGTGCTTGATGACGCCGGCGATGTATTGCAGGCAGGTATCGGACAGGTCCGAGTACTTGTTGCCGGCGAAGACCGGCTTGCCGCCTTTCCAGATCGACTGGTGACAATGCATGCCCGAGCCGTTGTCGCCATACACCGGCTTCGGCATGAAGCATGCCGTCTTGCCGTAGACCTGCGCCACCTGCTGAATGCAGTATTTGTAGATCTGCATGTTGTCCGCCATCACCGTCAGCGGCGAGAATTTCAGACCAAGCTCGTGCTGGGCGGAGGCGACCTCGTGATGGTGCTTCTCGACCTTCACGCCCATGCGCGCCATGGCCGAGAGCATTTCCGAACGCATGTCCTGTACCGAATCCTGCGGCGGCACCGGGAAGTAACCCTTCTTGGTCCAGATGCGGTGGCCGAGATTGCCGCCCTCGTATTCGGTGTCGGAATTGGTGGGGAATTCCATCGAGTCGAGCTTGAAGCCGGTATTGTACGGCTCCGCCTTATATTTCACGTCGTCGAAGACGAAGAATTCGGCCTCGGGTCCGAAATAGACGGTGTCGCCGACGCCCATCGATTTGACCATGGCTTCGGCGCGCTTGGCGATGCCGCGCGGATCGCGGGAATAGGGCTCGCCGGTGGTGGGTTCGAGCACGTCGCACACCAGTACCAGCGTCGTTTCCGCGAAGAACGGGTCGATGCACGCCGACGCCGGGTCCGGCATCAAGCACATGTCGGATTCGTGGATCGCCTTCCAGCCCGCGATCGAGGAGCCGTCAAACATCTGCCCTTCGGCGAACGTGTCTTCCTCGATCAGACTTACGTCAAAGGTGACATGCTGCCATTTGCCGCGCGGATCGGTGAAGCGGAAATCGACGAATTTCACGTCGCTGTCCTTGATCATCTTCATGACGTTCTTC
Organism: Xanthobacteraceae bacterium; assembly: GCA_050011955.1. GTDB lineage: Bacteria > Pseudomonadota > Alphaproteobacteria > Rhizobiales > Xanthobacteraceae > BOG-931. The sequence continues at coordinate 81,837 of JBEKIC010000012.1, forward strand.
GGCGTGGTCATGGCATGCGTACCCTTTCTGGTGCTAGAATGTGTTGGTGCGCTGGGTGACTGTCGGCGGCTGAGCGCAAGCAGTCAGACCAGGCAATCAGATGGCGTCAATTCCGGATTCCCCCGTCCTGATCCGGATGGCTTCTTCGACAGTCGAGACGAAGATTTTCCCATCGCCGATCCGCCCGGTTTGGGCGGCGCGACGGATCGCCTCGACAGCTTTTTCGACCATGTCGTCGCCGAGCACAATCTCGATCTTCACTTTGGGCAAAAAATCCACCACGTATTCGGCTCCGCGGTAGAGTTCGGTGTGCCCCTTCTGGCGCCCGAAGCCCTTGGCTTCGGTGACAGTTATTCCTTGCAGACCCACCTCCTGAAGTGCCTCCTTCACCTCATCGAGTTTGAATGGCTTGATGATGGCCTCGATTTTCTTCATCGCGTTTCATCTCCCGGCTCCAGATGACCGAGCCACCGTCGGAACCGACGCTTGGTTAGCAGGTCCCGTGCCAAGGTTGCCAAGATGGGAAAAGCACAACCAGATCAAGCTGGTAAGATGCAATCACAATCGGTCTGCAAGGGCGCGGGAAATGGCTCCGCTGCTAAAGTGGGCATATTGCCTATTATCGTGTCAACGGCGCTCTACGACAAGGTGCATCGCATCGCGCCATGTTCGCGGCAGGCCGCAATCGCTATCCTTCAAGCATCATGATTGAGCTCCTCAGCAACGTGGAAATGGCCGAGGCGGACCGGCAGACCATCGCCGGCGGCGTCGCCGGGATTGACCTCATGGAGCGGGCGGGAAGGGCGGTCGCCGATGCGATCAGCGCGCGCCACCCGGCCGGGAGCCGCGTCGTCGTAGTGGCGGGTCCGGGCAACAATGGCGGCGACGGATTTGTGGCGGCGCGGCTGCTCGCCCAGCGCGGTTATCGCGTGGAGGTGTTGCTGGTGGGCGAGGCGACGCGGCTCAAGGGCGATGCGGCGCTTGCAGCGAAACAATGGGCGGGACCGATCGGCCCGGCACTGCCGACAGCGCTGGAAGTCCCCCTACGCGCCGAGGGCGCGATCAACGTGGTGATCGACGCCCTGTTCGGTGCCGGGCTCGACCGCCCGGTCGAGGGCTTGGCGCGCGCCATGATCGACAGCATGAACGCGCAACCTGCGCCGGTCGTGGCGGTGGACCTGCCGAGCGGGGTCAACGGCACGTCGGGCGCGGTGATGGGAACCGCGGTGAAGGCCGCGCAGACCATCACTTTCTTTCGCAAGAAACCCGGGCATCTGCTGCTGCCGGGACGACTGCATTGCGGTGCGGTCTCCGTCGCCGATATCGGCATTCCCGATTCCGTGTTGGCGCAAATTGCTCCGCAAACCTCCGAGAACACGCCCGCGCTCTGGCGCGCGCACTTTCCGTTGCCGCGCGAGGCTGGGCACAAATACGACCGCGGACATGCGGTGGTGGTGTCCGGTCCTTCGTGGTCGACCGGGGCCGCGCGGCTCGCGGCCCGCGGCGCTTTACGCGCCGGGGCGGGCCTAGTCACCATCGCGAGCCCGCGCGAGGCGCTGGCAGTCAACGCGGCGGCGAGCCTTGCCGTGATGGTGCGGCCGGTCGACGGCGCCGGCGAGCTGACGAAATTTCTTGCCGATCGTCGGTTGAACGCCTTGGCGATCGGTCCGGGAGTTGGCGTGGCGGAGGCCACCTGCGAGCTCGTTCTCGCGGCGCTTTCGGGCGAACGCGCGGTGGTGCTTGACGCCGATGCGATCACCAGCTTTTCGAACGATCCGAAAGGCCTCGCCGCGGCACTCCTGCGGCGGCGCGGCCAAGCCACGATCATGACACCGCACGAGGGGGAATTTCATCGCTATTTCGGCGCCTTGGACGAACGCACTAAAGTGGGGTCGAAACTTGAGAGGGCGCGCCTCGCTGCGCAGATCACCGGCGCCGTCGTGCTGCTCAAGGGGGCCGACACAGTCGTGGCGGCTGGCGACGGACGGGCATCGATCGCCGGGAACGCGCCGCCTTACCTGGCGACGGCCGGCGCCGGCGACGTGCTGACCGGGATGGCGGGCGGCCTGCTCGCGCAAGGCATGCCGGCCTTCGAGGCGGCGTCGGCGGCGGTCTGGCTCCATGGCGAAACCGGCGTCGCGGCGGGGCCCGGCCTTATTTCCGAGGATTTACCGGATATGCTGCCGCGCATCTATCGCACGCTCGTTCGGTGATCGCAGGACGTGCTGACGTCCAGGCGCGGCACTTTGCAGGCCCGTGATTCAATGCCTATTTTTGTAGTGTCAGGTGTAACCCGCGTGATATAAGCCGCGCCGCCGAAACAGCCTCCCGTCGCGGGCGTGGCGGAATTGGTAGACGCGCGGGATTTAGGTTCCCGTGACGAAAGTCGTGGGGGTTCGAGCCCCTCCGCCCGCACCAGCCCGGGCGGCCTTTCCCAAAACCTGGCCGAGATGTGCTCGATCTCGGGCCGTGAAGAGTAGTGCCAATGCAAGTGACCGAAACTTCCGCCGCCGGCCTCAAGCGCGAATATCGCGTTGTCGTCCCCGCGACCGACCTTGAGGCGCGGGTCAACGAGCGGCTCGACGACCTGAAGGGGCGCGTGCAGCTCCGCGGTTTCCGGCCCGGCAAGGTCCCGGTCGCGCATCTCAAGCGGCTTTACGGCAAGGCCGCCATGGCGGAGGTGATCGAGGCGGCGGTGCGCGAGGCGAACAGCAAGATCGTCACCGACCACGGATTCAAGCTCGCCACCGAGCCCAAGGTCGTGCTGCCGACGGAGGAGGGCGCGGTCGAGGGCGTCATCGCCGGCAAGTCCGACCTTGCCTACACCGTCGAGATCGAGATCGTGCCGCCGATCACGCTCGCCGATTTCAAGACCATCAAGCTTACCCGGCTCACCGCCGAGGTCACCGGCGCCGAGATCGATGAAACTTTGCAGAGGATCGCCGAACAGAATCGGCCGTTCATCGCCAAGAGCGAAGGGGCGGAAAAGGGTGACCGGCTCATCCTGTCGTTTCAGGGTACGATCGACGGTAAGCCGTTCGAGGGCGGCGCCGCTGAGGAGGTTCCGATGGTCCTTGGCTCGGGGCAGTTCATCCCGGGCTTCGAAGACCATCTTATGGGCGTCAAAGCCGGGGAAAGCCGGACCTTCGATGTCAAGTTCCCCGATGACTACCGGGCCACGGCAGTCGCCGGTAAGGACGCCACGTTTGCAGTGACGGTGAAAGCGGTTGAGGCGCCCGGTCCGGTCACGATCGATGACGACTTCGCCAAGACGCTTGGATTGGAGTCGCTGGCTAAGCTTCGGGACGCGATCAAGGACCGCGCGCAGCGCGAGCATGCTGCGGCATCGCGGCAGAAGCTCAAGCGCGCGTTGCTCGATCAACTCGATGAGCGTCACAAATTCGAGCCGCCGCCGAGCTTGGCCGAGCAGGAATTCAATAACGTCTGGTCCTCGGTCGAGAAGGACCTCAAGGACCAAGGCCGGACCTTCGCCGACGAAGGAACGACCGAAGACAAGGCGCGGGCTGAATACCGGGCCATCGCCGAACGGCGGGTGCGCCTCGGTCTGGTCATCGCCGAGATCGGCGAACGGAACAAAATCAAGGTCACGGAGGAGCAGCTGAACGCCGCCGTGGTGGAGCAGATGCGCCAGCTGCCCGGGCGGGAGCAGGAGGTATGGGACTATTACCGGAAAAATCCCGGGGCCCTTGCCGCCTTGCGCGCGCCCTTGTTCGAGGACAAGGTGGTGGACTTCCTGATTGAGCTCGCCGAGGTCACGGAAAAGCCGGTTTCACGGGACGAGCTGTTCAAGGAAGATGAGGCGTGAGGGATCAGGCGTGACCAAAGCCGTTGCGTACGTCTTGTGGTCGCAACTTCCGTGCATATCTGCGATAGTTGCAGCTTTTCATGGCTTTGCGGTCCGCGGCTCTTTCGACAGTCAAGCCCGACTCAGCCACACTGAGCAAGCCGCAGCACGACGAGCCCGAACACTCGAGCACTTCTGACAGGTGAGACCATGCGCGACCCAAAGGACACTTACATGCAGTACCTCGTCCCCATGGTGGTCGAGCAGACCAACCGCGGGGAGCGGGCCTACGACATTTATTCCCGGCTGCTCAAGGAGCGGATCATCTTCATCACCGGGCCGATCGAGGATGGCATGGCCTCGCTGGTCATCGCCCAGCTTTTGTTCCTCGAGGCGGAGAACCCGAAGAAAGAAGTCTCGCTGTACATCAACTCGCCCGGCGGGGTCGTGACCTCGGGCCTGGCGATCTATGACACGATGCAGTTCGTACGCCCGGCGGTGTCGACGCTATGTACCGGGCAGGCCGCTTCCATGGCCTCGCTCCTGCTCGCGGCGGGAAACAAGGACCTGCGTTTTGCCCTGCCCAATGCCCGGATCATGGTGCACCAGCCCTCCGGCGGGTTCCAAGGCCAGGCCACGGATATCATGCTCCACGCCCAGGAGATCCTGAACCTGAAGCGGCGGCTGAACGAAATCTACGTCAAGCATACCGGCCAGCCGCTGAAGAAGATCGAAGATGCGCTGGAACGTGACATGTTCCTGACCGCCGAAATGGCCAAGGATTTCGGCCTCATCGACAAGGTGATTGAGAAGCGGCCGGAGGAACCGTCGCTCAAGAGCGAGCCGGTCCTTGCCAAGGTGTGAGCGCGGCAATGGGACGAATCGGCGCCAAAGCCGGCCCAGGCCGGCGTCAAACGGATTCCCCCGGGTGTGCTCTAGAAAGCACAGCCGTCCAAAGTCGCGTTATCGTTAATGGATTCTTGATTGGCACGCCATTAGCATGCACGCTTGTACGAAGTGACCGGGTATTGTCACAGTGATGTCGTGTTCCGGCGCAGACGCCGACGGTGCTACGGTTTTTTAGCACGGCGAAGCGCAAGGTGTTGAGGGTCGCACGGCTTCCCTCGTGGTGAAGGCGGAGACGGGAATGAGCAAGGTTGGCGGCGGCGATTCCAAGAATACGCTCTACTGCTCGTTCTGCGGCAAGAGCCAGCACGAGGTGCGCAAGCTTATCGCCGGGCCGACCGTCTTCATTTGCGACGAATGCGTCGAGCTGTGCATGGACATCATCCGTGAGGAGAACAAATCCTCGCTGGTGAAGTCGCGTGACGGCATTCCGACGCCGCGGGAAATCCGTAAGGTTCTCGACGACTACGTGATCGGTCAGGATCACGCCAAGAAGGTGCTGTCGGTCGCCGTTCACAATCACTACAAACGGCTCAATCACCAGAGCAAACACAACGACGTCGAGCTGGCCAAATCGAACATTCTGCTGATCGGGCCGACCGGCTCCGGCAAGACCCTGCTGGCGCAGACGCTGGCGCGCATCCTCGATGTGCCGTTCACCATGGCGGACGCGACCACGCTGACGGAAGCCGGTTATGTCGGCGAAGACGTCGAGAACATCATTTTGAAGCTGTTGCAATCGGCCGACTACAATGTCGAGCGGGCGCAGCGCGGCATCGTCTATATCGACGAAATCGACAAGATTTCGCGCAAGTCCGACA
>JBEKIC010000013.1:0-84336 GCA_050011955.1 Xanthobacteraceae bacterium
GTCGAGCGCGCCAAGCTCTCAAGCTCGGCACGTTCCTCCGCCGTCAGAATGATAATCGTCGCCTCGGGGATGCCGCTCATGCATCCTTGAATCACGACTCATTCATCAGCGATAGTCGGTACTAGAGGCAGGGAATGCTCGGGCTAAGCTCGCCAAATCATGAAATTTTCATTGTGACTGCAGCAGCTTTCCGAGCTGCTGGAGAAGCTCGCCATAGCGGGCGAAGTTGCCGGCGGCATATTCCCGCTGCATCTCGCCGAACAGCGCGCGCGCACGTTCCAGCATTTCGTTGCCCGTTCCCGGAGCGGGCGCGCCGGCTACGGTGGACGCTGACGCCCCGACGAGGAGACGCTCGGCCTCCGTGAGCGTACTCGCCCACTCGATCTTGCGGTCGTCCGGCAGGAGCTGGCCCAATACCACGCGGGCGAGCATCGGGATCTTGGTCTGCTCCGCCTCGATATAGACCGGCTCGATCACGATGAGCTGGTTGTCGACAAGCGGCAGCACAATGAGATTGCCGCGAATGACCTGCGAACCGTGCTGATCCCAAAGGGTAAGATCACCGGAGAACCGGCTGTCCGAGCTGATCCGTGATTCCACCTGTGCCGGGCCGTCGATGAAGGTCCCTTTGGGGAAGCGGAAAGCCACCATCTTCCCGTAGTTGTCGCCGTCGGAGCGGCCCGCGAGCCAACCCGCCATCTGATTCTTGCCGGCGACCGCCAACGGCAACATGAGCAGAAACTCCGGCTTGTCGGAACCGGGCAGCTGCGTCATCACGTAATAGGGCAGCATCGCGATCTCGCTGGCTCGATAAAGCTCGTGCGGGACCTCCCAGCGATCCTCGCGATTGTAGAAGGTGGTGGGGTTGGTCATGTGGTAGGTGCCGTACATCTCGGCCTGTACCGTGAAGATATCTTCCGGATAGCGGATATGCCGGTGCAGATTCTCCGGCATCTCGCGCGCATCCTTGAAAAGTTCGGGCAGCACCTGCCGATAGGCGTTGATGATCGGATCGTACCGGTCGAAGACGTAAAGCGTCACCGCGCCGTTATAGGCGTCGATCACCGCCTTCACGGAATTGCGCAGGTAGTTGTAGCCGCGGAAAGCAGAAAGCGATCCCTGATAGGCCTCGCTGTAAGGATAATTCTGCGACGTCGTATAGGCGTCGAGGATGTAGGAATAATGGTCCGCATCCGCGACGATGTAAGGATTGCGATCAAAGCTGAGGAACGGGGCCAGCGTCCGCGCTCGCTCGACGATATTCCGGCGCAGCATCACCCGGCTCTCAGGCGTGAAATATCCCGAGATGAAAAGCCGCGGGCCGTCGAATTGGCGGGCAATGACCAGCTTGCGCCACAAGTTGGAGAGCAGGATTCCTCCCGTTCCCTGATACACCGTCTCGGCGTTGGCCTGGCCTCGCGGGAAATCGAATTCCTTCTCGGTGGTGTGCACATAGACACGATCTTCGGTGAGCTCGCCGAAATAGATCGCGCCGCGGGTCACCGCGAGATCTTTCTTGGCCTCGATGGGAATATCATGGGCCCAGAGGACCGGATTGCCCCGGGCGTCGATCTCGTTCACCGGGACCGCGACGATCCCATAGCCGTGAGTGTATTTGAGCGCGAGATTGACCCAAACCTGGGCGGGCGCGGGAAGCCGCGTAACATCGAGTTCGCGCGCCGTGATCATGACCTGCCGCTCGGCGCCATCGATCGCATAGCGATCGATATCGACGCCGTGAAACGTGTAGTAGGGCCGTAGGCCCTGGATTTGCTGCAGTTGCGGTTCGAGCGCGCGCCAATCCCAGATGCGCGCGTCCTGCAGCGTCGCCGCATTCCTCGTCAAATCGGCAGCGGTCAATGGCGTCGCGGAGACCGCAAATTCTCGCTCTTCGACCGAGGGTCCCTGGAGGTTGAAGGCTTGGCGCGTGCCGGCGATGCTCCTGAGCAGATATGGCAGCTCCAACGTGATCTGGTTCGGCCCCACATAGAGGTCCTCAATCCCAGTGGGGACCGCGAATGCTGCCACGACAAGCAGCGCCAGCGCCGTGAACGGCGCGAGCCAATGCGACCGACGCATCAACAACCAGTTGCGAATGCGCGGAAGGGCAGCGGCCAGCCCAAGGATCGACGCCGCCGCGAACCAACATGCCACGATGAGGTCGTATCCGGGCAGCCAGAAATTGACGTCGGCATAAGAGGCGCCGGCCACGACCGTCGAGTGTCCGTCCACAACGAGGTGGTAGCGGGCCAAGAACCGACTTATCCCGAGTGCGACGCATAGCAGCGCGCCGAGAATCATGCCCTGCCGTATCCAGCTCGCCCAATCCGGCCGGCTCGGTCCCGGCGATAGAAGGACGACGCTTCCATAGCGGTCAGAGGCTCTGCCGGGCGCCAAGCGATTGACGAACGCAGCCGTTCCACTGCGAGCCGCCAGTCCGATGCCCAGCCAAAGCGCAATCGCCAGGCAAAGGACCCCGATCACGATAGCGACGACGTCGTCGTAGAGCGGCAATGCCAGCAAGTAGAAAGAAAGATCTCTGCCGAACACAGGATCGACCACGCCGGCCGTCGTGGCGCCGAGGAACCGCATGAGCGGAATCCAGAGCGGGGTGGCGAAAAATCCGACTAGGGCCGCAAGCACAAATCCGACGATCCACGGCGCGCTTGCCGGGATCACCGCATACCACCGGCACAGTGCGCGCAGGTTGGCGCCGACAAACAGACCGACCGTCAGCAGGGCCACGAGGAAAATTGCCACGCGATATTCAAGCGACAGCCAATAGCGATGGCTCTGGCCCAGCTCCTCAAACCAGTAGTTTTCGAGAGAGATGCCGAGCGCCGCCTCGAAGACGATGATCCCCAGCAAAGCAGCCAGCACGTAGGCGGCATCGCGATACAGCCGGTGCACAAACGCAATGTGGTCGCCGCCTCGCCCTTGCATCAGGGTGCGGATCAAGGGCAGCGCCGCCCACACGAGCACAAACAGGTAGAGGACCTCGAACATCGATCTTCCCTCCGACCCGGATCAGGAATGCGGCTGACGCTCCGCGGATGCTGCCGCAACCGGAAGCGCTGCTATTTCTTTGGAAAGGCCGCCTCCAGCGCCAGGTTGAGCTCCAAAACGTTGACCCGCGGCTCGCCGAAAATCCAAAGGCTGCGGGGCGTCACGTGTTGTTCGACGAGAGCCGCAATTTGCGCGGGCGCCACGCCGCGGGCTTTGGCCACGCGAGCCACCTGAAGCAAAGCATTGGCCGGCGTGATGTCGGGATCAAGGCCAGAACCCGAGGTCGTCAGCATGTCGGAGGGCAAGAGCTTGCCGGCAAGTTCGGGTTGCGCCTCATCGAAAGCCTTGCGGTCGGCGGTCAAACGGTCCTGCAGGGCCTTGCTGGTCGGACCCAGGTTCGAAGCCGTCGTATTTGCTGCGTTATAAGGTGCGTCGATATTTTTGCTCGGATCCTTAGGATCGGGGGCGACGGTGGCCGATGGACGGCCATGGAACCATTGCGCATCATTCCACTGCTGGCCAATCAAGCGCGAGCCGATGATCCGGCCGTCAGCACTCTGTTCGAGACTGCCATTCGCCCGATTTGGCATGAGCAACTGACCCACTGCGGTAACGGCGAACGGGTAGGCAAAGCCGCACAAAGCGAACGTCACCAGAGAAATGCGCACTGCGCCAGTAACATAGCCGAGCATATCACGCTCCTCTCAAACCAGCGGCGCGATCAACAGATCGATCAGCTTGATGCCGACGAAAGGCGCAACCAGCCCGCCGACGCCGTAAATCCAAAGATTGCGATGGAACAGGCTTTCCGCGGCCTGCACCCGGAAACGCACGCCGCCCAACGCCAGCGGGATGAGCAGCGGAATGATGACGGCGTTGAAGATCAGCGCCGAGAGCACCGCGCTGCGCGGCGTCGCCAAGTTCATGACGTTGAGCGCTGCCAGGCCCGGCAGGGCGAGGATGAACATCGCCGGGATGATGGCGAAATATTTTGCCACGTCGTTGGCAATGGAGAACGTCGTCAGCGCGCCGCGCGTCATCAGCATTTGCCTGCCGATGGCGACGAGGTCGGTGAGCTTGGTCGGATCGGAATCGAGATCGACGAGATTGGCCGCTTCCTTGGCCGCCATCGTTCCCGAATTCATCGCCAGGCCGACGTCCGCCTGGGCCAATGCCGGCGCATCATTGGTGCCGTCTCCGGTCATCGCCACCAACCGCCCCTGGGCTTGTTCGCGACGCACCAACTGCAGCTTCTCTTCCGGAGTAACCTCGGCGACGAAGTCGTCGACGCCGGCCTCGGCCGCGATTGAGTAGGCAGTAACCGGATTGTCGCCGGTGACCATGACGGTCCGGACCGCCATCTTGCGTAGCTCGGCGATGCGCTCGCGGATGCCCGGCTTGAGCTTGTCGGAGAGCACGACAATGCCGACGATGTCGCCGTTGACGCTGACGGCGAGCGGCGTCGCTCCCTTCTTCGCGACGCCGTCCGCGATCGTCTGCAGATCCGGCGGCGGAACGGTCTTGAACCGGTCGATAATGTGTCGGACCACCGCGCTCACCGCACCTTTGCGGATGACCCGGCCATCGGGCAGGTCGGTTCCGCTCATGCGAGTCTGCGCCGAAAATTCCAGACCTTTGGCCTGATCGAGGTCGGCCGTCGGCCTGGCACCCCGCGAAGCGCTGTTGGCAACAACCGAGCGGCCTTCCGGCGTCGTGTCGAAGTGGGAGGCAAGGTACGCGGCCTGAACCAGTTCGCTCGGCTGATGGCCCGATGTCGGGATGAAATCGGTCGCCTCGCGATCGCCCGTGGTGATCGTCCCCGTCTTGTCGAGAATCAATGTCTGAACGTCGCCGGCCGTCTCGACGGCCTTGCCGGACATTGCCAGCACATTGAACCGCATCGTGCGGTCCATTCCGGCGATACCGATAGCGGAAAGCAGCGCCGCGATTGTCGTCGGGATCAGCGCGACCAGAAGTGCAACAAGATCGGCGACATTGATTCGCGCCTGCAGATAGGTGGCGACCGGCGCCATCGCCGCCACGACGATGACGAAGATCAGCGTCAGGATGGACAGCAGCACGGTGAGCGCCATCTCGTTGGGGGTCTTTTGCCGCCTGGCGCCTTCGACGAGGTGGATGATGCGGTCGAGGAACGAGCTGCCGGGATCGGCGGAGACGCGCACCATCAGCCAATCCGAAATGATGGTCGTGCCGGCGGTAACCGACGAGAACATATCGGTTCCCGGCTCCTTCAAGACCGGCGCAGATTCGCCGGTGATCGCGGCTTCGTTGACATAGGCCATACCCTCGACCACGTCGCCATCCGCCGGCACCACGTCGTTCTTCTCGACGCGGATAAGATCGCCCTTGCGCAGGTCCGCGGCCGGGACCTGCTCGGTGCGGCCGTCCTCGAGCACGCGGATACCGACCAGGTCGGCTCGGGTTTGCCGTAGCGCGGTGGCTTTCGCCTTGCCGCGGCCCTCGGCGAGAGCTTCGGCATAGTTGGCAAACCATACGGTCAGCGCCAGCACCACGGTGACAATGCCGTTGTAGTGGCGCGAGGCGGCGGACGGACCGAACAAATCCGGCTGGATCGTCAGCGCCAGCGTTACCAGCGTTCCGACCCAGACCACGAACATGACCGGATTGCGGATCTGCACCCGCGGATCGAACTTGACCAGCGAGTCCTTCAACGCCTGGACGAACAGGCCGAGCGTGTAGCCGCCGCGCAAACGCACGCCGCGAAAGGCCGCGCCCAGCGGCTCACGGCTTGTGCTGTTTTCTGCTCGCGGTGCCATCGTTCTCTCCAGCGTGACGTCAGGTGCGCCAGCTCGTTAAAAAGTAAGCCCAGCCTTCATGGCGAAGAATTCGGCGATTGGTCCAAGCACCAGGGCCGGAAAGAAGGTCAGTGCCCCCACGATCAGGATGGTGGCAAACCAGAACACGCCGAACATCACCGTGTCGGTGCGAAGCGTGCTGGTGGTCGGCGGCGTCGTCCGCTTGCGGGCGACCGACCCCGCCACACCCATCAGGAAGATGATCGGCGGATAGCGGCCGATAAAGATGACGGCGGCGATGGCGAGATTGAACCAGGGCGTGTTGGAGTTGAGGCCGGCAAACGCCGAGCCGTTGTCGGCGGCTGCCGATGTGAAGCCGTAGAGGACTTCCTCGTAGCCGTGAATGCCGTTGTTGCCGAGCGAGGACAGCGCGTAGGGAGCGAGCATCGACCAGCCGGTCGGAGAAAGAATGACGAGCGGATGGATCAGCAAAGCGAGCGAAACGAGAATGATCTCCTGCGTCTCGATCTTCTTCCCCAAGAATTCCGGCGTGCGGCCGACCATCAGTCCGGCGACAAACACGGCGATCAGGCCGTAGATCAGGCCATTCAAGAAGCCGACGCCTTTGCCGCCAAAGACACACTGCAGCATCATCTGACCGAACATCGAGATGCCGGGCAGCGGCGTGTAGCTGTCGTGGGCGGAGTCCACCGCGCCGGTGGTGAAGGCGGTGGTAATGTCGGCAAACAGGCTGCTGGCGGCGATGCCGAAGCGGACCTCCTTGCCCTCCATATTGCCGCCGGGCTGATCGGCGGTCGCGCTGGTCTCGATGCCGGCCTGCTTCAGCATCGGCGTGCCGCCCTGCTCGGGCATGACGCAAAGCAGCAGCAAAAGCACCATCAGCGTGCCCATCACGCCGTAGAGCACCCAGGCCTGCCGGCGGCTGCCGATCATCTCGCCGAAGGTGACGATGATGGAAGCCGGCAACAGCGCCATCAGCACGACGAGAATGACATTCGTGATCGGCGTCGGATTCTGGAAGGGATGCGCCGCATTGACGTTGTAGAAGCCGCCGCCATTGGTGCCGACGAGTTCGATCGTGCCTTGCGAGGCGACCGGCCCGACGATGATGGTCTGATCGGCCCCCTGCAGCGTGTGCGCGGCCATGCTGGCGTCGAGCGTCTGCACGGCGCCTTGGCTGACCATCACCAAAGCGATCACGACACAGATCGGCAGCAGCACGCGGGTGATGAAGCGGATGAAATCGCGGTAAAAATTGCCGAGATCGGCGCCGCCATTGGTGACCGTAAACGCGCGAATCCATGCCATCGCCACGACAAAGCCCGTCGTCGCCGAAGTGAACATCGGGAAGGTAATGCCGCCCATCTGGCTGAAATTAGACAGCGTGGTCTCGCCGCTATAGCTTTGCCAATTGGTGTTGGTGATGAAGCTGATTGCCGTGTTGAACGCCTGGAAGGCCTCCATGCCCGGGAAGTTCAGCTGATTGAGCGGGAGATGATCCTGGAATGAATAGACAACGAAGATGAGCAGCGCCATGACCAGATTGGTCGCCAGCATGTGGTAGGTGTAAGTCTTCCAGGTCATCGCCTGGCCAGTCACCCGGCGGCCAATGAGAAAATAGATGGCGTTATCGATCGGATCGAAGAACCGATCGAACAACGTCTTCTGCCCCATGACGATGTGGGCCATGTAGCGCCCGGTCGGAATGCTGAGCAGAAAGATGGCGAGGACGGCGACGGCGATTTGCAGCCAGGCGGGAACGGACATTTGCACGTCTCCGAACGATTGCTGCTCCGGCGCCTCGGCGGCGAGAACTTAGAATTTTTGCGGATTAATGACGGCGTAGAACAGGTAAATCACCAGCAGAACCACGAGAAGCGTGAGAACATAGACCGACACCATGGTGATCTCCGTCAGGTTTTGGAGCGGCGCGACTCGTCTACCGTGGCATTGCTCACAGAGTGTTCGTGGCGTCTTCAGTTGTTGCCGCAGCGCCGTCGCCCGCCGATCCGTATCGCGTCTCGGTAATGACGTTCTCGGTGAATTTCACCAAACCGAACATCAGCGCATAGCTGGCGATCAGCACGAAGAACATGAGGACGGTCAGCGCCATGGGATTTCCCTTTGTTTGAGCAGACGCCTAGCACCGAGGTCTGCCTAGGTCTTTGATAAACCGCAAATGGATACCAATAAAATAGGCGAGCGCCATTCCCGTTGCTCGTTGGTTATTTTGCCATTGAATGGAATTGAATGCGAGAGAAGAGCGCAGTCAACGATATAGGAATCTCATAAAGGCTGGTGCGATGAACCGCACGGTTGAGCGTTGGAATCCGGTGGCGCAACGGGCTCATTCGAAGCCATAGCGCGCGCGCCGGCGGCGCGCGTTTCAAGATCGCTGTGTTACTTCGCGGCTTCGTGCCGGTGTGGCCGCGGCACCGACCAACGCTCCGCGGCGGCGTCATCGGTCGCCTTGGCGTTGACCCAGGCCGAGCCGGTAGCCTTCTCGACCTGCTTCCAGAACGGCGCCCGGGTTTTCAGGTAATCCATGAGAAACGAAGCCGCCGCGAAGGCGGCTTCGCGATGGCTCGACACCGTCGCCACCATGACGATGATCTCGCCGGGCACGATACGCCCGTAGCGGTGAATCACCGTCACGCCGATGAGCGGCCAGCGCGCGCGCGCTTCTTCGACATGCCGGGCGATCTCCGTTTCCGCCATGCCCGGGTAATGTTCGAGCGTCAGCGCCGCAATCGGCTCGCCGTTCTCGTCGGCGCGACACAGACCGGTGAAGGTCACGACCGCGCCGATATCGGTTCGCCCGCGCGTCATCTTCGCCGTTTCGGCGGCGACGTCGAAGGCCTCGCGCTGCAAACGTATGGTCGTGGTCATGACGGTTTCTGATACGCCATCAACAACTCAGCCGCCGGTCATCGGCGGGAAGAACGCGATTTCGCCGGCGCCTGCGATCGCCGCATCGGCGCGCACGTGGCTGCGATCGATGGCGGCGCGGATCACCTTCGGGTTCTCGAACGCGTAGGCGTATTGCTCGTCCCGCCGGGCGAGCCAGGCCATCAGTTCGCCGACCGTCGCGACGCCGGCCGGCGGATCGATCTGTTCCTCGGCCTTGCCGACGCGCTCGCGCACCCAGGCGAAATACAAAAGCTTCACGCATCCTCCCGGGTCAGGTGGTGCAGTCCGGCCTGCAGATAATCCCAGCCGGTGTACAGCGTCAGCAGCGCCGACAGCCATAACAGCATGATGCCGATCTTGGTGACGATGGGGATGACGGCGTCCCCGGCATCACCGGCGATGAGAAAGCCGACGGCGACGAGCTGCAGCGTCGTCTTCCATTTGGCGAGCCGCGTCACCGGCACGCTGACGCGCAGCTCGGCGAGATATTCGCGCAAGCCCGAGACCAGAATCTCGCGGCACAGGATGACGATCGCCGCGAACAGCGACCAGCCGTGGATGGTGTCTTCCGCCGCAAGCATCAACAGACACGACGAGACCAGGAGCTTGTCTGCGATCGGATCGAGCATGCGGCCGAGCGAGGACTGCTGGGCCCAGATGCGGGCAAAATAACCGTCGAGGAAATCGCTGATGGCGGCGGCGATGAAGAAGGCGAGCGCCACCCAGCGCAGCCAAAGCCCGCCGCCGAGGATGCTTTGCCAGAACATGCAGCCGACCACGATCGGCACGGCGGCGATACGGCCGTAGGTCAGCACATTGGGAAGCGCGAGCGGATGCGCGCCCAGCCGGCCTGTGGTCGTTGAATTCATGGCTGCACCATAGCGCCGCGGCGCCAGCGCCGACAGTGCCTTACTTTGCATGCCAGCGTCACGGCATGCGCGGCGAAGGCCCCTGCCCGCCCGTCACTTCGAGGTCCGATCACGCCGCCCCCTCGTGAAAGAATTCATAGATGCGCCGGGCCGTTTCGGCGCTGATACCATCGACCTGCATCAAATCCGTGACCGAAGCGCGCTCGATCGCTTTGAGCGTGCCGAAATGGTGAAGCAAGGCGCGTTTTCGGCTCGGCCCGATCCCCGCGATCTCCTGCAGGCCGGCCTCGCGCAGATCGCGCATGCGCCGCGCCCGGTGCGAACCGACTGCAAAACGATGCGCCTCGTCGCGCAGCCGCTCGACAAAATACAGCACCGGATCGCGCGGCGGCAGCTTGAACGAGTCGCGGCCGGGAATAAAGAACGTCTCGCGGCCGGCGTCGCGGTCGGGGCCTTTGGCTATGGCGACGAGTGGGACGTCAACGCCGAGCGGCGCCAGCACCTGCAGCGCCGCATTGAGCTGCCCTTGCCCGCCGTCGACCAGCACGAGGTCCGGCCACGGGGATTCGGCGTCGTCTGCTTGAAACTCCGCTTGTACGCCTTCCCTCTCCCCTTGCGGGAGAGGGTGCAGCGCGATCGATCCCTCGATCGATCGCGAGGATGGGTAAGTACGCTTGATGCCGACGGCATCAAGCTTTGGCGAAGCGAGGGCGGGTGAGGGGTCAAGTCGTGCGAGGCGCGCCGCCCCCTCACCCGGCTCGCAGCTGCGCTGCTCGCCACCCTCTCCCGCAAGGGGAGAGGGTAACGGCGCCTCGGCCAGCAGCCGCTTGAACCGGCGCGTCAGCACCTCGCGCATCATGGCAAAATCGTCGCCGGGAGTAAGATCGGCCGAGCGGATGTTGAACTTGCGGTATTCTTTCTTGCGGAAACCCTCCGGCCCGGCGACGATCATGGCGCCGACCGCGTTCGAACCCTGAATGTGGCTGTTGTCGTAGACCTCGATGCGCCGCGGCACCCGTGGCAAGCCGAAGGTCTCGGCGAGTTGGCGGAGAAGCCTCTCCTGCGAGGAGGTCTCGGCCAGTTTGCGGCCGAGCGCTTCGCGGGCGTTGGCCAGCGCGTGCTCGATCAAATCTTTTTTTTCACCGCGCTGCGGCACCACGACTTCGATCCGGTGCCCGCTCTTGGTGCTGAGCGCTTCGGCGAGCAGCGCGCGATCCTCGATGTCGTGCGAGATCAGGATCAGCCGCGGGCACGGCTTGTCGTCGTAGAACTGTGCGAGAAAGGCGGCGAGAATTTCACCGGGCGAGATCGAGCGGTCGGCCTTGGGGAAATAGGCGCGATTGCCCCAGTTCTGCCCGGTGCGGAAGAAGAACACCTCGACACAAGCGAAGCCGCCCTGCTGATGCAGGGCAAAAACATCGGCCTCTTCCACGCCGCGCGGGTTGACGCCCTGGTGCGCCTGAATGGCCGAGAGCGCCGCCAAGCGGTCGCGGTAAACGGCGGCGCGCTCGAAATCGAGGGCGAGCGAGGCCTTTTCCATCTCGGCGGCAAGCTCGTCCTTGACCGCTTTGCTGCGGCCGGACAGGAACGCGTTGGCTTCGCGCACCAGCACCGCGTAGTCGCTGAAGGAAATCTCGTTGGTGCACGGCGCCGAACAGCGCTTGATCTGATGCAGCAAGCACGGCCGGGTGCGGCTCTCGAAGAACGGATCGCTGCACGAGCGCAGCAGGAACGCGCGTTGCAGCGCGTTGATGGTGCGGTTGACCGCCCAAACCGAAGCGAACGGCCCGTAGTACTGGCCCGGCCGGGTGCGCGCGCCGCGATGCTTGAGGATTTGCGGAGCCCAATGGTCGGACGTGATGACGATGTAGGGAAAAGATTTGTCGTCGCGCAGCAGTACATTGAAGCGCGGCCGCAGCCGCTTGATCAGGTTGGCCTCGAGCAGCAGCGCCTCAGTCTCGGTGCGGGTGACGACGAATTCGAGCGCCCGGGTGGCGGCGATCATGCGCTCGATGCGGGTGTCGAGACCGGCCGGCCGCGCGTAGGCGCGAATGCGGTTCCTGACGTTCTTCGCCTTGCCGACATAGAGCACGTCGCCCCGCGCATCGATCATGCGGTAGACGCCGGGCTGGGACGGCGCCAGCTTGACGTAACGGAGGATGGCGGCGCGGCCGGCGGCAAGCGAGTCCTCGACGTGGTCGTCGATAGTCGCAGCACCGTTCTCTTCCGTTTCAGGAAGCGACGACTCCTCGTCTTCCTCGACGATCTCGATCTCGGGCTCGATGTCTTTCTTCGGAACGCTCATGCTTGATTTGCCGGAAGGACCGAAAGGTCCTGGCGCGAACGTAAGGTTTGCGCCGGCATAGGGCCAGGGTCGGCGATCGCGGCTCCGACCCCGCGCTCATCCACGGATGGGTTGCCGCCAATGACGCGAGGGCGGGCGCTGCGCAGCGCGCTCAGCGGCGCGAGCAGACTTCTTTCAGGAATTAACAGTAATTTAACCGTTCTTTGGTCGGCGTTAAAACATATTTAGCTATAATCGTGACGCTATAAGGATTGATTTCGCCACAATATTGTCCACAAAGAGAATAGACCTGTGACATTTCTACACTAGACCAAAAATAGATTGGGAATACTGTTTGGGGACCTAAACACGACGGAGGCCCCTACAATGAAGCGTGTGTTTCTTGCCAGTGTGGCGCTGATGGCGCTGACCGGCGCGGCTGCGGCGGCCGATCTGTCCCCCGCCCCGGCGCCCTACTACAAGGCGCCATATGCGGCGCCCTATTACAACTGGACCGGATTCTATCTCGGCGTAAACGGCGGCGGTGGCTTGGGAACCTCGACGTGGGATTCGGCCGGCAGCTTCAATCTTACCGGTGCGCTTGCCGGCGGCACCATCGGCTACAATTACCAGTACGGCCGTGCCGTGATCGGCGCCGAAGGCGACATCGATTGGAGCGGCATGAAGGGATCGACCACCGCCGGCTGCGCGACCGGCTGCCAGACCAGCGACAGCTGGCTCTCGACCGTGCGCGCGCGGCTCGGTTATGCGGCAGACCGGTTCCTGCCCTATGTCACCGGCGGCGCCGCGTTCGGCGACATCCAAGCCTCGCGACCCGGTTTTGCCGGCAGCACCACGACCAATGTGGGCTGGACGGTGGGCGCCGGTATTGAATTTGCCATCACCGGCAACTGGACCGCCAAGGCGGAATATCTCTACGTCGACCTCGGCAATTTCAATTGCGGCCTGGGCTGCGGCACGACCGCGGTCAACCATGTGTCGTTCAGCGACAATATCTTGCGCGGCGGCTTCAACTACCGGTTCTGATCTGCGGCCAGTCGCATAAAGGCAACCACTGCAAAAAGCCCCGCGACATTGTCGCGGGGCTTTTTTCGTGTACAGCGCAGAACCGCAGCGGCGGCCGATAGTGTTGAGAAGGCGCTAGTGTCCCGATTCCGAAGTTCGCATCATTATGCGGCACCCTCGTTTGCGAACTTCGGAATCGAAGGACACTAGCAACGTATTGATCTAGTGTGGCTTTGGTTCGGAAGTCCGCATGACGAGTTCGCGGCAAAAATGATGCGGACTTCTGAACCGCCACACTAGGCCTTCGTCGCCGTCGCCGCGAATGCCGGCACGCGCGCGGCGAAGTCATCGAGCCAGGCGACGAGACGCGGGTACTCGCCGCGCCAATCGCCGCCAAAGCGGAGATCGCGATAGCCGAGCGCGCAGGCGAGCGCGATCTGCCCGACATGGGGAACGCTAGCCGCGTCGAACGCCGGCGGTGCCGCTTCCAGCACGGCCAGCGCGCGCCCCACCTTGCCGGCCTGATGGTCGAGCCATTTCGGCTCGTGGTTTTTGACCGCGCGCCAGCGGCCCTCATAGACCGTCAGGATCGACGCATCGAGGATGCCGTCGCACAGCGCCTGCAAGCGCAGCGCGGCGAAGCGCGGGCCGGCGTCGCGCGGGATGATCTTGCCGCCGCCGGCACGGTGATCGAGATATTCGAGGATCACCCGCGAATCGTAATAGGCGGTGCCATCCTCGGCGATCAGCACGGGAATCTTGCCGAGCGGATTCTGTTCACGGACGGTGTCGTGCGGATCGACGGTGTCGGCCGGCTCGACGCGGACGTCGTCGAAACCGAGCACGGCGAGCGCGATCTGCACCTTGCGGCCGAACGGAGACGGTGCGGCGGAACGCAGGATCATCATGGCAGCATCATTGACAGCGGCGGTTCATGCGGAAGCGTGAAACGATGACGATGAAAGATCATAACCTCAGGCGGCGGGGCGCGCCGCTGCACGGCATCGGCGCGGCCGCGGCGTCCTCTTAGTGGAGCATGACGTTACCGGGCCTTGCTTCGCCCGCCGAAGCGGGCTTCGCGAAGGCGGGGAACCGGCTTCCACTTTTCCGGATCATACTCTAGCCGGTGACGACCAGATTGACCGCTTTCGGGCCCTTGCCCTTCTTGTCGGGCTCGACGTCGAAGCTGATGCGCTGTCCCTCGATCAGCGATTTCAGCCCCGCGCGTTCCACGGCGGTGATGTGCACGAACACGTCGCGGCCGCCGTCATCGGGCTTGATGAAGCCGTAGCCGCGCTCGCCGTTGAAAAACTTGACCGTACCGGTCATTGCCATCGAAAAGCTCCTTCCCCCCGTGGTTGCTTCGCCGTCGGCCCCACGGCGCGACGGCTTGGCCGGACATCCACACGAGCAAGACCTCAGCCGCGGACGGCCTCAGTCACTCCGCCGGCCCCCACAGGAGGCGGAACGTCTAAGCCAGCAACAGTTAATTAGCCCAATTTTTGCGTGTGGAAAAGTGGGCGACTACCGTCGGGCTAGCAATCCGCCTAGCGTTGGTGTGCCAGCCAGTCGATCCGGCAGGCCGCCCGCGATGTCAGTACAGCGCCCAGCGCGGGCATAAAAGTCCGCAACTCCGCTTCGAGCGTGAATGGCGGATTGACCACGATCAGCCCGGAGCCGACCAGACCGGCCTCCGCCCGCGGCGGACCGAGCGTCATCTCGCAGCGCAAAACGTTCGGTAGAGCAAGCTTCTGCAGCCGCCGCGCCAGCGCGTCCGGCGCGGCGCGGTCCTTGATCGGGTACCACAGCAGGTAGATGCCGGTCGGCCATTTGCGATGGGCGGCCGCGAGCGCGCTGGACAGGCGCATGAAATCCGCCGCGTCTTCGAAGGGCGGATCGATCAGGACGAGGCCGCGGCGCTCCTTGGGCGGCACGTAGGCGCCGAGCGCGGTCCAGCCGTCGATCGCCACCGCCTTGGCGCGGACGTCGCCGCGCAACGCCGCGGCGAGCGCCGCCGCGGCCCGCGGCTCGAGCTCGCAGGCGATGAGGCGGTCCTGCGGCCGCAGCAGATTTTTCACGATCAGCGGCGAACCCGGATAGGTGCGCAGTCGGCCGTCGGGGTTGAGCGCGGCGACGGCGTCGAGATAGGGCGCCAGAAACGCATCCGGCCCGTGCTGCAGCCGCGCCTCCCAGACGCGCTCGATGCCGTCGTGCCACTCGCCGCTGCGGCTCGGCTCCGACGCAAACAGGTCATAACGGCCGGCGCCGGCATGGGTGTCGATGACGCGAAACGCCGCCGGCTTGAGCCGCAGATGCACCAGGATGCGCGCCAGCACGCTGTGCTTATGCACATCGGCGAAATTGCCGGCATGGAACGCGTGGCGGTAATTCATCGCCACAGCAGTAACAACGCCCCGCGCCCGCGTTCAATGATTCATACGGCGATTTACACGGCGCCTAGAGCGCCATTGCTTCAGATTGAAGCGATTGGCGCTCTCATATCTTGGTGGAGCATGATCCTTTCGGAAAACCGGCTTCCACTTTTCCGGATCATACTCTAGCCGCCGCGCAGCGGCGGCATCACCACTTGGTCCCGCTTGCAGCTGCGCCGCGCGACATCGGGGCAGTCGCGGAATTGGAGATCCTTGGCAAGGCAAATCCTGACCTCGGTCAGCCGCTTCTTGTCGCAGCCGATGGCCATGCCATCCGGCGGCAGCGCCGGATTGGCTTTGATGAAAGCATCCTCCACCGCAGCCGGCGCGACGTCGAGCGGCTCTTGCAGATCGACATATTCGGGCGGGATCTTCACCACCGCGCGGGCTTTGCGCACGGTCTCGAAGTAGGCGCGCGACGACAACCCCGAGCAGGTGCCGTGCTTGTCCCATTCGTTGAAAATCAGATGCGGCGCCGGCATCAGATCGAGCATCGAAGAAACGATGCTGCGGTCGAGCCGCGGCGCCGGGACCTGGCAATATTCCGGAAAGCCCTTGTCGTATTGCGGCCAAAGGCCGTGCACGACGAACGAATAGGGGCGCGCGCCGCACTGCATTGACGCGCCGCGCCCGCCGCCCCGTTCGGCGGCGGCCGCACAGAAGGACGGCGACCAGGACAGCGACAGCACGTAGAAATCAAACTGCCCGGCCTCGTTCTGCCGCGACTCCTGCGCCGGCGCAGACGACCCGGCCGCAATGAGAACGAACGCCGCGATTGCGGCGCCAACAACCGTCTTGACCATGATAACCCCCCACGCGCGTGCCAACGGACCGGCAAATCCTAGGCACGCCTTGACGAACAAATCAAGAACAAAATGGGAATGAGGATGGAGGGTGTGCTGGCCCTTTCTGATGGAGAACAAAAGCGTGGCCCCTTTTGAATTGTTTAGTGGCCCCTTTTGATTATCGACCTTGCCTCCCATATGTTCTTTAAGTGCTGTGCTACTGGCCCGACCAATCCTCACACCCGTTTGTCACCCCGGAGGATCAGTGTTCGGGCGCCAGACGGCCAGCACTAACGGAGAGGCCCCGACTTCGGCCGGGGTCTCTTTTTGTTTTACTCGCCTCAATCGGCGACCTTCCTGAGGATTACGGGAAATCGCTCAAGCCTTTTTAAGGCCGGGTACTGGCCGGTTTTGAACCCAGACTCGCTCAGTGCATAGATGAGTAGATGAGCAAGATTACAATGACAGCACCCAGAACGATCCCCCAATTGGGAATTTGAATACCCGCTATCGATGTTTTCCGGCTGAACCATTCCATGGCTTTCCTCCCAAATAGGTCGCCTCAGTTGGCGGCCTCGTCGTTACAGACCTTTGCCAGTATCTTCTCATCCGTGGTCGATTGGCGAGCTTCTCGACGCGGCTCTTGCCGTGACCCCGACAGGTCCTGTCGGCACCCCATCCAGTCGGCGACGGCAGTTCCGGGTAATCGAGGGCGGTCGAGTGGCACCTTTTGCCGGGCCGATTGGGCCCTTTTGGGAAATATTCCTAGAAAATCAGTCATAAGGGGCCAGCACCCGGCGGGGGCGCTGGCCCGCTTCCAAGCCTGGTGGCCGGATTTCAGTGGCCGGATTTAATTGTGCTACGATTTGCTATTCGGCCAGTCCGAGTCCGGATATCACGGAGGAATTTCATGTCCCGTAGATTTCTGGTTTTTCTTCTGACCGTCGTATTTCTGGCCACGCCGGCGGTGGCCGCCAGTATCGGCATAGGACAGATCGGACGCGGCGGAGTTGATAAGCCTGTTGTCGGAACAACGGGCCGTACCAGTGTACAAGCAAGCCATGCTCGTCATCATGCCACGATCAATTGGGGAGACGGCACGATGCGGTCCAAGACCGTAAAGAGCCCGCATAAATCAGGTATCCACAAGAATACCATTGGCGATTCCAGCCCCCTGCCCCAAGACCGTTGATCATCGCGGCTCGACCGTCGATAGATCGAGCGACAACGACCCGGAGATAGCTTCTATCAAACTGGATTATGTCCGAGGACGCGCCGCAGCTGGCGGTATCCTCGTTAATTGTGCTCGTGGCCCCTTTGAATTTTAGAGCGCACTTTTTGATTTTGATCAATGCGGTCCGCAATTCCCTACCGCCAGATTTTCATAAGCCTGCGGATGGGCCATCGGCCCCTCAGAAATTGGCGACGGGGAGATGCCCCAATGACAATGCAGAGCGATCATCACCCTCATCGCCTCAGCGACAATCCGGCAGCACAGCTGGCATTGCTGACGACAGCAGTGATCTTGCTGGTCGCGATCGGATGGTTTTATTTCCAGTGACTTTGGCTGTTACCGCCTGGTTGGCGGCCTCTTTTGTCTAACGCGGGCCAATGACAGCGGGTGGCCTGGCGCCTTCCTGAGCCGCTCTATTTGATCGGCCGAAACTCTCTCTTCAACGAGACGGCCGTGAACGCGCCCATCGCTCATCGAGCAATGGCCGAACGTCAGGTTCTTTTTCCGTCTGTGGATTCGCAAAAGAAAAGGCCCCGCGTCGAATAGACCGGGGCCGAAGTTGACCTATGGCGGGAAGAAACCGGCCAGGGCTGCAACCTCGAAGCACATAAAGCCCAGCCAAGGCCGGTCGGACTCACGCCCCCCCGCCGGGCTTTGATAAATATCAAGTGTCCCGCTCCTGACCGCGCAATTTCTCGCTATCCCCGCGTTTGCAGCGCCTGGCGCGGCCGAAATACCGCATTGCAGCGTGGACCAGCCTCGCTAAGTAAAAATCGAAAAATCCGCTGCATTGTCAGGATCGTATGGGAAATGGCCGGCTACCTTCGGGACTTGGCGCATCGATGTACCCGCCTGGCGAGGCGCTGCTCCGATCTTGCCGTCGCGCAGGAGCTCGAGGGGCCTTGGCACGGAATTGATGGAGCAGGCGCACGAGCTGGAATCGGGTTGTTCGTCGCGCGAAGGCCCCGGGTGATCAGCGGCGGTCGATGGAGCAGTCGTCAGGTGACGACGACGGCGACGCCTTTTCAACGTAGGTCGCCTCGGTCGGCGACCTTATTTTTCTGGTCGATCCCCTCCGGCGCCATGGGCGATCTGCAACGTCACGGCGGGAGGCTTCGGGCCATTCACACGTTCGTCGGCAGGCCGCGGCCCGTCAGCAATTTTGATCACCACAGCAGATATAACCAGAGAACAATGACCGCTATGCCAGATATGACGATTGCCACCTGCGCCAGCCGCTCGACCAGGCTGTCCGTTTCATAGCCGGAATGTTCGCTAGGCACAGTCATCGGACCTCTCCCTAGGCGCTCTTGCCCGCGCGGAAGTCCGATACCGCCCTTTAGCGACCGGATTGCCCCCAAATTTCAGGGTTCCGACATCCGCGTCTTGTGCTTTGCCCGCAAGTTGGTGGCAGGGATTCGCCGCCTGCATTGATCCAAATCAAAAATGCGCGGCTCATTTCGTCCCGCCTGCGGCGTCATATCGTGACGGTTCGGATCCCGGCCATGGCAGCAACAGAACGGCGGCCAGGACCGGGGAGAAAAGGCTCGGTCAAGGCCGCCCTACTCAGATTGCCTGCATGTCTGAGCCGAATGCGACGATAAGCGCCTGACCTCAAATCGCTTTGACGTGAGTCAAATCGTGGCTCGAAGGGACGGGCCCGCGCGGTCCTAACCGACCGCCTGTGCCAGGTCGCCTTTGGATTGCAGGAGGTCGCAATGCGCCTCCGTCTTTTTCCTGTTGTCGTCATCGCAGTGTGCTTACTGACCCCGACTTACGCATGGGCCAGAGCCAGCAATGAGCGCGGGACTCTGCCGCGAGTTCTGGCGATTGTTCCTCCGGTCCCGCTCCATTCCGTGCGCCACCTTACCCCGAGTGAAATACTCCGGGGCTGCGGCACCCATCGGCGCTATGACTTCGTCATGCAGAGATGCCGTGGTCCGGCTGATTTCTGAAACTGCCGCCTGATTACCTCATTGGATACCATGCGGCCGCGTACGTAATATTGCCGATCTTGATTGCGCAAACGCCGCAGGCAAACTGTCCGTCATGCAACGCTTGATCTTGTCTGCAGAATACAAGGCACCCCTTGATGGCCGTCTACCGCCTCTTCAAAAATAAGGCGTTCGAACCTGAAGCGATCGCGACCATGACCGACGCCTACGCCGACGTCTGTCGCGCTCTTGGTCTGCGCGACGGCGATCATCCGCAGACAAACGTGGTCGCTAAAAAGATCATCGAGTTCGCCCAGCGCGGCGAGCGCGACCCCGTTCGCCTGCGCAACTGCGTATTGCAGGCGCTGCAGCCGTAACGGGATATCTGCCGGCCGCCCCGCTAGAGCATGATCCGGAAAAGTGGAAGCCGGTTTTCCGAAAAGATCATGCTCCACCAAGGAATCTAGAGCGCCAATCGATTCAACCTGAAGCGATTGCGCTCTAGACACGAACTCTCCATCGCTCCGCCGGCCGCGAGCGGCTCCGGGCATCGGAACGTCCTTCGGTCTTCCGCGTTGAGATACGACGAGCGGCACGGAAAGACCTTAAGAATGGGGCGCTCAGAGGAGTATCGCTGGTTTGCCGGGCGTTGCCTGCAGATCGCGCGAAATACCGCTGACGCCCGGACCAGGGCCGCTATGCTGCAAATGGCGCAAGTATGGTTGCGCCTAGCGGACGAGATCGAGGCCTCAAGCGAGCGCCCGCAGCAAGGTTCCACGGCAAACGGGCAGACGACCACCGCTAAGCCTGCGGTCGCGAGCGTTGCTGCTCCGCCTCCGCGGCAAGCCGCAACCACACCTCGGCCATCTGTTCCAGAATTGCCTTGTGCTCCTCGTTCTCGGCTCTGCGGGCGAGATGACGGCACTCCTCGGCGAATTTTCGATAATCCGGCAGCGTTTCCATGCCGGAACAACCCGCCCCTGCGCGGCGCCGTTCCGGAAGCAAATGTGGCATGCGGGTGGAACTTTTCGCCGGCCTTTAGCCGTCCCGTTCCGCCAAAACATGACATGATTTTAATGCGTGCCGCACTCTGACGGCACCCCGTCAGGGCCGCGCAGCGCGGCACGCCGGACCGTAGGCCCGGTTGCGGTCGAGACCGACGACGCAGAAGTTGACGCCCCAATCCAAGCCGATCATGCCGGTATCTTCGGCGATCGAGTAATAGATTGGATGTCTCACCCCGTCGTTGATCAGCGCCGTGCCGCTACAGAAGCGGCGCGGGATGGATTGCGCCGCCCAGGGCAGCACGGCGGTCTCCCGGATATTCTCGATGCCGACGATCTGCAGTTCGGAGTTCCAGAACCGCGCCTCTTTGCTGTGGAAATTGCCGATGATGCGGTCCAGCGCCGGCGGATAATCGCAACTCGGCATCACGCGATCATAGCGCGGACCCGACAGCCAGAAATTCTTCTCGAGCCAACTCGCCGCCTGCGGCTGGGAAACCGACACGACACTGAGCGCCAACCCAAGCGCGACGCATGCGATCCGACTGGACATTGCCTGCTGCCCCTCTGGTCCCTCTGGCCCCTCTGGCGTAGCACCGCGCAACCGTGCCGCGCCGGCGTTGACCGGTCAAGAGCCGTAGCAAGTAGAAGCGATAGCCTGCCGGGCAATGTGATAGCGGCGCCACGCTCGGCGCTTGTGCGAGGAAGCCGTGGCCGGCTTTTCATTCCTGCGGCAAGCTTCTAAGCTTGTGTCCCGTCGGTCTCGGGCGCGGAGAATTGGGCAATGCGTCGGAATCTGTGGATCGTTATGGCGCTCGCTCTCTTGCTGCCCTGGGCGGCCAGCCAGGCATTTGCCGGCGCCGTCTTTCTCGGGCCCGGCGCGGGGCTCACCGGCAATGATACCGGCGGCATCATTGTCTACCGGCCTGACCTGGAGAGGGGCGTCTACCGCGAGATGGCCGCTGACTGGTGCGCGCGCTGGCATCGCCTTTCCCACGTCACCAGCGTGCATCGGATCTACGGCGATTACATCAGCTTCGTCTGCATGGATCGTCCGGGCGTGATCCACTGACGCCCCATTATTCCGGGCGACAGAACGATCAAGAAGAAATTCAGCGCCAATCGCCGATGACGGCTTGAACGAGCGCAAGCGCCGCCACCGCCGCGGTATCGGCGCGCAGAATGCGGGGGCCGAGCGACAGCCGGACCACGTTGGGCAGCTTGAGCAGTGCCGCGCGCTCGTCCTCGGCAAACCCGCCTTCCGGACCGATCAGCACCGCCAGCGGCGACGGCGCCACGCCGGTGAGCGCGGCCACCGGGTTGGTCAACTCGGCATCTTCATCGCAAAACACCAAGCAACGCGCGGGGTCCCGCTCGGCCATGAGGCGCGCGAACGAAATCGGCGGCGCGATGTGCGGCAGCCAAAGAATGCCGCATTGCTCCGCGGCTTCGATGGCGTTGGCGCGCATCCGCTCGGTATTGACGCGGTTGACCTGACTATGGCGGGTGAGGACCGGCTGCAGCCGGGAGACGCCCATCTCGACCGCCTTCTGCACCATGTAGTCGAGCCGCGCGGGCTTCAGCGGCGCAAACAGGTAGTGCAGATCCGCCGGCGCGGTCTGGATGCGCGTCTTGCCGCCGACGGCCAGGGCAGCCGCCCGCCTGTGCAAGGCCAAGGTTGCGCTCCACTCGCCGTCGCGGCCGTTAAAGACCAGAACCCGACTGCCTGATTTCAGCCGCAGGACCGTGCCAAGGTAGTGTGCTTGTGCGCCGTTGAGCGCCACGTCTGCACCTTCCTCGAGTGGCGCCTCGACGTACAGACGCGGGCTGCGAAAATCATAGCCGGCCATGGGGGAATCTGAGCAATATGAGCAATATGAGCAACATTGCGCCGCAGCGCCGCTAGCGTGTATCACTTTTGCGGACGTTCTGCCGCCTTGTCGCCGAAATCAACGAGCCTCTAATGGGGCCGCGAAGACTTTAGTCGCAACGATGACTTGGTCGCCGTCACCGGAAAGGGACCTCACATGAAGTGGAGCCGCGCCACGGTATTGGCCGCCTTCGCCATTATCGCCGGTTCCCACGCCGCACCGGCGCAGGCCCCGGCGCAATGCAACGCGTTCATGGCGCTGCGGAACGAAGCGCAACAGAAGGCTATGGCCGTGCGCGCCGCGACCGAGCACAAGGCTGAACGCAAGGAAGTTTGCGCTTTGGTGACCCGTTTCGCGACAGCCGAGGCGGCCGTGGTGAAATTCCTCGAAGAGAACAAGACCTGGTGCGGCGTTCCCGATGAGGCGGTCAAGGCGGCCAAGACCGGTCATGAAAAAACGTTGAAGTTCCGCACCATGGCCTGCAGCGAAGCGCCCGCTGCCCAGCCGAAGGCGCCGACGCTGAGCGACGCCATCGGCATGCCTTCCATAGACTCGGCGGCAAATACCAAAACAGGCCGCGGCACCCTCGATTCGCTGAACGGTAATCCGTTGGCAAAATGAGCCCGGTGACCGGTTCGGTCGCCGACGCGACCGGCAATTGGGTCGATTCTCTCGCACCGGCCTGGTCGCGCCCCTATCTGCGGCTGGCGCGGCTCGACCGCCCGATCGGCGCCTGGCTCCTGCTGTTGCCCTGCTGGTGGTCGTCGGCGCTTGCCGCAGTCGCCGCCCACAAGGCGGCGCCGAGCTTCACCCATCTCGCGCTGTTCCTGGTCGGTGCCTTTGCGATGCGCGGAGCCGGCTGCACCTGGAACGACATTGTCGATCGCGACCTCGACCGCAGCGTCGAGCGTACGTGCTCGCGGCCGATTCCCTCCGGGCAAGTCAGCGTCTTCCAGGCGGCTATCTTCCTGGTCCTGCAAGCACTGGTAGGCTTCGCGGTGCTCGTTTCATTCAATGCGTTTACCGTCGCGCTGGGCATCGCCTCGCTCGCAATCGTGGCGGTGTACCCGTTCATGAAGCGCATCACCTACTGGCCGCAGACGGTGCTCGGCTTGGCGTTTTCCTGGGGGGCGCTGATGGGCTGGGCGGCCGCTGTCGGCCGACTCGGCGTGCCGGCGCTTCTGCTCTATGCCGGATCCATCGCCTGGGTGATCGGCTACGACACGATCTACGCCCATCAGGATCGCGACGATGATGCGCTGATCGGCATCAAATCGACCGCGCTGCTGTTCGGCGCGCGCACCAAGCCGATGCTGGCGCTGTTTTACGGCCTCGCCGTTATTCTGATCGGCGCCGCCGGCATGGCCGCCGGGGCCGGCTTGGTCTTCGCGCTTGGCCTTGTCGGCTTTGCCGCGCACCTGGCCTGGCAGATCGTCCGCCTCGATATTGCCGATCCGGATCGCTGCCTGGCGCTGTTCAAATCGGACCGCGACGCCGGCCTGATCCTGTTTGCCGGATTGCTGCTCGACGCCGCGCTGCCCCGCCTCGCCTGATTGCGGATAGAGCGCGAGCTTATAAGAACTTGGCAACGCCGGGGCTTGGCGGTCTGCTTTGGCGGCTACCGCTTCGGCCTCGTCGCCTGTTGATGCGCCCGGCGCTGATGCCGGCGCTGCACGTGATCTCTCCAGGCCGCGGTGCGGTCGCGAATGAAGTTGCTGACGGAAGCCGCCGATGTGAGGTCGGGCGTCCCCTCTTCGTAATAGCCTTTCTCGTTGCGGATCGGCAGCGCGGCGACGCGTGTCGCCTGGATCTTGTCGATCTTCGACGGCGCCGATGAATTGGGGTGATTGCCGACCGGCACCGGCACGGCGACCCCCGCCAATGGATCGTCTTGCCGGGACGCATCCAGCGTGATCACGCCAGCCAGCGACGCCGCGGTCTTGTCGCGCTGGGTCAGCGGCACCGTGCCCCAGCGGTCGTGAATCGTTCGCAATACGGAGGTGTGGTCGATGACGCCGCTGGAGGCGCGGAACACGGTTCCCGCCGCGATCAGCGGCGACACCAAGACAGCTGGAACGCGCAACCCGAAGCGGTCAAAGCCGAAGCCGAATTCGCCCACGGTGCCGTCGCCGGGAGGAGTGGCGCCCGACGGCGGTCCAACATGGTCGTAGTTTCCGCCGTGCTCGTCATAGGTAACGATGAGTAGCGTCGAAGCCCAGTTCTTGCCGTTGCGCAGCGCATAGTACGTGTCGTGCATGAGCTGCTCGCCCAGCGAGACGTCGTAGTTCGGGTGTTGACTGTTGCCGGTCGAGTCCCAGCTCGGCTCGAGGAATGTGAACGCCGGCAGCGTTCCCTCCGCGGCGCGCTGCTGAAAGTCGCGAAAATGACCGAAGTGGCTCGGCGCGGCGTTTTGCGTATCGACGAAGTCGTGCTGCGTCAGCGGTTCGCGGTTGTAACCGAAAATCGCCCAATCGATGTTCTGATCCGAAAGCCGTCCAAAGATGCTCGGACAGGTATAGATTTTCGTGTGGTCATCGAGGTGCCCCTGTGAAGTGCCGGCGAGCGCGAACGCCCGGTTCGGCATGGTCATTGTCGGGGCCGAACTGAACCATGCATCGCACACCGCAAAACCCCTGGCCAGGCCGGACAGAACTGCGAAGCTTGTGTCCCGGGAATCGAGTCCTTGAAATGACGGGCAAGGTCGGAGGCGATGGCGGCCTTGAAGTTCACGACAAAACCCTTGTTTGTCGGCACCGCGCCAGGTTCCGGATCGTCGGTCGAAAAGAGCTGATAGTTGGTGGGCTGGAAGCCTTCGCCGGGATCGGCGCCGGGCATCAGATAGCGGTGCGGATCCTTGGCGTCGATCGGATAGACCTTGATCGGACGTCCGAGGTCGTCCGGATTCCATTCATCTCCCTTCAGCCCATCGAAATCCTGGCCGGTCGGCGATTTGTTGCCGGAATTCTTGTAGAGAAATCCCAGCATTTGATCGAAGGACCGATTCTCCAGCATCAGTTCGACAATGTGATCGATCTTGCCGAGAGGGCCGGCAACGGCCGTCGCCGCGGACCTCGTCTGACTGGCGGCGCCTCGCCGGCGGGCATTGCTCGTTTTAGGATTCCGCGGTTTGGACCGTCCGCTGCCTGTCGATCGCGAGCTTCGCTTGACCATATTTGCCCCCTCCGTTTGCGTAATCGCTAACTTCGGCATGCGCCTGCATCGCCGGGCGCGACAGGGACCTCAAACAGTCCGGGCGCGACCGCGCGGCCATTGAAGAAAACGCCCATTTGCTTTGCGATTCCGGTTTTGCCGTCAGCGTCGCGCCGGCGCTCATTGACCGCGCGTACGATATTCCATTCATCGTGGGAGCCGTAGCTGTACACCACGGACGCTCGCAGCGCGTAGTAATCGCGAAACGAGCGCTTATCGACCGATTTGAGGCCGTCGTCCGTTTTTGCCAGATTGTCGTAATAGGCTTCGAGCCTCTCCATGTCGCCGTTGCCGTCGAGGCCGAAGTGCCGGGCAAAATCCGACGGTCCGACGAAATAGACAAAGTCGAACTCACCCAGTCCGTCGCCGCCCTCAAGCACCTTCGTCCACATCAACATGTAGTCGGCGCCGCTGGCATTCGACGGAAGCGCAAAATCCTTGGCACCCGGATTAAGGAGCCATGCCGCGTGCGGGCCAAGACGCGCCTCCACGCGGTCCTTCACCTCGGCCGCGACTTTTGCATTGACGTTAAAATAGCTGCCGGCGGCGGTTGAAAGCGGGATGCTGAGATAACCCACGGCCTTGCCCTGGGCCTTTTGCTCCGCGATCAGCCTGCGGATCACTGCGACTTTTTCATCTATTGCTGCGATGAGGTCTGCGTTCACGCAGTAGCAAAATGCGTCGGATGTGCAAGCCGTCACAGTTGCGGCGGTCGCGGGGTTGATTGCTGCGGCGTAGCCGGAGAATGCCAGGGCCGCGGCCGCGCAAACCAGCGTCGCATGCGTCGATGCCATTTCAGCCTCCTTGTGGGCGCGGTTGTCCCGCGGACTTAGCTTTCTTGGCCCCGCGCCTGAGCATACGCGACCAGCGGCAAATTCCAGGCGGCTTTGATCATGAGCCCCGTACGGCGATACTATTGTAGGGAGTATGTCAGAATAAATACAACCCCCGGCCGGGCTGCGTGGCGGGGGAATTCACTTCGCGTCATTGCGAGCGAAGCGGCGATCTCGAACGCCGAGGCCGGAATCTCTCCAAGCGCTCACGCGGGCTTTCCGCGGCGCGGAGCGGATGCGAGGATCGAGAGGCAGCTAATTCCGCGCGATGATCTCGCGCTCGCCGCGATGGATCGTCGGCGTTCTTGCCGGCACCCCTGCCCGGCGTCGCAGCAAAGCCGAGGGGCGGCGGCGCGCGATCGCGGTGCGGCGGCGGCGGCGCCATGTCGGCGCTTCGATGCGCAACGCGCCAAGCCGCGCGAACGGCTCGCGCAAGCTGCCGTCGCGCTCGGCGACGAGCAAGGGCAACCCGAGGACACGGCCCCAAGACTGCCATTCGGCGACGATGTCGTCGTTCTCGCTCGAGCAAAACAGCGGCAGTGACAGCGCCGGATCGCCATGCTCGAGCACGACGGCGACGGCGGTCGGCGGCTCGTTCGCCTTCCCGGTGAGGCGGATGGCTACGCCGCGGAACGCGGTCAGCGGCAGATTCAGCGCCATGCGCATGCCGCGCACCGCGCGGCGCACCACGACGCGCTCGCGATGAAGATCGACGACGCGCAGGCGCTCGTCGGCCGCTTCGTCCGCGGCCTCGAAACGCACGGGCAAGGAGAAAGGGTCGAGCCGCAGTGGGGACCCCATCGCGCTTGCGCGATGGGGCGCCCCGGCGCGGCCCGACCCGGCAGCGATCCTGCCGGCTTCCATTTGACGCCCCGAGAAACTCGGCTCCCGCCGGGCTGTTGCCGCCCGGTTGCCGCGAGAATGCCAGAGCCCGGTCGCAATCAGCTTAAGAACCCTGGTTAACTGCTGGTATTGAGGCTGCGAATGAATCGCATGATTGACGAGCGGTTGCCGGCCCCCGGCAATTGCGCGACCCGCCGACAAGCGCGGTCTCCGGGTTGAATCGCACCGCCGGCTCCACATCTTGACCTTGTGTTCCCCTTTGTCCCCGCATAAACCGGCCGCTGCATGCCCTCACTTCTCGACCAATCCGACCTCGCCGATCTCGCCCAACGTCTCGTCACCGCCGCGCGGCACGCCGGCGCCGATCAGGCCGACGCGCTGGTCGTCCGCTCGGTGTCGCTTTCGGTCGAGGTGCGCGACGGCGCGGTCGAGGAATCGCAGCGCTCCGAGGGCGACGATCTTGGGCTGCGCGTGCTCGTCGGCCATAAGCAGGCGGTCGTTTCGACCAATGATCTCAAGGGCAACGGCTTTGACGCGCTGGCTGAGCGCGCGGTCGCCGTGGCGCGCGCGGCGCCCGAAGATCGGTTTGCCGGATTGGCCGACGCGGCATTGCTGGCCAGCACCTTCCCGCCCCTCGATCTGCTCGATCCGGACATGCCGGGCGTCGATGTCCTCGAAGCGCGCGCGCGCGCAGCGGAGGCAGCCGCGCTTGCCGTTGCCGGCGTCTCCAAATCGGCCGGCGCCTCGGCCTCGGCCGGCATCGGCGGCATGGTGCTGGTAACCAGCCACGGCTTCCACGGCGCGACCATCGGCTCGCGGCATTCGGTCGCCATGTCGGCGATCGCCGGCAGCGGCACCGGCATGGAGCAGGACTACGACTTCTCCTCGACGCTGCATGCCGCCGACCTCGACAGCGCCGAAGCGATCGGGCGGCGCGCCGGCGAACGGGCGGTCAAGCGCCTCAACCCGCGCAAGGTCGCAACCCGCCGCGTGCCGGTGGTGTTCGATTCCCGGATTTCCGGCTCGCTCGTCGGCCATCTGGCGAGCGCCGCCAACGGCGCCGCCATCGCCCGCAAGACGAGCTTTTTGCGGGAGAAACTCGGCCAGAAGATTTTTGCCTCCGGCATCGACATCATCGACGATCCGCTGCGGCAGCGCGGCTTGCGTTCACGGCCGTTCGACGCCGAAGGCGTCGCCGGCCGCCGCCGCAAACTGGTCGACGACGGCGTGCTCACGACATGGCTGCTCGACTGCGCCACCGCGCGCGAGCTCGATCTTGAAACGACCGGTCATGCGCAGCGCGGCGTTTCCTCGACCCCTTCGCCCGGCCCGAGCAATCTTCATCTCGCCCCCGGCAGCCAAAGCCCGGACCAGATCATCGCCGACATCACCGACGGGTTTTACGTCACCGACATGATCGGGATGGGCGTCAACCTGGTGACGGGGGATTACAGCCGCGGCGCCTCGGGATTCTGGATCGAGAATGGCCAGCGCACCTACCCGGTCAGCGAGGTCACGATCGCCGGGCACCTCGCCGACATATTCGCGAGCCTGACGCCGGCGAACGATCTCACCTTCCGCTACGGCACCAATGCACCGACCTTGCGCGTCGAGGGTCTGACCGTTGCCGGCCATTGAGGTCGTCGACCCCGCCCAAGCAGCCGCACGGCTTGCCGCACATGTCCGCGAAGCCGGCGCGCTGGCGCTGTCGATGTTTGGGACGCCGATCAACAACTGGACCAAGGCAGGGTCATCGCCGGTCTGCGAAGCCGATATTGCCGTCGATCGCCTGCTGCACAAACGGCTGACCGAGGACGGCGGCTTCGGTTGGCTGTCGGAGGAAAGTGCCGACAGTCCGGGCCGGCTCGATGCGCGGTATGTCTGGATCGTCGATCCGATCGATGGCACGCGCGCCTACCTTGCCGGGCTGCCCGACTGGACCGTTTCCGCCGCCCTGGTGACGAAAGGGCGGCCGATCGCGGCTTGCCTGTATGCTCCGGTCACCGAGGAGTTCTTTATGGCGATCGCCGGCAAGGGCGCTACCTGCAATGGCGCCTCGATCGCCACCACGAGCGGAACTTCGCTGGCGGGCGCGCGAATCGCCGGTCCGAAGAGCTTTCTTGATCGATTTGCCGCGGTGGCGCCGCCCTTCACCGTCGTCCCGCGGGTTCGCTCGCTGGCGCTGCGCTTGGCCCGCGTGGCGCAGGGCGCATTCGACGTCGCCATTGCCGGCCCCAACAGCCACGACTGGGACCTTGCGGCGGCCGATCTTTTGGTGCACGAAGCCGGCGGCGCGCTAACGCCCGTCGGGGGTGAGCCTATCATCTATAATCTTCCCCTGTCGCGGCACGGGATGCTCGTCGCGGCCGGTCGGGACAGGCACGCGACGCTCATCGATCTCCTGAGAGAACGGCAGGTCGCGTCTTCATAAATCGCGAAAGAGCGGGCGGATCGAGCAGCATGTCGGACACCATTGCCGAACCAACATCCACGCAACTGCTCCGCGTTGTCTTCGGCGGCGAGCGCGACGATCCGGCCGCGATCGAATGCACGAATCCAGCCGATTGGCCACGCGAGGGAGACTGAGCGTGCGCGATCGCCCGCCGCTCGCGCTGCGACTGTATCGACTTGCGTTCAACGCGGCAGCACCGGCGTTGGCACCGCGGTTGCTGCGGTGGCGGCTGAGCCGCGGCAAGGAACACCCCGCTCGCCTCGCCGAGCGTTACGGTGAAACAAAGCAGCCGCGGCCGACCGGTCCGCTGATTTGGCTGCACTGCGCCAGCGTCGGCGAACTGCTCGCCGTCATTCCTCTGATCGAGCGCATCCGTGCGCAAAACTTCGCCGTGCTCGTCACCACCGGCACGGTCACCTCCGCGGCGCTCGCCGCGCAGCGCCTGCCGGCGGGCGCCGTCCACCAGTTCATTCCGCTCGATGTGTCGCGATTTGTCGGCCACTTCCTCGATCATTGGCGGCCCGATCTGGCGCTGTTCGTCGAATCCGACTTGTGGCCCAACTTCATCATGGCGTGTGCGGACCGGGCAATTCCGATGATGCTGGTCAACGGCCGCGTATCGGAGCGCTCGTTCCGCCGCTGGCGGCTCTTACCGGGCGCGATCGCGGCCCTGCTCGAGCGCTTTGATCTGTGCTTGGCGCAATCGAGCGCCGACGCGGAACGCTTTGCGCAACTCGGCGCTCCGCGCATCAGCAACGTCGGCAATCTCAAGCTCGACGTGCCCGCCCCGCCGGTCGATGAGCCGACCTTGTGCAAACTGCGGCCGATCATCGGCACGCGCATGGTGATCGCGGCCGCTTCCACTCATGCCGGCGAAGAGACCATCATCATGGCCGCGCATCGGCGGCTGCGCGCAAAATTTCCGTCACTGCTGACGGTCATTGCGCCGCGCCATCCGGAACGCGGCCCCGGCATTGCGGAAATGGCAAAGGCGGCCGGCCTTTCGGTCGCCTTGCGCTCGCGCGGCGAGCTGCCGAAGCCGGACGTCGATGTCTTCATTGCCGATACGCTTGGCGAGCTCGGCTTGATCTACCGGCTCACGCCCATCGTCTTTATGGGCGGCTCGCTAGCGAGCCATGGCGGCCAGAATCCGATCGAGGCCATCAGGCTCGGTGCCGCGATCGTTCATGGCCCGCATGTGTGGAACTTCGCCGAGATCTACGCCGCGCTCGACGCGGCGCACGGCGCCGAACGCGTGGCCGATGAGGAGGCATTGACGGCGTGCCTCGCCGGCTGGCTCGCCAAGCCGGCCGCGCGCAAGGCCGTGGCCGATGCAGCCGTTATGGCCGTCGGCAAGCTCGGCGGCGCGCTCGAGCGCACGCTCGCCGCCCTCGATCCCTACCTGATGCAGCTTCGGCTCGAACAGCGGGTGTCCTAGAGCGCAATCGCTTCAGGTTGAATCGATTGGCGCTCTAGATTCCTTGGTGGAGCATGATCTTTTCGGAAAACCGGCTTCCACTTTTCCGGATCATGCTCTTGAGCGGGGGATACTGTCATGCGTGAGCCCGACTTTTGGTGGCGACCCGGCAGCGGCGGCCTGCTCAGCCCACTCGCCGCTATCTATGGCGCCGTGGCGGCGCTGCGCATGCAGTCACAGGGGCAGCACGCCGGCGTTCCAGTCATCTGTCTCGGCAATCTCACGGTCGGCGGCGCCGGCAAGACGCCGGCTGCGCTCGCGGTGGCAGAGCTCCTCCTGGGCGCGCACGAGCGGCCGTTCTTTTTGAGCCGAGGCTACGGCGGGCGACTGGCCGGCCCCGTACGCGTTGATGCCGCGGCCCATTCCGCCGCCGCTGTCGGCGACGAGCCGCTGCTCTTGGCGCGCCTTGCGCCCACCATCGTCGCGCGCGACCGCGTGGCGGGCGCCAAAGCCGCGCGGCTTGCCGGCGCGAACGTGATCGTCATGGACGATGGATTTCAGAACCCCGCGCTCGCAAAGGATCTCGCGATCCTGCTGGTGGACGGCCGCCGCGGTATCGGTAACGGCCGCGTCATTCCTGCGGGTCCGTTGCGGGCGCCGCTGCAAACCCAGATCGCGCATGCGCAGGCACTCGTCGTCGTCGGCTCCGTGGCCGGCACCGCCGCGGTTGCGGAGCTGGCGCGCCGGCACGGTATTGCGATCTTCCATGGCGGTCTCGAACCCGACCGCAGCACCCTCACCGCGCTCGGCACGCGCAAAGTTCTGGCCTTCGCCGGCATCGGCGATCCGCAGAAATTCTTCGCCACGCTCGCCGACGCCGGCATCGCCGTCGCCGAGCGCGTAAGCTTTCCCGACCATCATCGCTACACGGCGGCGGAGGCGCAGGCGCTGATCGCGCGCGCCGATGCCGCGGACCTCGTTCTCCTCACCACCGAGAAGGACTTGGCCCGGCTTGCCGGCGATCCGCGCGTGGCCGCGCTGGCGGCTCGCGCCAACGCGTTGCCGGTGCGCCTCGTGATTGAGGAAGCCGAGGCGTTTCGCGACCTGATCCTTAGCGTGATGAAGCGATCAGCCCAGAATAGCTAAATGCGATGAGCTTTAAGATTTCTGCGCATAGGCGGCGGCATGCCGCTGCAGGACCGCCTCCGGACTGGCATAGGCTTCCTGCAGGTCGACGCTCCAATATCTGAGCTCCTCCAGCGGAATTGCCACGCCGGTTACGGCGCAGCGCACGAACGCCCCCGGCCGCACGACGCGGAAATCGCCGTCGAGATATTTGACCTCGGCCTCGCCGGGCATCGGCGAGGATCGATCGGTACGATTGAGCAAATACACCTCCGTCGCGGTCGGGCAGCGGCTCACAACGGCCCGCACCTCTGTCAATATAATCATTCCGCTGCGCGGACGAAACCCGCCACGCCAACGTGAGCGTCACTTGCAAGTGGCGGCTCAAGCCCTCCTGCGCTAGTCCCGCGTCAGCAGGGCGCAACCACTACCAGCAATGCCGGTAGCCATGGCGCCACCACCAGTGATGATGATGCCAATGATGGTGATGATGCCACCAAACCTGAGTGAGGTTACCGGCAGCGGCGTCGCTCGCCACCCGCGCCGGAAGCAGCGCCACCGGAGCCGCTTGCGAAATTCCCGACACGGTCGTGAACGCCAAAGCTCCGATCACAACCGCAAACGCCAAGCGAATCATATTGTCCTCCTTGGACGTGAATCATTGTCGCCGAACAAATAATACGCAGGCATCATGGCCGTTCCACGGCATTGTATTTGTTTGTTCAATGAACAAACAGTCAGATTCCATCTCAGTAAATTTTCCACAACATGAACAAACGGTCAGCTTGCGATCGAAGGACGATTCTTGCCCAGCGCCAACCAGAGCCAACTAGAAGAGATTACCTTGCCCCGGATCGCCGTCGCGCCGCCGCCGTCGCCGCACCGGCTCGGCGCGCGGCGTAGTTGAAGCGTGCACCACTTCGGCGCGCGCGCCGACATGGCCGTCGGAAAATTCGATGTCCATCGGCGTGCCGATCGTCACCGAGACGGCCGTACGTAGCGGCCGGCCCGCGCGATCACGTACCAGCGCAAAACCCCGCGCCAAGACGCCGCGATAGGACAACGCCGCCAGCAATTGCGCATCGCGTTCGCAGCGCGCCCAGCGCCCGTCGAGGAGATTGTCCATGGCGCGCGCGGCCCGCTCGGCCAACACGCCGACGCGCTCGCCTTCGCGTGAAATTCGCATCCGCTGCGCCGCGACATTGGCGCCGAGGCCGGCGCGCAGCCGCAGCGCAAGGCCGGCATAGCGCTCGCGGCGGCGTTCGACCTGCATGCGCAGCAGGTGTGCGCTCAGCCTGCCGCCGATGCGCGAGAAGCTGACGTGATGGATGTGCGCGTTGGCACGCAGCGCGCGGCCGAGCTGTGCGGCGGCGTGATCGAGCCGCTGCCGCGGCTCGGCCAGCACTTCGTCGGCATCTGGCAGCGCGCGGGCGGCGGAGCGCACGGCGTTGCGCCGCGCCTCCTGACTGCGTAACCAGCCGGCGAGCGCCCGCCGCTCCAAACTCTCGATGTCGATGATGAGCTCGGCGCGCACCGGCACCGCCATTTCGGCAGCCGCGGTCGGCGTCGGCGCCCGCCGATCGGCGGCAAAATCGATCAGCGTCACGTCGGTCTCGTGGCCAACCGCAGAGATGAGCGGAATGAGGCTTTCGGCCGCCGCGCGAACGACGATCTCCTCGTTGAACGACCACAGATCTTCCAGCGAGCCGCCGCCGCGCGCGACAATGAGGAGATCGGGCCGCGCCATCGCGCCTCGTTCCGGCAGCGCGTTGAAGCCGGCGATGGCGGCGGCGACCTCCGCGGCCGAGCCCTCGCCCTGCACCTTCACCGGCCAGACCAGCACATGGCGCGGGAAGCGGTCGGCGAGCCGATGCAGAATGTCGCGAATGACGGCGCCGCTCGGCGAGGTGATGACGCCGATCACCGCCGGCAGATACGGCAGCAGCTGCTTTCTCGCCTCGTCGAACAACCCCTCGGCGGTCAGCCGCCTTTTGCGCTCCTCAAGCAGCGCCATCAGCGCGCCGAGGCCGGCCGGCTCCAGCGTCTCGACCACGATCTGATATTGCGAGCGGCCGGGATAGGTGGTCAGCCGCCCGGTGATCACCACTTCGAGGCCAGCCTCGAGCTTGAGCTTGATGCGCGGGGCGGCGCTCCGCCAGATCACGCCGGCGATGCAGGCCCGCTCGTCCTTGAGGTCGAAGTAAACGTGGCCGTTTCCATGATAGCTCACCTTGCCGAGCTCACCGCGCACCCGCACGTAGCCATAGGCGTCCTCGATCGTGCGCTTGAGCGCCGCCGAGAGCTCGGACACCGTCAGTTCCGGCAGATTGAGGCGTGGTTCGTTCATCATCCTGATGCTGCGATCGGCCTGAGCGCTGTTAGGGCTGTGGATCGCCCCGGGTCAAGACCCTGGACAACTCCCGGCATTATCTTGCGCCGACAGTCACCCATGCTACAGGGTGTGCAACTGAGCAGAATCAATGAGTTAGCTGACTTGTAAGCGGCAGTGGCGGCAGTCCAAAGCGGCAGGTCGGCAGCGTCCAATTCTGATTATTCATTCAAAATTATTCGCTCAACAACACAGTAGGCCTCGCGCATGATTTTCGGATGTTCGACTTCCATAGTGAAGTTGACGCTCGATCCGAGTTTAGAGTCGAACGTCTGGAACTTTTTATAATTGTGTTTCCACTGGTCGCGCCGGAACTGTTCTACCCCAACTTCGCGGACAAGCTGCGCTAGCTCTACAGAGTCCGTAGGGAGCTTAGGAGCGTTTGGCTTGGGCGTCAAAATAAAGCCCATCATAGACGACACTGCTCGCGCGTGCGCCACCTTCTCATCTTCGGACTCACCCCGTGGGTCGTCCATCGATCTATGTGCAGTATGCTTATTTCGGAACACCATCAACCTAGCAATCGTGGGGATGCACGCAGGGAAGTCACAGATTACTTTTTTGGCGAAATCGGATTTGGCAAAAAAGAAAAACTGACCTACGCGATTTATGTAAGCAACTACTTCGTGATCTATATTAACAGCAGATGCCAGTGGCAAGTCGCCACTCGCAAGCGCGCTTGTGATTTTGATGACATTATCATGATGATAGTCTAGGCCCTCCAGCATTTCGATTGCGCCGAGTACGGCTACGACACCATACGCCTTTAACATAGGTTTCGTGCGGTTGCGGACGAGCAATGATCGCGCCCGCGCGGGCAGGGGATCAATTGTCTCAAGCTCTTTGCCCGCATTGGCATCCGGTAAGTTCCAATTGTCGATGCTCATGTTGTTCGTCGCAATCCTGCCCGGCCGGCCGCTGTCTTGTGTTGGCTGCAGCGTTGCAACGCGCCTGTTTCGTCCCGTTTGAGGTCGGCTCCGCAAGTTGTGCAGAACGGGAGAAAAATATTTGCTTGTTGTAATATATTTGCTGTTCGGGCACGTTGGGAAGGAGCTAACGTTAGCCGCCACTCATTAACAATATCATCGCCATGAAAGGCCCACTTTGTCACGAGTAATACCGTGCCAAGTATCTCGTGAGGTTCGAGTAATCTAAGCTCCTCCCAGTGAGCGCCATTCTGTGCGAAATTTGATAGCCCGATTAGGGCATCTCTTGCCCGTTTATTTCTTTCCCGCTCTAGCCGCTGGCGCTCGGCGGCAGTCATCGGTGCGGAACCGAGAGCTTTTCGGCCTCGCTTAGCCATGGCCAATTCCTTTAATCGTATCGATTTCGTAGGCTACAAAATATGCTACGGAAAGTCAAGGACTTTGCTCAACGCCCGTCTTCTACATTGATGCATGGCAATGTTCGCTCAGCCCCGAAGCCGTTGCTGAACGTACATATCGTCACTTCGCCTAGAATGGTCATGGGGCAGCCCACTTGCGCGGCAGCAGGGTTCGATTGACACGCTAGCAAGCGTTGCCGAAATTCACGCGTGGCGTTGTCCGTCAACAATGGAACTTTCGGCTGCTCGCCGAGGTTCGGATATTTGGTCGCCATGATGACGGCTCGGGTGTCAACATAGACGAAGCCAATATTATTTTGGCCCAAGTACGCGCCGCTGACTGACACTTTAGCCGCCTTGGCTGCTAGTTCTTTGCTGTCAAGCACAAATGTTTCAACCGAAATCGGCTCATAGCCGCGCTCGTGATCACGTTCCTGATTGCGCGCTGCTTGCGCTCGTTGTGCGGCGGCAGCCTCGGCATATCTGCGGCATTGCTGGCGTTGTTGCTCAATCTCGTTAACATGCTGTGTCCAAAGCGAATCGAACTGTCTCGGCCAGTGCGGTCCTATCGTCCAATTCGCGTCGTCACGCTTAACCTGTTCCATCGCTTGGCTGTCGCAATCGGTGAGAGCCGCCGCCAACGCATTGTCAATCGCCGGCACGATCCCTTTCGGCGCATTTGATACTACGCCGTTCCGTGGTTGCTCCGGCACAGGCTGCTGCGGTGGGGGCGCGGTGTTGGCTCGGGCGTTCGACGTTTGGGCGAGAAAAGCGATGCGCTCCCGCATCAAGCTCATCATGCACGGCTTGGCGGCGATGAGTTGCTCGACCGTGGCGCCGTTTTTCCCGACTAGCGCACAGCGTTCGTTTCGGTCCCTGATCCAAGCAAGCTGCGCCACAGCGAATTGCGATTGATCGGGCGCCGAAATCTGACCCTTTCGTTTTTGAAACGCGGCACCAAGCTCGCCATCGAGCCGCGCCAATTCTCCGTCCGCGCAAATGAGCCGGGCTGCTGCGGTCTTTGCCTGTGCACAGTCGAAACTTGGTTTTTCGCTGCTACGCGGCACCAAGGTCTGTTCCTGCACATCGGGAGGATTGGGGACAAGCGGCGTTGGCGCTTGCTGGGAAAACGCCGACGACGCGCCACAACCAACGATAATCAGTCCCGCAAGAGCGACGGTGCGCATAAAACCCCACAAGCGCAGCGAGCTATTATAAACAATACGGGAGGAGCGGACTACCCCACTCTCACATGCGGCACCACTCGCCGACCTATGACCCGGTGCGCGTCGCTTAATTGATGGCATGTCGATTGCGCGACGGTCGCGCGGTTAGACCCCTTCCAAAAACCGACCATCGTCAACGGCCGTTAGCAACAGCTTGTCGATTGGCGATACTGCTTCTGTCATGCGAAATACCTCCGATGCGTTGAGAACGCGGGGGACGTGTCGAAATTCAGACCGTAACGACAGCAATCAAACAAGTGGTTCTCGGAATTTTCCGCAACCTTATCAGGCCACCGTTTGTCGCGGGCGAGCACCGGAACGGTTCTTAAAAATTGTGGGCATTCCTGCTCCACGATGAATAATCCTTTGCCTTGCCGAGTAAGACTGTCCAGGGGCGGCGCCGTCGCAATGAACCGTTCGCGCATCAGTGAGCCGCCTATGGCGATTGAATTCGGCCCCTTGTTAGCGCGCTCAAACCGAATGCCCGGGTGCTTGCTACCCTCGATAACAATCGGCTCTTCAAACATTTCGGCAATTGAACCAATCTCGTTTGAGTCATCCCAAATCTGAGTATCGGCGCAACCCTTCTTCATACAGTCCGACCACTTGCCGTCGATTGGATTGCGGACGCGCCAGCCACGTCCAATTTTGTATTCAGTGTGTTGTCGCAACATTTCGGCAATCGGCAGGTTCGCGCCCTCGTTCGGCTTGCCGGTCCAAAAATATTTTTCCCCGATGATGTGAAGGTCACCACGCCGACCGGAACGAACCTTGCCGTCGCTGAACAGAACGTCTTGACCATCGGTGTTTTCCCAGAAGTACAGGAAACACGCCGGGGATGGGCCACCATGGTCATAACTGAAAAAGAATTTCCCGCCTGCGGGCGGATCAAATGTCGGCTCCTTGATGGTGCTCCCGAACTTGTGGAAAATCTCATCGAAGTAGCCGCCGGAAATCACATCCCAATCGCCCCGAGTCCACGCGGCCATACGGGCGCTGTCGCCTTCGCAGCTTTGCGCCACTCCCATCATGTACGACGGATCGGAGCGGTTGAGCAGCACATTGTCCTCAAAGCCGGAATAGATCATGCGCCGCTTCGCAATCCTGCCGTGCTCATCTTTCTCTTCGATGCATGGCCCACAAAGACCCTTCGGTACGCCCTGCAACCCGAACCGGAACTTGATTTGATTGTGCGACGGTCCAGAGGGGTTGCAAGTGAATCGCAT
This sequence comes from Xanthobacteraceae bacterium, assembly GCA_050011955.1. GTDB lineage: Bacteria > Pseudomonadota > Alphaproteobacteria > Rhizobiales > Xanthobacteraceae > BOG-931. The sequence goes on from JBEKIC010000013.1 coordinate 38,199, forward strand.
TTTGCGCGGCAGGATTTCTTCCGGTATCGGCGAGCGCAGACAGGAAAACATCAGCGTGTAGCACTTGAAGTCCTCAAAATTTTGAAGCTCCTCGGCGCCGACGAATACAAATTCACGGCCCTGGTACAGCGGGAAATCTGACTCACGTTCAAAATAACTGAGTTCCAGCGTCTCGCCCTCGGCGAACTCAAAATAGTTTTTCAACTTGTTGAACTTCATACTGGGCCAGATGGGCCGGGCGATGCCGTCGATCAACTTGATAATGTCGCTGAACTCGCGTTGCGTGCCGCGAATGATGACGGCCTTGTAGTTTTCTTTGAATCCGCGCCCTACCCCACTGAGGGCGTCCAGCACCAAAACATTTGTCTTGCTCGACCCTCTCGGACCACAAATTCCTAGCTCCCTGGTGTCGGGCGGTGAAGACAAGAACGCAACTTGTGGCCCCCACATTGGAGCCGCCTGTACTTCATGCAATTCGCCATCCTCGCCGCGAATGTGCGGGATATAGGCGCCGGACGAACTGAGGCGGAAGGTATCGATCATTTTTCACCTGATAACTGCATTGAAGAAGCGACCCAAGTCATCGTCGAACCATTCTTTCGCATCGCTTCGCGACATCGGATAAAAATATTGCGAACCATCCTTGGCAAAAGTCGCGAACACACCGCCCGCAGATTGGGAGTAGACCAATTCATCGAAACATGCCGAGTCCTGGTCGGCGGTCAACCCGCCGCGATTGGATTGCTTGGCGCGAGTGTAATGCGGTTCTTGGCTGAGCGGCGTCGTGACCTTTTGCATCGTCGGCGCTTGTTTCGGCAGTGTACTGCCCCGTCGCAGCCCGGCCGCGCGCTCTCTGTCTAATGCAGCTTGCCATTCCGCCAATGACATTCTGTTTTTCATAGTTGTACCCGCCTTCCCCCCGGGGGCGGTTTTCCCGGCCCGATGCCTTCGGCTCTATCGTCCATTGAGCGATACGGCGGCTTCGCCTTCGCGGCTTCCACATCCTTGTCGAGCATCATCTTGGCGGCTGCGGCGGCAACTTCGATCTTCTCTTTGTCGGGGACCTTGCGCTTGTGGTACGGCGCGAGTTCGCGAAGGAAATCGTTCTCATAGCCCTCATTGATCAGCGCCGCCGGGTGTACGGCGTTGACTTCATAACCGGCATCGACGAACGCACGCCACTGACGGCTGCCATAGACCACGGTATCGGAGGGCAATGGAGGCAGAACCTTATCGTCGGCGTCACGGAAAAGTGTGACTTCCCTGAGCAGCTTCCGCTTGAAGAACTTGCGGTCGAAATCCTCGCTGTTGGCGCATCTGGCGGGGACAGCCAAAACATTGGTCTGGCGTGCCTGCTCTCCCGGCTTGGGAGTCAGCCCGAAGGACTGAGCGAAGTTGTCCGGCGCCGGCAGTGCCATCCCATTCGCATCGGCTTGGGGAGCACCTTGAACTTGAACATAGCCTTGGACATTGTGGGTAATCTCGGAACGCTCGGCGTAGGCGTCAGGCAAGAGCGACGTGAGCAGCTTGACCATAAGCTGGGCGTTGGGAGGATGCGTCACTTGCTCAATGATCAGACCGCCGTTCTCGTCTCTGGCGAAGGTGTCGGTAATCGGTCGATCCCCGAACTCGATTTGCCACATGTCCGGGTCGAGCGCCAAGGCTTCGAGCTTTGGATCGCGGCGGTAGACCGGCGCGCCATTGAAGTACCTGTCCTCAGTATGCCCAAAGGCGAGTCCACGGGCCTCGGCGTCGATTGCAAGGACATTGAGCCGGCGGGCTACAGCGACAAAATTCCCGAAGGTATCTTTCCGCCCCAGCCACTCCATGGTTGGGGCGCCGGGTTCCATGCTCTCCCGGATGAGCCGGAACAGGCTATCAGGGGAGATGCCTGCCGCCCGAGCGGCCGGCTTTAGACGTGGCGAGATGCACAGGCGGTTTAGGATGTCCCGCTTGGTGTCGTCGCTGATCCTACGCTTGGGTTGCCCCATGACGCTCTCCGCTCGATTGTGGCTGGATCGCGCCGCATGTGCTCGACGCGACCCAGCCTGATGCGCACAGCCCTGGGGCTGAATCCAGAGCGCACGGCAACTGCGATTTTTCAGAGAGGGGATGAAAGCGTTTACCAGATCATGACGCAGAAATCAACCGGATCGTTCCGTTGGTCCGATGCGTCCCTTCGTTTTAGAAGAAATAATCGGCTCTGGAATTTTTGGCTCGGTTCGTTTTAGGGAATTCGGCAGGTTCTGTTTTTGGGTGTCTCTTTCGGACTTCGGAGGGATCGAGCGAGGCGAGCGAGGCACACACGTCCATGGGCACCATCGGCGGCTCGGCGAGGCGACCCCGTACCTGAATAAGGGTTGCATTCAAACGACCATGGTCGGACCCGGAGGGTGGCTCAGTCAGCCGCGCCAAAGGGACTTGAGACCGGTGCTCATGAGCCTCCCATTAACCGTTCGATTAGCGGCAGTTTAGCGACAGACGCCAAAATTCGCATGTGATTTCAATTGGCGCCTCCCCCTGGTGGAGGGGACGTGCGGGAAACGAGGGGCAGTACCGCGTCTCGTTTTGGGGTCGGATTGCAGCACTATTTGCAGGGAATAATCTGTTAACCATATGAGGCCAAGGCCCTCGTTTCGACGGGTATCGGCCGCATCGCCGAAGGCGGATAGTCGCTTTCCATATCAAGGCCACTAAGGCCAAGCGGGTCGATTTGGCCTTAGTGGCCTTGATTGTATACTTGCTAGAGAAATCTATAATTCTCCTGAGAGGATAGGAACCAAGGCCATTAAGGCCAACCCCCCGCGAGCCATGGCTGCTCGCGCTGCGCTTGCCTTGAGACCAGGGGAGGGGGCTAGGCAGCTTGCCGCTTCCGGGACAACATCGTGCGACAGCTTGCCGAGCACGTGCGGGCGTCCGACCGCTTCGCCAAAAATAGCTCGCCGCAATAGGCGCACTTTCGCGGTGGGAACTTGTCCTGGTAGACGTGCACGGCAAAGCCCGCATGGGCACGGCTGAACATCGCTCGCCGCGCCTCAGACTTCTCGCCGACCCGCGCAATGACTTCTTTCGCCGACAAGCCCCGCAGCGGGTAAATAAAAAGCAGCTTGGCGACTCCTTCGATCAGTTGCCAGTCCGGCCGCAGCGCCAGTGTCCGCGCCCTGCTTTTGGTGCCAAGCAAACGATAGGCTCGCGCGGCACTGATAATGCCGTCCGCAGTCTGCCAACGATCTACAGCACGCCCTTGGCCTGCGAACGAGAAGCCGCAGCCTCGATAAGTCGCCCCGGTGTGACCGGCTCCCGGATCAGCATACGTGAAAACGCAGTCGCATTCCGGCGCCAGTGTCCGCAACATTCGGATCGCGCGGTGTAGAAAATGATCCGTCCGGATGGTCGCCCCCTCCCGTCGCCATAGCCTCACAAGCTCGACAGGATCGCTCAGGGCTGCGGTCTTGAACGCGGCGGCTATCGGGTGACCGAATACAGCGACGCATTCACGGCCGGGCGTCGCAAGGGCAAAGCGAGGCGGGTACTCGACCGGGCCAAGGTAGTGTTGCCCGGTCAAGATCGCGTCGGCCTCGTCGGCGGTTATTTGATCTATTCGCATGGCGGTCAAGTTGACACTTAGATGTTGATAAAACCTTCATTCCGATGATGCGGGATAATAGCCCGCCGTGCCGCTGGCCATGGCCTTACCGGGCGTTGCGCCCGTCAACGAATGACTTGGCCGCCTTCACGCGTTGGGCCTCGTCAATAGTCTTGCGCACATACACTGTGAGCTTTTCACGTGTTGTTGGCGTACCCGGTCCTGTCGCGCTCGCGGCCGTGCCTCTGGTCTTGAAGTCAAACTTGCCATCATGCGGACCGCGCACGCTGACGTAGCCCGACGCTTCTAGCATGGCCGCGTGCTGGCGCTTGTTGGTCAAGTCGATGATGGTCGAGCCGCCCGCCGGCTCATAGTGGGCGAGCGCGTTTTGCAGGTCGCGTATGGTGACGCATTCCGGACGGCCCATGAAGTCTAACAGCGCATCAAGGTCACCATGCGCCTGAGACGAATGCGCCTCCACGATGCGCCAGAATGCCGCCGTTTTCGGCGGCGGCCGTTTCGGATTCCAGGCGCGAAGGTCATACGCTTTCAGCCATGCGGTGACGTTGCGTTTGCCGTCGCCGTCAAACCACGCATAGAGCCGGTCAAAGTAGCCGTCCTCGAAATCCGTTTCGACCGTTTCAGACCATGCCACATAATGCCGTGCGTCATCGTCGGGCAAATACATGCCGTTGGTCTGATAGTTTGAAAAGAACACAACACCGACGACATTCGCGACTTGGTGGAGCTTCACATTTTTGTCAGTCACGCCTAGACAGTCCGGAGGCGTGGTAAGCCATGGCTTCCAGTGGTCATAAAACGCCTTCGGCCGTTCCAGGTCTTTGACTTCGGCGACTCGGCAAATCACCGCTTCCATGTAGGGGTTAAACTTTTCGTCCATGGTTTGCCCGGCCGATACTTCCTTCATGTTCCATGGCCCCACCGCATATTTGACAGGCTCAAAAATCGTATCCTTGCCGATGCGCGTCGGGCCGCCGAGCACAAGCGCATGATTGATTTTGACGCCTGGAAATTGCACCTTGAACGCAAGCCATCGCTCGATATGTTGCGCGTCATCCTCGTTGTATAAGCGGCGAATATGCTCGCGCCATGGCTTCACTGCGTCGTCGCTGGCGTTGCCCGGCGCATAGTCGTGTGGCGGCTTGTAGCGGTTGAAAAGGTTGTTTCGCTTCTTTGGAAAATAGCCGCCTTCAAAGACGGCCGTGTCATAGAGCAGGCGACCACGGCCCGGCGCCCACGTGTAGCCATGCACGGGGCTGTTAAAGTCGATGCGCTTCGCCGCGTGTTTGTCGCCATGGCAATGGACGTTTAATTTCGCGGCGACTCTCCATTCAGCGCCGGTCGAGATTTGCACATAAAAGCCCTCGGGGAGAAACGACACAAAGTCAGTTTCAGGCGGGAAAAATGCCGGGTCGTTCAGATAGTTTTCGTGAAGCTGCCGATTCAGTTCCTTGACTCGTTCCTTGTCGCCGGCCGCCTTCGCGGCCTTATAGTCCGCGTTCCACTTGTCGCTTGCGGCCTTCTTTTCGAGGCGCTCGCGTTCTTTCGCTTCCGCCTTTTCCTTGTCGAGCTTGCGCTGATACGCGGCGCCCTCGCGCATACGGCGGTTGATGCGTTCCGCCTCAGTTTCGCGCGGCGCCGTGGTAACGTCATCGTCGCCTAACAGCCAGTCGGGAACTTCCTGATCCTCAAGAGTGTCGGTCATCGCACTAGCCTTTCCCCTGATGGCATTTGTGGTTCGCCGGCATCGTCGGCCCGGTCGCCCGGCAGCGAACGATCACCCAAGTTCACCGGCCCGCTGGGCATCGATTGCTTGGTTTTCGCCCGCACGGCTGCTAGGCGCCGTTCAAGATCGCGAACCAAGGCTGTTTGCGGTCGCGCCGATGTCGGGTCGCAGTTCTGCGACCCGACAAACTCCTGTTGGGCAACTTGCGCTGACGAAAACAGCGGCTTGCCGCCAGCCGCCGCATACACGGCACCGTAATAGGCAGGATCAAGCTCGGTGATGTTGGTAGCGCCGTTGCCGTAGCGATGAAGGATATGGCGGATCGTCCGGTCGGCGAGATGTCGCGGCCGGTTGACCCGAAGCTCGGCGAGCGCCTTCTTCACATCTTCTTTGGCGAGTGTGCTCATGACGACACCGTTACGTTTCTTTGTTTTGTAACGCGGCGCCTATACGCTTGTTGGCGACAAGCGTTGGAACAATACTTACGCAGGCGTCCGCCGCCTGTTGGGTTCCAGGGTGAGGGATAATGGAGACCGTGGTCGAAGTCCGGCGGTTGCCGTCCGCAGTTTTCACACGGCGGTCCGCGTTCAGGATCGTGACCGACAGGCCAATCCGGACGCACAGCTTGATCTTTGGTTGATGGAATGGTAGATGTGTGCATGACGTGTTGCGCCTCCTACAGCGCACGTTAGTTCCGACCGACCTTGGCGGGATCGAGTCGGACACGAAGTTGCCGGGCGCCTACCGCCCGGCTTTTTCGTGTTCAGGGTGTCGTTTGGTTATAGCGGCGCCCTGGGTCTGTCCCTTACGGGACACCACTGGCGCGGAAGACCGCCGACACGTGGGGGTCGGCTCCGGTCGCTTCACCTCACCGCCCGAGGTGTAAGAGCTTGGAAGTTTGGTAGCACGGTTTAGGTTGGCGTGAAAGCCCCACATTTCGTTTTAGTGAAATCCGCCAGAGCGTTCCTGGTAGCCCCGACCGCCTTCCCGCCCTCCAATAGCCCCTCCCGCGCTTTGCCACGCCCGACGCGCCCGCGCAGCGCTCCTACGGGCCGATTTAATCGGATGGCGCGCATGCGGGCCGCGTATCCGCGTTGGCAGCCCTGCTCGCCGTCGTTCCCTTTCTCGATATTCCCGGTGACAAGCCACGCATGACCCAGAGGCGGTGTATCGCTCGCCGCCATGCGCCGGATTGCGCTTGCAAGGGTGACCGATATAACGCGGGCTACCGGACGCCCTAGCGGCGGCGGCCGACGCATACGCGGCGAGCATCAGAGCCGAGCGCCGTTTGAGTTCCGTGGCGGCTGCGGCCTTGGCACGAGCGGCGGCGCGGGTGTCGCGCCACGGCTCAACCGGCTGCGGGTCGTTCATGTGCGCTCCCTGGCCCTGGCTCATGGCCGCACCCTTTTTTGCTTACGCAGTTCCGCATCACCTGGAACTTGTCCGGCGATGACGCGCGCCTTGTACATTTCGTCGTAGCGGTCATGTGGACGGCTCCCGGCTTTTCGAATGTCTTTGTATTGCCGTGGCAGATTGTCGTAGCCGAGCCGCGACTTCTTCGTGCGCTCCATGACATCACCGTCGCCGTCCCCACGCGGGCGGTCCCCAGATGAGCCAGATTGTGCGAAGAAGCCGGCGCACAGTGATTACTCTTCCGCTTTCGGCGGCGGTAGGTCGCGGCCGTGAAAGGTCGGCCCGAAGACTCGCTGCCCCTCGACCAGCGGACGCGCGAAGGCTCGTCCGCCGCCGGCTGAACGACCGTGCGATTTCGTGTAATACGCAAACGAGTCGATTGCCGAGCCGAGACGCCGCTGTTGCTGCGGGCGCGGCTGGACACGACCGGCGGCTATATCAGCGCGAAGCTGAGTTTCGCCCGCGAGATATGCTCTTGTCAGTTCCTCGCGGGTGGGGATTCGCACGGTCGCTCGCATCCAGTCGGCTAGTGCTTGCTGGACGCGGCCCCGGTACAGCCGTTGGAGTTCATAAGCGCGCCGCAACTCAAGGCGCACGTTCACCAACGCCTGATTGGCGTCAGACACCGACATTGGCGCCGGCTTACCGTCGCCCGGTTCGGTCGTGACCGGAGCGTCGGCGAGTGGATCATCGAGTAGTTCGCTCATGTCGTTCTCCGTGGTTATGGATGGTTCCGGCGCCATGTCGCGATGGCGTCCCGCGCAGCCATTTCAGCCGTGTACTTCGGACGCTTGGCATCTGCCTCTTGCGCCTCGGTGAGTGCCGCACTGGCGAATCGTGAACGCTCAACAAGAACCTCGATGTCGTGGTCGGTGCCGCTGAGCGCCGTCGTCGCCGCTTCCAACTCGGTGTATGCAGCGAGTTGTTCGTCATTGAGCGTCGCCAGTTGATCGTCGGGCAGCGGCAGAAAGCGGCCGGTCTTTTGCTCGAATACTTGCATCATCGGAAGACTCCCTTACGGTGCTGGGGTTAGAGGGGCTGACAGGATGTTCCCTGCCCACGATTGAAATGTTGCGCCGCCATCATCGACGACGCCGAAGCCGGACAACGGCGTAGCGCCGGTTACCCCAGAGCCAATGCAGACCCATGGGGCACCGTTAATCTCCGAAGCCACGAACATGGCCGCTGCATAGTTGCCGTTGGTCTGATCGGTGCCGACCACCGTAAGACCAGCTTTGTGTACGGTCAGAGCCTGCGCCAGCCTGCGCGACTTCGAACGCTTTCTCATATTGTAAAGGGTCGTAGCGAGTGTGTTCGTCATTGCCATTGAAGTCACTCCATATCAAACGGTATTAAATGGCGCTGTTCTTTCCACACTTTTGCCAAGTGTTTGCTGACTACTTCGTCCGGCATACAGTCGGGTACATGTCTGTTCGTCAAAAGCGCCAATGTCAGCCAATGCCAACGCCAGCTATCGGAGCCGCACCGTCCGCGCACGGGTCGCATCGGATCGAGATTGACGCGCTCGCGTTCAATCCAGGTCACGACGTTGCAGAACCAGTGTTGAGAGCCGCCGCCAACGCTTGTAATGCGTTCTGCACCGCAAGCATGGCGCTCTGTTCGGCCTGTACGGCGGCCACTGTGGACGCATTGGCCTGAGTGAGCGCGGCTATCGCCGTATTCACTTGGCCGATGGCGGTATTCAAATCTGCTGCTGCGCTCATGTTCACTTCCCTCCGCGATTGATACCGGCCTGCCGGCGAGCGCCGCTGTCATCGGCGGCTCTGCTCTGTGAAGTCGGCAAGCTCGCATCCTTCTTCGCGAAGAAGTTCGGGTCTTGCTGACGCTTCATGTTCGAACTGACGGGATAGGCCGAGTCGTCGATCTTTCTCAGTTGCGAACTGATTAGATCGTCGTTTCGCCGGTTCGAACCGTCGATGATGTCTTGGAGCAAATCGCCCGCGTCTCCTTCGGCGCTCTTCGCTTTCAGCGACTTCGCCATGTCGGACATGACCGTCTCTCCGGGCCGAGTCGATACAGGCCCCGCGTACCCGTTGCCGCCAAATTGCTGACGACCCCAGGCAACATCCTTAGCCTTCGTGAGCTTGACCAACGCATCTTCCGTCGGAGCCGGTGTTACCGGCATTCCGGTGTTTGGTGCATTGCCCTTTGCGGCCGTGGTTACGGGCCGCTTACCTGTCTGGAACGCCATTGTCGTCTCCCTGGTTACGATTTGCTGTTGAACTGAGTTGCCTCAGCCGCGCTAACTTCGGCGAGCGTTTCGGTGCCAACCGACTTCGTGTTCGAATGACGAACTACGGGTGGCACGCCTTGGCCGGTCGGCACTTCGCCATGACCGGGTACATTGCGATGCACGCCAGCCAACGCCTTCAAGAAGTGCCCAATGGCGTCTTTATTGCTCGGTCCAAGCTGACCGCGTTTATTCGATCCATGTCCTTTTGAATCTTTCATCACACACTCCCTACAAAATTGACGGTCGGCCTGTCTTTGTCGGTCAGCGGTTTCTTCCCCGATCAAAAGGTTCACCGCTCTTGCCTCAAGCCGACCGGGCCGGCGCGTTCCACCACCCGCTCAAAGGAAGTGGTCCGGCCTAACTCAACTCTTCGCTGGCGAAATCTTCGCCGTCGTCGCCCCTTTGCTTGAACATTCTGCAAGGCTCATTCCGAGCCACGCGGGACGACCTGATACCTTGCCGAGTTTCGCTCGGTGTGATCCAAATCTTTGAGCGGTCACAGCGGTCGCCTTGGGGCCGACGTGACCAACAAGTACGCTCCCGCCGCGCACATACACTCCCAAGCGCCCGCTTGGAGGCGTTCCAGGGCGCACGCGCTTAGGCGTGATCTGTAAAGCGTTCCTGCTCATGCTCAGTCCTCGCAAACTTCATCCGGCAATTTCGTCGAGCCTGAAAGCACAGCCTGCCTCATCACCTTGGGGCCACTGTCGGGATTGAAGATGCTGCCGTAACCACGATCAGGACGGCTCGGGGTGCTGGGGTTGCAAGCCGGGATTGGAAGTCGCTTCGCCACAGCGGGCGGCGCCGTAGGATCGCGGTATCCTGCAAGCGCGGCGGCCGACGCAGTGCGCGAAATACCGGTGTTGAGTGTGCCGCCGTCGCGGTGAGACATGCCGTTATGGACGCCTACAGGCCGCGCTCCCTTATGGGCGTGGCTTTCGCGGGCCAGCCCTTTGCCCATGCTTGCGTCGGTTTCAAACTTGCGGTCATGCGTATGGTGCACCCGTAAATTCTCGACGGGCCGGTTAGGATGTCCGGGGTGCTCCCCGCGCTCGTTTGGGCCAATGGTCGATTTGATTTTGTCGTGAACGCTCATTTTCATCGTCCCCTATTTGTGTATCCGGGCGCGTAAAGATCGCCCAGCTTGGCCGATACTGCGGCACTGATCTGGGCTGATTTCTCTGGACCTAAGGCCCGCACACAACTCATTTGACGGCTGATGGCGCCCTCGCGATACCTGCCGGTGCGCGCGTCGCAGTTTTCAGGCGTCGCAGCCCACGGGTTGGTACTATCTTCTTTGTAGGCCCGTGCGGACCGCTCGGCGGCGTCTTGAAGTGTTTTCTCGACTGAACTCATGTTGCATTCTCCATTTTTGCTTCTCCGTCATCGAGAATGGCGACAGATTTCGCCTCGGGCCGATTGGTTCGTGGATTGACGCCGCGCTCGAAGGAGACGCGCGCGCCAACCTCCGGTTCAAGGAAGCCAAGGCTGCTTACGTGTACGAAAAGATCGTCGCCGCTATCGGTGCGAACGAATCCGAACTCCCGCTCCTGATTGTAAAATTTGATGCGGCCCTGCTCTCTGTCGTTCATGCGCGTAGTTCCTCTGCGGTGTTGTATTTGGCGCGGGATGACTTCGGCGCCGGCTGGGAGCGGATCACACTTTCCAGGTCTTCAAGGAACAGCACGGAGCGGCGACCAACGGCATAGACATTGACCGTACCTTCGGCGATCCACCGGCGAAGTGTGCGATCCGAGATTGAAAAGTGGCGCGCAGCCGCGCGAGGCGATAAAGCCTTCATGGCCGAAACTCCGGTGATGTTGGGGACTCAAACAAGTTCCCGCCCATGCGGGGACGCCTGTTTGGTTGATACCGTATATAGCACGATGGCGGTTTTAAGCAACCGGAGTCTTCTCAGAGCCGTGGACCACCGGTTGCTCGATTGCTAAGCCACCATCACATCAAACAAAAAGCGGCGTCTTTTCGGCGCTTGAAACTCTTACTTTTTTCCCGATAGACTTGTGCGGCTTCACGCCGACTTTCCGTTTCCGCGCCATAGGAGCATTATATGCCATGGATCACTCTGGAAAATATAGACCCTAAAGGCGCTACGAATTATCGCGAAACCCTTGCCGAGACTGAACACGATTCTGATCGTGCGGCCGGTATCGTCGGTGCTGTTTTGGTAGACGAAAGCCTCTCTGCGCTCTTAAAAAGCAGACTTCAACCGGATTCCGAGCTTATCACAGAACTTTTCAGGTCATCTGGTCCGCTTGGGGCATTTAGCGTCAAGATCACTACGGGCTTTCTAATGGGTCTCTACAGCAAAGTAGCTTGGAAAGAGCTAAATACGATAAAAGAAATACGTAACGAATTTGCGCATCGCCCGGCGCGGTCGTTTTCATTTCCACGCATCTATGATCTAGCAATTAACCTTTCCCTGAGCGAGCGAGTAGAATTGCATTTAGGCATGACAACAACGGACCGCGGAACAATATGGCTTGGCACAAAGCCCCCGGATGATCAGCGCACTATTCCTGTAGTCGAACCGCTGCCTGCTGATAAACTGACAGCGCGCCAACGTTACATGCGTGCCTGTCAGTTTTTTACCGCCGCTTTCGCGGTTTTGCTCCAGCAACCGAGAACGACGCCTTCACTTATTTTTTGAAATGCTCCAGCTTAGACGCCAACGCTGGCCTTTCCGGTGGCATGGTTAGAAGTTGATTTTGTCTATCCATTCCTTGAGCAGCGGCACCGGACTGCCGCGTCCGTAACCACTGGCGACGGTGGACTCTTCATGTCCAAGCAATTCGTATTGCACATCCATAGGACATCCAGCCGCGCGTAGCCGGTCCTTGGCTCTATGTCTGAGGCTATGAGTAACCTTCGCCGGGTTTTTTATGCCGATGTCGCGCAAGAATTTGCCAAGGGTTCTTGAAGCCCGTCCCGCGTCGCCCTGGAATAGCGGCCCGGCGATGCGCGCCGGCAAGAACGGCAGTAGGTCCGCAGGCAGCGGAACCCGGCGAAGGCTCTGTTCGGTCTTATGACCGAGCACGACATAACGTGCATTGCCCTCGACGGCTTCGCTCTTGATTTCGTAAGCCTCGGAGAGACGACAACCAGTAGTCGCCAACACGCGAACCAGCAGTTGATCACTCGCGCTCAACTTATCGAGATTGCTCTTGATGGTCGCGATGTCGTCGGCATCGAGCGGCACTCGTCGCAGCTTGTCGTCGCGGTGCGGCACGACAGAAGAGAACGGGTTGAACTTCAACCGACCTTCGCGGATCGCGAAATTGCATGCAGCTACTAGCCAACTAAGTTTCTTCTGGATGGTCGCCGACTTATTTCCCTGCTGCTCGAAGTGCGCAACGAGCCTGCGGGCATCATCCCGAGTCGCATCCTTAAGCGGCTTGTTGACCAACGTCTTGTACAATTCCCAGACGGCGCGCGCCTCGGGCACGTACTTCTGTCCGACGTTGGCATGGGTGAGATAGGCATCGAAGAGAGCGTCATCACCGTTCTTCACAGCAAGCGTCGGCGTGGCGCGCTCCTTGTCGAAAAGCTCGAAGCTCGGTTCTTTCAACCGTGTCGGGTGCGTGTACTGCGGTGCGCCGTTCGGTTCAGTCCGAATGATCGAACCGTTGTGCCCGATGTAGATAAGCTGGTCGTTGGTCGCTATGATCTTGGTGCCATCCGGCAAGGCGTGCTCGCGCCCAGGCTCGTACTCATGCCACCAACCGGATACGAAGCGCGGTTGCCGCGCCAGGACCTTGGCGCGATGCGCGGCGATCAACGGCAAGGCAATGATGTCGGCTTGGCGTTTGTCGGCGGTTCCGAGCGAACGCTCGGTGCGCTCCTCACCCTGAAACCGAATATGCCAGTTCCGGGAGCCGGGTCGTTGAAAAAGATAGTCTCGTTCGCGCTTGCGCCGCATGAGGGAACACTCCATTGTGCGGCAGAGTATAGCGGCGCAAATAGCGGCAGGCCAAGACCTTTGTATTATAACGGTTAATTCTTGTTTTCGAATCTCAAAAACCCGTGCTACAGGGGCCGGGCCATGTGTTTTAGCCATGTGTCGTAGCCTATGAATATTCTGCTCCTCGGCTCCGGCGGACGCGAGCATGCGCTGGCCTGGAAGATGGCGGCAAGCCCGCTCACGGACCGGCTCGTCTGCGCCCCGGGCAATGCCGGCATCGCGCGCGAAGCCGAGTGCGTTGCGCTCGACATCGCCGACCATGCGGCGGTAATCGGCTTTTGCCGCGCCAACGCCATCGATTTCGTCGTCGTCGGGCCGGAAGGGCCGCTCTGTGCCGGCATCGTCGACGATCTGGAGGCTGCCGGAATCAAGGCCTTCGGCCCAAGCCGTGCCGCGGCGCAGCTCGAAGGCTCCAAGGGTTTCACCAAGGACCTGTGCCGGTCGAATCGCATTCCGACCGCGGCCTATGAGCGTTTCCGCGCGACAGAACCGGCCAAGGCCTATATCCGCGTCCGCGGCGCGCCCATCGTCATCAAGGCCGACGGGCTGGCCGCCGGCAAGGGCGTCATCGTCGCGCAAAACCTCGCCGAGGCCGAGGCCGCGATCGACATGTTGCTCGGCGGCGGCCTGGGCAACGCCGGCGCCGAAGTCGTCGTCGAGGAATTTCTCGAGGGCGAAGAGGCCTCGTTTTTCGCGCTCTGCGACGGCGACACCGCGATCCCGCTGGCGTCGGCGCAAGATCATAAGCGCGCCTTCGACGGCGATAAGGGCCCTAACACCGGCGGCATGGGGGCCTATTCGCCGGCGCCCATCGTCGATGCTGCCATGAGCGCGCGCGTCATGGGCGAAATCGTGCTGCCGACCTTGACCGCGATGAAGGCGATGGGCACGCCCTTCAAGGGCGTGCTCTATGCCGGCCTGATGATCAACGCCGCAGGGCCGAAGCTCATTGAATACAACGTGCGCTTCGGCGATCCGGAATGCCAAGTGCTGATGCTGCGCCTGATGTCGGATCTTGTTCCGGCATTGCTCGCGAGCCGTGACGGCGTGCTCAAGTCGCTCGACCTGCGCTGGTATGGTGAGGCCGCGCTCACCGTGGTCATGGCCGCTCGTGGTTATCCCGGCTCTTACGCCAAAGGCTCGGTCATAGACGGCCTTGACGATGCCGCTACGGTCGAGGGCGTGGAGATTTTCCATGCCGGCACCAGGCAAGAGGGCGGACGCATCCTCGCTAATGGCGGCCGCGTGCTCAACGTTTCGGCACTCGGCGGCACCGTGCGCGAGGCGCGCGCGCGCGCCTACGAGGCGATCTCCCGCATCCGCTGGCCCGACGGATTCTACCGGCACGACATCGGCTGGCGGGCGATAGAGCGGCAAACGTAAGCAAGTCCCGCGGGCTGGCGCTCCGGCTTGATTAGCGATATCGGGAGGACAAGAAACATCGGAGGAAATATGAGCGGCACGGACCGTCAGAGCACCTTCTCCGGTACCAAGGAAGTTTCCGAGCGGCTGCGGTTCGATGTCGGCCGGCTCGAGACGTATATGCGTGAGCATGTCCACGGCTTTGCCGGCCCGATCACGCTCCGCCAGTTCAAGGGCGGCCAGTCGAACCCGACCTATCTCGTCGAGACGCCGTCGCGGCGCTATGTGCTCCGCCGCAAGCCTCCGGGCAAGCTGTTGCCGTCCGCGCACGCGGTCGACCGCGAATACCGCGTGATCGGCGCGCTTCACGCCCAGGGTTTCCCGGTGGCCGAGCCCGTCCTCTATTGCGCCGACGAAAGCATCATCGGCACCGCGTTCTTCGTCATGTCCCACGTCGAAGGCCGCGTCATCTGGGACGCGCAGATGCCGTCGTCGAATCCGACCGAGCGGGCGCAGGTCTACGACGCCATGAACGCGACCATTGCGCAGCTGCATAGCTACGATCCGGCCGCCATCGGCTTGGCCGATTATGGGCGTGGCGAAAATTACGTGGCCCGGCAGATCGAGCGCTGGTCGAAGCAATACCGCGCCTCGGAGACGGAGAAGATCGAGGATATGGAGCGGCTGATGGCCTGGCTGCCGGCGCATCTGCCGCCGGAGCAGCCGACGCGGCTGGTGCACGGCGACTATCGCCTCGACAACATGATCCTGGCGGCCGATGCGCCGCGGATACTGGCCGTGCTCGATTGGGAGCTGTCGACACTCGGCGATCCGCTGGCGGATTTCGCCTATCACCTGATGCAGTGGGATATGCCGCCGGCGGAAGCTAGCACCGGCTCGCTGGTCGGCTGCGATTTGGCCGCGCTCGGCATTCCCACCCGTGATGCCTATGTCGATGCTTATGTGAAGCGCACCGGACTCGATCCGCGACCCTATCTGCCGACGTACTCCGCCTACAATTTCTTCCGCATCGCGGCGATCCTGCAAGGCATCGTCGGCCGCGTGCGCGACGGCACCGCCACCAGCGCCCACGCGGCGGCGCGGGCTGAACTTGTCCGGCCGCTTGCCGCCAAGGCCTGGGAATTCGCCTGCCAGGCGCAGGCGGCTTGAGGCGGCGAGACCGATGAAGACCTTCGCGCTCGCGCTTGGTGGTGGCGGCGCGCGCGGGCTGGCGCACATCGCGGTCATCGAGGCGCTCGACGAGATGGGCATCAAGCCGGTCGCCATCGCCGGCACTTCGATCGGCGCCCTGGTCGGCGCCGCCTATGCGGCGTCGCTGCGCGGTAAGGATATCCGCCACCACGTCATCGCCTTCGCGCACAACCGCGCCGAAACCATGCGGCGCCTCATTCTGGCGCGCGCCGGAAAGCTCGCCGATTTGTTCGCCGGCGCCTTCGGTCATGCCGCGCAGATCGACGCCGAGAAATTCTGCGCACAGTTCCTGCCGGAAATGATCCCGGCGGATTTCTCCGATCTGCAAATTCCGCTCACGGTGATGGCGACCGATCTGCATCGCCGACGGGAGGCGCCGCTGACATCGGGACCGCTCCGCCCGGCTCTGGCCGCCTCGATCGCCATTCCCGGCCTGTTGCGGCCGGTCGCCCTCGACGGCCGCGTTCTCATCGACGGCGGCGCCACCAATCCGCTGCCGTTCGACCGGCTGCGCGGGCGTGCCGATTGCATCGTCGCCGTCGACGTGTTGAGCGTCCCGCCGGCCGAGCGCGGCGACATCCCGCGCCCCTGGGAGTGCATGTACACGACGCTCAACATCATGGGCAGCGCCATTGTCGCCGCCAAGCTCGGGCACGGCGCCCCCGACCTCCTGATCCGCCCCAATGTCGGCATCTTCCGCACCCTCGACTTCTATCAAGCGACCGCCATTTTTCGCGCCGCCGATGCGGTGAAGGCCGAGGTGAAGGAGAAACTCGCGGCATTGATTGGGGTCTGATACCAACGGTTCTTATCCGTGACTCACTCGCTGCGTCATGGCCGGACTTGTTCCGGCCATCCACGTCTTTGATTCAGCCCCGCTTTTAAGACGTGGATGCCCGCGACAAGCGCGGGCATGACGCGTCGGTATTGCCTGTCGCTGGTTGAGCCGGCATGCGGTTGACTGGGCGCGTGTCACTGGAACTTGATCTTCGCATTCAGCTTGCCGTCCTTGCCGTTGATCGCAAACGCATTGTTGCCGAAAGACACGATCTTGCCCTGAGGGCCGGCATCAACTCCGGTCTTGTTTCCCATAATTTTATCGTCATCGATGTAAAAGGTGCCCCTTCCCAGCATCTTAATGGCCGTGCTGTTGTCGATCAGTCTGCTGCCCGACACATAGACGGTCGGAGCGTATTGTTGGGCCGACACTATCGCGGCCCAATCAGGATTCGAATTAAAGCCATTGATGGTGCAATTGCGTATAATGACCGTCGAGTTATCAGCTCCGATACTGATCCCATAATATCCGCTGCCATTGCCCTCAATCGTCAAGCCATCGAGCGTGACGACACTCGGGGCATTGAAGTCATTTAGATTGATATTTACCCCGCCGTTGTCGAGCTTGACAGTGACATGAGCTTGCACTCCCGCCGCCAAGATGCTCAGGGGTTTAGTAATGTTTACTGGACCGTACTCTCCGGAGTCGAGAACGATGATCTCGCCGCCCTGTGCCGTCAGGCTAGCCGCTTGGCGGAACGTCTTACACGGGGCAACGCGCGAGCACGGGCCATTGACTGTGTCGTTTCCGGTGCTCGAGACCCACGTCTGCGTGTATTGCTGCTGCTGCGCCTGCACCGGCGCGGCGTCCGCAGCGACGATCGCTACCGCAGCAGCGAATGCAAAGAAAACTGCTCTCATGGCTGACCTTCCGTCTCGACGAGCCGCCGCATGCCGCGGCTAAGAGCCAAGATAGACTTCCGGAAAATACAAAATCAATCGAAGTTCGATCGTAAATTATGGAATTACGGTGACGCCTTGCATATTGCACCGAATACCCGCTCCGGTAGAGTGGGTCATGTCCCGTCGCTGCCGCATTGTCGTGCGCGGCCTGCCGCAGCATGTGACGCAACGCGGCAACCGGCGCCAGCGCGTGTTTTTCGCGGACGGCGATTTCGTCCTCCGCGGCACCGACCTGATCGGCATCGAACCCGAGCTCGGCGCGCTGCTGGCGGCCTAAGACCAGCACGAACGCATTTGCGGCGCACGTGTTTATGTGAAAGCCAATCCGGTATTGTAGGTGCCGCGGCCCCCGATTTGCCGCGCCAACGAACGAACCATATGGAAGCGCGCAGATGCCTGAGACCCAACGCGTGGCCATTCACGGCCTGAAGGTTGCCCGGATCCTCCACGACTTCGTCGTCAACGAGGTGCTTCTCGGCACCGGGATCGAGGCCTCGTCGTTTTGGCTGGGGCTTGATCGCATCATTCACCATTTTACCCCTTTGAACCGTGTGCTTTTGCAGCGCCGGGACGCGCTGCAGGCAAAAATAGACGATTGGTATAGGGGCCGGCGCGGCCGCCCGTTCAACGAGGCCGCGCACAGGACTTTCCTTGAGGAGATCGGTTATCTGGTCCCCGAAGGGCCGCCCTTCACAGTCGACACCGCCAATGTCGACGACGAAATCGCCGCCGTCGCCGGACCGCAACTGGTGGTGCCGATCAGTAATGCGCGCTATGCGCTCAACGCCGCCAACGCGCGATGGGGCTCGCTGTACGACGCGCTTTATGGCTCGGACGCTATTCCGCGGGACGGCCAACCGGCGCCGAGCAAAGGCTACGACCCCGAGCGCGGCAAGCGCGTGATCGCCTGGGCGCGGCGCTTCCTGGACGAGGCCGCGCCGCTCGCTTCCGGCTCGCATGCCGACGTCCAGGCCTATTCGGTCAACGGCGGGACGCTCACTGCGGCCTGCAAAGACGGCACGATGGTCGGACTCGCCGAACCCAAGCAGTTCCGCGGCTATCGCGGCCGTCCAGACGCCCCCGAAGCCATTCTGCTGGTGAACAACGGCTTGCATATCGAGATTGTCATCGACCGCGCGCATCCGGTCGGCCGCGACGATACCGCCGGCATCGCCGATGTCGTGCTCGAAGCGGCGCTCACCACCATCGTGGATCTGGAGGACTCGATCGCCGCGGTCGATCCTGAGGACAAGGTGGCGGCCTATCGCAACTGGCTCGGTCTATGCCAGGGAACGCTGGTCGAGACTTTTCAAAAGGACGGCAAGACCTTCACCCGTCGGCTCGCCGCCGACCGGCGCTATACGCAGCCCGATGGCAGCGTGCTCATCCTGCCGGGCCGCAGCCTGATGCTCATTCGCAACGTCGGCCATTTGATGATGGACGAGAGCGTGCTCGACCGCGACGGCAAGCCCGCTCCCGAAGGAATTCTCGATGCGGCGATCACCAGTCTGATCGCCCTCCATGATCTCAAGGGCCAGGGTCAATTCCGCAACAGCCGGACCGGCTCGATCTACATCGTCAAGCCGAAGATGCATGGACCGGATGAGGTCAAGTTCACCAACGACCTTTTTGCCGCGGTCGAGGACCTGCTCGGTTTGCCGCGCCACACGCTCAAGGTCGGCCTCATGGATGAGGAGCGGCGAACGACCGTCAATCTCATGGAGTGTATTCGCGCGGTGAAATCGCGGGTGTTTTTCATCAATACCGGCTTCCTCGATCGCACCGGCGACGAGATCCACACCGCCATGGAGGCCGGAGCCATGGTGCGCAAGGGCGAGATGCGCAATCAAGCTTGGCTGAAGGCCTACGAGGATTGGAATGTCGATATCGGGCTGGCCTGCGGCCTTCCCGGTCACGCCCAGATCGGCAAAGGCATGTGGGCGATGCCCGATCTGATGGCGGCGATGCTCAAGCAGAAGATCGCCCAGGTCGAGGCCGGCGCCAATACCGCCTGGGTCCCCTCGCCCACCGCGGCGACGCTGCATGCGACGCACTATCACCAGGTCAATGTCTTTCGGCGGCAACGCGAACTGGCGTCGCGGCCGCGCGCCAATCTCGACGATATTTTGACTGTTCCCGTCGCCCGTGGCGTGAATTGGTCGCCGGAGGAAGTCCAGCAGGAGCTCGACAACAACGCGCAGGGCATCCTCGGCTATGTCGTGCGCTGGGTCGAGCAGGGTATCGGTTGTTCGAAAGTTCCCGACATCAACAACATTGCGCTGATGGAGGATCGCGCGACCTTGCGCATTTCCAGCCAGCACATCGCCAACTGGCTCCGCCACGGCATCGCCTCCGAGAATCAGGTGATGGACACGATGAAGCGCATGGCGGCCGTCGTCGACAAGCAGAATGCCGGCGATCCCGCCTATTCGCCGATGGCGCCGCATTTTGAAACGTCGGTCGCGTTTACCGCGGCCTGCGATCTTGTTTTCAAAGGCGCGGTCCAGCCGAACGGCTACACCGAGCCGATCCTGCACGCGCGCCGGGCGGAATTTAAGCGGCGTCAAAAAGCTTGATAGGCCGACCCGCGGGCAGGCTGCTATAGTTGCTGCTATAGTTCGAGCGATAAAGGCTGCGGCGCCTGCAAGAATGTCGATCAACGAAGCGCCGCCCGGGAGAAGACGCCATGACCGACTTGAACCGCCGCCATGTTTTGGCCGGCGCAGCGGCTGCCGGTGCTGCGACCGCACTGACCCCGTTCACAATGTCGACCGCTCACGCCGCCGCGCCGCCGTCCGGCGCGCAGGCGCCCGGCTTTTATCGTTACAAGGTCGGCGGCTACGAATGCACCTCGATCAACGACGGCGCGCGCATCTTCCCGCTGACCGACACGTTCGTCAGCAACGTACCCAAGGCCGAGGCGCTGGCGGCTGCGGCAGCCGCCTATATGCCCGCGGGCATGGTGACGGTGCCGTACAATCCGCAGCTCATCAACACCGGCGGCAAGCTCGTACTGATCGACTGCGGCTTCGGCGCCGCCGCTTTCGAGTCGAGCAAGAGCGCGGTCGGCCGCACGCTGCGCAATCTCACCGCCGCCGGCGTCGAGGCCGCGAGCATCGATGTCGTCCTGATGTCGCATCTGCATCCCGACCACACCAACGGCATCCGCGCCGCCGATGGCACCATGGCCTTCCCGAACGCCGAGATCATGGTGCCGGCGAAAGATTGGGAATTCTGGATGAGCGAGGACAACGCCGCCAAAGCCCAGTCCAACGAGATGATGAAGAACTACTTCGCCAATGTGAGAAAGGTCTACGCCGGCATCGAGTCCAAGGTGACGAAGTACGACTGGGGCCAGGAAGTCATGCCCGGCATCACCTCGGTGGCGGCGCCGGGCCATACGCCCGGACACACCGCCTTCGTGCTTGCCTCCGGCTCCTCCAGGATTCTGCTCCAGTCCGACGTGACCAACATTCCGGAGTTCTTCCTGCGCAATCCGGACTGGCATGTGGTCTACGACGTCGATCCGGAGCAGGCTCAAGCCACCCGGCACAAATTCTACGACATGGCGTCGGCCGAAAAGGCGCTGGTGGTGGGTTTCCACTTCAGTTTCCCATCGATGGGCCACGTCGAGAAGGACGGCGCCAAATACCGGCTCATTCCGATCGCGTGGAATCCACTGCTCTGATCTGCCCCGAAAGGGCACTCTTTAGCGCTGTCGCGGACTATCCGCTAAGGGCCCAAACTCGGAAATGGCGGATTGGTCGATTGCCTCATGGGCAGTGCCTCGCGCGAGGTTTTCCTCCTTTAAATCAGGCCCGCCGAACTTGGCGAAGCCTTCGGCGATCTGAAAGACCGAGCAACGGCAGCACCCGGAGCGGTTAACCATCCGTTAACCGAACATATGCAAGTTGTTAACCATCAGAATCATCGAGCTCGGAGAGGCAAGTGTCGAGCCTCGTTAGCCAACGCCATTCGCTGATGTTTCGGCCGCGCTCCTACATGGCGTTCGCCATCACGCCGCGACCACCCATCGTGGACTGGCTCTCAGATCTCGATACCAGCCTGCAGCGCTCGGAGGCCTTTTTCGCCGGCCAGCACGTGGCGCTCGATCTATCGGCCGTCAACCTCAGCCCGAGTGCCATCGCCCAGCTCGTCGCCAATCTGGAGGAGCGCAACATCCGCGTGCTCGGCATCGAAGGGATTGATCCGGCCAAATGGCAGGCGGGACTTCCTCCTGTCCTTCGGGGCGGCCGCGGCACGCGAACCTCCGAGCCACCCGGGTCCATCGCCGCCGCCCCAGCTCCCGCGCCCGCCCGCCCGCCTTCGGAAAGCCCGCAGCCAGCGTCGCTGATGATCGAAGATCCGGTGCGCTCCGGACAATCCGTGATCTTCATCGAAGGCGATGTGACCGTTCTCGGTTCGGTCGGATCGGGTGCTGAAATCGTCGCCGGCGGATCGATCCACGTTTATGGCACGCTGCGGGGCCGCGCGCTGGCGGGCGCCACCGGCAATGCCCGCGCGCGCATCTTTTGCCACCGCGTCGAGGCCGAGCTTCTTGCGATCAATTCCTACTATCGCACGGCCGACGACATCGAGGACAGCCTGCGCAGCCGACCTGCTCAGGCTTGGCTTGAGGGCCACACGTTGCAAATTTCAGCGATGAACTAGAACAACGGAAAGGCAGTAAATATGGCGCAGGTCTTGGTCGTGACATCAGGCAAAGGCGGGGTTGGCAAGACGACGTCAACGGCCGCCCTCGGTGCCGCTCTTGCCCACGACGGCACGAAAGTCGTCGTCATCGATTTTGATGTCGGGCTACGCAACCTCGATCTGGTGATGGGCGCCGAGCGGCGCGTGGTCTTTGATCTGATCAACGTCATCAATGGCGTGGCGAAGCTGCCGCAGGCGCTCATCCGCGACAAGCGGCTGGAAAGCCTGCACCTGCTTCCGGCGTCGCAGACCCGCGACAAGGACGCGCTGACCGAAGACGGCGTCGCCAAAGTCATCGACGAGCTGCGGGAGAAATTCGACTGGATCATCTGCGACAGTCCGGCCGGGATCGAGCGCGGCGCCACGCTGGCGATGCGCTATGCCGATGCCGCCATCATCGTGACCAATCCCGAAGTATCCTCGGTGCGCGATTCCGACCGCATCATCGGGTTGCTCGATTCCAAGACGGTCAAGGCGGAGCGCGGCGAGCGCATCGACAAGCACCTCTTGATCACGCGCTACAGTTCTTCTCGGGCCGCCCGCGGCGAGATGCTGTCGATCGACGACGTGCTGGAAATCCTGTCGACGCCGTTGCTCGGCATCATTCCGGAAAGCCAGGAAGTGCTGCGCGCATCCAATGTCGGATCGCCGGTCACCCTCAGTAACCCGTTGAGCGCGCCAGCCCGCGCCTACTTCGATGCCGCACGCCGCCTCAAGGGCGAGCAGGTTTCCATGAGCGTCCCAAGCGAAAACAGAGGCATTTTCAACAGGCTATTCGCACGGAAGGCAGCATGAGCTTGTTCAACTTCTTTCGACGCGGCTCCGCGCCGATAGCGCGCGAGCGCCTCCAAATCCTCCTCGCGCACGAGCGCAACGCGGGCAGCCACCCCGATTTGCTGGGCGTTCTGCGCGAGGAGATCATTGCCGTCATCGGCCGGCATGTGGCGATTGACCCTGACAGGGTGCAGATCAAGATGGATCGCGGCAAATCGGTCTCGACGCTCGCGGTCGACATCGAGATCCCGAACCGAGACCAACTGTCGGGCGGGGCTGCTCGCCATAGCAAGCTAACCTTTGACGCAGGACGCGACGTGTTAGGAATGAGAGGCTCGGGAATTTGATGCGCACCATTGCACTGCTCACGCAAAAGGGCGGCGCGGGAAGAACCACGCTTGCGGCATCGCTCGCCGTGGCCGCGGCGCAGGCCGGCGAAAGGGTGATTGCGCTCGATCTCGATCCTCAGGCATCGCTGACCCGGTGGGGCAAGCGGCGCGAGGCTGCGAACACGCCCAACAAGGTCATGATCGAACCGCTCGAAGGCGAACGCCTGCCGCGGCTGCGCGACATTATAGAGGGGCTCGCCGGGGTCGGGTTTACGATCGCGATCTTTGACACCCCCGGCGCCGACAGCGCGGCGGCCCGCTTCGTGACGGAGGCCGCCGATATTTGCCTGCTGCCGACGCGTCCGACGTACTTGGACGTGGACGCGACGGCAGCGACGTTTCGCGCCGTCTTTCTGGCAAATCGCAAAGCTGCGTTCGTGCTCAACCAATGCCCGCCAACCTACCGCAGCTCGCGAACGAGCGACTCGGCCAAAGGCCTGACGCGCCTTGGTGTCCTGGCAGAGCCAATGCTGCACGCGCGGATGGATTTTCAGGATGCGATGGCGGCCGGGCTCGGTGTCACCGAATACGCTCGCACCGGCCGGGCGGCCCAGGAAGTCGGGGCGCTCTGGACCTGGATTCACGCCCAGTTTGAAGAGAACCGGACTATAACATCCGCCGACGACCAATCATGTCGGCAGGCGGCCGCTTAAGGCCCGTCCGGAGCGAATAACGCCTTTCATCGAAAGAGGGCGCGAACTAACGGCCGGACGTTTTGCGACAGGCGCTTTAGGAACCCATCACTATGCCGGCGCCAGCAAGGATCCGGCGCCGGTAACACGGCGTCGGCGCACGCAACCTTGTTTTGGCTTCTCGACAGCGGACTTTCATTCACGCCCGAGCTAGCGCCGTTCCTCGAAGAAGCTCTTGAGCAGCGCCGAGGCCTCCGCTTCGGCCAGTCCGCCATAGACCTCCGGCCGATGATGGCACGACGGCGAAGCGAAGAATTTCACGCCGTTGTCCACCGCGCCGCCCTTTGGGTCGGCGGCGCCGTAATAGAGCCGGCGGATGCGCGCGAACGCGATCGCGCCCGCGCACATCGCGCAGGGCTCGAGCGTGACATAGAGGTCGCAATCGGCCAGCCGCTCGGAGCCGAGCGCGGCCGCCGCCGCGCGGATGGCGACAAGCTCGGCATGCGCCGTCGGATCGCGGTCCACCACCGTGCGGTTGCCGGCCCGCGCGACGACCGTGCCGCCATGCACGACGACGCAGCCGATCGGCACGTCACCGCTTTCGCCGGCGGCGCGGGCTTCCTGCAGCGCCATGTTCATGAACGATATCATCGCCGATTGCCTGATCGATCGCCCGGGTCTATTGCCGGTGACAGTCATGGACGACAACAGCCAATTCGACAATGGCGGCGAGCGCATCGCCAAGGTGATCGCCCGCGCCGGGCTCGCCTCACGCCGCGAGGCCGAGGCCTGGATCGCCGCCGGGCGCGTCGCCGTCAACGGCGCGGTGATAAGTTCGCCCGCGCTCAACGTCACCGCGCGCGACCGCATCGAGGTCGATGGCAAACCGCTGCCGGCGCGCCAACGCACGCGGCTGTTCCTCTATCACAAGCCGCGCGGGCTTTTGACCGCGCACACCGATCCGCAAGGCCGGCCGACCGTCTTCCAGCATTTACCCCGGGACCTGCCCCGCCTGATCAGCGTCGGCCGGCTCGACTTCAATACCGAAGGGCTGCTTCTCCTCACCAATGACGGCGCGCTTGCCCGCGTCCTCGAATTGCCCGCGACCGGCTGGCTGCGGCGTTATCGCGTGCGCGCGCACGGCGCGGTGACGCAGCCGCAGCTCGACGAATTGCGCGCCGGGGTGACGGTCGACGGCGTCCGTTATGAGGCGATCGAGGCCACGCTCGACCGCGTGCAGGGCTCGAACCTGTGGCTGACTTTCGCCATCCGCGAGGGCAAGAACCGCGAGGTGCGCAACGTGCTCGGCCATCTCGGGCTGATGGTCACGCGGCTTATTCGTATTTCGTTCGGGCCGTTTCAACTCGGCGAGCTGGCCGAGGGCGCGGTCGAGGAAGTGCCGACGCGGGTGCTGCGCGCGCAGCTCGGCGAGCGCCTCGTGGCGCTCGCCGGCGCGGATTTTTCCGCGCCGATCGCCAAGCAAGCCGATCTCCCGCGGGACTTGCACCGTCGGCCGGAGCCAACCGCGACGCGGATTTCGAAGGATGACGGCGCAAACAAATCCGAACCACGCCGCACGGTCCGGCCGCGACCGGCGTCACCGGCGCACGCCTGGCGCCTACCCGAAGAGGATCGTCCGGGAAAGAAGCTGCGGCGCAAGTTCCGCGGCTCGCGCCGCGAGGACAACAAGCCGGCTGAACGATCGGCGGAGAAGCCCCGCGCCGGCTTGCTTAGCGACCGCAAAGGCCGCCGTGTGCTGGTCGAGCGCTTCGGTCAGAGCAAACCGCCGGAGGAGCCTAAAAGCGGCGCGCCTAAGCGCGGCCGACCGGGCCGGCGTGGTGCGCCTGATCGCTCCTCCGGCCCGCGGCCGCGGCGGGGAAAATAGAGCGCATCTCTTCACTTGAATCGATTCGGGCTCCAAGTATTTAGTGGAGCATGATCTTGTCGGAAAACCGGAATCCACTTTTCCGGATCATGCTCTGATGCGGGTCGTCGGCGGACGGCTGCGCGGGCGCGCGCTTGCGCCGCCGAAGTCGCAAGCGATCCGGCCGACCGCCGACCGGCTGCGCGAATCGCTGTTCAACATCCTTACGCACGCCCACGGCGATCCCGTCAGCGGCGCGCGCGTGCTCGATCTCTTTGCCGGCACCGGCGCGCTCGGCATCGAAGCACTATCGCGCGGCGCCGCATTCGCGTTGTTCATCGACGAAAGCGCGGAAGCGCGGGCGCTTATTCGCGAGAACGTCGCCGCGCTCGGCCTTGGTGGCGCCTCGCGCATTTTTCGCCGCGACGCCACCAAGCTCGGCCCCGCCCATCCGCTGGCGCCGTTCTCGCTTGTCTTCCTCGATCCACCGTACGGTCGCGGCCTCGCGGCGCAGGCGCTTACCGCGGCCCGCGCCGGAGGCTGGTTGGCGCCCGAGGCGCTCATCGTCGTCGAGGAGGCGGTGAAGCCGGCTTTCGTCGCGCCCGAAGGGTTTAGCGAACTCGAGCGGCGCCGCTATGACGACACCGAGTTTATTATCTTGAGGGCTATCTGACAAAAAGCTAGCGCCGCCCGAACAGCCGCTCGATATCGGTGAGCTTCAATTCCACATAGGTCGGGCGGCCGTGATTGCACTGGCCGGAATTAGGCGTGACTTCCATCTCGCGCAGCAGCGCGTTCATCTCGGCCGGCTTGAGCCTGCGCCCGGCGCGCACCGAGCCGTGACAGGCCATGGACGACGCGACCTGCATCAGCCGGCGTTCCAGTGGCAACGCCTCGTCCCATTCGCTCATGTGCTCGGCGAGGTCGCGAATGAGGCCGGCGCCGTCGATCTCGCCGAGCAGCGCCGGCGTCTCGCGCAGCGCCACCGCGCCGGGGCCGAACGATTCGAGCACGAGCCCGTAACGCGCTAGTTCCTCGCCGCGGCCAATGAGCCGCTCGACGTCGGCTTCGTCGAGCTCGACGATCTCCGGGATGAGCAGGATTTGGCGGGCGACGCCGCTCTTGTCGATGGCGGCCTTGAGCTTCTCATAGACGATGCGTTCGTGGGCGGCGTGCTGATCGACGATGATGAGCGCATCGCTGGTCTGCGCCACGATGTAGGTGTCGTGGACCTGCGCGCGCGCGGCGCCGAGCGGATGATTGAGCGCATCGGCGGCGACCTCCGCAGCGATGCCGGCATCGGAGGAAACGCCGAGATCGACTGCCGGCATGCCGGTGTCGAAGGAACCCTGTGCCGGCTCGGCAAAGCCGCTGCCGGCACGCCAGCGGCTCGGCTCGCCGGGCCGCGCCGGCGACCGCCGCCAGTCCCAGCTGCGCCGCGGCGCCGCGGCCGCCGGCCGGAACGCCGCGATGGTGGCGCTGCCGCCGGTTGTCGCCGCGCGGGTAGCTTCGCAGGCGAGCGCTCCTTTGAGCGCATGTACGATCAACGCGCGGACCAGGCCGGCATTGCGAAAGCGCACCTCGGCCTTGGCCGGATGCACGTTGACATCGACCTCGCGCGCCGGAAGCGTCACAAACAGCGCGACCAGCGGGTGGCGATCGCGCGGCAGATAATCGGCGTAAGCCGCGCGCACCGCGCCGATCAGGAGCTTGTCGCGCACCGGCCGGCCATTGACGAACAGATATTGGCCGAGCGCATTGGCCCGTGTCAGCGTCGGCAGCGCGGCAAAGCCCTCGACCGCGACGCCGTCGCGTTCGGCCGCGATCTCGACGGCGTTGGCGCGGAAGTCGGCGCCGAGCACGTCGCCGAGCCGGGCGAGCCGCCCGGTGGCGCCCGGCAGCGTCGCGGCAAAGGTCACCGGCGCGCGCTCCTCGCCGGCGAGCGTGAAGGCGACATCCGGCCGGCTCATGGCAAGCCGGCGCACCACCTCGCGCACCGCCTCGGCCTCGGTGCGATCGAGCTTGAGAAATTTCAATCGCGCCGGCGTCGCGTAGAACAGGTCGCGCACCTCGACGCGGGTGCCGGCGCCGAGCGCCGCCGGTTTCAGCTCCGACTTGGCGCCGGCCTCGACTTCGATCGACCAGGCGTGCGGCTCGCTTCTGTGGCGCGTCGCGATGGCAAGCCGCGCCACGGCGCCGATCGAGGGCAGCGCCTCACCGCGGAAGCCGAGGGTACGGATCGAGACGAGGTCGTCGTCGGCGAGCTTGGAGGTGGCATGGCGCTCGACCGCCAGCGCCAAGTCGGCGCGCGTCATGCCCTCGCCGTCGTCGGTCACGCGAATGAGTCGGCGGCCGCCGCCGTCGGTCAGCACGTCGATGCGCGTGGCGCCGGCATCGAGTGCGTTTTCGATGAGCTCCTTGACCGCGCTCGCCGGGCGCTCCACCACCTCGCCGGCGGCGATGCGGTTGATGATGGCTTCGGAGAGCTGGCGGACGGGCATGGGCGACTCGCTCGCGGAGCAAACTAACCCGGATTGGGCGGCAGCGAAATCCGGGGTTGTTTCACTCGAACGACGGCTTAGCGCGGCGCAGCTGCTTTAATCCGGCACGGCGCTTCTTGCCTTCGATGCGGCGCTCACGCGACGCCCGCGTCGGCCGGGTCGGTCGCCGTGGCCGCGGTGGAATGGCCGCGCGGCGGATCAAATCGATCAGGCGATCGAGCGCGTCCTGCCGGTTGCGCCCCTGGGTGCGGTGGCGCTGCGCGATAATGACCAGAACGCCGTCGCGGGTGAGCCGCGTGCCGGCGAGCCGCTCGAGCCGCGCCCGCACATCGTCGGTGAGCGACGGCGATCCCCGCACGTCGAAACGAAGCTGCACCGCGGTGGCGAGCTTGTTGACGTTCTGCCCGCCCGGGCCCGAGGCGCGCACGAAGCTTTCCTCGATCTCACGCTCGTCGATGCTGATATGGGCGGTAACGCGGATCATCGAAAAGTAGCTCGCTCGACACGGGCTACATACTACGCCTGCGCCACCTAATTGGCGCTGGTCGAAACGATCCCCTCCGGCCGGCCGACGACGGTGACCAGGAGCCCGCCGTTGAGCAGGCGCTTGGCCACGCGTTTCGCGTCGTCGAGCGTCACCGCGTCGATCAATTGCGACCGCCGGGTGATGTAATCGATGCCGAGATCGTCGCGCTGCAGCTGCACCAGCAACGCGGCGATCTTGCTCGAACTATCGAGATTGAGCGCAAACGAGGCCTTGATATAGGCCTTGGCCTTGGCGAGTTCCTCCGGTGTCGGCCCGCCTGCGGCCAGCCGGTGGATTTCCGCTTCGACCAGATCGACGGTTTCGCCGCTGCGGTCGGCCCGCGTCGCGGTGGCGCCGAAGAACAAAGCGGCATGATCGAGCAGAACCAGGCCGTCGTCGACCGAATAGGCGAGGCCGCGCTTCTCGCGCACTTCGCGGTAAAGCCGCGAGGAAAACGTGCCGCCGCCGAGAATTTGATTGACGATGTAGGCGGCCATGAAATCCGGATCCTTGCGGGCGATGCCGGCGCCGCCGAACGTGATCACCGTCTGCGGCACGTCGAGCTTGACCATGATGCGCTGGCCGAGCCCTTGCGGCGCCACACTGGCGACCGGGGCGAGCTCCGGCTTTGCCGGAAGCCCGCCGAACACGCGGTCGAGCATCGCTTTTACCGTTTCAGCGTCGATGTCGCCGACGACGGCGACTTTCAGGTTTGCCCGCGCCAGCACCCGCTGCGTATAGGTTCTGAGATCGTCGATGGTGATGTTGGCAACCGATTCCAGCGTGCCGCTCACCGGGTGGCCATAGGGATGGCCGGCGAATGCGGTGTCCCACCAGCGCCGCGAAGCGATGTCGGTCGGGCTGGTGGTGGCACGCCGCAGCACCGACAGGACCTGCGAGCGGATGATCTCGACCGCAGGCGGATCGAAGCGCGGCGCGGTGAGCGCCAGGCGCAGATCGTCGAACGCCTCGTCCCTGTTCTCCACCAGCGTGCGCAGCGAGCCGTGCAAGGTGTCGTGCTCGGCTTCAAAGCTCAACTCGATGGCCTTGCGCTCCAGGCGACCGTGAAAGGTCGTGGAGTCGAAATCGCCGGCGCCTTCGTCGAGCAGCGAGGCGACCAGGTTCGCCGTGCCGGCTTTGCCGGCCGGATCCTGAGCGGCACCGCCGACGAAAGCGAAATTCACGGCGATAAGAGGGACTGCCGGCTCGCGCACCAGCCAGGCCTCGATGCCGCCGGGGCTCACCACGCGCTCGATCGTCGTGGCGCCAGCCGGCGCGGCGAAAACAACAAGCGCAGCGACGGCGACGGCACCGCGGCGCAGGAGGGAGCGGCTCAAGGCCGGCGTCATCGCATTCACGAGTGCTTCTCCTCCGGCTGCAGGCTGTTGACGAGATAGCCGGTCACCGAGGCGCGGCGGTCGAGCCAACTCCGCGCGGCCTGATGCACGGCGTCGGCCGTCACGGCGCGAATGGCCTCGGGCCAGTTGCGCACCATGTCGACGGTCTGGCCGGTCGCCAGCGCGGCACCGTACCAGCGCGCCAGCGTCGCCTGATTGTCCTGCGCGTAGATGGCGTCGGCGATCAGCCGGTTCTTGGCGAGGTCGAGCTCGTCGGCGGTGATGCCGTGTTCGCTGACGTCGGCCAGAACCGCGTCGATCGCCGTCTCGACGTCGTGCAGGGTCTTGCCCGGCTTCGGCGCGCCGTAGACGCCGAACTTGCCGTAATCGAGCGCCGTCTCCGAATAATAGGCGCCGGCGCTGAGCGCGATGCCCTGCTCCACCACGAGCGTGCGGTAGAGGCGGCTGTTGGCGCCGCTGCCCAGCACATGGGCCAACACCTCCAGCGCCTCGCTCTCACCGGGTTTGGCCGTGGTCCGCGACGGCGCGAGATAAAAGCGGGTCAGGCTCGGCTGTTCGACCCGAGCATCGGCGAGCGTCACGGTGCGCGGCGCCTCCTGCACCGGCTCGCTTGGCCGCCGGCGCGGTGCGATTTCGGCGCGTGGCGCAATTTTGCCGTAGGTTTCCTCGGCGTCTGCCTTGACTTCCTCGGGCGTCACGTCGCCGGCAATGACCACGATGGCATTGTTCGGCGTGTAGAAGCGGCGATAGAATGCTAGAGCGTCGTCGCGGCCGAGGCTTTCGATCTCGGACCGCCAGCCGATCACCGGCCGGCCGTAGGGATGGTTGAGATAGAGCGCGGCGTCCATCTGCTCGACCAGGCGGCCGTTCGGATTGTTGGCGACCCGCATGTTCTGCTCTTCGAGCACGACATTCAGCTCGGGACGCACGACCGCGTCGGTCAGCACCAGGCCGGTGATGCGATCGGCCTCGAACGCCATCATCTCTTTGAGGTGTTCGCGCGGCACACGCTGGAAAAACCCGGTATAGTCGCCGGCAGTGAACGCATTCTCCTGACCGCCGATTTCGGCCACTTCCTGGGAGAAGCGATTGCCGGGGTTTTGTGCCGTGCCCTTGAACATCAGATGTTCGAGGAAGTGGGCGAGGCCGGATTTGCCCGGCGTCTCATCGGCGGCGCCGACCTTGTACCAGATCATGTGGGTGACGACCGGCGCTCGATGGTCCGGCACCACGACGACTTCAAGACCGTTGCCGAGGGTGAAGTCCGCAACCTTGGACTCGGTCCCGGCGCGCGCGACGCCTGCGGCGCCGACGAGCGCGAGCAGGAGAATAAGCGTCTTCGACACGAATTGAGCCTCCCCAAGCTTGATCGAGCGCCTGTCACCCGGAACGGCAAAAAGTCCGCCGCAGCCGTTCAGTTTGCCCGTCGGACACTCGCCAGTCAGTCAGGCAAAGACGCTCCTCGTCCCTCCGGAGCGTCGCCCGGTCGCCGCTAGTTCCCGGTCTGGTTCTCTGGTTGGGTCGCCGGTGGCGTCACCGGCTGCGCCGCCGAAGGCGTCTCTGGTTGCGGCGCCGCCGGAGGCGCAGCCTGGGTCCCGGCTGGGGCCGCTGTAGCGTTGGCAGTTTTCGGCTTCGCCTTCTTGTCCGGGCCGATGCCGTAAGGATGATCCGGCGACGGCGTGCGGTAACCGGTCGGCGGATCCGTCAGGCTGTCGCGCGCCGGCTCACCGGTAAACGTCGCGTATTCTTCCTGGTTGAACCAGGTTGCAGGGTTATACCAGGCCTTCTTCTCGAAGGGTGGAGGTGGGGCCGTCTGGACAGTTGTCCCGTTGGGTGCCGCAGGTGGGACGTTGGCCTTGCGGGGTTTGACTTTGGGGTCCTGGGGCCAGTCCGGCGTGGGCGCCGCAGCCGCAGCCACCGGGGGCGGCAGGTCGCGGCTCGGCGGCACCACCAGCGGCGACCGTTCCATCAAGTCGATATCCGGGTCGTCGGGGCCCTTCTTGAGGCCGAGCGTCTGCATGAACTTCGACCAGGCGGAGGCATTGGTATCGTCGTCGGCGGCTCGCGCCGCGGACGTATCGAAACCTACGACAAGGCCGATGAAAGCAACGCCGATGGCGGCGCGCAAAAGCAGAGCGCCCACGCCCGCCCCGCGATCGACCCTGCGGCCCCGACCATAATCCTGCGGCATACCCTCACACCCCGAGGCGCCGGTACGGCACATCCCCAAAAATCATCCCTGAGAAGTTGCCTAAACCTCTGGCTATTTTCTTTATCCGCGATCAGGGCGCTTTTGCGGCGCCACCGCCCGAAGCGAATCGTAAAGAAGGCCCACCACGCCGGCCACGATGGCCACATCGGCCAAGTTGAAAACGTACCAGCGGAAGCTCCAACTGGCGGTTTCTATGTGAAAAAGCACAAAATCCATGACGCCGGGCCAGTGCAGCCGGTCGACCGCATTGCCGAGCGCCCCGCCGATAATAAGCCCGAGCGCGGTGGCGGTCAGCCGAGAGGACGCCCGGGCGAGCCAGATCCAGAGAAAAACGACCGCCGCCACTTTGAACGCGAGCAGCGCCCACAGGCCGACGAGCCCGTTTTGCTGCAGGAGCCCGTAACTGATGCCGGTGTTCCACGTGACGACAAGATCGATAAAGGAGGTGAGTGCCACCCGCCCCCGGTCGCCCAGATCGAACACATCCAAAAGCCAAAGCTTCGACGCTTGATCGATGATGCCGGTCGCCACGGCCACGGCAAGCCCGAGTGCGCTCAGCGGTCCCCACGCATAGGAGCGGGCCGCTGGTCTTGGTGACGCATCCGCCACGCCGCCCCCTACTCCGCCGCCTTGCGCATGGCATCCCATTCGCGCAGCGCCTGCGCGTCGCGCGGCGTCACGTCGGGAAATTGCGGATCGAGCCCGACGGAAGGTGAGATCTTCCACGACCGAGTGCATTTACGTCCCATCGCTCTAGCCGGGACGACGTGAACATCGCGTACTTCGGGGATCGAAAAAGCGTCGCGCGGCGGCTCCTCACCAATCACAATCTTAACATCAGAAGTGATGCAGACCTCGGCAAAGTCGACCCATTCCAGCGCTTCCTGAGTGTGCGGATCGGAGACATACACAATTGGCGCCGCCTCAAGAGAGGAGCCGATGCGTTTCGAGGCACGCTCAAGTTCCAGCGCTCCCGTGACGACGCGCCGCACGTCGCGCACCTTATCCCATTTCTTGGCTAAGGCCTCGTCCCGCCAATTAGCCGGTATCTCTGGAAACAATTGCAAATGCACGGCGTCATTAGCGTCGGGTCTTCGGGCGAGCCACGCTTCCTCCGCAGTAAAGCACAGCATTGGAGCGAGCCACTTCACCAATGTCTCAAACAAGATATCTAGCACGGTAAGACACGCTTTGCGTTTGAGACTGGAATACGGATCGCAATAGAGCGCGTCCTTGCGGATATCGAAATAGAAGGCCGAGAGGTCGACGGTCATGAAGGCGTTGAGCGCGGCGAAGATGCGCTTGAAGTCGAAATCGGCGTAAGCTCCGCGAACCAGCGGATCGAGCTCGGCAAGCCGATGCAGCATCAGGCGCTCGAGCTCCGGCATGTCGGCCACCGCCACGCGCTCGTCGCCGTGCAGATGCGCGAGATTGCCCAGCATCCAGCGCAGCGTGTTGCGCAGCTTGCGGTAGGTCTCGACGGAGGTTTTCAGGATTTCCGGACCGATGCGCTGGTCGTCCCAATAGTCGGTCGCGCAAGTCCACAGTCGCAGGATATCGGCGCCCGATTGCTTGATCACATCCTGCGGCGCGACCGTATTGCCGAGCGACTTCGACATTTTGCGGCCGTTCTCGTCGAGCGTGAAGCCGTGAGTGACCACGATGTCGAACGGCGCCTCCCCGCGCGTGCCGCAGGATTCCAAAAGCGATGACTGAAACCAGCCGCGGTGCTGGTCGGAGCCTTCGAGGTACATCACCATCTCGTCGCCGCCGTCGTGCTTGCGGCGGATGCCGGCGAGCGCCGGAAAGTGGGTTGGGTCCTCGAGCACGAAGGCATGCGTCGAGCCGGAATCGAACCAGACGTCGAGAATGTCGTCGACTTTCTGCCAGCCTTGATTGGCGAGCTTGCCGAGAAAGCGTTCGCGCGCGCCCGGCTTGTACCAGGCATCGGCGCCCTCTTCCTCGAAGGCATCGATGATGCGCACATTGACGTCGGGATCGTTGAGAATCTCGACCGCGCCGTCCGGCTTCTCCTTGATGAACAGCGTGATCGGCACGCCCCAGGCGCGCTGGCGCGAGATCACCCAGTCGGGACGAGTTGCGATCATCCCCCCAATGCGGTTTTGACCTTGGGGTGGAACCCACCGCGTCGAACTAATCGCTTCGTTGGCACGCTGACGCAGTGTGAGCCCTTGCTTCGGCCTCCACTCGATAGGTGTGTCCATGCCGATGAACCATTGCGGCGTGTTGCGGAAGATCACCGGCTTCTTCGAGCGCCAGCTATGCGGATATTGGTGCTTCAAGCGCCCGCGCGCGATCAGCATGCCGGCGTCGATCAAGGCCTTGATCACCGCCTCGTTGGCGTCGCCCTTCTCGCCCTTTTCCGTGAGCACGCGTTTGCCGGTGAACCCCGGCGCCTGCTCGGTGAAGCAGCCATCGGCGTCGACGGTGTAGGGTATGGTCGTGTTGATGCCGCGCTCAGCCAGTTGACGTCCAAAGTAAGTCCAGACGTCGAAGTCCTCGCGGCCATGGCCCGGTGCAGTGTGGACAAAACCTGTCCCGGTATCGTCCGTGACATGACCGCCTTCGAGGAGGGGTACAGGAAAATTGTAATCACCCCCAAACCCCTTTAGGGGATGGCAACACGTCATTCCCGCGAGATGGAGAGAAGAAACATCGCGAAGCTTTTTGAAACTTGTGACCCGCGCCTGGCGAACAACTTCGAGCGCAAGGCTATTTGCAAGAATAAATAGCTCGCCCTTCTTTGCCCAATTATCCGAAGGCGCATCTTCAACAACGTAGAGGCCGTAAGAAATCTTCGATGAATAGCTGATGGCGCGGTTACCAGGGATGGTCCACGGAGTCGTGGTCCAAATCACGATAGACGCACCGGCAAGGCTTTGATCGCTTATGGCCCGAAATCGAATCCCGTCGGGCCCATTTTCTTGGATCGTAACTTTGACTTCATCGACTGGAAACTTCACCCACACCTGATCCGAGACGTAATCCTCATACTCGACCTCCGCCTCGGCGAGCGCGGTCTTTTCCACCACCGACCACATCACCGGCTTGGAGCCGCGATAGAGCGTGCCGTTGGCGGCGAACTTCATCAGCTCGCGCGCGATCTGCGCCTCGGCGAAAAAATCCATCGTGGTGTAGGGATGCGCCCAGTCGCCGATGACGCCGAGGCGCTCGAACTCCTGGCGCTGCACGCCGATCCAGTGCGCGGCGAAGGCCCGGCACTC
Organism: Xanthobacteraceae bacterium; assembly: GCA_050011955.1. Lineage (GTDB taxonomy): Bacteria > Pseudomonadota > Alphaproteobacteria > Rhizobiales > Xanthobacteraceae > BOG-931. The sequence continues at coordinate 73,706 of JBEKIC010000013.1, forward strand.
CTGGCGGAATTCGATGAGCGCTGCCGGATTTGAGAAATCCGGCTTGGAGGCACCCTTGGCGCGGTAATTCTCCTCCTCGATCTTCCATTCGATCGGCAGGCCGTGGCAGTCCCAGCCCGGCACATAGTTCGAATCGAAGCCGAGCATCTGCTGGCTCTTGGTCACCACGTCCTTGAGGATCTTGTTGAGCGCATGCCCGATATGGATGTTGCCGTTGGCATAGGGCGGGCCGTCGTGGAGGATAAAGCGGGGCCGCCCCTTGGCGGCCGCGCGCAGGCGGCCGTAGAGGTCGAGGCTCTTCCAACGCGCCAGGATTTCCGGCTCCCTCTGCGGCAGGCCGGCGCGCATCGGGAAATCGGTCTTGGGCAGAAACAGCGTTTCGCTGTAATCGCGGGCTTTCGGCGGCGTTTCGTTCATGCCGCGCCTTCTAACAAGCCGATGACGCGGCGCAAAGGGCTGTTCCCGGCGCGCCTAGCGAAAGCCGGGGGAACCGACCGCCCAGACTTCGCGTTGACGCTTTGGGACATTTGGGTCGGGCGAGGAGGCCTTGTGGAATATCTTCGTGCCAGGCGTGAGGTCCGCCACGCCCTGGTCATCAGCGACCCGCAGCCGGTGGCTAACGTCGCCATTGTATGGACATCGGCCGGTCAGGCCGCAACCATCGGCATCTTCCTGCTGCTGTTCGGTGGCTTCCTCTATATCGGCCGCGCCATCCTGCTGCCGACACTTGCCGCGGCGGTCGTCGCGTTGACGCTCGCGCCGCTGATCAAGGCCGGCAAACGCCACGGCATTTCGCCCTGGATCAGCGCCATTATCGTCGTCGCGCTTGGCGTCGGAGCTTTGGCCTTGGCAGCGACCGCACTGGCCGGCCCGGTAAGCGAATGGATCGGCCGCGCTCCCGAAATCGGGGCCACCATCAAGCAAAAGCTCTCCGTGCTCGACCAGCCGCTTGCGGCGCTGCACGAGTTGGAAAAAGTGCTTTTTAGCGGCGATGACGGAATGCTCAACGTCAATAATCCCCCGCCCAATGTCGTCTTGCCGGTGGTCGCGTTTCTCACGCCCGCCGCTGGCGAGCTTCTGCTGTTTTTCGGCACGCTGATGTTCTTTCTGGTCGGCCAGATCGAACTGCGCGTGCATATCGTCTCGTTGTTCGGAAACCGCGACGCCAAGCTGCGTTTCCTGAAAATCATGAGGGACATCGAGAAAAACCTCGCCGGCTACCTGATCGTGGTGACGGTTATCAATGCCGCGCTCGGAACGATCGTTGCTCTTGGCGCGTGGCTCCTCGGATTCCCCAATCCGGCGATTTTCGGTCTCCTGGCCGCGGTGTTGAACTATGTGCCCTACGTTGGGCCAGCCGCCATGGTGGTGGTTTTGTTCGGCGTCGGCTTGGTGACCTTCCCCTTGCTCGGCCACGCGTTTATCGCACCACTTGGTTTCGTTGCGCTCACCACCGCAGAGGGACACTTCATCACGCCGACGATCGTCGGGCGGCGGCTCACGCTCAATCCACTTCTCGTATTTCTTGCGCTGGCATTTTGGACTTGGATGTGGGGGCCGATCGGCGCATTTCTCTCAGTGCCGCTGTCGATCATCGGCCTTGTGGTATTCAACCATTTGTTTCCCGCCGACGACGTTAAACTTCCTGATTGAATGGAACTTTTCCGCGCCTATATACTTGTCCGGGCACCTTGGCTCATCCAATAAACGGAGAAGAAGCATGAACACCGCGTCAACGGCTTCACAGAACATTCGCGAGACGGCTAAAGACGCGCGCGAGGGCGTACGCGAGGTGCGCAAGGCGGCAGCGGAGTCCTCGGGCGACATCGAGAGCGATCTGCAGACGCTGCGCGACGATTTACGGCGCCTCGCCGAACAGGTCGCCGACATCGTCGCCGGCACCGGTAACGCCGCCTGGCGCCGCGCCAAGGCGAGCATGGAGGACGCAGTGTCGGAAGCCGAGGACAAGGGGCGCGAGGCGGTCGACGCCGTGCGCGAGGTGTCCGACAATTTTGTCGAAGCGATCGACGAGTCGATCAAGACACGGCCCTATACGACGCTAGCGATTGTCGCCGGTCTGGCATTCCTGTTCGGGGCGACGTGGCGCAGGTAACTTTGGCGCCGCTGATGGCGCCACGAGGAATCCGGCGCCGCTGACGCGGCGGCGCCGCGTGGATGGGGAGGGCCTATGCTCAAGAGCTGGATGCACGACATCACGCTTGCGCTGCAAGCGCGCAGCGGTGTCACCCCCGGCCTCTTCGTCTGGCTTGCGATTATCGCGGTCGCAACGCTCACGGCCTTCGTATTCCTTTGCGTCGCCGGCTACGACCGGCTGGCGCTGGAAATGGGAAATGTCTTCGCCGGCCTGGTGATGGCCGGCATATTTGTGCTGATCGCGGTGATCGGCGCGATCGTTGCCGCCATGTCGCGTCGCCACGCCCGGGAACGCGCCATCCTCGAACGCGCCGCGCGCGCGCATGCGTCATCGGCCTGGCTGCTCGACCCGAAAATTCTCGGTGTCGCCATGCAAGCCGGCCGCTCGCTCGGCTGGCAACGGCTGGTGCCGATTGCGTTGCTGGCTTTTATGGCGGCGCAATGGGCGCGCGAGCACCGCGAGCGCCGGCCCGAGGACGAGGCTTAAGCTAAAAGCGGCGGAAAAGCGTCCCCGGCGCGCTTGAGCGCGGCGCGCGCAAGGCGGCTGTCCTCCTTCATCCTCATCACCAGCTCGTCGACCGAACCGAACACCTCTTCGTCGCGGATCCACTCGATAAAGGCCACGTCGATGCGCTGGCCGTAAAGCTCGCCGGCAAAATCGAACAGAAAGACTTCGAGCAGCACGGCGCCGTTATCGAACATCGGCCGCCGGCCGAAGCTGGCGACCCCGTCGTAACGGCGTCCGCCGAACCCGGCGCGCACCGCATAAACGCCGTGGCGCAACCCGCAGCCGGCGTCGAGACGCAGGTTTGCGGTCGGGAAGCCGAGCTCGCGGCCGCGCTTGTCACCGTGAATGACCTCCCCGGAGACGAACCAGGGAAAGCCGAGAAACGCCGTCGCCTCGTCGAGCCGCCCGGCGGCGAGCGCATCCCGGATCGGGCCGGAGGAGACTGGGCGGCCATTGATCTCGAAGGCGGGCACCACGTCGACGGCAAAGCCGTGCTTGACGCCTTCGGCGGCGAGAAAGTCGGCCGAGCCCGCGCGATTCTTGCCGAAGTGGAAGTTAAAGCCGATGACGGCTCCGCTGATGGCGAACCGTCCGACCAGGATCCGCGTCACGAACTCCGCCGCCGTGACGTTCGCCAGATCGGCATTGAAGGTCAGTACGATCGCCCCATCGAGCCCGGTGGAGGCCAGCAGCCGCAATTTGGTGGCCTCGTCGGTCAGCCGAAACAGCTTTTCGCCGGGCTTGAAGAAGGCGCGCGGATGCGGCTCGAAGGTCAGCACCGCGGCGGTCTTGCCGAGGCTTTTGGCGCGGTCGCGCGCGGCTGCGATCACCGCCCGATGGCCGCGGTGCACCCCGTCGAAATTGCCGATAGCGAGGACGGCGCCACGCAGCGCGTCAGCGGGCCCAGTATCGCGCACGACCAGGAAGCGTTTCGGCGCCATCGGGCTCATGGTTAAAGAAACTGCGCGCCGTTGGTGCCGTCGCCGCAGCGCCAAGTCAAGCGCGGGGGCCTCGTAGGAGTTGTAGACCGGGGCTATAGCGATTAGCGCGATTAACCCGATATTCAATTCCCAGTGGTAAATCACGGTCCATTGGGGGGAGCTTTGGGGAAGGCCCCCCTCGGAACGAGCCGACCAAGCTCGACTCCGCGCAAATTACCCGCGCCAAGGAGCAGAGCCATGGCTCTCGATCCCTCGATGCCCGTGCTGGTGGTCGACGACTACAGCACCATGGTTCGCATCATCCGCAATCTGTTGCGGCAACTCGGCTTCGGCGACGTCGACGATGCGCCCGACGGCGCCGCCGCGCTCGCCAAGATGCACGCCAAACGCTACGGCCTGGTGATATCCGACTGGAACATGGAGCCGATGACCGGCTTCGACCTGCTCCGCCAGGTGCGCGGCGATCCGGACCTGGGAGACACGCCCTTCATCATGGTGACGGCGGAATCGAGGACCGAGAACGTGATCGCGGCGCGGAAGGCGGGCGTGAACAACTATATCGTCAAGCCGTTCAATGCGCAGACCCTGAAAACCAAGATCGAGGCGGTGTTCGCCGAGAGCGAATAGACGGTCCCCTGCTCACCATTCGAGCTTACGCGTGACCGCTTTGGGCGCTACGCCGGCGGCGGCGAACATGGCGTCGAGACCGGACAGATCCGGCGCCTCGCGGCCGCCGAAGTCCTCGGCGTGGACGCCGGAGATCACGAACAGGCAATCCACGCCGAACGACGCCGCGCCCTTGAGGTCGGTTTTGACCGAATCGCCGATCGCCAGCACCCGGTTGAGTGCCGGCACCTCGCCGCCGCGATAGGCGGCGGCTTTGCCCAACGCCACCTCATAGATCGGCGCGTGCGGCTTGCCGCAATAGAGCGCCGCGCCGCCAAGCGCCACATAAGCGTCGGCCAGCGCGCCGGCGCAGTACAGCAGCGTGTCGCCGCGTTCGACGACGATGTCGGGATTGGCGCAGACCATGAACAGCGAACGCGCGCGCAGCGCCGCCAGCAGCTCGCGATAGTCCTCCGGCGTCTCCGTGGCATCGTCGAACAAGCCGGAGCACACCACGTAATCAGCGGTCTCCGGCGGCGCAAAGGTGACGTCGAGCCCGGCGAAGATCGGCAGGTCCCGCCGCGGTCCGAGATGAAACACGCGTTCGCTGAGCCGGCTCTCGACGATGCCGCGGGTGACGTCGCCGGACGTGGTGATCGCGTCGTAGGCGTCATGCGGCACGCCGAAGCGGTCGAGAATCCTCTGCACGGCGGCGCCGGGTCGCGGCGCATTGGTGATGAGGATCACGGTGCCGCCGCTGGCGCGAAAGCGCGTGAGCGCCTCGCAGGCGGCAGTGAAAGCCGCGACACCGTTGTGCACCACGCCCCAGACGTCGCACAGGAGCACGTCATAGCCGCGCGCCAGCGGGGCAAACCGTTCGATGACAGTGGGCAAGATGCTTGGCGACATCAGCGCGTTGAATGGGCGGGCAGGCTGATCCAAGGATCAGTTGCTTCCGCTGCCAGCGTGAACGAGGGCGGGGCTGCCGCCCGGTGCGGCGGGAGCGGCGTCGCCGGCAACGCCTTGCAGCGCGTCCGGACGCACCGGGCGTGGCGGCGAGAACAAAAATCCCTGGCCGAAGCGGACATCGTAATCCAGGAGATCGACCACGATCGGTTCGCTTTCGATCCGCTCGGCGATGAGATCGATGCCGAAGCGGCCGAGCAGGTCGGAGAATTCGGCTGGCTGCACGTCGGTCGAGGCGGCGCCGGGCCGGTTGAGCAACAGCGCCGCCGGCACCTTGATGAAGCGGAAGCCGCGCTCGGTCAATTCACGCGGCTCGATGCGAAGATCGGTGAGATGATCCATGGAGAAATGAAATCCCCGCCCGGCCAGCGCCGCAAGGCCGGCATGCTCGGCCGGTCCCATGGCGCGGACCGCGCTCTGGGTGAACTCGAAGATCAGCGACGGCGCGATCGCGCGGTTGGCGTCGATGAATTCCAGCAATTTCGGGAATCCCGCGTCGGTCAAGGTCGCTGAGGAAAGATTGCAGAACAAGCCGATGTCGGGGCTCTTGAGCAACAGCCGCCGCACCACCTGCACGCATCGCAACACGGCAAGGCCATCGAGCTTCGGCAGGAGCGAACCGGCCTCGGCATAGGGCAGGAAATCGGCCGCCGCCACGATCTCGCCGTTCTCGGCATTGAGCCGGGACATCGCCTCGTAATAACGCACCTTGCGCTGCGGCAAGGTGACGATGGCTGCAGGTGCAGATCGATCCTGCCGCCCTCGATGGCGCCGCGGACGGCGGCGATGATGGCGTCCCGGTCGAGGCCGCTGAAGGCGGCAACCTCGCGAACGGCAGGTGCAGAGGCCGGATCAGCCCGCTTGGCGCTGGCGAGCGTCGCGGCCGGCAGGACCTCGGCGACGGCATGCAGGGCGCTCCGATCGTCGTCACGCGGACGCGCCAGCATGACATCGTGCCCCGCGACCAAGTCGGCAAGCTGTTTGACCAGCCGCGAAAGCTCCTCGACCTCGCCGGCTAGCGGCGCGGTCGCCGCCAGCGCCTTGTCGAGCACCGTTTCGACCTTGCCCTCCGCCGCTCCAAGCCGGCGGTCGAAGTCCGCGAGCTGGCGCGCCAGATCGCCCGAGCCGCGTACAAGCTCGGACACCTGCTGGCTCACCGCCGCGCGATCCCGCTTGTCGGCGGCGACGGCGCTATAGACCGCGGCGGCAGCCGGCAGACAGAGCGCGACCAGGACCGCGTCAGTGACGGAGAACCCCAAGCGAAGATAGAGCACAACGCCGAGCGCGGCGGCGATGAGCACGATGCAGACGGCCATGAAGATGACGCGGATGCGCACCACGCGGACCCCGTTATCGCTTGCGCCAGACCATTTTCCCGAAGCCCCAAAGCGGTTCCAGGAACTGTCGGATTTTCCAAGACCTGAAACGACTCGTTTGCCGAGGGTATCAGTGTCCACAAGCGCTGCGCACCCGCAAGTCCGGTCAACTCCTCCCTCTCCCTTTGCGGGAAAGGGTCCCGAGCGAACAAAGTGAGCGAGGCGGGAGTTCGCTCTCGTGCCTCGACCTGAGCTTGCGGTGCCCGCGTCAGACATTAATCAAGTTCGTCATGATATGAAACGTCGGATATAAACTTGACATATCCGACGTTTTGTATCATATTGCCGCCATGATAACCGACGGCCCAACCCAGCAAGAACGAGCCATTTCCCTGCTCAAGCGGGACGGTATGGCTCGTCTTTCCGAACTCGCCAAGGAGGGGATCAGGGCCACGACGCTTGCTCGCATGCGAGAGAGGGGGCTTATCCTTCGGCTCAGCCGTGGGCTCTATCAGCTTCCGCATGCTGGCGGCGATACAAACCACTCCCTCGCCGAAGCTGCGAAACGCGTGCCGAAAGGCGTTGTTTGCCTGGTTTCGGCGCTCGCCTTTCACCAACTAACTGACACGATCCCCCGGAGCGTATGGATGGCGATCGGTCCAAAAGATCGGCGGCCGGCCATTGTGAATCCGCCGCTCCAGATCGTGCGCTTTGGCGAAAAGGTGCTTCACGCCGGAGTCGAGAAGCACCGCATCGAAGGCGTGCAAGTGCGCATCTATAATCCCGCGAAGACAGTGGTTGACCTGTTCCGCTACCGCCAGAGCGCTGGAAAGCGATATAAAAAAAGTCCCGGCCTCAATCTCGCGCTGGAAGGCATGCGAGAAGCGCTCCGCCAACGAAAGGCGACGCCGTCGCAAATTGCCGAATATGCCACCGAAGCTGGAATCTGGAAGGCTCTACGGCCCTACCTTGAAGCCATGACCGCCAATGCGTGAGCCTGTCAAAAATATGGGCGCGTCGGTACGCGCGCGGCTTCTCAGTCTGGCCAAGGAGCGCAATCAGCCGCATGAATTCCTGCTCACGCGCTTCGCGCTTGAGCGGCTCCTCTATCGCCTCAGCACGAGCAAGCATCGCGAGCGCTTTGTCCTCAAGGGTGCGATGCTGATGACTACGTGGTTCGAGGAGCCGTTTCGCCCAACGCGCGATCTCGACCTGCTCGGTTTTGGCGATGCCGATCCGCAGGGCATGCTCGCCGTATTCCGCGAGATCTGCGCGGTGGAAGAGAACGACGGGGTTGTGTTCGATGCTGCAGGCCTTGCCGTCGATTTTATCCGCGAAGAACTGGAGTACGGCGGCCTCCGCATCAAGACGAATGCAACCGTCGGCGGGGCACGGGTGCGCGTCGTGATCGACATCGGATTCGGCGATGCTCTCGAACCGGCCGCCAGCGAACTGGAACTGCCGGTGCTGCTCGACTTGCCGGCACCACGCCTACGCGCCTATCCGCGCGTGACCGTCATTGCCGAGAAATTTCAGGCGATGGTGGCGCTCGGGCGCGCCAACAGCCCGATGAAGGACCTCTACGATATTTGGCTTCTGTCGCGCACTTACGACTTCACGGGCGACGGGCTTGCGCGCGCGATCGCCGCGACCTTTGCCCGGCGCAAGACACCTATCCCTATGGAGCCGCCGTATGCGCTTACACCCGCCTTTGCGGAAGACGCGGCCAAGCGCCAGCAATGGGTATCATTTGCAGAAAGCATTGACGCGAAAGTGTCAGCGCTGACGGTGGTCGTTAAAGAACTTGCGGCGTTCTTGATGCCCCATGCGGAAAAAGCGCGGAATTACAGCAAAGTCACCGGCTAATGTCGGTTTGCGTTTTTCCCATCGCGCCGGCAGACTTGAGAGCGCAAGGCTACATGACCGCCCGGATGACGCGCGCGAGCTTCTCGAAAATCTCGGCGATCTGCGCCTCACTCACGATCAACGGCGGCGCGATCGCGATGGTCTCGCCGCCGACCCGGATCACGAGGTCTTCGTCGTGGAACGCCCGCTCCATGGCCTCGTAGGCGCGCAAACCGACGGCGCCGGGGCGCGAGGCGAGGTCGATGCCGGCGGCGACCCCGACGGTGCGCACGTCGAGCACGCCCGGCAGGCCTTTGAGCGTCATCGCCGCATCGGCCATGACCGGCTCCAGCTTCTTGGCCCGCTCGAACAGATCTTCGTCGCGGTAGAGATCGAGCGCCGCGAGGCCGGCGGCGCAAGCCAGCGGATGCGCCGAATAGGTATAGCCGTGGAACAGCTCGATGACGTGCTCGGGCCCGCGCATGAACGCGTCATAGACGCTCTCGCGCGCGATCACCCCGCCCATCGGCACCGTGCCGGAGGTGACGCCTTTGGCAAAGCAGATCAGATCGGGCGTGACGCCATAGCGCTCCGCGGCAAAGGCATAGCCGAGGCGGCCGAAGCCGGTGATAACCTCGTCGAAAATCAGCAGGATGCCGTATTTGTCGCAGATCGCGCGCAGACGCTGGAGGTAGCCCTTGGGCGGCGGCAGCACGCCTGTCGAGCCGGCCATCGGCTCGACGATGACGGCGGCCATGGTCGAGGCGTCGTGCAGTGCGACAATGCGTTCGAGTTCGTCGGCGAGATGGCCGCCCCAGTCCGGCTCGCCCTTGGTGAACGCTTGATGCTCGCGGCTATAGGTGGCCGGCAGATGGTCGACGCCGGCCAGTAGCGTGCCGAAGAATTTGCGGTTGTTGACCATGCCGCCGACCGAAATGCCGCCGAAACCGACGCCATGATAGCCGCGCTCGCGGCCGATCAAGCGCGTGCGGGCGCCCTCCCCGCGCACATGATGGTAGGCGAGCGCAATCTTGAGCGCGGTATCGCACGCCTCCGAGCCGGAATTGCAGAAGAACACGCGGTTGAGGTCGCCGGGCGCCAACGCGGCGATCCGGCTCGCCAGCGCGAAGGCCTTGGGATGGGCAAACTGGAAGGCCGGTGAGAAGTCGAGTTCCGCCGCCTGGCGCTGGATGGCGGCGACGATCGGGTCGCGGTTATGGCCGGCATTGCTGCACCACAGCCCGGCGAGGCCGTCGAGCACGGCGCGGCCGTCGGGCGCAAAGTAATGCATGTCCTTGGCACGCGAGATCAGGCGCGGCGCGCGCTTGAACGCGCGGTTTGGCGTAAACGGCAACCAAAACGCGTCAAGATCGTTGGTTTGTCGCGCCAAGGTGGAAATATCTCTCATGACTGCCCGTCTTGCGGCGCCTGACTCCGCGAATTGGTAACAAAGATGTGTTGCGCTTTCCAAAATTGAACAGCTTGCCAGTCTCAGGCGCGCTTACGAACCCATGTGCTTTAGACAAATGCTCCCAAGCCCGCAAGACTACGATGTGGCGAAAGACAAGCAAAGGCGGGAGACATTTGACCCGGCGAAGTTCCTGACCGGACAAGGGGCCGGCCAATCGCGCATCCAGTTTGCACCGCACCACGTGATCTTTGCGCAAGGCGATCGTGCCGATGCACTGTTCTTGATCGAAAGCGGCTGGGTCAAGATCACCTACGTGTCGTCAAGCGGCAAGGAGATGGTCATCGCGTTCCGCGGCGACGGCAAATTCGTCGGCACGCGGAGTCTCATCCTCCGACACCGCACCGCTACAGTCACCACGCTGACCGGCTGCTCGCTGATCCGGGTGACCACGTCGGCCCTGATCGACTTACTGCGTGAGGAGCCGGACTTCGCCGAGATGTTCACGACCTACTTGGTGCGTCAGAGTCTCCGTGGCCAGGTGAACCTCATCAGCCAATTGCACAACTCGGCCGAAGGGCGCTTGGCGCGAGTCCTGTTGCAACTCGCCAATTACGCTCCCGGACCCGATCCACAACCCGTTTCAATGCACATCAATCAGGCGGATCTGGCAAACATGATCGGCACGACGCGATCTCGTGTCAGCTTCTTCCTGAACAAGTTTAAGCGGCAGGGTTTCATCGAATACGATCACGATGGCCACTTAGAGCCGATTCCGGTCATGTAGAAGCGTATCCTGCATGTCGGAAATAATTGGAGCATTCTTGTGCGCTGAAATCGGTAACGGCGCGACCGATCCGACGCCAGAGGCGCGAGATCGTATGCTC
>JBEKIC010000014.1:0-79582 GCA_050011955.1 Xanthobacteraceae bacterium
CCGCGTTCACCGTCAGGAGCCTCTGCAAGGCCGTCGCCTCGTGTCTCGATCAAATCTCTCGAGCTGAATGCACTGCATACCTCGCGAATTCAGGATATGGTCCACTTAAACGGAAACCGCTCTAATGCCTTAAAGGAACCCCTCTCGTAGTCTCCCGCGAGGATATGTAACCTACAACAATTAAGCCCAGTTTCTGTGCGCTACGTTCGGCTCAGGCCTACTTTTATTCGCCCGGTCCTCAACAGGTCGCGGATTTTTTCCTCGCGGATCTTGCCCTTCGCGACACCAAAGGTCGTGGCCGCCAATTCGATCAGCTCGGTGATCTTCTCGCTGGTCACGCTGTCGGGCACGCGCTTGCCATGCTGTGCACGCCAGTCAGCCTGAAACAGCGCCAGCAAGTATGCCACGTTGCGCTCGGCGTCTCTCACCTTACCCGGCGCGCGCCCGCGCGGACGGCCCGGAGGCTTGCGCGACAGTGATCTGATCCATGCCGCGAGCGTGCGCCTTTGTTCGTCCGTCAGTGGATGCTGGTCGAGGTAGTCCGCGAGCGGTGCTGTCACGCCGATGGCGACCGCGAGGTTCAGCACGTTGCCGAACTCAGGGTCGGCCTTCCAGGCGCTGCTGAGTTGCTCAGCGTGTTCGCGATAGGCCGCCGCGCGCTCGTCGCCTGACGTCGGCTGGTCCGTGACCTTGTGCCACGCGCTCACTTCCGCCTCCGCTTTCCTGGTAGGCTGACGACGTTCTCCGGCAGTGGCGCCACGATGCCGGCTACGTGCCTCGCCCAGCGGTCGAGCGCCTCCTTGCGCTCGTCCATAAGCTCGCTGCGGTTATAGGTGCCGGCGACGCCGCTACGCGTGCCGCTGAGGTGATTGACGGTGACTTCGACGACGTGCGGCGGCACGTGAAGCTCGACCATGCCGGTGACGAACGTTCGTCTCAAATCATGCAACGTCCACGGCGGAACGACCGCGCGACCCTCCTCGCGCGCGGCGACGAGCATCGCCGCGTCCAGGCGGCCCTTCACTCGGCTCCAGCCCGACACCGGCGTCGTGCCGGTTGTCGTGAAAACGAGATTGCCGGGTTTCGCCCGTACGCTCGCGATCAGCTCGCGCACCAGCGGCGGGAGCGGCACGACGTGTGCCCGGCCATTTTTCGTTCTGCTGCCCGGGATGTTCCAAGTTGCGCCGTCATCGCTCAGTTCGTCGCGCGTCATGCCGGCGACTTCGTTCCGCCTCTGGCCGGTCAGCAGCAACACCTTGAGCAGGGGTCCGAACGGGTGCGGAGCGCCGGGTGCCAGTGGCGCGTCGACGGATTCGCATGCCCGCCAGAACCAGCGGATTTCGTCGGCGGTCAGCACACGATCGCGCGCCTCCGGCCCCGCGGGCCGGTCCACACCCGCACATGGATTGCTCTCGACGCGGCGTTGACGCTTGAGCCAGCTGAACATGCTGGAGAGGGCGGCAAAGAGCGCGCGCCCACGGCTGTCGGATATGTCGCGATTGCGCGCCGTGATGCCGGGTATAGCGACTCGCCGGGCCTCGTCGATCACGCTCCAGATATCGTGGCCGTCGATGCCGGCGACCGGCCGGTCTGCCCAGCGCTGCGCGAGGCCGCCCTTGGCTTCTTCGGGTTCACCATCACCATGGTACCGCAGACCCAAGAGCCGAGCGGTCTCAAGCCAGTTCCGCGTCTCCGGCTGGGCGTACTCGGCGATGTAGGCGCGCACGCCGGCGCCAAACGTGTTGGCGGCGCGCTCCTCGATCTCGGTGCGCTGGCGATGCCGACGCGCCCGATGGTCGGCGATGACGTCGTGGCCAAGCGCGCGATCGCGGTGCACCGTCGCCGCCAGCTGGCGCGCGGCTTGGAGCGTCAGCGGCTGCCCGATCTGCGGATCGCCCGTCAGCTCGCGGCCCGATCGGTCGAACGGACCCAAGGTAATCTTGCCCGGCCGGCCATCCGGTCGGCGAAACCGCATCTGCCACGCCTTGTGACCGCTTGGCTCGATGACGAGGAAGAGGCTGCGCGCTGCGGCGTCGCGGACCCGGCGGCGCTTCGGACCGGGCACGAACTTGCGGCACGCGGCGTCGGTGAGGATTTTGACCACGGTATGGCTCCCAGGGTGCACTCAGGGCGCACGGCGGATGCTGTTATGCCCCGTTACCCCATATGCATAACATAGGTGCACAAATGGCCAAATTCCATAGGTCTTGGCGCTAGATGAGCGCGAAATTCAGTGGGGTAGTGTTAGGGTCTGTTAGCCAGTGTTAGGGCGCTGGCAGAGAACTACGAATCTGGGGGTCAGGAGTTCGAATCTTTTCGGGCGCGCCAAAGTTCAATATTTACGAGCTACGCAGCAAGGTCGAACGGGTCGCCACCGAGGGTCGCCGAGGGCGATGTCCACCGCAGGTGGTCGCCGCCGGCGCCCGTTCGGTTCAGCAGGTTACGTGAAAAAGCCCGACCTTCTTCACCTGCAACTTGTTGAACGCATCGATCGCTTTGGGGGTGGGCTGCAACAGGACCTTGCAGCCCTTCTTGGCGAAATAGGCTTCGGCTTCCGGCGACAGCCGCACATTGCCCATTTGGCCCGAGCCAACAACGAGCTGCTCGCAGCCCTTCTCGAAGATATACTTCGCTTCTTTTTTCGAGAGCACGTGCGAGGTGCCGTAATACTTCTTCGACAGCTTCTTCTTCCGCTTCATGACTTTGCCTGAGAGGCGAATGACCACGTCGTGCTCATAGGTCTTGCCGTCAATCGTGATGGTGCCAAATGTGCTGCTTTCAATCCCCATGATCTGATCCTCGGTTCCTGCTCTCAGGGCGAAGCACTCGCTCCGGTTTCGGCAGACGACCTCGTTGAGATGCCGAGCCAAAATATCCGGCGGTTCGCAACCTTGACCTTGTCAAGACGCAGTCTCTTTGATCTTAATCAAAGCAACCCAGGTGGGGAGCGACGACACTTTACAAAATGGTTTCATATGGTCTTCGGTCCACAGGATAGCGGCGCCCTTTCAGGATCAGATCCAAAGGGGACGCCGACGCAAGGGGGGCAACCAATGAGCGCGCTGATCGGGAATGGGAACGGCATTCAGACCAAACTTTTATGGGGCGCGATTGCGGCGCTCGGCGCAGTTTCACTCGGCATCGTGGCCTTGAGTCGCGGCGAGCCCGTTAATGCCGCCTGGCTCGTCATCGCGGCGGTGTGCGTCTACTTCATCGCTTACCGCTATTACGCGCTGTTCATCGCCAACAAAGTGCTCGGCATCAATGTCGGGCGCCCGACGCCGGCGGTCCGTCACAATGACGGCCTCGATTACGTTCCAACCAACCGTTACGTGTTGTTCGGCCATCATTTTGCAGCGATCGCCGGCGCCGGCCCGCTGGTCGGGCCGGTGCTTGCGGCACAGATGGGCTATCTGCCCGGCACGCTGTGGATTCTCGCCGGCGTGGTCTTCGCCGGCGCCGTGCAGGACATGACGGTCCTGTTCCTGTCCACCCGCCGCGATGGCCGCTCGCTCGGAGACATCATCCGCTCGGAGATGGGGCCGGTGGCGGGCATGATCGCCGGGATCGGCATATTGCTGATCTGCATCATCCTCCTTGCGGTGCTGGCGCTCGTCGTCGTCATGGCCTTGAAGGGCAGCCCCTGGGGCACCTTCACCGTGTTCTGCACAATTCCGATTGCCCTCATCATGGGCGTGTATGGCCGCTTCATCCGCCGCGGCCGCGTAGGCGAAATGTCGGCTATCGGCGTGGTGCTGCTGCTGGCGGCGCTGATCTATGGACAGACGGTCTCGCAGACGCCCGCACTTGCCGCCTACTTCAATCTGAGCGGCCCGACGCTGGCGCTGGCCATCATCGGCTACGGCTTTTTCGCTTCGGTCTTGCCGGTGTGGCTCTTGCTGGCGCCGCGCGATTACCTCTCGACCTTCATGAAGATAGGAACCGTCGTGCTACTGGCGCTGGCGATCATCATCGTGCGGCCGTATCTACAGATGCCGTCGGTCACCAAGTTCATCGACGGGACCGGTCCGGTCTGGGCCGGCAGCCTGTTCCCGTTCCTGTTCATCACCATCGCCTGCGGCGCGGTCTCCGGCTGGCACTCGCTGATCTCGTCGGGAACCACGCCGAAGATGATCGAGAACGAGAGCCAGATCCCGTTCCTCGGCTACGGCGCCATGCTGATGGAGTCGTTCGTCGCCATCATGGCGATGATCGCCGCTTCCGTGCTGCATCCGGGCGTCTATTTCGCCATGAACACTGGGGCCGGCATCCTCGGCACAACCGCCGCTCAGGCGGCGGTGGTGGTTTCCAATATGGGCTTCGTGGTGACGCCCGACCAGCTGACGCAGGTCGCCCATGACGTCGGCGAAATCACGGTGCTGTCGCGAACGGGTGGCGCGCCGACGCTCGCGGTCGGCATGGCGCAAATCCTGTCGAGCCTGTTCGGCGGTCAGGCGCTGACGGCGATCTGGTACCACTTCGCTATCCTGTTCGAGGCGTTGTTCATCCTCACCACCGTCGATGCCGGCACGCGCGTCTGCCGCTTCATGATCCAGGATCTGGTCGGCAATGCGATCCCGGCGTTCAAGCACACCACGTCGTGGACGAACAATATCATCGGCTCGGCGGTGGCCTGCGCATTGTGGGGCTATTTCCTCTATCAGGGCGTTATCGACCCATTTGGCGGTATCTGGACGCTGTGGCCGCTGTTCGGCACCTCGAACCAGATGCTGGCGGCGATCGCGCTCATCCTGTGCACGGTTGTGCTGTTCAAGATGAAACGCCAGCGGTTCGCCTGGGTGACGATCGTGCCCGCCATATGGCTCGTGGTCTGCACGGTGACCGCCGGCCTGGAGAAGGTGTTCAGCCCCAATCCGGCGGTAGGCTTCGTCGCCCATGCGTCCCGGCTGTCCAACGCCATTGCCTCGGGGCAAGTGCTGGCGCCGGCGCATTCGCTGGTCGAAATGAGCCGCCTCGTGTTCAATGACTACGTCGATGCGACGCTTGCTTTCCTGTTCGCCGCCGTGGTCGTCTTGATGGTGGTCTATGGCGTGCTCAACATCCGTAAAGCGCTGGGGACTCCGAAGGCCACTGCCGTCGAAGTGGAGTTTGCCGGCGCCGCTGTGGGAGGACGCAGTGCCTGACCTGCTGTCGATGAAGTTCGCGGAATGGAAGGAACGCGGTCAAGTCGCAAAGACCTGGAGCGTGCGCGCAGCGCGGCTGATGATCGGCGTCCCCGACTATGACACCTATGTCCAGCACCGTCGGACCAACCATCCCGGACTGCCGATCATGACCTACGAAGAATTCTTCGTGGAACGTCAGGAGGCCCGTTACGCCGTCAGCAAAGGGCGGTTCAAGGGTTGCTGCTGAGGAGAAGCGGGGCGCCTCGGTACCCCACGCGCCCGCTGGTGACTAACAATCAATGCCGCGCTACTCCGGCCGGCGGCGGCGTGCCATAGGTATGCTCGCGGCATGTTGCAGCGGCCGCCCGGTTGGCGGCCTGTTTCATTATTTCGATTTACCCGCGGCTCGCGGCCTCATACGCCGCAACGGCGCAGCAGCATGAGGCGCGCGCAGAGCGCGTTAAGGGGCTTTAGAAAAGCGGCCCTGGCTGCGGCGGCTCGCGCTTGTCTTCCCATAGCCGCCAATGCGTCGGCCTAAGCGGCATGGCACGATTGGCGCCAACGTCTCGCCAGCTTGAGCCGTACCGTCGGCAGGGGAACGCCAGCGCATGATATTCCCCATTGTCGTAGATACTTAACTCAAGATCGGTATCCGCCGGCGCTGTGGCAATCGGGTTCCAATTGGACATCGGAATAGCCTTTTCCAGCGAAAATCATTCATATAACTTGCGCCTGTCCGCGTTGATCTAGCTCAAGGGCCAACGCAGGAAGTTGCGCCCTTGGAGAGGGTCATGGAGCGTTTTGTCATTCGGCAGAACATTGAGCACTACCGAGAAATGCTCAAGATGACGACCGATCCAGCGCGGCGGGCGCAGATCGAGAAATTGCTTCGTGACGAAGAGATAAAGCTCAAGAAATACGAAGAAGATCACAAAAAGAAGTAATTGATCAGCGCGACAAGCGTTTAGACGCGCGTGAGCTTCAATGCGCCCAATGCCGTCGGCACGCGACCGGCGCAATCGAGGTAGTCACCGACGGCATTGAATCCGTGATTTCATCAAGCTGGCGACACCAGCGGCTTGCCCTTCTCTACGACATAGGTGATCGCGAGTTTCGACTTCTGGTCGCCGGGCTTGCCGCCGGCGTGGGGCGTTTCGGGCGGAATTTGGAAACCGTCACCCGCCTTCAAGATGCGGGTCGGCTGACCTTGCACGGGGAGTTCGAAGCCGCCTTCCAGGACATAGCTCGATTCGATTCCAGGATGCGTGTGCCGGGGAACCGTCACTCCCGCGTCGATTTCCACTTCCATGTTGATCGTCACATAGCCCGGCATCGGCCCGTCCAGTTGCGACAAAATCTTTCGCTTGACGGGGCTCGCCGTTGCGGGCGGAGCGCCCTCGGCGGCCAACGCATCGGTCGCAATGAACCCCGTCACTGAGCAGATCGCACAGGACGCAAAACCCGCAAAGCCTCGTCTTGTCAGCATGCCTACCTCCCTGCCGTGTCCGGATCAGCGCCCGGATTTCCGTTACGATGCCATAAGGATGCGCATTCCTCCATAATTTGCAAACTGAATCTTCGAGGAAGGACTCGGGCTCTATGCCTGAGGTCCAACCGCAGCTCGGTTTGCGAAAGCTGCGCAAAATTGCTGCGCTTTATTGCTGCGATGAAGGGGGTGGTTTGCAAGCAAAGGAAAAGCGATTAACGTGAAGAATTCACATCGATTGAAATAACAATGACCGAAGTTCTCAATCTGCCGCGTCCGCCCTGGATGACCGAGGATGTGGTGCTTCTCGAGGAGCAGGCGCGGCGCTTCATCGCCGCCGAATTCGTCCCGCATCTCGAAAAATGGCACGACGAGCACTTCTATCCGCGTGAGGTGTGGACCAAGGCCGGCGCAGCCGGCCTGCTCTGTGCCTCGATGCCGGAAGACTATGGCGGCGCCGGCGGCAGCTTCGCGCATGAAGCGGTGATCGACCGCGAATATTCGCTGGCCGGCTTCGACACTTTCGGCGCGTCGCTGCATTCGGGCATCGTCGCGCCCTATATCCTCAATTACGGCACCGAAGAGCAGAAGCGACGCTGGCTGCCGAAGCTGGCGACCGGTGAATTGATCGGCGCCATCGCCATGAGCGAGCCCGGCACCGGCTCCGATCTGCAGGGCGTGCGCACGACGGCGAAAAAATCCGGCAACGGCTATGTGCTCAACGGCTCCAAGACCTTCATCACCAACGGGCAGCACGCCAATCTCATCATCGTCGTTGCCAAGACCGACCCCAAACAAGGCGCCAAGGGCGTCTCGCTTATGGTGGTCGAGACCGCCGACGCGCAAGGCTTTCGCCGTGGCCGCAAGCTGAAAAAGCTTGGCATGGATTCCGCCGACACCTCGGAGCTGTTCTTCGAGGACGTTGCGCTGCCGGCGGAAAGCCTGCTCGGCATCGAGGAAGGCCAGGGTTTTTATCAGCTGATGAAGGAACTGCCGCAGGAGCGGCTGATCGTCTCGGTGCACGCCGTCGCCATGATCGAGCGCGCGCTGGCCTTGACCATCGATTACGTCAAGCAGCGCCAGGCCTTCGGCAAGAAGATCGTCGAATTCCAGAACACGCAATTCGTGCTCGCCGAGTGCAAGAGCGAGGCGACCGTCGCCAAGGTCTTTCTCAATCATTGTATCGAGCGGCATGTGAAGGGCGAGCTCGACACCGTCACCGCTTCGATGGCCAAGTATTGGCTCTCGGACCTGGTCGGGAAAATTGTCGATCGCTGCCTGCAATTGTTCGGCGGCTACGGCTATATGGACGAGTATCCGATCTCGCGGCTTTATCGCGATGCGCGGGTGATGCGCATCTATGCCGGCACCAACGAGATCATGAAGCTGATGATCGCCCGGAGCCTGTAGGCTGTTGCCACTCCAAGGCGGCGGCCGGCGTTTCAGCTTATTGTCTCCGCCACCCAATCGAGCAGACCGCGGTCGCGGCCGCGCGGCGCGATCAGCGAGAGCCCGAGCGGGCAGCCGGCCATCGTGGCGAGCGGCAGAGAGATTTGCGGCAGGCGGGCAAGGCCGGCAATCGACAGCAGCGCGAAGGCACGGGCGCGAAACATTTCGAGCTCGGCGGCGGGCGTGGCCAGCTTGGGCGCAATGCCCGGCGCCGTCGGCAGGCAAAGGAGCGCATTGTCGCCGAGAAGCGAATCCATGTGCCCGGCCACGTCCTCGCGTCGCGGCCGCATGCGCTCGACCTCGGCGGGATCGATGGTGCGCGTCCAGCGGAACCGCTCGGCGATGCCGGGACCGAAGCTCGGGTTGTGCGCGTCGATCCAGGCGCCGTGCCGACGGCGGATCTCGTCGCCCTGCAAAATGCGGAAAATTCCGGACCACGCCGTGGGCTCGCCGGTATAGACCCGGACCTGGCGATGATCGGCGAACGCGGTTTTCAGACGCTCGACAGCCGCGGCGAGGGCCGCAGTGATCTCTTCGCCCGCGAAAGCGAAAGCATCCCCGGCGATCAATAGCCGCTTGGGTGCGAAGTCGGGAGCTGGAGGCAGCAGGACTTCACCGACCCGGCGCATCGTCTGCGGATCGCGAGCAAACCAGCCGACCGTATCGAAGCTCGCGGCGAGATCGACGACACCGGCGGCCGGAATGAGGCCGTGCGTGGTGCGGATGCCGTAGATGCCGCAGTAGCTCGCCGGCAGACGCACCGAGCCGCCGCAATCGGAGCCGAGGGCGAAGTCGACGAGGCCGCCGGCGACTGCGACCGCCGATCCGCTGGAGGAGCCGCCGGGAATCCGGCCCGGCGCCTTGGGATTCGTCGGCGTACCGTAATGTACGTTCTCGCCGTTGAGGCTGTAAGCCATCTCGTCAGTATGAGTCTTGCCAACCATGCTGGCGCCGGCCGCAAGCAGCCGCTCGACCGCAGACGCCGTCCGTGCCGCCGGCGCATGGGTTTTTAGCCAGACCGGGTTGCCGTTGCCCGTGCGATGGCCGGCGATGTCGAACACATCCTTGACGGCCATGGTCAGGCCGCGCAGCGGACCGTCGGCCGCGCCGCTGAGCGCGACGTGGGTGTGCTGACAGAAGGCGTTGTAGGGATCGCGCACGGTCATTGCGGCCGGTGCAGCATCGCGGGTTGTCGCGACACGGTCTTGCGGCCGCGCTTGAAGGCGTAAAGCACCGGCGTCAGCTCGGCGACGGCCAGTTCCGGGCTTTCGGAATCGAGCACGACGAGATCGGCCGATTTACCGACGGCGAGGCCGTAATCCTTGAGCCGCATCATCTCGGCCGGCCGCCGCGTCACCATGTTGAAGCACTCGCGCATATCCGCCTGCTTTCCGACCTGACAGATATTGGCGTAGAGGTTCGCCATGCGCATCTGCGAGCAATCGCCGAACGGCGTGAACGGATTGAGGATGTTGTTGCTCGAGAGCGAGCAGTTGACGCCGTGCTGCAACAGCTTGTGCGCCGGCACCACGCCGCGGGTGACGTTGTGGTCGTGCTTGTGCTGGCGGCCCATCAGATAAAGATCGGTCGACGGCAGCACGGTGAGCGCCACGCCGGCGTCGGCGAGCCGCTTCGCCATGGCGTCGAACGCCGGCATCGAGAGACTCACCGCTTTGGTGACGTGGCCGATGGCGACGCGGCCGCCATACTGGAATTCCTCGGTGCGCCTGCAGACATGCTCGACATCCATGCCCTCGGCGGTCGGGCCGAAATCGAGATGCAAGTCGATGTCGATGTCGTAATCCCGCGCCAGCTCGAAGATGCGGTCGATCTGACCGGGTGGATCGCTATCGGTATAGGGCGCGCCGCCGATCGCGCGGCAGCCGCGTTCGAGCGCCTCGACCATAAGCTCGTCGGTGCCGGGATTGTTGAGCAAGCCCTCCTGCGGGAACACGCAGATCTGCAGGTCGATCGCCCAGGCATATTCCTTGAACAGCGGCAGCACACCTTCGAGCCCGCGCAGCCCGACGCCCGGATCGACTTCAAGATGGGTGCGCATGTGCATCGTGCCCTGCAGGATCGCCTTCTCCAGCGTGCGCACGGCGCGCGAATGAACGTCCTCGGGCGTGAAGCCCGCTTTGGCTTTGGCGGCTTCGGCGATCGCCTCCTCGAGGTCGCCCTTTTCCGACTTCACCCGATCGAGGATGCACGATTTGTCGAGATGAATGTGGGTCTCGACAAAGCCCGGCGAGACCAGGCGGCCGCCGAGATCGATGGTCTCGCCCTCAGCCGCGAGGCCGGGCTCGATCGCCGCGATCCGTCCGCCGGCAATGCCGATGTCGGTCAGTTCGTGCTCGGCGCCAATTTTGCGCGCATTCTTGAGAATAAGCTCCATTACTTCCTCGCTCGGTCTACGATCCAACAATCACAACGCGGTGCCGCGATCGCCCAGATAGGCCCGCAGCAGCGCCGGGTCCTGGCCGACCTCGTGCGCGGTGCCCGAATGCCTGATGGTCCCGGATTGCAGCACATAAGCCCGATCGGCGACCGACAGCGCGAGCGTCGCCATCTGATCAACAAGAAGGATGGTCGTTCCCTCCTCGCGCAGCTCCGCGAGCAAGTCATAAAGCGTTTCCAGAAGTCTTGGGGCAAGCCCGAGCGACGGCTCGTCGAGCATCAGAACCTCCGGGCGCGCCATCAGACCGCGGGCGATCGCCAGCATCTGCTGCTCGCCGCCGGAGAGGAGGCCGGCGCGCTGACGCTGCCGCGCCTTGAGCGCAGGGAAGCGCGCAAGCAGCGCCTCGATCATCTTCGCCTCGTCGGCAGACGTGCGCGCATAGGCGCCGAGCCGCAGATTGTCGATCACGCTCAGTTCGGGAAAGACTTGGCGGCCCTCCGGCACCAGGATCAGTCCCTGGCGGGCGATCGCATCGCCCACGAGCTGATCGATACGCGCGCCGAGAAAACTCACCTCGCCGCCGATCGGCCGGATCAATCCGGAGAGCGCGCGCATCAGCGTCGTCTTGCCCGCGCCGTTGGCGCCGAGCACGGCGACGAACTCGCCCTTGGCGATGTCGAGTGCGGCATCGCGAACGATGGTCGCGGCGCCGTAGCCGGCCGAGAGCGCGTGCACCGTCAGCAAGGCCGATTTCCGCGCCGGCAGCGCGCGCTCGCGTCTGCGGTCGACCTGCTCGCCGGCGCCGAGATAAGCCTCGAGCACGGCCGGCTGGGCGGCCACCTGAAGCGGCGGCCCTTCGGCGATCTTGGCGCCGGCATCGAGCACGACGACGTGGCTCGAAGCGCCCATCACCAGGTCCATGTCATGTTCGACCAGGATGATGGTCATGCCGAGCGCGGCGAGCTTGCGCAGCAATGCGCCGATCGCGGCCTTGTCCTCGGCGTCGAGGCCGGCGGCCGGCTCGTCGAGCGCCAGCACGGCGGGACGAATGGCGATCGCGCGCGCAATCTCCACCAGGCGCTTATCGACATGCGAAAGCGCCCCCGCAGGCGTGTCGATGCCGCCTTTATAGCCGGCGAAGGCGAGCAGGCTTTCGGCCATCTCCGCGGCCTCGGCGTCGTGCATCGCAGCAACCAGCGAGCGCAGGCCGAGCCGGCCGCGCCGCAACGCGATCAGAATGTTGTCCAGCACCGACATGGTCGGGAACAACTGGCTGGTCTGGTAGGTGCGCGCGATCCCGGCCCGTGGAATTTGATAGGCGCGAAGCTCCGATAGGGTTCGCTTGCCGAGCTTCACCGTCCCGTCATCCGGCCGGTAGAAGCCGCAGATGGCGTTGAGCGCGGTGCTCTTGCCGGCGCCATTGGGGCCGATGATGCTGGTGACGGCGCCGGGTTGTGCATCGAAACTGAGATCCTTGACCGCGTGGACGCCGCCGAAACTCACCGCCAGATTGCGCACCGAAAGGCCGCGGCTGGTCGCGCCGGAGGCGAGGAAGCCTTCGACATCGCGCCGGCCACGCGGCGCCGTCACGCGGCCGGGCTTCGGCAACAGCCCGGCGATGACGCCGACCAGGCCGGTCGGCGCCAGGCGGAGCACCGCCAACATCAGCAGGCCGACGAAGAGGAGCCGGTACTGCCCGAGCGTCGCCAGCAGTTCCGGCAGCAGCACCACGACGCAAGCGCCGATCAGCGGCCCGAGCACCCGATCGGCGCCGCCGAGCATGACCACGAGAAGGAACAGGATGGACTGGAAGAATGGAAACGATTCCGGACTGATGAAATTGCTGATCGACGCGTAGACGCCGCCGGCGATCCCGGCCGCGACCGCCGAGATGCCGAACGCGGTAGTGCGAACGAGCGTCGGATCGAGCCCGATCGACGTCGAGGCGGATTCGGAATCCCGCACCGCCCGCATCGCGTTGCCCCAGGCACTGTCGCTCAGCCGCGCGAAAGCCAAGATCGCCAGCACGGTGAGTGCGACGGTCAGATAGGCGATGCCCTTCTCGCCGATGTCGGTGCCGAACAGGCTCGGACCGGGTATTCCGGACAGGCCGTTCCAGCCGCCGGTCAGGCCCTGCCACTCTGCCGCGCTCTGCTCGACGACAAAGCCGAAGGCGATGGTCACCATGGCGAGGTAGGGTCCGCGCACCCGCAGCGCCGGGATGGCCAACAGCGCGCCCGCCGATCCGGCGGCCACGCCGCCGACGGCGAGCGCCGGCCAGAACGACCATTCGTAGGTGGTGGTCAGGATGCCGACGGCGTAGGCGCCGATGGCGTAAAACGCCACGTGCCCGAGCGATATCTGGCCGTTGAGCCCCAACAGCACGTTGAGCCCGATGCCGACGATGGCGGTCAGTCCGACCATGACGATGATGAAAGTCTGATAGCCGTTGCCGCGGGCGATGAGGAAACAGACGGCGGCGATGACGATCGCAGCCGCAGCGGCTTTCTGCCAGCTCATACTTTCCTCAACTCGGCACGGCCGAACAGGCCGTTCGGCCGCAAGGCGAGCGCCAAAATGACCAGACCGAAAGTGACGATCTGCGTGTAGGTCGAACCCAGCAGCGCGGTGATCAGCGCCTCGGCGACGCCGTAGATCAGGCCGGCCAACACTACGCCCCAGGCGCTTTCGATGCCGCCGAGAATCGCGACCGCGAAGGCTTTGATACCGAACAGCGTGCCCATGGTCGAGGAGATGGTGAACAACGGCGCGATCAGGATGCCGGCGATGCCGGCGAGCAATCCCGACAGCGCGAACGCGATCTCGACCACGCGCTCGACCCGGATGCCCATCAGCCGCGCCGCGTCCTTGTTCTGCACCACGGCGAGCAGCGCCTTGCCGTGCCGCGACGTGACGAACAACATCTGCAGTCCCGCAGCCACCGCCAGGCCGATCACCGGAATGAGCGCCTGAATGTATTGGATCCTGACGCCGGCGACGGAAAACGTGCCTGTGGTGAGCAGTCCTGGCGGCATGCCGCGCGGATCCTTGCCGAAGGTGAACAGCACGACGTTGTCAATGACGATGCCGAGCGCGACGGTGGCGATCAGCCAGGAATTCGAGCCGCGCGCCACGAACGGACGCACCGCAACGCGTTCGACCACGACGCCCCAGAGCGCACAGGCCGCGAGCGCGAGCAGGACCGCCAAGGCCAACGGCCATCCGAGCGTCGCCCAGAAGGTAAAGCACAGCACGGCGCCGAGCATCATTGTCGAGCCCTGGGCAAAGTTCACGGTCCGCGACACGGCGTGGGTGACGTGGAAGCCGAGTGCCAGCAACCCATACATGCTGCCGAGGCCAAGTCCGGAAATGATCGCGGATGCAATCAGCATGGCGGTGAATGGCGCTCGACTGTGATCGGCGGGCGCTGCGGGTCGCGGCGAGCCGCCGCGTCCCGGCGTGGCGTGCGGGCTGGGCGCCGGATCGGGGTGGCGCGTTTGTCCCGGCCGGCCTTCGCCCTCAATTCACGGGAACGATCTTGTCGCCCTCGTAGTGCACCATGATGTAGTCGTCAGGTCCGAGTGCATCGTGGTTGTCGTGCGTGAACGGGTGCGTGTAGGTCTTGATCAGCCCCTCATAGGGAGACTTCAAGTCCTCCAAGGCGGCGCGGATCGCGTCCGGGTCGGTTGAGCCGGCTTGTGCGATGCCGAGCGCCAACAAATGCATCGCATCGTAGGCGTCGGCGGTGCCGACCGGCGCAAACACGTCGTTCGGCCCTTTGATCTGCGGATATTTCTTTTCCAGTGCCGCCAGCACCCGCTGGCCGACCGGCCCCTGCTTGCCGAAGAAGCTGTAGGTCTGGACAAAGTCCGCATCGCCCGCCGTCGGTCCGGCCAGCTCCGGAAAACGGCCGCCGGAAATGCCCCAATGCGACGCCACCGGAACCGTCCATCCCATGCGCTCGCGCGACTTCATCACTTGCGCGCCGGGCGCGGCATTGGCGACGAGGATGATGGAATCGGCGCCGGCATCCTTGAGCCGCACCAGTTGCGGCACCATGTCGACGTCGGCGTTCTCGAATTTCTCGACACCGGCGATCTCGACCGACGGATCGGTCTTGCTGGCGGCGGTCAGTCCCTTCTCGTTGCCCTGGCCCCAGGGATTGTTGATCAGCATCAGGCCGGCTTTTTTTGCTCCGAATTTCTGGTGGGCAAATCTCAAGAGCTTGACGTCGACCAGCGCGTCGACGGCCGAGACGCGGAAGGCGTAATTCGGATCGGCGCCGTTGCGCGTGATGCCAGTGCCCGCCGCCCACACGCCCATGTAGATGTGTTTTTCCTTGTTGAGGAATGGCACCATCGCCAGCGACACCGGCGTGTCGATGCCGCCGAAGATCGCCGCCACGTTCTCCGAAACAAGTTCGCGCGCGGCGATCAATCCCTTGGGCGGGCTCGACTCGTCGTCACGCTGCACCAGTTCGAGCATGCGGCCGCCCAAGAGACCGCCTTTGGCGTTGATCTCGTCGATCGCCAGCATGAGCCCGCGGGTGATCGCCTCGCCGGACTGCGCCGAGGCGCCGGACAAAGCCGCCACTTGTCCGATCTTGATCGGATCCGCCGCGAACGCCGAAGCCATTCCACCCAAGGCCAGCGCGGCGCCGAGCGTCACCGAGCGCGTCACGCGAGCGCATCGCCGCAGCGATCCTCTCGTCATCAGCTTTCTCCTGTTTTCCCCGGAGGTTTGGCCTCGGAAGAGGCACGCAAATGATGATCCGCAAGAAACTCCGCTTTGTCAATTTGCGGATGGCGCCGCGCAATGGGCGCCCTCAGCGTAAGGATGCGGCCGAGGCGCGTCCCCCTTCGAGGCTCGGCCTTCGGCGAGCGCCTCAGAGTGACGGGAAACTAAAGCCCGCCGCGCAAACGGGGGTTATGAGCGTGGCGAAAAACTGATAGGTCTTTAAGGGAAACCAAGTCCTTAAGCGGAGAACCAAGGCATGATCGTTGTCGTCGGCGCGACCGGCAATACCGGCCGGGCGGTTGTCAAAGAGCTGAAAGATTTGGGCCAGGACCCGGTCTGCGTGGTGCGCAATGCGGACAAGGCGCGCGAGGTTTTGGGCGCCGACGCCAAGACCGCGGTCGCCGAATTGACCGACCGCGCCGCGCTGGAAAAAGCGCTGCAGGGCGCGGAGAGCGTGTTCGTGGTCACCGGCCACAATCCGCAGATGGCCGAGCAGCAGAACAACGTGCTCGATGCGGCATTGAAGGCCGGCGCAAAATATCTGGTGCGGGTTTCCGGCGGCCGCGCGGTGGCGGTCGCGGATTCCGAATCCGTCGTCGGCCGCAGCCATCATGCGATCGAGCAGCGGCTGCGCGACAGTGGCATCAAGTGGGTCATCCTGCGTCCAGGGCTATTCATGCAGAACGTTTTGGCGCAGGCCGCCTCGATCAAGAACGACAGCAAGATCGTGCTGCCGTTCGCCAAGGATTTGCCGCTGGCGATGACCGACGTGCGCGATACCGGCGCCGTCGGCGCGCATATCCTCGTCGATCCGGCCCCGCATGCCGGCAAGACCTATGAGTTCACCGGCGCGCTGACCATCTACCGCGAATTCGCCGACGTGTTTTCGCAAGTGCTCGGCCGGACGATCAGCTATGTGGGCGTGACGCCCGAGCAGGCGGCGCAGGCGATGCAAAGCCGCGGCATGCCGGATTGGCTGGTGACCCACCTTACGGCGATCGCCAAGCTTGGCGCCGGCGGCGCATTTTCGACCGAACACACCCAGCCGATCCGCGACATCGCCAAGCGCGCGCCGCTCACCACCCGGCAGTTCGTCGAGGATCACAGGGCGCTGTTTGTTTAGCATCGTCATTGCGAGGAGCGAAGCGACGAAGCAATCCAGGTCCGTGCCTCGGCAGGCTGGATTGCTTCGCGGAGCCTGTCATCGGGCCGGCCACTTCGGGCCGGACCCGTTGGCTCGCAATGACGAGTTGCGGGCCATCACCGCCCGATCGAGTTCGCCTTGGCCGGCAGCAAGCGCGATTTCAGATCAATCGACCCGCTCGACCCGACCCGAGGCGGCGGAGCAGATTATGGCCTCGGTGGCGGCGACGCCGTGTATCGCCTGGTCCAAGGAAACGGGATAGCTCGGCCCGCCCGCGGCCGCCTTGGCGAAGGCTTCGAGCGCGGCGCGCGAAATATCCATCGCCGCCGCCTGCCACACCTTGGCCTCGCCGTTGACCGGCTGGAACTTGCAGGTACCGAACAGCCGCGTGCGGCGCTCTTCCGACGAGGCGCCGGCGACATGGGTGAGGCCTTCGAGCCGGAGCCAGCCCTTCGAGCCGAACACCTGGAAGCTAAAGCCGGGGCCGGTCGTCGTCATAGTGCCGAGATAGCCCGACATGCCGTCCTTCATGCGAAGCAAGATCGAGGTGGTGTCGTCGGCGTCGATCGGCGTGGCGCGCCGGAAGCTTTGCGCAAAAACGTGGTCGATCGGCCCGCACAGATCGATCATGGCATCGATGGCATGGACGCCCATCGGCATCAGCCCGCCTAACGGCGTCTCGGTTTTGTCGGCGCGCCAATGGGCCGGATTGATGGACAGCGCATTGGGAAACGTCATCGTCGCTTCGACGTGCAGCACGGTGCCGAGCTCGCCTGAGCGGATCATGTCGCGCAGTCTGGTCATTTCCGGATGGAAGCGGCGGTTGTAGCCGACCGCGAGCGTTATGCCGGCCTTGCGCACCGCGGCGACGGCATCTTCAGCTTGCTTCTTAGTCAGCGTGAACGGCTTCTCGCAATAGACGTGCTTGCCAGCGGCCGCCGCCGCGATCACCTGCGTGGCGTGCATGGAATGCGGCGTTGCCAGCACCACGGCATCGATCCCGGCGTGATGGAGCATATTGTCGTATTCAGCGGTGAGATGCAGGCCTTTTTGCTTGGCGAAAGCCGCGATCTCCGGCGTCACCGTGCGGGCGGTGCCGGAGACAAAACGGAGGAGGTCGCTGTTCTCCGCCGCCTCGACCAGCGTCTTGCCCCACCAGCCAAGTCCGACGATGCCCGCTTTGATCACTCGCTGCTCCCGCGACTTTTGCGTGGCTCGATTTGCCTCGCTGTCACTTCGGCCAAGTTATTTGGGCCAGGTCAGCATGGCCAGCGCCACGCAGCACAACGCCCAGAACAGGCAGTACTCAAAACCGCCAATCACCCAAATCCATTTCCGGGTCACCTTGAACGTCGCGGCGCCGGCAACGAACAGATGAACTGCGGCGACGGCGGCGACATACGGCGTGTAGATGGCGAAGACGAGACCGATGGTCAGGAAGATCTCGATGATGCCGGCAATGTACATCCACGTTGCCGGCGGATGAAACTTGGCGGCCTTGAAGAAGTTCAGCGTCGCCGGCTCGGTGAACTTGCCGATGATGTGCGGGATGAAAAACAGCCCGCAGACCAGGCGCAGGACGACGACGCCGTTGGTGAGATCGAACATTTGCGCCAGGCCCGACATGGTGCCCTCCCCGTTTTCCCCGGACATGTCTGCCAATGACAGCCGCTACAGCACCTCGAACATCTGATAGATCGGCCCCTCGGGCAGCCGGTGGCCGACGCCGATGCTGATGATGTTATTGAGCCAGCCGTATTTCTCCGACGCGGTCTCGAACGATGCGGCGATGCGCAGATAATAGTCCGTCGCCTTGACCACCTCGCCGCGAGCGATGCGGTCGAGCACCTCCTTGGGGCCGTGGCGGATGCCGGGATAGCTCATGCCGATGATCGCATCGTCATCGGTCTTGAGCACGACCCGCACATTGAGCATCCAGGCGCCGTCGCCGGGGCGGATCGCCTGCCAGTCGCTGCCGCCGGGGAGTAGCGTGCCGCGTAGGCGTTCGCCTTCGAAGCGGCCGCCGGTGATGACGCCGACCCGCCGATCGACGCCGGGCGTCTTGCCGACATTGATCGCCGGCTGCACGTCGAGCAGCAGAATGAACAGCGGCCGCACCCGCAGCTCGGTCATCTCCTTTGGCAGCATTTCGGACAGCGAACGTGCAGCGGCCACCGGCGACCTCCCCTTTTTGCCATGCGCCGGATTTTTGGGCCGGCACCGTGGCCAGACTAACGAACCTCGGCTATAGGGTCGAGCCACGCCGGAGATCGCCGTGACCATGCTTCGCATCAAAGCCGGACCCTACGAGTTCCAGGCGCGAATGGAAGAAACGCTGGCGCCGAAAACCTGCGCCGCATTTACCAGCTTGCTCCCTTACCGGCAGAAGATCATCCACGTGCGCTGGAGCGGCGAAGGTTGCTGGATTCCGCTCGGCGAATTCGATTTCGGCTTGGGTTACGAAAATCACACCAGCCATCCGGCACCGGGCGACATCATCCTCTATCCTGGCGGCATCAGCGAAACCGAGATCCTGCTGACCTACGGCGCGGTGTCGTTTTCCAGCAAAGTCGGACAGCTTGCGGGCAATCATTTCCTCACCATCACCAACGGCCGCGAGAACCTGCCGGCGCTCGGCAAAATGACCCTATGGCAGGGCGCGCAGGACATTTTGTTCGAGCTTAAGAAATAGCACGGCGCGCCGCGCCCTGGCCCGTTATCAGCCCTTCGACGCCAATTCAGGCCGATAGTACATGCTGGCTTCTTATGCTTAATATTGCCGCCGGCCGGTGCAATAGAGGTTACGGAGCGTAGAGTGATGAGCGGCAGCGCCAGGCTGCGGATCGGCATCGATACCGGCGGCACCTTTACCGACATCGTCTGTGTCGATGACAGTTCCGGTGCGATGCGCGTGACCAAGGTGTCGTCGACGCCGGCCAATCCCGCGATTGCGCTGGTGCGCGGCGTGCAGGCCATTCTCGGCGAGGCGGGCGCCGGCGTGGACGATCTTGCGGTGCTGGCGCACGGCACGACGGTGGCGACCAATGCGCTGCTGCAGGGCGAGATCGCCGGCCTCGGCCTGATCGTCACCGACGGTTTCCGCCATATCCTCGAGATCGCCCGGCAGGCCGTGCCCGAGGGCTACGGCAATTCGTATTTCTGGGTAAAGCCGGAGCGCATCGTGCCGCTGCGCTATGTCCGCGAAGTCGGCGGGCGACTGAACTTCCTCGGCGAAGAGCTGCGGCCGCTCGATGAGGCGAGCGTGCGCGCCGCCGCGCGATTCTTTCGCCAGTCGGGCGTCACCGCGATCGGTATTTGCCTCATCCATTCCTATGCCAATCCCGCGCACGAACGCCGGGCCGCGGAAATCGTGCGCGAGGAATATCCGGACTGCACGCTGTCGCTGTCCTGCAACGTACTGCCCGAATACCGCGAATACGAGCGGGCGGTGACGACGCTGGTCGACGCGTTCATCAAGCCGCATATGAGCCGCTATCTCGACCGCATCCGCGACGAGCTCGGGCCGGCGCTGAACAAAAAGCCGTTCCTGGTGATGCAGTCGTCGGGCGGCGTCGCCAGTCCCGACCAGGTGATGCGCAAGCCGATCACCACGGCGCTGTCGGGACCCGCCGCCGGCGCGCTGGGCAGCGCGGTCATTGCCGAACTCGCCGGCTATCCCGATCTGGTGACGCTCGACGCCGGCGGCACCTCGACCGATCTCTGCCTGATCGAAAGCGCCAAGCCGAAGATCACCAATGGTGGCCGCGTCGGGAATTTCCCGGTGCGCATTCCGATGCTCGACATCAAGACCATCGGCACCGGCGGCGGGTCGATCGCCTGGATCACGCGCGAAGGCAAGCTCAAAGTCGGACCGCGCAGCGCCGGCGCCGTGCCCGGCCCGATGTGCTATCCGAACGGCGGCGACGAGCCGACCATCACCGATGCCAACCTTGTGCTCGGCCGCATCCCGCCGGCGCTGATCGGCGGCGGCATTCCTCTTGATGTTGCTCGCGCGCGCGACGGGCTGCAGAAACTGGCCGCGCGCCTTCCCGGCAATTTGAGCATCGAGCAATTGGCCGAAGGCATCATCGAGATCGCCAACTGGGACCAGGCCAACGCCATCCGGCAGATGACCATCCAGCGCGGCATCGATCCCAGCGCCTTCGCGCTGCTTTCGTTCGGCGGCTCCGGGCCGGCGCAGTCGCCGGCGGTGATGGAACTCATCGGCATGAAGACCTGCCTGGTGCCGCCGAACCCCGGCAATCTGTCCGCCTTCGGCCTCTTGGCCGTCGATTGGCGCACCGACCACATCGTCACCAAGGTGATGCACGAGGACGCGATCGACCTGCCCGCCGTGGCAGCCATCTATGCGGCGCTGGAGAAGGAAGGCGTCACGACGCTGGAGAAAGACGGTATCCCGCCGTCAAAGATCGCGCTTCTGCGCGAAGCCGACGTGCGTTACGCCGGGCAGTCCATGGAAGTGCGCGTCCCGGCGCCGTCCGGTGAAATCGACGCGCATTTCATCGCCGGCCTCACCGATGCATTTCATGCCGCGCACAAAAAAACCTTCGGCTACAATTATGCCGGCCAGCAGAAGATCGAGCTGGTCAACTTCTGCGTCTCTGCCTTCGGCATGATCGAGCGCCCGCGCATTCCCGAACTGGAAAAATCCGGCGCGCCGCCAAAGCCCACGAGCCGGCCGGTCTATTTCGACGGCGCGTTCCGCGATACGCCGGTTTTTGCACGCGCTTCGCTGGGCGCAGGTTTTCAGCTGGACGGCCCAGCTATTGTCGAAGAGTTTGGCTCGACCACGGTTGTGTTTCCTGGCCAGCAACTGACCGTCGATCCGCACGGTATCCTGATCATCAAAGCCGCCGGCAAAGCGGAGGCCGCGCCATGATGAACATACACTCCAAGGAATGGCCCTGGCCGACCGCGCCGGAATTGCCCAAGCGCGAAGTCGATCCGATCGTCCTGCAGATCGTCGAAGGCACGCTCAATTCCATCGAGGCGGAGATCGAATACGCCATCGAGCGCACCGCGCGATCGCCGATGATCCGCGAAGCCCACGACTATCGCGTCGGCCTGTTCGACCGCTATTGCCGCAAGCTCACCGGCCGCTCCTACTCGGCGATGCCCAACGCCGTGGTCCGCGATTTCCCGCCGCACACCATGGCCCCCGGCGACGTGTTCCTGATGAACGACACCTATCTGACCGAGGGCTCGATCGGGCATCTGCCCGACCTGTGCTCGACCGTGCCGGTGTTCCATCAGGGCGAAGTCGTCGCTTACATCCAGGCCTTCGGCCATCACGACGACATCGGCGGGCGCGTGCCCGGCTCGATGCCCGGCACGGCGACGACGGTATTCGAGGAAGGCCTCGCCGTGCCGCCGATCAAGTTCTATGACGCCGGCGTGCGCAACGACGCGGTCTTCACCATCATCAAACGCAACACCCGCGTTCCCGAGACGCTGGCCGCCGATCTCGACAGCGAGGTGCAGGCCTGCTTGATGGGCGCCCGCCGCATGGCGGAGCTGTTCGAGCGCTTCGGCCGCGAGACGGTCGAGGCCTGTTTCCAGGCCATCCTCGATACCTGCCGCGATATTTTCCGCCATGAATTGCTGCCGAAGATCGCCGACGGCGAATACCGCTGGGAGGACTATGTCGAGCACGACGGCGTCACCGACCCGAAGCTGCACAAGCTGGCGCTGACGCTGAAAAAGAAAGACGACCGCATCACGCTGGACTTCACCGGCACCGATCCGCAATCGAGCGGCCCCATCAACTGGCCGGCGGATTATGCCGGCGGCGCCTTTTTGATCAAGTGGATCGCGCCGATTCTGCGCAACCTTGCCGATACGCCCGAGCGCGCCGCGGAGATTCACGTCAACGAAGGCGTCTGCGAAGTCTTTGACGTGGTGTTCCCGCCGAAAGGCACGCTGATCACGCCGGAATGGCCCGCCGCCACCAACGCGCGCTCGTTCGTGTTGCTGCGCTGCCTCGGTCTCCTCGCCGGCGTCGTGGCGCAGGCCGCCGAAGGCCGCATGCCGGCCGATCAGGAAACCATCCGCTACACCGGCTTTTACGGCACCGACCGCAACGGCAAGCCGTTCCTCTCCCGCGAGGTGCTGGGCGGCGGCTCCGGCGGCCGCGATTACGCCGACGGCAACGACGCCATTCACATCGTGCCGGACTCGCGCAATCAGCCGGCCGAATTCACCGAGACGCGGTTTCCGCTGCTGGTGGAAAAACTGGCGCTGCGGACCGACTCCGGCGGCGCCGGCAAACGCCGCGGCGGATTGGGCTACGACAAGCATTACCGGGCGCTAGTCGACTGCCGCACCATCGTCACCGCCGACCGCGTCCGGCTCGGCTGCTACGGCCTCAATGGCGGCAAGGCGGGCAAGCCGTTTTGCGTGACCATCGATATCGAAGGCACGCCGCGCGATCTCGGCGGCCTGGTCGACGGCGAACCGGTGCGGGCCGGAGAGATCGTGCGCATCGTGACCACGGGCGGCGGCGGTTGGGGCGATCCGCTCGAGCGCGAGCCCGAACTAGTCCAGCGCGACGTGATCGAAGGCAAGGTTTCGCTCGCCGCGGCACGCGACGACTACGGTGTCGTGCTCAAGCCGGACGGCGAAAGCTCCTTCACCACCGACGCCAAAGAAACCTCGGCCTTGCGCGAAAAGCTCAAGTCCGGTCAGGTGCGCGACAATGCCATGATCGACCGCGGCGCCGGCTTTGACAAAATGCTCCGCGGCGAGGTCAAGCCGTGGACACGCACCGCCTGACAGCAAATCCCACCAGCAAGGATCAAGCGTAATGGCCATCGAAGTCGCCAAAGTCGAATTGAAAACCGTGCAGGACGCGTCCGGCATGGAGGCACTGATCAAAAAGGGCCAGTTCCGCGCCGACGAAGTCATCGCCGTGATCGGCAAGACCGAAGGCAATGGCGGCGTCAACGATTTTACCCGCATCCTCGCCGACCAGGCGTTCCGCGCGGTGCTGCGCAAGCTCGGCAGCCGCTCCGAACAACAGATCGCAAAAATTCCGATGGTCTGGTCGGGCGGCTGCGACGGCGTCATCACCCCGCATGCCACGGTTTTCGCGCGCAACGCCAAGACCGGCCCGGCGACCAAATCGCGGCTCACCATCGGCACGGCGATGAGCGTCGAAATCCTGCCCGAGGATATCGGCCGGCCGGCGATGGTCGAGAAAGTCGCCGACGCGGTCCGCGCCGCGATGCACGACGCCGGCATCGACGATCCGAAAGACGTGCACTATGTGCAGACCAAGACGCCGCTTCTGACCGTCGATGCGGTGCACGACGCGCATGCGCGTGGCAAGGAAGTCGCCTGCGAGGTGCACGATTCCATGGGCGTATCGAACGGCACGACCGGCCTCGGCATTGCCGTGGGCTTGCGCGAAATCAAGATGCCCAAGGCGGAGGAAATCTGCCGCAACCTCGATCTCTATTCCTCGGTCGCCTCCTGCTCGTCGGGCGTCGAGCTGACGCAGGCGCAGATCGTGCTCCTGGGCAACAAGAACGGCGCCGGCGGCCGCTATCGCATCGGCCACGCGGTGATGAAGGACGCGATCGACATCGACGGCATCTACGATTCCATCCGCAATGCCGGGCTCGACTTGCCGGAACGGCCGCGCGCCGAAGATTTGCAGGGACGGCTGGTCAACTGCTTCATGAAATGCGAGGCCGACCGCACCGGTAAACTGCGTGGCCGGCGCCAGATCATGCTCGACGATTCCGACGTGCCTTGGCATCGCCACGCCAAGGGCGCGGTCGGCGGCGTCGCCGCCGCGGCGATCGGCGATCCGGCGGTGTTCGTCTCGGTCGACGCCATGCACCAGGGGCCGCAGGGCGGCGGACCCTGCATCGCCATCATCGACGCCGGGGAGTAGCGCATGCGCCCGGCACCCACGCGGCACGAGCTGAAAGAGCCGGCCACGGCCGGCGCCGCGCTGGTGCGCAAATCGGCGCGCGAGCTGGCACGGCTGATCGCCGCGCGCGCAGTCAGCCCGGTCGAAGTGCTCGACGCCCATCTTGCGGTGATCGCCGCGCTCAATCCGAAGCTCAATGCCATCGTGACGCTCGCCGCCGACCAGGCGCGCGATGCCGCCAAGCGTGCCGAAAACGCCGTCATGAAGGGCGAGCCGCTCGGCCCGCTGCACGGCCTGCCGATCGGCGTCAAGGACGTAACCCCGACCGCCGGCATCCGCACCACCTTCGCCTCGCCGCTGTTCAAGGATTATGTGCCGGCGGAAGACGCGGAAGCGGTGCGCCGCCTCAAGGCGGCCGGCGCCATCGTGCTCGCCAAGACCAACACGCCCGAATTCGCCTGCGGCGCCAACACCACCAACGCGCTGTTCGGCCCGACCCGCAATCCGTGGAATCCGGCGCTCAGCCCGGCCGGTTCGTCCGGCGGCTCGGCGGTCGCCGTCGCCACCGGCATGGTACCGATCGCCCAGGGTACCGATTTCGGCTGCTCGATCCGCATCCCCGCCGCGTTCTGCGGCATCGTCGGCATCCGGGCGACGCCGGGCCTGACGCCAAGCCGTCCGCTGCATCTGCCCTGGGATCCGGGGCAAGTCCACGGCCCATTGGCGCGCGACGCAGAGGACGCCGCGCTTTTCCTCGACGCCATCGTCGGCTTCACCCGGCTGTCGCCGATATCGGTGGCGCCGCCGTGGCAAAGCGCGCTCGCCGAGCTGCAACGCCGCGACGATATCAAAGGCCTGCGCGTCGCCTATGTCTCCGACATCGCCGGGATCGGCGTCGAGGCGGAAATCGACTCGATCTGCCGTGACGCGGCGGCGGCCTTGGCCCAGCGCGGGGCGCAGGTGGAGCAGATCGCGTTCGATGCGAGCGGCGGCCGCGCCGCTTATCAGACCTGGCGCGGATTCTGGATGGTCGGCCAGCAATACGAAAGGCTCGCTCAGATCGATCAGTTCGGGCCCAATCTCAGGGGCAATGTCGAAGCCGGATTGAAGTTGAATTCGCTCGACTATGCCGCCGCCGAGCACAAGCGGGAGGAGCTGTTCCATCGCTTCCGCGAGCTGTTCGAGCGGTACGATGTTCTGCTGACACCGGCGGCACCGGTAAAACCCTATCCGGTCGAGAAGAACTTCCCCGACCGCATCAACGGCAAGAGCTTCGAGAATTACATCGACTGGATCGCGCCGGCTTATCTGATCACGCTGATGAGCCTGCCCGCCGCCACCGCGCCCGCCGGCTTGTCGCAGGACGGGCTTCCCGTCGGCATGCAGATCGTGGCGCCGCGGTTCGAAGAGCCGCTGATCTTGCGCGTCGCCCGCCTCATTCACCAAGCAAGCGGCGTCGGCTGGCCGCCGGCGGCGGAAATGAAGTGACGCGGAATGACGCGGCTATTTACCCCTCGGCGGCACCGCGCCCGGTGATTTCGTCCGGTTGAGTACTGGCCACTGTTCGCTCACCATTGGCAAGGGCTGGTGCTTGCCGGTGATCTCTTCGATGGTGAGCGCATAGAGCGTGATGTGGTCGAGCCGCGGATAAAAGCTCTTGGGTCGGTTCAGTCTCGGATCGGAGTACTTCGCCATTAAACGATCGAAGAACAGGGTTTTTGCCGCCCGGTCATCCTCGACGCGAATCGGACCGAAGCCAACCACGCTGGTGTAGCTCACCGAAGAGTCGCACTCGAATTCGCCATAAGGAAAAACGGCGCCCATCTCCGCCGCCTCAAAGCAGACGCGCGGCCGCGCTTCGATGTTGCTGCGGAAATGGCCAGCGCGGCTGGTGTGAGAAAAAATCTTTGCGTCGGCGTAAATGAACAGGTTGGGCACGACATAGGGATCGCCGTTTGCGCTCACGCTAGCGAAATGCGCGAACGCCGTTCGCTCCAAGAAGCGGTCAATGTCGGCCCGGCTCATCACCTTGTCTTGCCGCCGTACGATACCTTGGCTCATGCAACTGATCCCTCGAGCGTCGTGTCTCGGTTTGAAATTTGAGACACTTATGCCGCCGGTGCGAGGGCGTGACAACAGACGCAGAGTTTATTGCCGCCGGGACCGCGGGGAAATACGCACCGCCCTCGGCCAATCAGCCTCGCGGCCGCGTCACGCTGGCAAAATCTCCATGCCGTCCGGCGCCGTTGGCGAACCGCGCGACCCCGGCGGCACCCTCCGCCGCGAAGATGCCGGTGCAGTTGGTCCATTCCCGCTCCAACGCGGCGCGCTCGGGCAGGCCGTGCTGCAAATAAACCGAGCGCCGATCGGCGCGAACGGCGGCTTGCGGGAATCGCGCGATCTCGTGCGCCATGTCTTCGGCGGCCCGTCGCGCCTGCCCCTTTGGCACCACCATTTCGCACAGGCCGATGCGCAGACACTCCTCGGCGTCCACCTTGCGGCCGGTCATGATGAGCTCGAGCGCGCGCCCCTCGCCGACCAGACGCGGAAGCCGCACGGTACCGCCATCCGACAGCGGCACGCCCCAGCGCCGATTATAGACGCCCATATAAGCGCCTTCGGCCATGATGCGGCAGTCGGCCCAAAGCGCGAGCTCCATGCCGCCGGCGACCGCCGGGCCCTCGATCGCGGCAATGACCGGCTTCCCGAGCTTGCGCCGCGACGGCCCCATCGGGCCGCGCGGCACCGGGCCGCCGTCGGTAGGAAATTCCAGCGAGGTGTGCGTCCTGGCATTGTCGCGGGTGGCAATGCCGCGGGCGGCTAGACTCTTCAGATCCGCCCCGGCGCAGAACGCGCCGCCTTCACCCCAGAACACGGCGACGTCGGCGGCCGCGTCGGCGTCGAAGCGACAAAGGCTTCATAGAGCGCATGCGCATGTTCGGGATCGACGGCGTTTCGCGCCTCGGCGCGCGAATGAATGACCGTCAGCACGCGATCATGGCGCTCGACGCGAACCGGCATAGGCACCTCCTTCGATGAACGTGATCAAGAGCCGCCGTGCGGTTGCCGGCTGTCGCGGCAAGTCGGCCAAACGCCGCGCCGGCGCTGGCTCGCGCGTCGGCTCATTCCAGCTGTAGCCGCATTCGGCGCAAGCGAAACGCAAGCATTCGCGACCCCAACCGTCTAACCTCAAGCGCGGACCGATCGGTTTTCGCGATGTTCCACATCTCGGGCAGATCATTTTCTGCAGCGTCTCGGGCGCCGATCGGAAGATTTTTCAGATACTTCGATAATCCAGGCGGCACCGCTATCAGCGCGTCACCAACGAAACAAACGAGAAAAATTACCCTTCGGATTAGTAATTTTCATTCGAGCAATCGGCGGCCGCGGTTTATGCTGCGCGAGTTTTCGATATCCACTTCGCTCCCGAGGCGACCATGACCGGCATCAATCATCGGCTTAGCCCCGCCCCGTCCGCTGCCGCGGCCGGCACCGTCGCGCGCACTTGGCGCACGCCGCTGTTGATCATCGGCTTCGGCTGCCTGATCTCGCTCATGTCGTTTGGGCCGCGCTCCTCGCTCGGCTTCTTTCTGACGCCGATGTCGACGACCAATCACTGGGGCCGCGACGTATTCGCCTTGGCACTGGCGCTGCAGAACCTGCTTTGGGGCATCGGCCAGCCGCTCGCCGGCATTATCGCCGACCGCTTCGGCACGGCTCGGGTGCTCTGCGTCGGCGTCGTGATGTATGCCGCCGGCCTCGCGCTGATGTCGCACGCGACCAGCGCCCCGGTGCTCGATGTTTCGGCCGGCGTGCTGATCGGATTCGGCCTGTCCGGCACGTCGTTCATGATCGTACTGGCGGCATTCGGCAAGCTGTTGCCGCAGGCGTGGCGTTCCCGCGCCTTCGGATTTGGCACGGCGGCGGGCTCGTTCGGGCAGTTCCTCTATTCGCCGGTCACGGTGGTGCTGATGG
The DNA here is from genome assembly GCA_050011955.1 of Xanthobacteraceae bacterium. Lineage (GTDB taxonomy): Bacteria > Pseudomonadota > Alphaproteobacteria > Rhizobiales > Xanthobacteraceae > BOG-931. The sequence continues at coordinate 28,213 of JBEKIC010000014.1, forward strand.
ACAGCTTCGGCTGGCAACAGACGCTGGTGATCTTCGCCGTCTGCATGCTCGCCGTGCTGCCGCTCTCGCTGGCGCTGGCGACTCCGCCGGCGCACGGGGGCAGAGAGGCCGCGCCGCAGTCGCTGCGGCAGGCGCTGGGCGAGGCCTTCGCGCACCGCTCCTACGTGCTGCTGATGCTTGGTTTTTTCACCTGCGGATTCCAACTGGCGTTCATCACCGTGCACATGCCGGCTTATCTGATCGACCGCGGTCTCTCCGCGACCGTCGGCGGCTGGACCATTGCGACGATCGGGTTGTTCAACATCGTCGGATCGGTCACCGCCGGCTGGCTCGGCGACCGCATGCCGAAGCGTTACCTGCTCTCGATCATTTATTTCGTCCGCGCCGCCGCCATTCTGGTGTTTATTTCCTTTCCGGTCACGCCGTTCTCCTGCATCGCATTCGGCGCCACGATGGGCCTGATGTGGCTGTCGACCGTGCCGCCGACCAACGGCCTCATTGCCGTTATGTTCGGCACGCGGTGGTTGGCGACATTGGCCGGCTTCGCCTTCTTCAGCCATCAGGTCGGCGGCTTCCTCGGCGTCTGGCTTGGCGGCATCGTGTTCGACCGCACCGGTTCCTACGATCTGGTGTGGTGGCTGGCGATCCTGTTCGGTGTCCTGTCGGCGCTGATCAACATGCCGATCGTCGAAAAACCGGTTTCGCGCCTTGCCCTGGTGCCGGCGGAATGAAAAGGCGGCCGGCTATCGGGCCTGGCCTTGTGCGGTGCGCGGCCCTGAAGGCGCGGACTTGCGATGCTCGGCCGCGGCGCCGAGGTCGGACAGAAGCCATTGCCGGAACAGTTTGACTTCGCGCTTCTGAAACTCGGTTTCCGAGGTGACCAGCCAATAGCCGCTGCCGCTGGGGATCCGCTGACTGGCCAGCGGCACCAGACGGCCGTTCTCGATGTCGTCGTCGATCAGCGGTGACCGCCCCAATACCACACCGAGGCCGCGCTTGGCGGCGTCCAACGCCAACTGCATTCTGTCGACCCGGAGCCCGGTGTCGATTGACGATGGGAGCTCCATTCCACTTGCCCTGAACCAGTGACTCCAATCGGCCGAGACGGAGGTGACGTGGATGAGCGGCACGCGCGACAGCAGGCTGGCATCCGTTGCGACACCGAATTGCTGCTTCAGGGCCGGGCTGCAAACCGGGATCAGCGTCTCCACCGCCAGCAGCGTCCAGTTCGCCGCCGGTTTCTTGGTCGCTGAGAAACGAATTGCAATATCGAAATCGTCGAGCGTGAGATCCACCAGGTAATGCGACGTATCGATCGTCAGGCGGATATCCGGAAATTGCGCGATAAACTTTCCCAGCCGCGGCAGCAGAATCTTGTTGGCAAATGTCGGCGCGCTGCTGACCGACAGCGTCCCGGTCGCGTTGCGGCCCGGCAGCTGGTCGCTCGCCTTGGCGAGAACGCTCAACGCCTGATTGACCAAGGGCGCATAAACGTCACCGGCGCCGGTCAGCCGCAACCCGCGCGACTCGCGATAGAAAAGCTCGACGCCGAGCCAATTCTCGAGGGTCTGGATGCCGTGACTGACGGCGCTTGCCGTCAGATTCAGTTCCTCGGCGGCCTTGCGGAAGCTGTTGTGGCGGGCCGCAGCCTCGAAGATCCGCAGCGAACTCAATGGGGGAAGCCGGAACGCCATGTCGCCGATCCGATCCAATACGTCAGCTTCGATACTATAAAGCGGCTCCGCTGCGACGACATCTCCATTTACGCCTGTTCGACCCCCGGCAATCCAGCGACCGTCACAAAACATTTAACGGGCGCCGATAGGTCTTTATAGGTGGGCCCCAAGCCAACCGTAAAGAACACTCTTGCTCGGGATCGAAGGCGCAACCGTCGTCTATCAGAATGGTGTCTGTGCACTGGACGGCACCACGCTGACTTTTGAGGGCGGCCGATTCATTGTGCTGCTTGGTCCTTCGGGGGCGGGCAAATCCACGCTGCTGCGATGCCTCAACGGACTGGTGCGCCCGTCGCGAGGCGACGTATTCGGCAACGACGCCGAATCGATTTTTGCCAGCCGCGCGGCGTTGCGGCGTCACCGCCAGGGGACGGCGATGATCTTTCAGCAGCATCATTTGATCGGCCGGCTCACCGCAATGCAGAACATTCTGATCGGCCGACTGGCGTTCAACGCGTCGTGGAAATCGCTGCTGCCGCCGCCGCAAGCGGAGCGTCGGCAGGCCCTCGAAGCGCTAGAACGCGTGGAGTTGCTGGATCGCGCGCTCAGCCGGGCGGATGAACTCTCCGGCGGCGAGCAACAGCGAGTGGGCGTCGCGCGGGCTCTCGCACAACATCCGCACACAATTCTTGCCGACGAACCGGTAGCAAGTCTCGATCCGGCGACGGCAGTTCGCGTTCTCGAACTGATCCACCGCATCTGCCGCGAAGACGATATCACCGCGATCGTCAGCCTGCATCAAGTCGAGTTGGCACGTCGTTTCGCCGATCGCGTCATTGGATTGTCGGCCGGTCATGTCGTGGTCGACACCCCAATAGATGAATTCGATGACGCTGCCCTGCAACTAATCTACGGGCCCGGTTTCGCCGAACTCTCCGCTCCTTCGACCGATTTCACACAGCTACCAGCAACGGAGAACCAGCATGAATCGCCGCCGTCTGCTCGCGCTCGCCGCCGGAGCAACGATTACCGCGATCGGCAGGTTCGCGCTGGCGCGGGATAATCCGACCAAGCTCAGGGTCGCCCTGTTGCCGGACGAGAACGCGGCGACGATCATTCAAAACGCCGAACCACTGAAGAAATATCTTGAATCAAAACTGCAAAAGGACATCGAGCTCGTGGTGACGACGGATTACTCGTCGATGATCGAAGCCATGCGATTCGGACGAATCGAGGTCGCCTATTTCGGGCCGCTGTCGTATGTGTTGGCGAAGTCCAAAGCCCCGAACATCGAACCGTTCGTGGTCGGCGTTGAGAAGGGATCGCCGACCTACAACAGCGTCATCGTCGCGCGAGCGGACGGGCCGGTCAAAACGCTGGAAGATGTTAAAGGCAAGATGGTCGGCTTCGGCGATCCGGCATCAACGTCCAGCCATCTCATTCCACGCGCCATGCTCGCCAAGCACGGATTGATCGGGGAGACAGACTACACATTCGTGCATCTCGGCGCGCACGACGCGGTCGCGCGAGCCGTGCAGGCCGGCCAGGTTCAGGCTGGCGGTCTTTCGCAGGTCATCTTCAACAGCCTCATCGAAAAGAAATCCATCGATCCGGAGAAGGTGAAAGTGATTGCGGTCAGCGATCCGATCCCGAACTATCCGATGGTGATGCAGGGCAAGCTCGACCCGCAGCTGAAGGCGGCGATCCGCGACGCATTCTTGGAACTGAAGGATCCAGCCATCCTTAAGCCATTCCGGGCGGAGGGATTTGTCGCGACCGACGACGGCGCGTACGACATACTTCGCGACACGGCCAAGTTGCTCGACCTCGATCTGAGCAAGTTGAAGTGATGAGTACGGAGGCCTTATCGCGCTACGACGCCATTCTTCGGCGCGACGCCGCCGCGCGCTGGAAACGCGGTGCCGTAGGGCTTGCCGTCATTGCGGCCGTCCTTCTCTCGTGCTGGGCGGCGGGGCTGTTCGATGCCGCGCGTTTTGCGGATGCCTGGCCGGCGATCAAGGAGCTCACGAGCGAAATGTTCCCGCCCGACTTCAGCCACTGGCACAGGTGGCTGCGGCCGATCGCCTCCACAGTGGCCATGTCGGTGGCCGGCACGGCATTGGCGGTGGCGCTATCGCTGCCGATGGCGTTGCTCTCGGCACAAAATACGACACCAAACGGGGTCGTTTATCGCTGCGTTCGGCTCATTCTGAATCTTTTGCGCTCGGTTCCCGAACTCATCATGGGGATCATCTTCGTCGCCATGGTGGGCTTCGGCGCGCTCCCCGGCGTGCTCGCACTGGGGCTACATTCGATCGGTATGATTGGCAAATTTTTCGCCGAAAGCATCGAGCATGTCGATCCGAAGCCGGTCGAGGCGGCGCGCGCCGCCGGGGCAACGCCGTTCCAGGTGATCTGCCGTGCAGTGTTGCCACAGGTCATGCCGCAGCTGGCCGATACGACTATCTATCGCTGGGAATACAATTTCCGTGCCTCGACAGTCCTCGGCGCGGTCGGCGCCGGCGGCATTGGCTTCGAGCTGATCGCGGCCTTGCGCGTCTTGGAGTACGCGCAAGTCTCCGCCATCCTGATTTGCATTCTCGCCTGTGTCACCCTTGTCGACGGCTTGGGTGCCGCCTTGCGCAAGGCTCTCAAGTAACAGCCCATGCCCAAGATCGTCGTCACCAATCCAATCTTTCCGGAGGTCGAAACACGGCTTCGCGACGTCGGCGAGGTGGTCATCAACGGGCACGGCGCACCCTGGAGCCGTGACGAGCTTCTTGATCGGCTGCACGATGCCGATGCGATGCTGGCGTTCATGACCGACACCGTCGATCAGGAGCTACTAGACCGCTGTCCAAACCTCAAAATCGTCGCCTGCGCGCTCAAGGGATTTGACAATTTCGACGTCGAGGCATGCACGCGGGCCGGGGTCTGGCTGACCGTTGTTCCGGACCTGCTGACCGTGCCGACGGCGGAACTGGCGGTCGCTCTCACGCTCGGGCTTTGCCGGAATCTGCTGGCGGGAGATGATCGGGTACGAGCCGGCGGTTTCGATGGCTGGCGTGCGGAGCTTTACGGTTCCGGTTTGCAAAACGCGATCGTTGGCATCGCCGGGCTTGGGCGCGTGGGACTAGCCATCGCCGAGCGGCTCAAAGGCTTCGGCCCGCGGCTGCTCGGCTTCGACGAACGCCCGATCTCGCAGGCTGCGTTGGCAGGCTGCGGCATCTCGCCGGTCGCGTGGGACAAACTGATCGGAGAAAGCGAGATCATCATCCTCGCATTGCCGTTGAACGCGCGAACATTTCACCTCGTTAGTGCCGCCGCGCTGCGGCGCACGCAGCGCGGAACACGCCTGGTCAATATTGGCCGCGGCTCGATCGTGGATGAGGCGGCGGTGGCGCAGTCTCTCGAGGAGAATCACATCGGCGGCTACGCCGCCGATGTCTTCGAAATGGAAGACTGGGCGGTCGAGGGCCGGCCACGGCGGATTCCGCAGCGGCTGCTGGCTCTGCGCGACCGGACACTCTTCACACCGCATCTCGGCTCTGCAGTCCGCTCCGCGCGTCTCGCTATCGAGCAGGCCGCAGCCGATGCCATCATCGCCGTCCTGAGCGGTCGACAACCGGCAAACGCCGTCAACCGCGAGGAACCGCGGCGTGATCCGTCGACCGATCTCAAATCCACAGCTAACGCGCCGATGCGATCGTCCGCTTCTGGCCCCAGCTCCAAAGTCCGGGAGGGCTGAGCATATTTCCGCTTACCGGCGCTGACCCGACATGCGTCAAATCAACAAACCACGCTGATAAGCTTGCAGCTCAATCAGATTCTCGATTGAGCGCCGCGATGCGGCCGAGACAGCGCGCGAGGCTATTCGGTGCGCGGCCGAGCAGCCAGCGGAGCGTGTTGGGATTACCGATAAGTCCGTGATCGGCGTAATAGCGGAACATCGCCGCGAGCGTGACGCGTTCGTGCTCGCCCATGCCGCCGGCACGGGCCCGTGCCTCCCAGGCCTCGACGGTTTCCGCTTCGGCACGCACATCGCGTCGCACCGCTGCGCCGATCGCGGCGGCGACCTCGGTTTGGCTGAGCGGCGCGGTCCCGACCAGTTCGTAGGTCGCGCCGCTATGGCCGTCGGTGGTGAGCACCAGCGCCGCGGCCGCGGCGACATCGTCCAAATCCACCAGGCAGAGCCGCGTCTCCACCGGATACGGCACGCGAAACACACCATCCGCGACGACACCGCGCCAGGCGCCGAGGATATTCTGCATGTAAGCCGTGGGTTGCAGGATGGTCAGGTCGAAGCCTAAGGCAAACAGCATCTCCTCGGCCCGCATCTTCTGCCAATGATGCGGCATCGCCTCGATCTGCGGATGCAGCACCGAGTGATAGACGAAGCGCGCGACGCTTTCCGCCTGCGCGGTGGCAGCGACGGCGCGCGTATAGGCGACTTCGTGCCGGCTGACATTGGGGCAGATATGATAGATCGCCTGTGCGCCGGCGGCGACGCGCGCCAGCGCGGCAGGATCGTCGAAACTGCCGATGCTGACTTCGGCGGCGCCCAGCGCCTTCAGCGCGACGGCCTGCTCGGCGCGGCGCACCAGGGCGCGCACGTTTGCGCCCCTGGCCGCCAGCGCCTTGATCACGGCCTTGCCGGTCTTGCCCGCAGCGCCAGTGACCAGGATCATCGCAGCATCATCGCGGCGTAGCCGGCTTGGCCGTCAGCTCGAACAGCCGGTTCGGGCTCAGCGGAATTTCGTTGAGCTCGATGTTTTGCGCCAACAGTCCCAGCGCATCCTCGATCGCCTGCGCGAACAATGGCCCGACGGGAATGGCGCCGGCCTCGCCCGCGCCCTTGATTCCCAGCGGATTGAGTGGCGACGGCGTCACCGTGTGGGCGATGTCCATGCGCGGCACGTCGAGCGCGGTCGGCAACAGATAATCGGCGAGCGAAGCGTTGAGCAACTGGCCGTCGTCGTCGAAAATGAGCTGCTCGTAAAACGCATTGCCGATGCCTTGTGCGACGCCGCCGTGGATCTGGCCGGCCAGGATCAACGGATTGATGACGGTGCCGCAGTCGTGCACCACCACGTATTTGAGCACCTCAAGCGTGAAAGTCTGCGGATCGACTTCGACGATCATGGCGTGCACGCCGGCCGCGGTGGCGCCGCCGGGCGGGCCGAAATATTGCGTGGATTCCAGTCCCGGCTCGGTGCCGGGACGAACGGCGCCGCGCATCGGATTGGCTTTGACCGCCAGCGCGCCGAGCTTGACCGCCTGCCCGGGTACGCCGACCACGGAGACCTGACCGTCGGCGATCTCCAGGTCTTCCTCCGCGCACTCGAAATGTTCGGCGGCGAGTTTCAGGATTTTCTGCCGCACGACTTTCGCCGCCTCGTTGACGGCATTGCCGGCCACCACGGCGCCGCGGCTGGCGAACGTGCCGGCGCCCCAATAAAACTGATCGGTGTCGCCGGTGACGATATCGACGTCGCGCACCTCGACGCCGAGCTGGTCGGCGACGATCTGGGCGAAGCTGGTGAAATGCCCCTGCCCCTGGGTGCCGATGCCGGTCGCCACGCTCACCTTGCCGTTGGCCTGCACCTGCACCTTGGCGCCTTCATAGGGGCCGATGCCGGTACCCTCGACATAACAGGCGATGCCGACGCCGACGTGGCGGCCCTGCGCGCGCAGCCGCGGCTGCTCCTCGGCGATGAAGTGATCGTAGCCGATCATCTCCAGCGCCTTGTCGAGGATCGGCTCGTAATTGCCGCTGTCGTAGGAGAGCGGCGCAAAGTCCTGATAGATGATTTCGTTGTTGTAGGGAAACGCGTCGGGCGGAATGAGGTTGCGCCGGCGGATCTCGGCACGGTCGATCTTGAGCTCGTGCGCCGCGAGGTCGAGCAGCCGCTCGATGACGAACACGCCGTGCTGGCGGCCGGCGCCGCGATAGGGCGTAACGATCGGCTTGTTGGTGAAGATGGCGGTAAACGTGCTGTCGTAGTTGGGTATCACGTAGGGCCCGAGCAGCGTGCACTGGCTGTTGATCGGCACCGTCAGTCCGTAGGGATTGTAGGCGCCGGTATCGTGCAGAAACACGTCCTTGACGCCGAGGATGCGGCCGTCGGCGGCAAGCGCGATTTCGGCGTCATGGGTCTGGCCGCGCTCCTGCGTCGTAGCAAAAAAATGCTCGAGCCGGTCTTCGATCCATTTGATCGGGCGGTTGAGTTTTTTTGCCGCCCACGGAATCACCACCTCCTCGGGATAGAACAGCATGATCTTCGGCCCGAAGCCGCCGCCGACGAAGGGCGCGATCACCCGCACCTGCCGCTCGCTTAAGCCGAGCATGCCGGCGAGCCCGTTGCGCAAAAAAACCGGTGCCTGCGTCGTGTCCCAGATCGTGAGCTGACTGGCGCGAGCGTCCCAATGGGCGACGATGCCGCGCGTCTCGATCGGCGACGAGGCGCCGTGATCGTAGTGGAAGCGGCGGGCGATAACGTGCTCCGCCCGCGCGCGCGCCGCGGCGTAGTTGCCGCGGCTTTGCCGGACATGCGCGGCGGCATTGCCGCGCACGCCGTCGTGCACCAGGGCGGACGCCTCGGTCAGCGCCCTTTCCAGATCGACGACGGCGGGCAGAGTCTCGAGATCGACAGCGATGTCGGCGAGCGCATCCTCGGCGAGGTAGCGGCTCTGCGCCAGCACCACGGCCAGCGGCTCGCCGACATGACGGACCTTGTCCTTGGCGAGCGGCACCTGCGTGCGTTGATTGAAGGTGATGTCGGCAATCGGCGGCGGCGGCACCAGGAGCGGTCCGGGCGCCCAATAATCGCCGAGGTCCTCGGCGGTATAGACCGCGACGATGCCCTCGCGCGCGCGCGCCGCCGCAACGTCGATCGAACGGATGCGGGCGTGCGCGACATTGCTGCGCAGGAAGGCCGCGTACAGCATGCCGGGCAGCTCGACGTCGTCGACGAACAAAGCCTGGCCGCTCAATAGCCGCGCGTCTTCGTTGCGTTTGATCGGAGCGCCGAAGTTTCGCGTGGCCACGGCGATCACCTGCGCAGCCGTTCGGCCGCCAGCTTCATCGCCTCGACGATGTGCTGGTAGCCGGTGCAACGGCACAGATTGCCGGACAGCGCCTCGCGGATCTGCGCCTCGTCGGGCGCCGGCTTTTCGTCGAGGAACGCTTTCATCGTCATCAGGATGCCGGGCGTGCAATAGCCGCATTGCAGGCCGTGGCAGTCGCGCATCGACTCCTGCAGCGGATGCAGATGCTCGCGGTCCGGCGCCAGGCCCTCGACAGTCTCGATCGTATGACCGTCTGCCTGCGCGGCGAACATCAGGCAGGAGCGAACGGCGACGCCGTCGAAGATCACCGTGCAGGCGCCGCACACGCCATGTTCGCAACCGACATGCGTCCCCGCCAGCAGCAGATCATGGCGCAGGAAATCGCTGAGCAGCAATCGCGCCTCCACGCTGCGCCGGTATGGCGTGCCGTTCACCGTGACGCCGATATCGTGCGTTTCAGTGGCCACGCCGCGCCCGCTCGTTTGCCGTGTTGAGCGCGCGCGCGGTCAGTACGCCGGCGACGTGGCGCTGAAATTCCTTGCTGGCGTGGATGCTGCCGCCCGGATCGATGGCGCGCTGCACCAGATCGGCCGCCGCATCGAGCTCCGGCTTGCCAATCTGCCGGCCGACCAGCGACTCGCTCGCCGCCGCGGCGAGGATCGGCATCTCCCCGGCATTGCAGAGGCCGATCCGCGCCGCGCTGCAGCGCCCCTCCTCATCGAGGCGCACGGTGCAGGCCACACCGATGATGGCGAAGTCGCCGCGCCGGCGCGACACTTCCAGAAAGCAAGCGCCGGAGCACGGTGGTGCGACCGGCAGCTCCACTTCCGTCAGCATCTCATCGGGCTCCAGCGCCGTCGACAGCGCGCCGACAAAAAAATCCGCCGCGGCGATCCAACGTTCGCCTCGCAGCGACTGTGCGCGCAACTTGCCGGCAAGCGCCAGGACGATGGCGGGCATTTCCGAGGCGGGATCAGCATGCGCCAGATTGCCGCCAAGGGTGCCACGGTTGCGAATTTGCGGGTGCGCGATATGGGGCAACGCTTCATGGATCAAAGGCAGGTCGCGTGCGGTTGCAGGATCGCGTTCGAGCTTGCCGTAGCGCGTGAGCGCGCCGATGCGCAGTCCGTCCGGCGCGCATTTCTGCACGCCGGCAAGCTCGGTCAGCGGATTGATATCGATCAGCACAGCCGGCTGCGTCAATCGAAAATTCATTGTCGGAACAAGGCTTTGACCCCCGGCCAGGAAACGCGCCTCGTCGCCATATTCGGCCTTCACCTGCAAGGCTTGCTCGAGGGTCCGGGCGGCGACGTACCGGAAGGGCGCGGGTTTCATGTCGTGGGAACGGTAGCAGAAAATGGCCGAGGCGGGACGGCGTAAAGTATGGAAAAGATCGCGGCGCTGAGTCAAAAGATTCTGCGCCGGCGAACTGCCGATGCAGCCGTCCGTTCAATGCCCATCAGTCGGGGGGAAACGCAAGAAACTCAGGCAAGGCTTCTGCGCGCTTTGAAAATATCGCGAGTGCCGGATGATCGGCCGCTACGATGATGTCGGGGAGAGCGCCGCGCGTGAAACGCCAAGCCGCCGCCACGCTGATGTCCGCTTGCAGCGGACGATCACCGAAAAGCCAAGTCTCGCCTGAACCGATCTCGGTCTCAAGAAGCCGATAGGCCGCCAGCAACTGCCGTCGCACGCGATCAATCCAGGGCTGATGGTGTTTCTCCGCTGGCCGGAGAGTGAGCTCGTAGACGATCTGCACGGATTTCTCGCACCCGGCCAGCGCCAACCCAATGATCCGCTGCGCCCGCGCATAGTCCGACAGCCCCACCGGGCTCAGCCGTCGATCCATCGGCGCAAGGCGTTCGGCATAATCGAGGATCAAGGTGGAATCCATCAGCGTGACGCCTTCGTCGGTTACCAAAGTCGGCGCCTTCACCACCGGATTGATCGCTGAGAATTCGTCGTAATGGCGAAAGACCGAGACCGCCTCATGGGCGAAGGGAAGGCCCATGAAGCGCAGCGACACGGCCACACGCCTAACGTACGGCGAATCCAGCATTCCGATCAGGCGCATTTTCCTGCTCCTTCGAGCCAATTGCATCGCTGTGCAAACGAGGTCACGCGGCCGATGCTTGGGATAGTGACAGAAGAGATCATTTGACAATTGAAATAAATGAGCGTGCCCAATATTCTGTCAGCGTGAACAAAGGTTGGGCGCGGATTCCTCGCCTAGGTCTGTCATACATTTTATAATGGACCAACGTGTGGCAAGGCGGTCGGGCCCGGCGGAGCAAAGCGTGGCAATCGGGTCTTCGCCCAAAATATCGATCCGTCCTGTTGAGCCGATGCGGCCGGTTGAGACTGCGGCCGGCGCAGCCGGCGCCGCGACCGCCCCAGCCCTGACCGTCGACGCGCGCGGCGTCTCGCTGACCTTTCACACGCGCGACGGCGAGGTCGAAGCGCTCTCCAACATCAACCTGCAGATCAGCGACGGCGATTTCGTGTCGTTTATCGGACCGTCCGGCTGCGGCAAGACCACGCTGTTGCGCATCATCGCCGATCTGCAGCGGCCCACCTCCGGGACCATTCTGATCAATGGCGTGACGCCGGAGCAGGCGCGGTTGGGTCGCCATTACGGCTATATTTTTCAGGCACCGGCGCTCTATCCCTGGCGGACCATCGAGCGCAACGTCGCCTTGCCGCTGGAAATCATGGGCTTCGACGCCAAGGAGCGCCGCCGGCGCGTCGAACGATATCTGCAGCTGGTGAACCTTTCCGGCTTCGAACGCAAATTTCCCTGGCAATTGTCCGGCGGCATGCAGCAGCGGGCGTCGATCGCTCGCGCGCTGTCGTTCGATCCCGAGCTGTTGTTGATGGACGAGCCGTTCGGAGCGCTCGACGAGATCGTTCGCGACCACCTCAACGAGCAGCTGCTGCGGCTCTGGGATCGGACCGGCAAGACCGTCGTCTTCGTCACCCATTCGATTCCCGAGGCGGTGTTCCTGTCGAGCAAGATCGTGGTGATGTCGCCGCGTCCGGGCCGCATCATCGACATCATCCCCTGCGATTTCCCGCGCGACCGAACGCTTGAGATACGCGAGACGCCGGAGTTCATCAAAATCGCGCAGCGCGTGCGCTCCGGGCTGCGGTCCGGTCATTCATATGACGAGTAGCGCGCTGGTTCTGCCGCGGGCGGCCTGGCGGCCGGCCTGGATGACCGAGCGGTCGCCGGTTCTGATCATCGTCGCGACTTTGATCGTGCTCTGGTATCTCGCCGCGATGCTGATGAACGCGCCGCTGGTGCGCGACGCGTTCGAACGCAGCGAAACGAAATATACCGTCTCCGAGCTGATCGCCGGAACGCTGGATGCCGAGCGGCCGATCGTGCCGGCGCCGCATCAGGTCCTCGTGCAACTGTTCGACTCGGTGTTCGATTATCCGCCCGATTCACCGCGCAGCCTCGTTTACCACTCCTGGGTGACGCTTTCGGCCACCTTGGTCGGCTTCGCGCTCGGCGCCGTATTCGGCATCCTGCTCGCGGTCGCCATCGTCCACATGCGGACGCTGGAAAAGAGTCTGCTGCCCTGGGTCATCTGCTCGCAGATGGTGCCGATTCTGGCGATCGCCCCCATCGTCATCGTGGTGCTCGGCGCCATCGGCATCCGCGGGCTGCTGCCGAAATCGATCATCTCCGCCTATCTGTGCTTTTTTCCGGTCACCATCGGCATGGTCAAAGGATTGAGCTCGCCGGATCCTATTCAACTCGACCTGATGCGGACCTGGTCCGCGAACAAACTGCAGGTGTTCTGGAAGCTGCGCTGGCCGTCGTCGATTCCATTTCTGTTCACCAGCCTCAAAGTCTCGGCGACGATTTCGCTGGTCGGCGCCATCGTCGGCGAACTGCCGACCGGCGCCCAGGCCGGCATCGGCGCGCGGCTCCTCACCGGCTCGTATTATGGACAGACGGTGCAGATCTGGGCGGCGCTGTTCGCCGCCGCGATCATGGCCGCCAGCCTTGTCGCCGTGATCGATCTGGTCGGCAGGTGGACCGAGCGCCGCATGGGGGCGCCGACGTGATCTCGCGCGGCCAGGCAAGCGGATTCTGGCTGGCGGCGGTCGGCTTGCTGGCGGCGCTGGCCTTGCCGCTGTCGTCGGAAGCGATGCCGCCGCTGACCGAGCGGCCGGGCCTGCTCGCGGCCACGATCGCCGCGGCGTGCCTGTTCGCGCTGGCGCCGCGCTGGCCGGTGCTGTCGGCCGCGTTTGGCGGCCTCGGCGTGCTGCTCGGTTGCTTCGTCACGCTGATCCTGCTCGGCGATAGCGATATCGCCGGCTACGCCGCATGGGGCTTTTGGCTCATCACGCTGGCGACCTGGCTCGGCGCCGGCCTGACGCTGACCCGCCTTGCCGCCTGGCGGACCGCCGGCCAATCGATGCACTGGGTGCAGGATCTGGCGATCCCATTGTTGTTCGGCGCGTTCCTCATTTATCTTTGGGAAGTGGCGGTGCGCGGCTTCGGCGTGTCGCCGGTGCTGATGCCGGCGCCGAGCGCGACCGCGAAGCGGATTGTCCAGTCGCTGCCGATTCTGCGCGAGGATTTCATTCAGACCTTCGTGCGCAGCGTGCTGTCGGGCTATGTCATCGGCTGCAGCGCCGGTTTTCTGGTCGCGGTGGTCGCCCACCGGTTCGATTTTCTGAAGCGCGGCCTGCTGCCGCTCGGCAATTTCGTCTCGGCGTTGCCGGTCGTCGGTATCGCGCCGATCATGGTCATGTGGTTCGGCTTCGATTGGCCGTCGAAGGCCGCGGTCGTCGCCGTGATGTGCTTCTTCCCGATGCTGGTGAACACCTTGGCCGGGCTTGCGGTCGCCGGGCCGATCGAACGCGACCTGATGCGCTCCTACGGCGCCCAACCCGGACAGACCTTGCTCAAGCTGCATTTACCTGCGGCGCTGCCGTTCATCTTCAATGCACTGAAGATCAATTCCACGCTGGCGCTGATCGGCGCGATCGTCGCCGAATTCTTCGGCACTCCGCTGCACGGCATCGGCTTTCGCATCTCGATTGAGGTGGCCCGTATGTCGCTCGATATGGTATGGGCTGAAATAGCTCTGGCCGCTCTCGCCGGAATGGCGTTCTACGGGATAGTCGCACTAGCCGAGCGTGTGACGACTTCTTGGCACCCGTCCTATCGAACCTGACTCGGTCGTTGAAGCGTGGAGGATGAGCAATGAAGAAGACGTTTGTTCTTGCTACGGGGCTCGCTTGCAGCGTCGCGATGGCAAGCGGCGCCTACGCCGCCGACAAGGTCACCATCCAGCTCAAGTGGGTGACGCAGGCGCAATTCGCCGGCTACTACGTCGCCAAGGCGAAGGGCTACTATAAGGACGCCGGCCTCGACGTCACCATCAATCCCGGCGGTCCCGATGTGGCTCCGCCGCAAGTGATCGCCGGCGGCGGCGCCGACGTCATCATCGACTGGATGCCCTCGGCACTGGCATCGCGCGAAAAGGGCGTGCCGCTCGTCAACATCTCGCAGACCTTCAAAAAGTCGGGTCTCGAACTCACCTGCCGCGCCGACACCGGCATCAAGTCGCCGGCGGATTTCAAGAGCAAGACGCTGGGCGTCTGGTTCGGCGGCAACGAATATCCGTTCCTGGCCTGGATGGCGAAGCTCGGGCTGAAGACCGACGGCTCGGCGGGCGGCGTCAAGGTGATCAAGCAGGGCTTCAACGTCGATCCGCTGCTGCAGAAGCAGGCCGACTGCATCTCGACCATGACCTACAACGAATACTGGCAGGTGATCGACGCCGGCTACAAGCCGAGCCAGCTCGTGGTGTTCAAATACAGCGACGAGGGCGTGGCGACGCTGGAAGACGGACTCTATGTGATGGAAGCGAAACTCAAGGACAAGGCCTTCATCGACAAGATGGCCAAGTTCGTCAAAGCCTCGGAGAAGGGCTGGGATTACGCCCGCAAGAACGATAACGAGGCCGCCAAGATCGTGCTGGCCGCCGACACCACCGGCGCGCAAACGCTGCATCACCAGGAGCAGATGATGGGCGAAATCGCCAAGTTGCTCGACCCGGGCAATGGGGAGCTCGACCCGAAGGATTACGAACGCACGGTGTCGGTGCTGCTGTCCGGCGGTTCCGATCCGGTCATCACCAAGAAGCCGACAGGCGCCTGGACGCACGCGGTCTACGAGGCGATGAAGTAAATTTTCCGCACTTCACCGCGAAGGAACTGCCATGGCCGGCCCCGCGCCGGCCATGCTAGTGTCCCGATTCCGAAGTTCGCATCATTATGCGGCACCCTCGTTTGCGAACTTCGGAATCGAAGGACACTAGCAACGTATTGATCTAGTGTGGCTTTGGTTCAGAAGTCCGCATGACGAGTTCGCGGCAAAAATGATGCGGACTTCTGAACCGCCACACTAGTATGACACGACCATCCATCGACCGCCTTCACCAACAACAGCTTCGGGAGGAAGCCTATGTCCAGCATTGTCAAGCGCAGCATCGACGCCAAGACGGCGCAAGCGGCAATCGAAGCCGCCGCCGCCAAGGCGCGCGAGATGGGTCTCACTATGTGCATCGCGGTGACCGACGAGGTCGGCGATCTCAAGGCCTTCCACCGCATGGACGGTGCGCCGATGCTCTCGATCGGGATCTCCCAGGACAAGGCCTATACCAGCGCCAGCTACGGCTTTCCGACCCACGGCTGGTTCGACTTCATCAAGGACGATCCGCCCTTGCTCCACGGCATCACGCACACGCCGCGGCTGATCGTGTTCGGCGGCGGCTACCCGATCAAGGAGAAGGGCGAAATGGTCGGCGCCATCGGCATCAGCGGCGGCCATTACACACAGGACATGGAGTGCGCCAAGGCGGCGCTGGCGGCGATCGGCGCCGACATGATGTAGCAAGCGGTATGTAGCAAGCCGTGCGGCTTCAACCCGCGCGGCTATCGCCCGGTCCATAGCGCTTTTCGAAGGCATGGACCGCGGGAAAACCCATCAGCGTGTTCATCTCGGAAAAGGGCAGCATCGGCACTGCGCTGCCCGTTCCGATCCCTTGCTGCTTCAAACGATCATAGCAAAGCTTCATGGCGCCGGCCGCGGTCAGGAGCGCGGTGACGGGAAAAATGGCGATCTTAAAACCGAGCGCCGCCAGTTCGCCGGCAGATAAATACGGCGTGCGGCCGCCCTCGACCATATTGGCGAGCAGGATCGCCCCGCGGAAGGTCTCGGCCACCCGGCGCAACTCCTCAAGGCTCTCCGGACTCTCGACGAACAGCACGTCGGCACCGGCCTTGAGGAAGCGCTCGGCGCGGCGCAGCGCCGAATCGAGGCCCTCCGCATAGCGAGCATCGGTCCGCGCCACGATCAAAAACTCGCGGCTCGGCCGCGCATCGACGGCGACGCGAATCTTGGCGACGGCGTCATCTACGGCAATCACGCGGCGGAACTCGGTGTGGCCGCATTTCTTCGGGAATTCCTGATCTTCGAGCTGGATGCCCGCGGCGCCGGCCGCGGCGTAGCCGCGAACCGTGCGCTCGACGTTGAGCAGGCCGCCGTAGCCGGTGTCGCCGTCGGCGATGAACGGGAGCGCCGTCGCGCCGGCAATGCAACGCACCCGATCCAGCATTTCCGTAAAGGTCGCCAGCCCGGCATCCGGCACGCCAAGCGCGGAGGCGACGGCGCCGTAGCCGGTCATGTAGAGGGCGTCGAAGCCGACGCTCGTTGCCAGCTTGGCCGAGACGCCGTCATAGACCCCCGGCAGGACCAGACAGCCATCCCTGCGCAGGAGTTCAGGCAGTGTAGACGTGGGCAAGAGCTTCTCCTGTGATTGTCTGGCAGCGCTGGTGGGGCTTGCAAAGCATAGCACATCAAGAACCGCTCGCGGCATTCGCGGCGAGCGGGGCAGGCGCGAGGCTGCAAACCCACTGGATTGAATCCGCCGCGACGGCCTAGTGTCCCGATTCCGAAGTTCGCATCATTATGCGGCACCCTCGTTTGCGAACTTCGGAATCGAAGGACACTAGCAACGTATTGGTCTAGTGTGGCTTTGGTTCAGGAGTCCGCATGACGAGTTCGCGGCAAAAATGATGCGGACTTCTGAACCGCCACACTAGTATCGCCTCGTGCGCTGCCGCACCGGCGCACGCATCCGCTGCGGAGTGACGGCAATCGACTTTGCCCTTTCAGAGCTTCAGCTGTCATTGCGTGACGCGGTCGACAAAATCTGCGCGCGCTTCGGTGACGATTATTGGCTGCAGCGCGACCGCGACGGGCAATTCCCCGACGCGTTTCATCGCGCGCTGGCCGCCGACGGCTGGCTCGGCGTGTGTATCCCGCAAGCCTACGGCGGCTCGGCGCTCGGTATCGCGGAAGCCGCCATCATGATGGAGACCATCGCCGCCTCCGGGGCCGGCTTTTCCGGGGCTTCCGCCGTTCACATGAATATCTTCGGCCTCAATCCCGTGGTGGTTTACGGCACGGACGAGCAGAAGCGCCGCATGCTGCCGCCGATCGCGGCGGGCGCCGAAAAAGCCTGCTTCGCGGTGACCGAGCCGAATGCCGGCCTCGAAACCGGCAAGCTGCAGACGCGCGCGGAACGCCGCGGCGACCGTTACGTGATCAACGGCGCGAAAATCTGGATCTCGACCGCGCAAGTGGCGGACAAGATGTTGATCCTCACGCGCACCAGGCCGGCCGAGCAGGTGCGCAAGCCGACCGGGGGCTTAACCCTATTCTATACCGCGCTCGATCGCCGCCGCGTCGAGGTGCGCGAGATCGAGAAAATGGGACGCAAGGCGGTGGACTCGAACCAGGTCTTCATCGACGCACTGGAAGTCCCGGTCGAGGACCGGATCGGCGAAGAAGACCGCGGCTTCGAGTACATCCTGCACGGCATGAATCCCGAGCGCATTCTCATCGCCGCCGAAGCGATCGGCCTCGGCCGCGCCGCGTTGCGGCGCGCGACCTCATACGCCAAGGAGCGCGTCGTGTTCGGCCGGCCGATCGGCCAAAATCAAGCCGTCCAGCATCCGCTGGCGGAATGCTGGATGGAGCTCGAAGCCGCCGATCTCATGATGCGCAAAGCCGCCTGGCAATACGACCAGGGCATGCCCTGCGGGCCGGCGGCCAATGCGGCGAAATATCTCGCCGCCGAAGCATGCTTCAAAGCCTGCCAGACCGCGGTCATGACCCACGGCGGCTACGGCTACGCCAAGGAGTATCACGTCGAGCGCTATCTTCGGGAAAGCATGATTCCGAGGATTGCGCCGGTCACGCCGCAGCTCATTCTCTGCTTCATCGCGGAAAAAGTGCTCGGACTGCCAAAATCGTATTGAGGTCCCATGTCGTCAGCCAAGCCGAGCCAAAACACCCAAGGCCCGCTGCAAGGGCTGCGCGTCCTCGACCTCACGTCGATGATCGCGGGCCCGCACGCCGCGCAGATTCTCGCCGACTACGGCGCCGATGTCGTCAAGATCGAGCCGCCGGAGGGCGACCTCATGCGCAGGGGCGTCGGAGCGGCACGGAGCGCCGATATGGGGCCGCTCTATCTGCAACTCAATCGCAACAAGCGCAGCGTCGTTCTCGACGTGAAGCAGCCGGCGGCACGCAAGGCGTTGCTGCACTTGTGCGAACGTGCCGACGTTTTCATCACCAACACCCGCCCGGCGGCGATGCGCCGTCTCAAGCTGGCCTATGACGACGTGCGCAAGGTCAATCCGCGGCTCGTCTATGTCAGTCTCATGGGTTATGGCGACAACGGTCCTTACGCCGGCAAGCCGGCCTATGACGATCTCATTCAGGGCATCTGCGCGCTGCCGGCGATCGTCGCGCAGACCGGCGGCGAGGGGCCGCGCTACGTGCCGCTGACGGTGGTCGACCGCATCGTCGGCATCAACGCCGCGCACGTCATCCTCGCCGCCGTACTCGGCCGCGACCGCACCGGCGAGGGCCAGTCGGTCGAGCTGCCGATGTTCGAGACCATGGCGCAATTCGTGCTGGGCGACCATCTCGGCGGCCGCTCGTTCGACCCGCCGATCGGCGAAGCCGGCAATCCGCGGCTGATGAGCGAAAGCCGCCGGCCCTACGCCACCCGCGACGGTCACGTCTGCGCGCTCGTCTATACCGACAAGCAATGGAAAGCCTTCTTCGAAGGCCTCGGCCGCCTCGATCAATATGCCGCCAATTCCCACCTGCACGACTTCGCGTCGCGCCGGCGGGATGTCAATGAGGTGAACGGTATCATCGCCGACATCCTGTGCACGCTGACCACTGCCGAAGCGCTTGCCCTCTTCGAGCGCAGCGACATTCCGTGCGCGCCGATGAACGATCTCGACGCCTTGATCGACGATCCGCACCTCGCGGCGGTGGAATTCTTCCAGACCCGACCGCATCCGTCCGAGGGACGCATCCGCTACAACGGCATCCCCAGCCGTTGGAACGGCGCCGCCTTGACGATCACCCGCCATGCCCCACGCCTGGGCGAGCACAGCCTGGCGGTCCTCAAAGAGGCGGGCATTGCGGCGGAAGACATCGCGGCGCTGCTTGCAAGCGGCGCCACCATCGACGGCGCAGTCACGGCAGCGGCCGACGCTCCGGCGCCGGCGCCGATTGCCCCGAACAGGCCGATGCCTTAGCTTTGCGACAAAATGAAAAACACTCAAGGAGAAACGCCCGTGACCCGACTAGCGATTCTTGCGGCGTTAATGGCGTCGCTGACGACCGCCGTGCAGGCAGCCGACGCCCCTGCGGAAATCAAGCTCGGAACGCTTTATGCCTCGTCCGGTCGCTTTGCCAGCATTTCGATGCCCGTCCACTACGGTCTGAAATTGTGGATCGATCAAAAGAATGCCGACGGCGGCGTCTACGTCAAAGCATTCGACAAGAAGATTCCGCTCAAGCTGATCGCCTACGACGATCAGAGCAACACCGCGACCGCCGCCACGCTCTACAATCAGCTGATCACCCAGGACAAGGTCGACATTCTGATCGCCGATTCCGGATCGGTGCTCACCTCGGTCGCGGTGCCGATCGCCCGCGATCACAAGATGTTCCTGATCGACCAGACCGGCACCGGAGCTAATTTTTTCACGCCCGACAATCCCTACATCGCGCTGATGGCCGATCCGGTTTCCACGATCTGGCCGAAACCGCTCGCGGATTTTCTCACCCATGACGGCCCGGGCCTCGGCATCAAGCGCGTCGCCATGCTCTACGCCACCAACGACTTCACCGGCACGCAGGCCAATGCGGTGCGCAAGTTCATCAAGGAATCGAATTCCGGAGTAGAGCTCGTATTCGACGAGGGCGTGCCGACCGAAACTTCGAACTACACCGTATTGCTCAACAACATTCGCGCCGGCAATCCCGACGCGGTGTTGCACCTCGGCTACGCCTCGAACGATATTGCCTTCCTGCACAACGTCCAGGACAGCGGCATCAAGTTCAAGTTCCTGTTTTGCATCTATCCGGGACTGGAAACCGAGCTGCTGGAGCGAAACGTCGGCGCCAAGGGACTGGACTACGTGTTCACCTACGTGCCGGCCTCGCAAATCGCCTACCAGACCAACTTCGGCATGTCGCTGCAGGAATACGGCGCCGCATGGCACAAGAAATACGCCGACACGCATGTGGAGTTCGGGTTCAATTCGGTGGCCGGCTATACCACCGGACTTGTGCTGGAAAAGGCACTGTCGGTCGCGACCAGTCTCGATCAGCTCGAGCTGCGCAAAGCGGTTTTCAGCCTTTCGGGTAACCTCAAGACTCTGGATGGCACGTTCGAGCTCGATCCGACCGGCGCTCAGATCGGCGAATTCACTCCGCTTGGGCAGTTTGTCGCCGGTGACGACAATCATCTGAAGCTGGTGACGGTGTGGCCGCACGATCTGGCGAGCAGCAAGCCGATCTACCCGCGTCCGTGACGATTAGGACATTGACTGCTGCCGAGACCGGCCGCGGCGGAGCACGCTGAATGTTCACCTACAGCTTGCTGGCCGGTCTGCTGTTCGGGCTCTACTTCTCCTTGATCGGACTCGGACTCAACCTCGTGTTCGGCGTCATGCGCATTGTCAATCTGGCGCATGGCGACTTTTTGATGCTGGGCGCATTCCTGGCGTTCTGGTTGTTCACGCTGTTTGCCCTCAATCCCGTCCCGGCGATCGCGATCGCTTTCCTGGCGTTCGCCATCATCGGGCTGCCGCTCTATTACCTCTTGGTGCCGCGGCTGCTGCGGGCCAAGGACCCGGAAATGCTGTCGTTCATTCTGTTCTTCGGCCTGTCGCAGGTGATCGAGGCGGTAACGACCATCGCCTTCGGCACCAGCGAAAGATCGATACCCGGCGACCAGCTCGGCAGCGCGGTGGCCGCGGTCGCCGGCTTCTTTGCCGGGCACAAGGTCGACACCGGCCCGGTCGAGCTGTTGGGCCAAACTTTTCCGGCATCGTGGTTGGCGAGCGGCGTCGCCAGCGGCTGCGCCGTTCTGCTCGTCTATGTTTATCTGTACCGCACCCGCCTCGGTTACCTCACCCGCGCGGTCATGGACAACCGCGACGAGGCGATCGCGACCGGCATCAACGTCCACCGCGTCTCCGCCGTTGCCTTCGGCATCGGCATCGGCCTCGCCGCCGCCGCCGGCGTCTTCGCTCCGTTCATGCTCGGCAGTATCACCCCGGCCATGGGCGCCGAAGTGACCGTGACGTCGTTCGCCGTCATCGTCATCGGCTCGCTCGGCAATCCGCTCGGCACCGTGCTGGGCGGGACAGTGTACGGCATCTCCTACATGTTCATGCAGAGCTACTACAGCTCCTGGGCCAATCTCCTGCCCTACGTTCTGCTCATCGCGATCCTGCTGCTGCGGCCCAGCGGCCTCCTCGGACGGCGGGTGCGCAGTGCCTAAAATTTTGCGCCACGTGCTCCTGATTTTGCTGCCGGTCGTCGGCGCGTTCGCGATCCTGCCGAGCGTCTACGGCAATCAGCTGTTGCTGTTCAATTTCATGATTTTCATGACGCTGGCGCAGGGCCTCAACATTATCTACGGCTTTACCGGCTACCTGCCGTTCGGCTATGTCGGATTTTTCGGCGCCGGCGCCTACGGCTTCTCGCTGATGGTGATCCATCTGCACGCGCCGCCGCTCCTCGCGCTCGTGGTCGGCGGCGGCGCCGCGGTCGCACTAGCGGTGTTGTTGACGCCGCTGTTCCGTCTGTCGGGCGCTTATTTCTCGATCGCCAATCTCGCCGCCGCACTGGCGGTGTTCCAGGTGGTCTCGAATCCCAATCTGGAAAGCGTCACCAAGGGTCCTTATGGCATCAGCCTCAGCGGCGTGTTCGATCCACCGCTCGCCTACGGCACGGCGCTGGCCGTCATGGCGGCGACCATCGGTCTGGTGATCTACCTGCGCAATTCACATTTCGGCATGGCGCTGAAGGCCATTCGCGAGGATCCGATCAGCGCCAGCATGGCCGGGATCAATGTGGTGCGCGAGCGCATCATCGCCTGGCTGTTGAGCGCGCTGGTCGCCGGCCTCGCCGGCGGCGTCTTTGCCTGGTACGTGTCGGTGTTTTATCCGGAGACGGTCTTCAGCGTCGAGTTTACGATTTTCGCCATCGTGTTCGCGCTGTTCGGCGGCAATGCCACGGTGACCGGGCCGATTCTCGGCGTCGTCATTCTCTATGGCATCTACAACGCCGTCGGAATTTCGACGCCGCAGTACTTCCAGCTCTTGTACGGCGCCTTGATCATGGGCCTGGTGCTGTTCCTGCCGAACGGGCTCGCCTCGTTGCTGCAACGATGGGGGATCGATGTCCCTTGAGCCCGCGCCGCTGCTCGCCGTCGACGGCCTGGTCAAGCGCTTCGGCGGCTTTCGCGCGCTCGATGCGCTGAGCTTTCGCGTCGGCGCCGGCGAAATTCTCGGCCTGGTTGGACCGAACGGGTCCGGCAAGACCACCTGCATCAATGTCATCTCCGGGCTGTATCGGCCCGACGGCGGCTCGATCCGTTTCGAGGGACGCTCGATCGGCGGCTTGGCATCGCACCGGCTCGTCCATGCCGGCATCAATCGCACCTTCCAGGTGCCGCGGCCGTTCCTCACTTTGACCGCGCGCGAGAACGTCGAGATCGCGCTCGCGTACGGAGCCAGCGGCGAACGGCCTGGCGATGCCGACACGTTGCTGTCCTCGCTCGATCTTGCCGCGTTCGCCGATCAGCCCGCCGGCCAGCTCAACAGCGCGCATCAGAAGATGCTCGACCTGGCGCGCGCCTTGGCGACCGGGCCGCGGCTTTTGCTGGTCGACGAGCTTGCCGCGGGCCTTAATCCCGCGGAGCTCGAGCGCGTGGCGCTCAAGCTGAAGGAGCTGGCGCGCTCCGGAATTGCGCTGCTCGTCGTCGAGCACCTGATGGGATTCATCGATCAGATCACCGACCGCATCATCGTCATGAACGCAGGCAAGGAAATCTTCGAAGGCCGGCTGGCGGACGCCTCGCGCAATCCGCAGGTCGTCGAGGTGTTCCTTGGAGACGAGAATGCCGCCTGATACGCCACGACCGCTGCTCGAGGTCGCCGGGATCGCTGCCGGCTATCGGCGCCTGCAGGTATTGTGGGACGTCGGCCTGCTGATTCACGAGCACGAATCGGTGGTGCTGCTCGGCGCCAATGGCGCGGGCAAGACGACCTTGTTGAAAGCGATCATGAGCCTGGTCGAGGTGTGGGCGGGCCGCATCGATTTCGCCGGCGAAGACATCACGCGGCTGCGCACCGATCAGCGGGTGCGGCGCGGCATTGTCTTCATGTCGGAAGCATCCGGATTTCCCGGTCTCACCGTTGAAGAGAATATCCTCATCGGCGCGCAGTTCCTGCCGCAGAGCCGCGCGCGGGAACGGATTGACGAACTCTACGCGGTGTTCCCGGCCCTGGCCGAGCGCCGGCGCGCGCTCGCCGGCAGCCTGTCCGGCGGCCAACGCAAGATGCTGGGGATCGCCAAGGCGCTGGTCGGCAATCCGCGCCTGCTCATCATGGAT
Organism: Xanthobacteraceae bacterium; assembly: GCA_050011955.1. Taxonomy (GTDB): domain Bacteria; phylum Pseudomonadota; class Alphaproteobacteria; order Rhizobiales; family Xanthobacteraceae; genus BOG-931. The sequence continues at coordinate 51,983 of JBEKIC010000014.1, forward strand.
GAGCCTTCGGCCGGCCTGTCGCCGCGCTACGTCAAGGAGGTGATCGGGGTGCTCGCGCAGTTTCGCGAAAAGCAGCTCGCTCTGCTGATTGCCGAGCAGAACGTGAAATTCCTGGTGCTGGCCGATCGCGTCTATACGCTCGACAACGGTCAAATCGGCTTTGCCGGCACGGTCGCCGCGATGCAAGAAAACGACGCGCTGCGCCGCGCCTATTTCGGCTTGAAATAGTTCGGGGGCAGCCTGCGGCGGACTGCCGCACCTCGGTCGCAATTCACCCCTATCCGTTGAGCCATTGCGGCGCGTCATTTGCGCCAAAGTCCAATCCGGAGCCCCCACGCGATGCGCCACCTCTTTATCGCCACAAGCCTGATGCTCACCGCACTGATGACGGCGACGTTCGTTCCCGCGCCCGGCCTCGCTCAAGGCCAGTCTCCGCAAGTACCGCTGCCTCCGGGCGGCTTTAAACCGCCGCCGATGCCGCCGGTGAAGCCCTACCAGGCGGTCGCGGTGACGCCGCCGGGCCGCTACGACGATCCGAGCTTCGCGGCTTTCCGCAAGCAATTGGCCGACATCGCGCAGCACAAGGACCGCGCCGCGCTCGCCAAGCTGGTCGTGGCGCAGGGTTTCTTTTGGATGCAGGACAAGGACTTGGCGGACAAGCACAAATCCGGCATCGCCAATCTCGCTACGGCGATCGATCTCGATGCCAAGGACGGATCCGGCTGGGACGCTTTGGCCGGCTATGCCAATGATCCGACCGGTGGGCCCTTGCCCGACCATCCGGGCGTGATCTGCGCGCCGGCGGACCCGAGCATCGATCCGAAGGCGTTCGAGGCCCTCCTGCAGGCAACGCAGACCGAGCCGCCCGAGTGGGCCTATCCGATCACTGACGGAGTTGAAATGCGCAGTGTGCCGAAGCCGAACGCGCCGGTTGTCGAGAAGCTCGGCCTTACCCTTGTGCGCGTGCTGCCTGACACCGCCCCGCCGCAAGACCCCAGCCAGGCGGCATTCGTGCACGTGGCGGCCCCTTCCGGCAAATCCGGCTTCGTGCTTGCAGATTCGTTCTCCGGCCTCGGTGCCGATCAGATGTGTTACGCTAACGAGGCGAGCGGCTGGAAAATTGCCGGCTATTTCGGCGGCGCCGCGCAGTAGATCACGGTTTGATTCTTTTCCCCGCGGGCGGCTGTGCATTTCGGCTATTGAAAGCGCGCGGCTCCCGGTCAACAATATCGCCATGATACGAGCGCGAACGATGAAGAGCGTAGCAAAGCGTGTCGGCGGTCTGGCATGGATCGGCGCGGCGTTCCTGGCGATGTTGTGCGCGCCGGCGCCGGGGCAGCCGCAATCGCTGCTCACCTCCATTTTTCAGCCCACGATCGAGGATGTCGCCCCCGGCATCGACCACGGCAATGCCGACGACAATCTCGCCGAGCAATTTCAACGCCAAGCGGTGTTCTACCGCTCGCAACATCCGGTCGGCACCATCATCATCGAAACCGCCGAGCGCCATCTCTATCTGATCGAGAGCGAGACGCGGGCCCTGCGGTACGGCATTGGCGTCGGCCGCGACGGCTTCACCTGGGCTGGTCTGTTGCAGATCACGCGCAAGTCCGAGTGGCCGGATTGGGTGCCGCCGCCGGAGATGATCGAGCGTCAGCCCTATCTTCCCCGCTTCATGGCCGGCGGCCCCGGCAATCCGCTCGGCGCCCGCGCCATGTATCTCGGCAAGACCGTCTACCGCATCCACGGCACCAACGCGCCGGAGACGATCGGGCATGCGGTCTCGTCCGGCTGTTTCCGCCTGGTCAACGACGACGTGGTCGACCTCTACGATCGCGTGCCGCTCGGCACACGGGTCATCGTGCGGCAGAATTAATCCTCCTGCCCCGCGTGAGCGGGGAAGGGGGACCGTCCTGCGCAGCAGGACGGATCGCTACCGCGACGCCATGCGCTCGATGGACTGCGCGGTCTGGCCGAACAGGATAGCGCGTTCTTCCGCAGTGCGAATCCCGCCCGGGTTCGGATTGACTTCCTTGGCTTTGGCGTAGGCGCGTTTGACGGCGTCGCGCGCGGCGATCGCTTCCAGCCAACGCTTGAGGTGCGGAAAGTCGGCGATGTTCTGGCCTTGCCGCTCCCAGGGAACGACCCAGGGATAGCTCGCCATGTCGGCGATGGAATAATCCCCGGCGAGATATTGGCGGTCGGCAAGCCGCTTGTTCATGACGCCGAACAGCCGGTTGACCTCGTTGCGATAGCGATCGATGGCGTAGGGGATTTTCTCCGGCGCGTAATTGCCGAAATGGTTGTATTGGCCGGCCATGGGTCCCAATCCACCCATCTGCCAGAACAGCCATTGGATAGTTTCCATCCGCGCGCGCAGGTCCTTGCCGATGAACTTGCCGGTCTTGTCGGCGAGATAGAGCAGGATCGCGCCGGACTCGAACACCGAGATCGGCTTACCGCCGTCGGCCGGTGCCTTGTCGACGATGGCGGGAATGCGGTTGTTCGGCGAGACCGCCAAGAATTCCGCCTGGAACTGCTCACCCTTGCCGATATTGATCGGGATGATCTTGTACTGCAGTCCGGCTTCTTCGAGAAAAATCGTGACCTTGTGACCGTTCGGCGTCGTCCAGTAATACAGATCGATCATGGCAAGCCCTGCTGACGGTGGGTGAAACCAAGCTGAGTCTAGGCATCGCCTAGCGAAAATTTAACCCCTAGCTGCGCATTTCTGTCATGTGTCCACTTCCGTCACCACAGCCGCGGCACGCGAATGGACGGCGCCCACAACGGCCAATTGGCTGGTCGCCGTGGTGATCCTTGCTCTTTTCGTTCTTGCTTGCATTGCCAGTGCTGCACGCAAGGATGTGACCACGGGGTTCGACGAGCCGGCGCATGTCTCCTACGTCGCGCACATCCAGCACACCGGCGACGCCTGGCCAGTGCTGGAAAAGATGCGGCTTATGGACACGCAAACGTTTCAGTTCACCGAAGAGCCCAATTTCCTCAACCACCCGCCGATATTCTACGCACTGCTGGCGGCACTCGGCCCCAAGCTCGAAGGCCACCCGCAAGCGCTGTTGGCGTATCGCCTCTTTGATGTCGCGTTCGTCGCCATCGGCCTAGCGGCGCTGCTCGGACTCGCACTCACAGCCCAGTTTTCGCGCCCGGAATTTTACGCTTACGCGATACCTCTGGCGTGCATTCCAATTCTGGTGCAGCTCGCCGCCGCGGTAAACAACGACAATCTTGCTTTCGTCGGCGGCGCGTTGGCGACACTCGGGGTGTGGCAACTTGTGGCGACCGATCGTGGCATCTGGCTCGCCTGCGCGCTTATCGGCATGGTCGCCGCCTCATGGGCGAAGCTGACAGGACTATTGCTGACGGCCGCGATGGTGAGCGCCATGCTTGCCTATCTGCTGTGGCGCGGGCGCATGCGCTGGACCTGGATGATGGCCGCCGGATTCGCTTTCGTGCTTGCAGCGGCGCCGTACGTTATCTACGTCCTGCAATACGGCACCCCGACACCGGAAACGCCCGCGCAGCTCGCACTCCTTGAGGATGGCGCGCGCGCCGCCGGATGGGCCGACCTTCCGCGCAAATCTTTTCCCAGCTACCTTGCTACTTTCATCGCTGAGTTCATTGCCGGTTGGATGCCGACGCTGCATGCGAGGAGTGCGTTTAATTACGCCATGCTTGCTGTTCCGGTGGCGGCGCTCATCTGCGCGTCCGCCGGCGCCGCGCTGTCCCTGCGCCGGCTGTGCCGCCGGCGGGAAACGCCGCTCGATGTGGTCGTGCTCACCGGCGCGTTGGCGTTGGTGGCGACCTTCGCGATCCATGTCGGCTACAGCTACAGCCGCCATCTCGCGATCGGATGGCTCCTGGATGCCTATCCGCGCTACTATCTGCCGCTCGCTGCAATCGTGCCGCTCGCCGGCTTGTCGCTCATCGCCGAAGTCGAAGCGCCGCGCTGGCGCACCGGATTGCTGGCATTCCTCATCGCCGGCCCGGTGATCTTCCGCATTTTCGGCGCGCCGCTCGGCTAGAGCATGATCCGGAAAAGTGGAAGACGGTTTTCCGAAAAGATCATGCTCCACCAAAGAATCTAGAGTGCAATCGATTTCGATTGCGCTCTAGACTGCGTGGCATCGGCTTCGTAAACCGTTCTGCCAAGAGCGAAACATGATCACCGAAATCGCGCAAATCGACGTCAAGCCCGGCATGGAGGAGGAGTTCGAAAGCGGCGTGAAAAAAGCCGCGCCGATTTTCCGACGCGCCAAAGGCTGCCACGGCATGGAACTGCGTCGCTCGATCGAAAAGCCGAGCCGTTACCGTCTGTTCGTTACCTGGGAAACCGTCGAGAACCACAATATCGACTTTCGCGGATCGCCGGACTTCCAGGAATGGCGCAAGCTTGTCGGCCATTGCTTTGCCGCACCGCCGGAGGTCGAGCACGTGCGGCAGGTCGTACACGGATTTTGAGTGGCGGGCCGCGCCTTGCCGCGGCCCGGATTCGTTAAATCAATGTTAAAGCTAGCCGACCACGATGCGCGCCGAAAACCATCAACCCGGCACGCATGTCGACGATCGGCCCTGCCTTACGCGTCGACTCCCTGTCACCACTCAAGGTGCAAGGGTCGGGGAAACGATCACGTCTCGTGTTCTATTTGCTTCGCCTGGGCGAGGCGCTGTCACTGGTGGCCTTTCTCAGCTTTTGCGTGATGTGGGCGCAGTGGCAGGCGGCCACGCCCGGTATCTCCAAGGTGTCGGGCGATTTTGTCAGCTTCTGGACCGCCGGTCAGCTGGCGCTGGAAGGCCGCGCCGCGGATGCCTATCGCGAGCAGCCGCATTTCTTGGCGCAGCTGGCTCTGCATGGCGATCCGGAATGGGGATACCTGGCATTCTTCTATCCGCCGTTCTTCCTGCTGCTGAGCGCCAGCTTCGCGCTGCTGGGTTATTTTCCGGCGCTGTGCCTGTGGTTGGCGACGACCTGCGCCGGCTATGTCGCCGCACTGCGCGCGCTGGTGCCAAAAAACCTGCGCGACGGCGGGCCGATCTGGGTGCTGTTCCTGGGCTATCCCGCGGTGATGATCAATGCCGGCTTCGGGCAGAACGGATTTTTGAGCACAGCGCTGCTGGGCGGTGCAGCAGTCTGGCTGGATCGCAGGCCGGCGCTCGCCGGCGTGTGTCTCGGTTGCCTTGCCTACAAGCCGCAGCTCGGAATCATCGTGCCGCTCGCCCTCGCCGCGGCGGGGCGATGGCGCTGTTTCGCCGTCGCGGCCGTGACCGTGGCGATCTTGGCGGCCGCGGCGACGTTGGCTTTCGGGATGGACATCTGGCCGGCATTCATGGCCGACATGGCGGTGGCGCGCCGCGATTGGTTGGAGTCGGCCAATCCGCAATACCTGCAATATTTGACCACCATCTACGGCGCCGTGCGCCTGCATGGCGGGTCGCTGGCGCTGGCCTATGGGGCGCAGGCGGTCGTGAGCGTCGCGGCCGCATTCATGCTGGTGCGCGCGCTGCGGCAGCGTGCGCCGGGCGCGCGATCGGGCCGGGCGGAGGGAGCGGCGATCGCAGCCTGCGTGCCGTTCTGCTCGCCGTTCATGCTGGAATACGACTTGGTCGTCCTGGCCGTGCCGATGGCCTGGCTGCTGGGTGAGGGTTTACGCGATGGCTTCCGACGTGGGGAGGCCGTCGCTCTCGTGGGAGCTTTTCTGGCCCCCTTCCTGTTCAAGGTCACGCCGTTCGACAGCGCGCTGCGGCTCGCCGTCATCGCCGCCGCGGCGCTGCTGTTCGCCGTGGTGCTGCGGCGGATGACGGAGAGGCCGCGTCATTTTCAGGCGGCGGCCGCTGTCGAGCGGACGGCCGTACTTTCCTGACTGCCGGACTCGGCCCATATTGAGGCCATGGCGAAAAGTCCCGATCGAGGGAACGCCCCGAGAGGGCGCGATCCGGCAAAGCATTCGAAAAAAGACCCGGCAAAGCCGACGCGCGCCAAGGCGGCGCGCCCGCACACGCCGCCGCTCGATCCGGCGCTGGCGGATTTGCTCAATCCCGCCATCGGCCAGGGCCGCGCAGGGGTCGGATCGCAGACCGGAATCGAACCATCGCGAGGGCAATCCATCACCTCTCCCCACCGGGGAGAGGTCGGGCGCCTGAGCGACAGCGAAGGCGGCCGGGAGAGGGGGAACAAGCTCTCCGCTATCCCCCCCTCTCCCGACGACGCTCCACGTCGTCACCCTCTCCCCGATGGGGAGAGGGGAAGGGAAACAAGCGATCATCAGCCGCCATCAAAGCTCTCGCCACCCTCGGACAACTCCTTTGACCGCCGCGCCGACTTCGCCAATGCGCACCGGGCGCGCGCCTCGGTGACGCGGGGCTTCGGCGAGGCGCCGCAGCAGGGCTATGTCGGCAAAACGCCGGTGCCGCCGGGCGAACTCGATCCCGACCTCGCCCGCGCCCTTGGCATCGAGGAGCAAGACGGCGAGACCGAAGAAGACGCCCGGAATGTGATCACGCCCGGCATGGGCCCTGCCCACTTGCGTTTAGCGCGGCGGGCCGCGGCCGACGTGGGAACGGTTGCCGGCCTCGCCAGTCAGCAGTCGCTGGACAGATTGCTGCGCGAAGGCCGCCCGGAATTCCGCGAGCACGACGGCGCCAACAAAATCTGGGTTCCGCACCGGCCGGAGCGGCCGGAAAAGAGTGAAGGCGGCCGCCGTCTCGTCATCAAATCCGATTTCGACCCGAAGGGCGATCAGCCGCAGGCGATCGCCGAACTGGTCGAAGGCGTGCGCCGCCACGACCGCACCCAGGTGCTGCTCGGCGTCACCGGCTCGGGCAAGACCTTCACCATGGCCAAGGTGATCGAGGCAACGCAGCGGCCGGCGCTCATCCTCGCGCCCAACAAGACGCTGGCGGCGCAGCTCTACGGCGAGTTCAAAAGCTTCTTTCCCGATAATGCCGTCGAGTATTTCGTCTCCTATTACGACTACTACCAGCCGGAAGCCTATATCCCGCGCACCGACACCTATATCGAGAAGGATTCCTCGATCAACGAGCAGATCGACCGCATGCGGCATGCGGCGACGCGCGCGCTATTGGAGCGCGACGATGTGATCATCGTCGCCTCGGTGTCCTGCATCTACGGTATCGGCTCGGTCGAGACCTATTCGGCGATGACGTTTTCGCTCAAGCGCGGCGAACGCCTCGACCAGCGCGCGCTGCTCGCCGATCTGGTTGCCTTGCAATACAAACGCACGGCCGGCGATTTTTACCGCGGCTCGTTCCGCGTGCGCGGTGACGCCATCGAGATTTTTCCCGCCCACTATGAAGACCGCGCCTGGCGGGTGTCGCTGTTCGGCGACGAGGTGGAATCGATCCACGAATTCGATCCGCTCACCGGGCAAAAGACCGACGAGCTGGAATTCGTGAAAATCTACGCCAATTCGCACTACGTGACGCCGCGGCCGACGCTGCTGCAGGCCATCGCCGGCATCAAGGTCGAGTTGCGGCAACGCCTCGACCAGCTCAACGCCGCCGGCCGTCTCCTTGAGGCGCAACGGCTCGAGCAGCGCACCCTGTACGATCTGGAAATGATGGAGGCGACCGGCGCCTGCGCCGGCATCGAGAATTATTCGCGCTATCTCACCGGCCGCAAGCCCGGCGAGCCGCCGCCGACGCTGTTTGAATACGTTCCCGACAACGCGCTGGTCTTCATCGACGAGAGCCACGTCACGGTGCCGCAGCTCGGCGGCATGTATCGCGGCGATTTTCGCCGCAAGGCGACGCTCGCCGAGTACGGCTTTCGGCTGCCCTCGTGCATGGACAACCGGCCGCTGCGGTTCGAGGAGTGGGACGCGATGCGGCCGCAGACGCTGGCCGTCTCCGCCACCCCCGGCCCCTGGGAGATCAACGAAGCCGGCGGCGTGTTCACCGAACAGGTCATCCGGCCGACCGGCCTGATCGATCCGCCGGTCGACATCCGGCCGGCACGCACGCAGGTCGACGATCTCGTCGGCGAGGTGCGCGCGGTGGCGCAGAAGGGTTACCGCAGTCTGGTCACCGTGCTCACCAAGCGCATGGCCGAGGATTTGACCGAATATTTGCACGAGCAGGGCATCCGCGTCCGCTACATGCATTCCGACATCGACACCATCGAACGCATCGAGATCATCCGCGATCTGCGGCTCGGCGCTTTCGACGCGCTGGTCGGCATCAACCTGTTGCGCGAGGGTCTCGACATTCCGGAATGCGCGCTGGTCGCCATCCTCGACGCCGACAAGGAAGGATTTTTGCGCAGCGAGACGAGCCTCGTTCAGACCATCGGCCGCGCCGCGCGCAACATCGACGGCCGCGTCATCCTCTACGCCGATGCCGTCACCGGCTCGATGGAGCGCGCCATCGCCGAGACCAATCGCCGACGCGAGAAGCAGGAGGCGTACAATGCCGCCAACGGCATTACGCCGGAAAGCGTGCGCAAGGGCATCGCCGACATTCTGCACAGCGTCTATGAGCGCGATCACGTGCTCATTGCCACCGGCACCGGCGAGGGCGGCGAGTTCGAGGAGGCCGCCACCATCGGCCACAATTTCGAGGCGGTGATCGCCGACCTGGAAACCCGCATGCGCGCCGCCGCCGCCGATCTCGACTTCGAGGAGGCGGCGCGGCTCCGCGACGAGATCAAGCGTTTACGCAGCACCGAGCTTGCCGTGATCGACGATCCCACGGCGAAAATTCTACCCTCTCCCCTTGCGGGAGAGGGTCGCCGCGCTTCGCGCGGCGGGGTAAAGGGTCAGCAAAGCAAAATTCACAAACCCGCGCTCGACGAGATGGGTATCGCGCTCTACCACGAAGTCGCCCCGCATCGCTCGGACGGACAAAAACGCGCCCCGCGCAAACCGACACTCGACGAAATGGGCCCAGGTGTCGAATCTGTTCCGGCCAAATCGGCCGAACCCGCCGGCGGCCGCTCCGGCCCGCGCTCGACACTCGGCCGGCCGGGTATGCGCGGCGGCTGGAAGCCGCGTGGGCGCTAATCGCATCCGGCTTCCGTCGCGCGGCACGGAGCAGTAGGGGCAGAGCATGGCGCGCATTCGTCCGCTGCAACAAACGCCGATCGCGCAAGCCGCCGCCTTCTATCTGACCCGCGGCTGGTCGGTGCTGCCGCTGCGGCATGGCGAGAAGCGGCCGCTGATCCGCTGGGAAATGCTGCAGCAGGCGCGTGCCGACGCGCAGACCGTGGCACAATGGTTCACGCGCTGGCCCGACGTCAATGTCGGGATCGTCACCGGTGAAATCTCCAATCTGATCGTTCTCGATGTCGACCCCAAGCACGGCGGCGACGACTCGTTGGCGGAGCTGGAGCGGCGTTACGAACCGTTGCCTGAAACCGTGGAGGCGCACACCGGCGGCGGCGGCCGCCATCTCTATTTCGCCCATCCCGGCGGCTTCGTGCCCAATCGCGCCGGGCTCGCGCAGGGCATCGACCTGCGCGGCGACGGCGGTTACATCGTGGCGCCGCCATCGCTGCATCCGAGCGGACAACTTTATACGTGGGCGCCCGGGCGCTCGCCCGAGCAGATGATGCCTGCCGCGTTGCCGCGCTGGCTTTTGTTCGCCGGGCGTGGGCCGCGGGTGCGGCGTTCGCTCGGCGATTGGCGGCAGCTCGTGCATGACGGTGTCAGCGAAGGCGAGCGCAACACGACCATCGCCTCGCTGACCGGCCATCTCTTGTGGCACGGCGTCGATCCGCAGGTCGCGCTTGAGCTGATGCTGGCGTGGAATCGCCAGCGCTGCCGGCCGCCGCTCGACGACGAGGAAGTGGCGCGCGTGGTCGCCAGCATCACGCGCCTGCACGCGGCGAAGGAGCCGCCAGGCCAATAACGCGAAGCTGCGACGGCGTTATCGTGTCAGTGTCACAATGATTTCGTATCAGAAACCATGATCAAGCGCATTTGACGGTAGCATGCGCGGCATCAGCGAAGCCAAGCCGACAAAATGAATTTGCCGCTCGACCTCACACCGGGCGGGATGGACGTCTTCGTTCCTTATAGTTGGTTGCACGCGCTCGCTCTCGGCGTCTGCGCGCTGTTGATCGCCGCACCGGCCTTGCTCGGCCGGGCATTGCCGCGGCATGCCGAGACGCTATTGCGGCGGATGCTCGCCGCGCTCGCCGTCTGCTATTGGCTTGCCTACAATATCTGGTGGAACTGGCACGGCCTCGATCTGCGCACCGGGCTGCCGCTGCACATTTGCGACGTCAACGGGCTGATGGCGCCGCTGGCGCTGCTGACCGGCTGGCGCTGGGCGCGAGCGACCTTGTATTTCTGGACCAGCGCGCTGACGCTGCAGGCATTCGTGCAGCCGGCGCTGACCGCCGGACCGGCTTCGCTGGTGTTCTGGGCGTTCTGGACCGCGCACACGATCATCGCCGCCTGCGCCGTCTACGACCTCGCCGTGTTGGGCTTTCGTCCAGGTTGGAACGATCTCGGCTACGCTCTTATCGTGAGCGCGGTCTATGTCGCTTTGATCGCGCCGGTGAACCTGTGGCTGGGCTCGGACTACGGCTTCATCGGCAATCCGGCAGCCGACGTTAAAATCCCGCCGTTCGTCGGCGCACTGGGACCTTGGCCGCAACGCGCGATCATTCTGGTCGCGCTGGCGGCGATTGGCTTTTCGGTTGTGCTATTGCCCTGGCTTGCCGTTGCTCCGCGCTCGACGCTCGGCCGGCCGGGGATGCGCGGCGGCTGGAAGCCACGCGGGCGTTAGGCCGCGGCTTTTCGCGGGCTTCTGATCACCTCGGCGACGATCATGTCACGCGGGTTCACAATCAGCAGCCTGCCCTGCACCATGGCGAAGTCATAGGGTGCAAGCGTGGGAACGTGGCGCGCCCCCTTGCGCGTGACCGGTCTGATCGTAACGGCCGGCGGAACGCCCGGCGGATAGGGTCCTCCTGCGGATGCGCCGGGCGGCGGACCTCCGGCGCCGGTGGGCGGCGTGGGGCCTCCCGAGCCCATGAGCGCCGCAATGAACGGCTTCAGCGCGACAGCTTTTCCAGCTCGGGGAACGGCGTATAGGTCGCGCCCGCGCATGCTTCGTGCGCCGTCTCGGCGAAGCGGTCGAACCGGCCGGCCATAAAGATCGCCGCGGACTCCTTCACGCCGGCATAATCGGCGCTGCCCTTTTTGGCGTCGAACCGCGTCTTGGCGTTGAACCGCAGACAGACCACGTAGCGTTTGCCATTCCCCACCGGCTTCAGCGCCGGGTCGGAAATGCCGGCGTCGCGGATACCGGTTGGATCGTTGAGGTAGACGTGCATGGCGGCGAGGATCTCGGTCTTGTAGTTGGTCGGATAGACATTGATCCCCTCGTCGTCACCGCCCGCCGCATCGCTTGCGGGGTGGCTGTGCGTGCAAGCGCCGAGGAGGAGCCCTACGCCTAAGATCAGGCCGGCGAGCCGGCGGTGAACACCCTTCGCTTGCATTGATTGCCGCGCTCCCCCGTTACGCCGGTACCCAGCCGGGTTAATGTCGAATCGCCGGGAGCACCACTGCCCGTCACAGAGGGTAGCCATAACAGAAAAACCCCTATAAGGGTCGGCACCCGGCGCCGCCGTCCTTCCATGGTCTTGTGGTCTTACCAGCTTAATGCCCACCATCGCCCATCTCATCCATGCTTACGGCCTCGCCGTCGTCGCCGGGGTCATCGGCCTCGAGTCCATCGGTCTGCCTTTTCCGGGAGAGACCGTGCTGATCCTGGCCTCGATTTTTGCCGGGACCAAGCACGATCTCAACATCGTTTCGGTGGTACTGACCGCGGCCGGCGGGGCGATCGTCGGTCAAATGATCGGTTATGTCATCGGCCGGGAATTCGGCTATTGGCTGTTGTTGCGCTACGGCTCCTATCTGCGGATTACCGAAAGCCGCATCAAGCTTGGCGAATATCTGTTTCTGCGCCATGGCGGCAAGATCGTCATTATCGCCCGCTTTATCCCGGTGCTGCGCAGCCTCGCCGGCATCCTGGCCGGCGCCAATCGCATGCCGTGGCGGCAGTTCCTCCTTGCCAATGTGGTGGGCGCAGTCATTTGGGCGTCTTTCTTCGGTTTCGCCGCCTATATGCTCGGACGCCAGGTCGAACGGCTGGCCGGCCCGATGGTCATCGTCCTCGGTGTTGCGACCGTTGTCGTCATCGTTGCCGGTGCGATCTTCGCCGCCCGGCATGAAGCGCAACTGACCGCCAAAGCTGAACGCGCCCTGCCCGGACCGCTGAAGTGGCCGTAACGCTTCGCAAGCCGCGGGCGCGTCGGACGCCGCCTTGCAGCCCTCAGTTCGCGGCGCCATATAGTTGATTGGACGGACCGATTTTCGACCGACAAGCTTGTCTGAAGGAGCATGAGCTTTTCGGAAACCTGCATTGCAGTTTTCCGGATCATGCTCGAGGGGCGCCGTAAGGGCTCCACAAAGTCGCTGACCAAGGGCTTTGCAACCATGTCCAGGATTTCGTCACTTTCAAGTCCGTTCCTGCTCGGCTTCGATGAGATCGAGCGCGTTCTCGATCGGGTCGCCAAAGCCGCCGACGGCTATCCGCCCTATAACATCGAGCGTATCGCGCGTGACGCCCACAACCCGGAACGGCTGCGTATCACGCTGGCCCTGGCGGGCTTTACCCGCGATCAACTCGACGTGACGCTGGAAGAGAGCCAACTTGTTATTCGCGGTCGGCAGCAGGACGACAAAAGCCGGCAATATCTTCACCGCGGCATCGCCGCGCGGCAGTTCCAGCGCAGCTTCGTGCTGGCGGAAGGGATGGAAGTGCTCAGCGCGGACCTCAAGAACGGATTACTGTCGATCGATCTCGTCCGTCCGCAGCCCGATCGCGTCGTCAAGTCGATCTCGATCAAGGAGTCGGAGTGAGGAAACCGAATAGGACTCCACCGCGTTATTGGAATAGGAGCCAAGGGTCCATGGCATCGGAATTGAGCCGTACCGCAATGACACAGATCGAAATATCGCCCGAAGCGCTGGCCCATCTCGGCGACGGACAGATCGCCTATGTGAAGACGATCCGCTCCGAGGATGTCCACGCGCTGTTCCCGCAGGTGCCGGAGATCCAACCCGGGCTGAAGCTGTTCGCGCTGCACGCGGCGGACGGCACGCCGATCATGCTCACCGACAGCCGCGAGGCCGCCATCGCCAACGCCGTGAGCCAGCAGCTCGAAACGGTGAGCGTACACTGACCGGGGATCAGTAATCAGGTATCAGTAATCAGAAGGAGCCGCGACTGCGTCGCGGCCCCCTTTTGCTACTGACATCTCCTGAACTACTGATTACTGACGCCCGACACCTGGCAAGTGCACTACGCTGCGCTTGCCGATGGCATCGCCAGCACGGCGTATAACGCCTCGGCGTCCTGCGAAGCGCGCAGCTTGTGGGCGACGGCGGAATCGCGCAGCAGCCGCGCCACCCGCGCCAACGCCTTCAAGTGATCGGCGCCGGCGCCCTCCGGCGCCAGCAGGAGAAAAATGAGATCGACCGGCTGGCCGTCGAGCGCCTCGAAATCGACCGGCCGGTCGAGCCGCGCGAACAGTCCGAACAGCCGAGAGAGATTGGGCATCTTGCCGTGGGGAATGGCAATGCCGTTGCCGACCGCGGTCGAGCCGAGCTTCTCCCGCTGCATCAGGATCTCGAAGATCGCCCGCTCGTTCAGACCGGTGAGCACCGCCGCACGCGCGGCCAGCTCCTGCAGGGCCTGCTTCTTGTTGTTGACCTTAAGCGCCGGGAGAATCGCGTTCGGGGCGACGAGATCGGTGAGCGGCATGAGTGGGGACCTGTGGAAGCGAGGCCACAGCCTAGCGCTGGCTTTCTATTTGAGCACGCTCTTTGCCGAAAACCGGTACCTGTTTTTCGGGATCATGCCCAAGGGCGGCGGACCATAAGGAGCGTGGGCAACCGCGTCAATGGGCATCCGGCGGAACAGTTGCGGCCGGATCGATCCAGCCGAAATGTCCGTCGGCGCGGCGATAGACGACATTGATGCCGCCATGCGCGGCGTGGCGGAAGACGAGCACGGGAGCGCCGGTCATGTCGAGTTCCATCACCGCATCGCTGACGGATAATTGCTTCAACCGTGTAGTGGATTCGGCGATGATGACGGGCGTAAAGCCGTCCAGTTCGGCCTCGCTCTCGTGTTCCGGGGCGGCGATGACATAGCTGGCCGCATCAACCGCGCCTCGACCATCGAGACGTTCGGGGTGGTGATCCTTGAGCCGGCGATGATAGCGGCGCAGTCGCTTCTCCACCCGCAGCGCCGCCTGGTCGGCGCTGGCATAGGCGTCGGCCGCCCGGCCTTCGGCATGCAGCGTGACCTTCGAATCGAGGTGGATGGCGCATTCGGTGCGAAAGCCGAAACCCTCCCGCGCGACGGTCACGTGCCCGGAATAGCCCCCGTCGAAATACTTATCCATGGCTTGGGCGATCCGCGCGTTGACGCGCTCTCGCAGCGCGTCGCCGACATCGAGATTTTTTCCTGAAACGCGAAATGGCATGGCTGCCTCCTAGAGCACGATCGGAAAAAATGGGTCCCGGTTTTCGGACAAGATCATGCTCACGCAACAAGCTCCTTCAGCCGCTCATCCGAGCTAGGCGCTGGCAAGCGCGGAGTCAACGCGGCGCGGTGCGCGGCAGCCGCCCGCCGCCGCCGCTATCAAGTGACAGCGGCGGCTTGCTTCTCCCGCCGTCGCTGCACCGAGGACGGAATGCGCATGGCCTCGCGATATTTCGCCACCGTCCGCCGCGCGATGTCGATGCCCGCCTCGCGCAGCTTGTCGACGATGGTATCGTCGGACAGCACCTCGCCGGCACTCTCGGCGTCGATCAGCTGCCTGATGCGGTGGCGCACCGCCTCGGCGGAATGCGCCTCACCGCCGTGGGCGGCGGCAATCGCCGAGGTGAAGAAATATTTGAGCTCGAAGATGCCGCGGTTGGTGGCCATGTACTTGTTGGCGGTTACGCGGGAGACCGTCGATTCGTGCATGCCGATGGCCTCGGCGACGGTCTTGAGGTTGAGCGGGCGCAAGTGCTCGACGCCATGGGCGAAGAAGCCGTCCTGCTGGCGCACGATTTCGTTCGCGACCTTGAGGATGGTGCGCGCGCGCTGGTCGAGCGCGCGCACCAGCCAAGTGGCGTTTTGCAGGCATTCGGCCAGGTAAGACTTCTCGCCGTCCTGCCGCGCCGTGGCCGAAACCTCGGCGTAATAGTTTTGATTGACCAGGACCTTCGGCAAGGTGTCGGAATTGAGCTCGACGATCCAGCCGCCGTCGGGACCGGGCCGCACGAAAACATCCGGCACGATCGGCTGCACGATCGTCGACCCGAAAGCGAGACCGGGCTTGGGATTGAGGCGGCGGATTTCCGCGATCATGTCGGCGAGATCGTCGTCGCCGACGCCGCAGATTTTTTTCAGGGTGGCGAAATCGCGCTTGGCCAGGAGATCGAGGCGGCCGATCAAGGCCTGCATCGCGGGGTCGAAGCGGTCGAGTTCCTTGAGCTGCAGCGCCAGGCATTCGGCCAGATCGCGCGCGCACACGCCGGGCGGATCCAGGCTCTGCAGAATGCCGAGCACGGCCTCGGCCTCCTTGACGCTGGTGCCGAGCTTCTCCGCCGCCGCAGTCAGATCGCCGCTGAGATATCCGGCCTCATCGACCAGGTCGATCAGATATCGCCCGATCATCCGCCGCACGGGATCGGCAACAGCGAGCGTGAGCTGCTCGCGCAACCGGTCTGCAAGCGTGGTTTCGGCGGAAACGAAGGCTTCGAGATTGTAGTCGCCGTCGTCGCGGCCGCCGGGGCCGACCCCCGCCCATACCGAGTATCCCGCCGGGCCTTCGCTCGCGCGCGGGCGGATCGGCTCGGCCTCGTCCGGGAAGACATCCTCCAGGCGGGTATCGAGCCGCTCTTCGATCGTCTCGCCCGCCGGCTCACGCTCGCCGGCGTTCCAGGTCTCACCGTCCGCAGGCGGGCTGTCCGGCGCTTGCGCGGTCTCGGGCTCGCCCGCGGGCTCGTCGTCCGCGCCGTGGTCGAGCAGCGGATTGCGTTCGAGTTCCGCTTCGACATAGGCGACCAGATCGAGATTGGAGAGCTGCAGCAGTTTGATCGCCTGCAACAGCTGCGGCGTCATCACCAGGGCCTGGCTCTGACGGATTTGAAGTCTTTGGGTGAGTGCCATTGACGGGTCGGCCGAATTGGTCCGTTTCTTGCTTGTAGGTCATCTACAGCAATTCGGCCAGGGTGTCGTCAACCGATTTCGAACAGGCTTAAAGGTGGAATTCCTCGCCGAGGTATAGCCGCCGCACGTCAGGGTTGTTGACGATGTCGGCTGCACGGCCCTCCATCAGCACTTCGCCGGAATAAATGATGTAGGCGCGATCAGTCAGGCCCAGCGTCTCGCGCACATTGTGGTCGGTGATCAGCACGCCGATGCCGCGATTGGTGAGATGACGCACCAGCGACTGGATGTCGCCGACGGCGATCGGATCGATGCCGGCGAAAGGCTCGTCGAGTAGCATGTAGTTCGGCCGTGTCGCCAGCGAGCGGGCGATTTCGACGCGCCGACGTTCCCCGCCGGACAGCGCGATCGCCGGTGTTTTGCGCAGCCGCGCGATGTTGAACTCCTCAAGCAGCCCGTCGAGGTCGCGCTGGCGCCGCTTGGCGTCCGGCTCGACCACTTCGAGCACGGCGCGGATATTCTCCTCGACGCTCAGCCCGCGGAAAATGGAGGCTTCCTGCGGCAAATAGCCGATGCCGAGGCGGGCGCGCTGGTACATCGGCAGCGGCGTCACGTTGTAGCCGTCGAGTTCGATGCGCCCTTTATCGGCCTTGATGAGTCCGGTGATCATGTAGAAGACCGTCGTCTTGCCGGCGCCGTTGGGGCCGAGAAGGCCCACAGCCTCGCCCTTGCGCACGTAAAGACTGACGCCCTTGACGACCTGACGGCCGACGAAGCTCTTGTCCACGCTGTGGACGGACAGCACGTCCTTGCGGCCGGACGGCGCGGCGCCGTTACCGTCCGCGCGGCGGCGCGGCCGGACCGCCGGCTGGGAAACGTCTTCCGCCAGCGGTTCGGGCTGCCGTCCGTTTTCTGGTTGGGGTCCGCCCTGCGGCCGCGGCGAACGCTTGCTGCGTGCTTTGCCTGCCGCCGCCGGCAGGCTCGCAATATCGACATAGGTGCCGTTGATCGCACCGCCGATGCTGGCGAGGTCGATAGCCTCATCTCCGCCGGCAACCGGGCGGCGCGACACCGGACTACGGCGCCGGCGAAAGTATGAGAAAATATCCAACACTCGGTCTCGGAACCTTCGGCTCGACTCGGGGATGGTCCCGCTTTGGGAGGACTTTAACCGATTTCCCGTGGCGATGCTTTGCCCGCCCCGTTAGTTAGGCCGGTTCGGCCCGATGGACAGGACATTCGAGGCCCCGCCGTTTGCATCCTTTTTCGGCAGAATAAGCGCGCGCACGCGATTCTGGGTGCTCGCGCCGGACTCGAAGTGGGCGTCTCCGGTCACCGTGTCGACGACGACACTGTCGCCGTGGAGGACGTTCTTGCCCTGGCTGACAACCACGTTTCCGGTCAGCGTCATCGTCTTCTTCTTCGGATCGTAGACGCCAAGGTCGCCGGTCGCAATCTGATCCCTGGTGGTGATGGTGACACCGCCGCGCGCCTCTATCCGGCGGATATCCTGCGAGCCCTGGGGAACAACCGGCCCCTTCTGGGCGCGCGTCCCCCCGGTCGTGCCCTCCCCTGACTGAGCCGCGGCCGCCACGGGCCGAGCCGCGCCGGAACCATGCTCCGCTCCGTAGAAGACCACGAGCGTTTGGCATTTGATCGTCGTATCGCCCTGGACCACCTGCACGTCGCCGGAGAAGGTCGCCATCTTATTCTTGTCGCGCACCTCGAGCGTCGCGGATTCAATCTGGATCGGCTGATCCTGGTTCTGCTCTTGAACGATACCTTGGCTGGGCGCCGCGGCAGCACTGTGCGGTCCCTGCGCCGCAGCGGATCCCGGCGCAGCCAATGCCATAACCACAGCCCAAAGCGTAAGCCACCGCGTCATCGATCACTGACCTGCGTTGAATCCTGGTCCGGGTGCAACGTCATCGCGACACCGCCGCCGAAGCGGATCACGTCGCCACTATCGGAGACCTCCATCCGCTTGGCATTGATGACCCCGTTGGTGAGCTTCACCCAGACCGGCTTCTCCGATACGACGTGGCCTTTGTGCACATCGATCATGGCTTGGCTCAAGCGCACCTCGTAGCCGGTCGAAGAGACAAGATGGACATTGTCGGTAAGGGTCAGCAAATCGGCCTTCAGGTCGTAGATGCCCGAGTTCGACGTGATGTTGACCCTGCTGTCGTCCTCCATCTCGATTTTGGCCTGAATCTGCTCGAGCTCCATTACGTCGGGCTTGGTGATTTCCTGCGCCGCAGCCTTTGCAGTGAACTCATAGGGACGGGAAGCGGCGGTGAAGCCAGCGAGGCGCGGCTGCTCCATTGTGATCTTGCTGCCCTTGATGACCAGCTTGCTTAGTTCTCCGGGGAGCCGAAGGCCCCCGCTCGTCGGCATATAGTTGGCGACGACAACCGCGAGTAGCGCTGCCGCAATGCCGGCAGGCACGCTGATGCGAAGCCAATGCACGTGCCGGCTGTGCCGCATCGCGGCGCGATAGGTCTGTTCGGCATCGCCGCGAGCCGTCGCCGAAAACCCGGCTGTTCTCGCGGTGTGGACAGGATAGACCGTGGTCAGTGGCTTTCCCCCTCAGACCGTGCCCCGACGCGGGTTGCGGCCGCTTATCGCGGTCCCGCTTGCCAACTGTCGCCTGTGAATGTGGCTTGGACCGGGCGGGGCGGCCCCCGGAAAGCACATATTCGGCGTCCCGATTCCGCAGCGATACTAGCAAATTTATGATTCTAGTGGTGTTTTTTGATCGGAACTGCCGTCCGGTCGGCCGCCGGACTGAAAAAACCATGCAAATCCGCGACCCTAGAAGTTCGCGATTCTAGGAATGGGCGAAAATGTCCTCGGCGGCAAAGCCCGCAAGATCGAGTCGCACCCGGTGCGGCAGGAAGCGAAAACAGGCCGCGGCCAACTCGTCGCGGCCCTCCCGCACCAGCATGGCATCTAGCCGCTCTTTGAGCGCGTGCAGATAGAGCACGTCGGCGGCGGCGTAGGAAATCTGTGCGTCGGTGAGTTCCGCGGCGCCCCAATCCGATAATTGCTGCTGTTTCGACAGATCGTGCCCCAAAACCTCGCGCACCAGGTCCTTGAGGCCGTGCTTGTCGGTATAGGTGCGCGCGAGCCGCGAGGCGATCTTGGTGCAGTAGACCGGCTCCGGCATCACGCCAAAGGCATTGCACAGCATGGCCAGGTCGAACCGCGCAAAGTGAAAAATCTTGAGCAGCCCGGGGTCGGCCAGGAGCCGCTTGAGATTGGGCGCGTCGGTGGCATGCGCCGGGATCTGCACCACGTCCGCAGATCCGTCGCCGGGTGAAAGCTGAACCAGGCACAGCCGGTCGCGGCCGAGCGTGAGCCCCATAGTCTCGGTGTCGATCGCGACCGCGCCGGTGTAGCGCGAAAGGTCCGGCAGATCGCCGCGATGCAGGCGGATGGTCATTCGGTGATGCGCTGCGGCAGGGCTCGGTGTCGCGCCTCGGAGAGCTTTCGGATCGTCGGCGCAAGGGCTTGAATCAAGTCCTTGAATAACGCAACCGAAATGGCGCGTCAAAACCGCTCGGCAAGGCGCGCCGACTGACGCTTCGGCAGGGTGCCCGGTGGAAAGTGACAGCAAGGCGCGTGTTCGGCTAACATCCCGCCGGCCTTATGAAAAAGGGCGAGGGGGGAAGACGATCAGCGCGCAGCCCGCATCCGCGTTCGCAACGCTGCCGTTGCCGCCGCCACTGCGGCGGCCGGGCTTGGCTGCGCTTTGGCGCGGCCGCTCGGTCCGCGTTCAGCTCCTGCTCGTGTTTGTGCTGATCGATCTGATCGCTGTGTTCGTCGCCGGCGGTGTCGCGATCTTACGGGCCCGCACGCAGACGCGCGTCGAAATGGCCGCCTCGATGCGGCTGGCGGAACTCCTGGTCGGCGATGCCGTCAATCTCGTGCATCAGCAGCTTCCGGCCGAGCAATTCCTGGCGGCCTTGCCGGCGCAGTTGCGGTCGATGCGCCATGTGCGGATCGCGGTGAAGGATGCGGCGGGCAACGCGATTGCGGCCACGCCGTTGCTGCCGGCGACTGACGGTCGACGCGCGGACGAGCGCACGCCGGCGCCGGCCTGGTTCACCGCGCTGATTGCCTCGCCGATCGAGACGCTCGACGTGCCGGTGGTCGTCAACGGCCGCCGCGTCGGTGCGGTCGACATCATCGGCGAGCCCGCCGACGAGATCGCCGAGATCTGGGACAACGCGGTCGCGATCGGGATCGTGGCCGTCGCGCTCAACATCGCCATGATCGGCTTGCTCTATATCCTGTTCGGCCGTGTGCTCGATCCGCTCACCGTGCTTGCAGCCGGCCTCTCCGACCTCGAGCACCAGACTTATGACGTGCGCTTGCCGCCGCCGCACGCCCGCGAATTGGCCGCCATCGCCGATCACTTCAATGCGCTCGCTCTCGCGCTGGAGACGGTGCGCGCGGAAAACCTGCGGCTCAATCGCCGACTGATCACGGCGCAGGACGACGAGCGCCGGCGCACCGCGCTCGAATTGCATGATGAGGTCGGTCCCTGTCTGTTCGGGCTGAAGGCCAATGCATCGTCGATTGCCAGCGCAACCGGCGACCTGCCCGAGCAAGCCAGGCAGACCGTGTCCGCCCGCTTGCGCGACATCCTGGCCATCATCGAGCATTTGCAGGCGATCAATCGCAGCATGCTCGATCGGCTGCGGCCGATGGCGCTCGGCCACGTCCCGCTCGAAGAGATGCTCGGCCAGCTCGTGCGCGAGCGCTCACGCCAACATCCGCAGATTTCGTTCTCGTTCACGGTCGGGAGCCTGCAGCGCAGCTATGGCGATTCGATCGACCTCACCGTCTATCGCTGCATCCAAGAGAGCCTGACCAATGCCATCCGCCATGCGCAGGCGAAGCACGTCAGCATCGATCTCAGCGATGTCGACGCCAAGCGCCGGCTCGTACTGACGGTGCGCGACGACGGCTGCGGCATGCATCCCGACAAGCCGGCGGGATTCGGCATTCGCGGCATGCAGGAACGCGTCGAAGGCCTGGGCGGCCGTTATCGTGTCGAAAGCGAAAAGGGCGGCGGCACCTGCGTGCATATCAGCATTCCGCTGGTCGAGCCGCGGAACACTGCGGCGGACGACGGCGGCAGCGGTGCGAAGACATGACCAGCGTCCTCATCATCGACGACCATCCGATCGTGTTGCAAGGTTGCCGGCGCATGCTGGAGGACGCCGGCGTCGGCGTCGTGCTCGAGGCGCGCGACGCCATCTCGGGCTACCGGCTTTACCGCCGTCATCGTCCCGACGTGGTGATCATCGACCTCGCCATGCAGGGCAGCGGGCTCGGCGGCCTGCCGCTGATCCGCCGCATCAGCGCCCATGATCGGCGCGTGCGCATTCTCGTCTTCAGCATGCACAGCGACCCCATTATCGTCGCCCGCGCGCTCGAGGCCGGCGCCACCGGCTATGTGCTCAAGGACACCTCGTCCGCGGACTTGCTGGACGCCTTCGAAAAGGTCCGCGCCGGCAAGCCCTATTTGAGCAACGACCTCGCCATGCAGGTCGCCTTGGTGCACACGCCGGCGCGGCAGAATCCGCTCGCCGAGCTGACGCCGCGGGAGCTGCAGACGCTGGCGCTTTTGGCCGAGGGCAAGCCCTATGGCCGCATCGCAGAGGAAATCAACGTCAGTTACAAGACCGTGGTCAACGTCAGCTCCCAGCTCAAGCAGAAGCTTGATGTCCGCAATCTGCCGGAGCTGATCCGCACCGCCGTGCAGTTGCTGTCGGCGACCTCTTGATCGGCTTTGCCGCCGGCGCCGATTGCCAAAACTTCCCGGTCCGATTTGGAACAACTTTCCCTGACGCGAGCCCGCGGATGATGTCAGAGTCTCCCGGGGTTGGGGGGACCTATCGCCGATGCGGCGGGCTGAAAGCGTTAGGAGCGTCAGCGCGGCGGCGATTCGGGCGGCATGTCGCGCCCTGCTCAGGGCAGCCGCTGTTGCCGCCGTAATGGCGCCAAGCATCGGAGCCACGCAGCAAACTGCGGGCCAGACCGCGGATTCGAGCGCGGCCGCCCTTCCCGAAATCCGCGTCATCGCGACTACCCCGGTGGCGCCCCCGCCCAGGGCGAAGCCTGCTGCCGCGGCTGCTGCCACCGCGGAAAGCACCGCGGCGGTCGCCCAGCCAGGCGTGGTCGACCAGGATAAGATCCCGTCCAATATCCAGACGCTTTCGGCTGCCGATTTCAGCTATATGACCACGCCGGACTTGCTCCAGGCTATGGAGCGAGCGCTGCCCGGTGTCGCGCTGAGCGACCAGACCGGCAATCAGTTCCAGCTCGATCTCAACTACCGCGGCTTCATTGCCTCTCCGGTGATCGGTACCCCGCAGGGGATCGCCGTCTATCAAAACGGGGTGCGCGTCAATGAAGTGTTCGGCGACACCGTCAATTGGGACTTGATCCCGCAAAATGCCATCAACGGGATGACGCTCGTTCCCAGTAATCCAGTGTACGGGCTCAACGCGATCGGCGGCGCGCTGTCGATCCAAATGAAGAATGGCTTCACTTACCACGGCGTCGAAGGCGAAGTGAACGGCGGCTCTTACGGCCGCCTTGGCACGTCGGTGCAGGCCGGCGGCGAGGTCGGAAATTTTTCCGGCTATATCGCGGCCGACGCCATCGACGATGCCGGTTGGCGCGATTACTCGGCGTCGTCGCTGCGGCGGGTCTACGTCGATCTCGGCGCGCGTGGCGATCAGACCGAGTTCCACATCACCTTCACCGGCGCCGATAATAATTTCGGCGCCACCACCGCGACCCCGGTACAGCTTCTCGCCCAGGATTGGTCGAGCGTCTATACCATTCCACAAACGACGCAGAACCAACTCGCTTTCTTGACCGCGAGCGCGAGCTGGAAGCCGAGCGATACCTGGACGTACCAGGCGAATGCTTATTTCCGCAATTTCAACCAGGCGCACGTCGACGGCAACGGCACCAACACGCAAAACACCGGATGCCCCGACCCGACGGTGCTGTGCTTTCCCAATCTCAATGGCACTGTGTCCAATCTCATAACCACAACGGGACAGACGGTGCCGGCCGCCGGCTTGCTCGGTACGAGCGTCTTGGGCGAAATCGACCGCACCTGGACGACGACCAACAGCTTCGGCGGCTCGGTGCAGGCGGCCTCCTCAGAGAAGGTGTTCGGCCACGACAACAATTTTGTAGTCGGGCTGAGCATCGATCGCGGGCTCGTTCAATTCTCGACCACGAGCGAGCTGGGCACTGTCAATGCCAACCAGTTTCCCTTCGTGCAGGGCGTCGGTCTCTTCATCGACCAACCCTCCGGCGACGTAGCGCCGGTCGGATTGGGCGCCACGACCCTCTATACGGGCCTCTACACCACCGACACGTTCGACGTCACCCCGCGGCTTTCGATGACCGCCGGCGCCCGTTTCAACTTCGCCCAGATCAACTTGATGGACCAGCTCGGTAACGACCCCTTGCTCAACGGCAGCCACGATTACAGCCATTTCAACCCCATGGTCGGCGCGACCTACAAGCTCACGCCCAATCTCACGCTCTATGGCGATTTTGCGGTAGCGAACCGGGCGCCGACACCCTTGGAACTCGGTTGCTCCGATCCGCTGCGGCCCTGTCTGATCGACAGCGCATTGGTCGGCGATCCGAAACTCAATCAGGTTGTTACCTACACCTTCGAGGCCGGCCTACGCGGGCATTTCGACATCGCCAAAGGGCAGTTGAACTGGACCGTGGGCGCCTACCACGCGCTCAACACCGACGACATCATCAATGTCGCCAGTCCCATCCCCGGGCACGCATATTTTCAGAACGGCGGCGATACCCTGCGCCAGGGCATCGAGGCCAACGCGACCTACAAATGGGATCGCTGGAATCTTTATGCCAATTACACCTACGTCGATGCCACGTTCCGGGATTACTTGACTTTGTCGTCGCCGTTCAATCCCTACGCCGACGCCAACGGCAACATCTACGTCGTTCCCGGCGATCACCTGACCGGGATTCCGGATTTTCGCTTCAAGCTCGGCGGCGAGTATCAGATCACCGACCCATGGAAGTTCGGAGCGGATCTCAACGTCATCGGCAGTCAATGGCTCGTCGGCGATGAATCAAATCAGAATCCAAAGCTGCCGGCCTATTGGGTGGTGAACCTGCACTCGTCCTACAAGCTTTCGGAGCAGGTAGAATTGTTTGGACTCGTGCGTAATCTGTTCGATCAACACTACTACACATACGGTACCTTCTTCGACACCACTACCACACCGTATTTGAACCTCACCGACCCCCGCACTTTCCTCCCGGGCATCCCCTTCGCCGCCTATGTGGGAGTGCGCGGGACGCTGGCGGCCGGGGCACAGGCATTCCCGGGCGCTCTCCCGCAGCCGGTGGCCACCAAAGCGCCGTCGCCCGCCTTCAGTTGGACCGGCGTTTATCTCGGCATCAACGGCGGTTACGGCTTCGGCGGGAGCGCTTGGACCGATAGCGTGACCGGTGGATCGACCGGCAACTTCGGCGCCTCCGGCTTCCTGTTCGGCGGAACAGCTGGAGCCAATTATCAAATCGGCGCGTTCGTTTTTGGCCTCGAGGCCGACGGCGACTGGACCGAAGCGAGCGGCTTCGGTACCTTCACGGCCGCCAGTCTGTGCGCCGGAGGTTGCCTGACCCACGGCAATTGGCTCGCCACGGTGCGCGGCCGCGTGGGCTATGCATTCGGTCGTTTCCTCACCTACGGCACCGCAGGCGCAGCCTTCGGCAATGTGCAAGCCAATTTCTCCAACGGCCCCGTAAGCAGCGCGACGGAACCCGGTTGGACGGTCGGCGCCGGGGTCGAGGTCGCGCTCGCCGCGAATTGGACGGCTAAGGCGGAATATCTGTTCGTCGATCTTGCCAATGGGTCATGTACGACGGACTGCGCAATCCAAAATCCAAATGGACCGCCGTTAATTCCCAACATCGCCGTCAAATTTAACGAGAGCATCGTCCGCGCCGGCGTGAACTATAAATTTGGTTGGTAATCGTCCGATCATACAAAGCGACAAGAGGGTCATCCAGGCCCTCAGGCCAAGATAAACCTATGCGGCTATTCTCGTTCGCCCCGGCGCCCTTGTTTATTCTTTTCGGACGCGGCCGACGCGGAAGACAAGCCGGAAAGCTCCAGGCTCAGCGTCTTGAGACGCTGCCGCGCGGCGGGATCATAAGCCTGGGCATCCGCCCGCGCCTCGCGCTGTCCATTGAAGAAAAGCCCGCTGCGCCGCTCCAGCGCGGCGGAGACCGCCAGATTAAGGATGGCGTCGGCGCCTTGCTCGACACTACTCATCGGCGTGACGCCGGATTGGCGCACCATGGTCGTGTTCATGTAGGTCGCGGGATGCAGGGCATTGACCGTGACGCCGGTACCGTCGAGCTCATGGGCGAGATCGATCGTAAACATGATCTGGGCAAGCTTGCTCTGGCAATAGGCGCGCGAGCCGCTGTAGCCGTGCGTCAACATCACGTCGGCAAAGTCGATCGCCTGCTGCCCCAGCGAGGAGACGTTGACGATGCGCGCGAGCGTGCTCTTGCCGATCAGCGGCAAAAGCAGATGCGTGAGCAGGAAGCCGGCGAGATAGTTCACGGCGAAGCGCAGTTCGTAGCCGTCGGCGCTGGTCTGCCGCGTGCCTTGCGGCCCGCCGCTGCCGATGCCGGCATTGTTGATGAGAAGATCGAGCCGCATGGTCGCCTGTTGCACGGCGCCGGCCAACCGCCGCACCTCGGCCAGAGCGGAAAGGTCCGCGGCCAAAAAGTCCGGGCGCCGCCGGCGTCCTTGATCTCAGCGACGAGGCGCTCGCCGCGACCGCGATCGCGGCCATGCACGAGAACCCGCCAGCCGTCTTCGCCTAGCCGTTTCACCACGATGCGGCCGACGCCGTCCGTCGAGCCGGTGACCAACGCCGTTTTTCCGTTCGGTTTTGCCATGACCGCATCTTCCTTATGCGCGGCGACCTGGACCGCGTCCCAGTTTTAAAACCGGCGCCCCGGGTCGACACAACGGAACCGCACGTTGCTGAGGTGCGGGTCGCTGACCGCAACCAGGATTCGCGTTTGCCGGTTCAGACCGGAACAAAAATCCTCCGCCACGCGGATGGCATAGGTGCGTTCCGCGGCCGCATCGCCGAAGCCGGTCAGTTCGGTGTTGTAGAATTGATAAGTATCCGGGCCGACTTGGAAAACGCCGCTGGGCAAGCCGAAACCCGCCGCGACGAACGCCGCCAAAATCCCAGCGATTGTCAGACGATCCATCGCACTCCCTCCTACGGGGGAAGCTTAGTCGAAAGGCTCCCGGCGCTCCATCCCCCAGATGTCATGCACGCTCTCGAACCGGCGTCGTCGGACGGCCACCTCCCTGCGCAGGAGCTCGCGGTCTGGAAGTTTGTTCCGTCGACGGAATAGGTAGAATAGTCCATAAAGCGAATGGGCCTAGACCAGAAACGGGACCAGTGCCGTGAATAAACCACTTCGGTTGTTGCTGATCGCCTGCGCGATGCTGATCGGGCACAGCGCCAGCGCGGCGGACCTCGCGGTGCACCGTGGCGCGCACCATGCGGCCCATCCGGCGGCACGAAGCGCGGCGATCGACCAGTGCCGGCTGTACGGTTTTGTGCGCGGCACGCGCGATTATGCCGAATGCCGCATGGATGTCCGACATTACTGGACCACCGGACCTTGCGGCAGCTCAAGCTTCGCCGCCATGCATCGCGGCTATTGTCACCTCAATCCGCCGCCGTTTATTTGAGCGGGGGTTGGGGCGATAAAAATCGCAGGATGGAAGAGGCCCCTGGCCTGCGAGCAGGTATCGGGTGGCTCTCGCTTCCCCTTACCGTTAGCTGTCCTCAGCATTGTCAAAGCTGAGAAACATGATGACCAAGACCTATGGGACAGTCAGTCCCAAGCGACAGAAGGCGATGAGCGGGTTAGAGTTCGTCAACGGCCTTGCCAGCGGAGTGTTGCCCCTCAACACGTTCGCACAGACCTTGGGCTATGACGTCGTGGAGGCCGAAAGCGGTCGCGTCGCCATTACGCTGCAACCAAGAGGCGCTCACTTCAATCCATGGGGCACAGTGCACGGCGGCCTCACGGCGACTCTCCTCGATAGCTGCATGGGCCTGGCCATCCAATCGATGCTCGAAAAAGGCATCGGCAGTACGACGCTTGAGTTCAAGATTTCGCTTGTCCGAGCCATCACGCTAGTACCGACTATCGCTGATGAATGAGTCGTGATTCAAGGATGCATGAGCGGCATCCCCGAGGCGACGATTATCATTCTGACGGCGGAGGAACGTGCCGAGCTTGAGAGCT
>JBEKIC010000015.1:0-79430 GCA_050011955.1 Xanthobacteraceae bacterium
CAATTACCGACCATATGGTCGTCAACGCCGCATTCCTGATCGCCCGCGAGCGTGAGACTGAGTTCGACGCGACCGTGCGCGCGCTCGATGCCGATATGGGGCGCCGGCTGCTGATCAAATGCGTCGGCCCCGTCGCTCCCTACAATTTCGTCAATGTCAGCATGCGGTGGGCGAACTGAGGCAGGCGGCCCGCGACCAACCGGTGGCGGCGAAAGATGTTGTGAGAGGAAAGATGAGTCTACTCGGCACGATCATAACGTCACCGTTCGCTGGCCCCTTCAAGGGCGTGCTGTGGGTCGTCAAGACTCTCGCCGAGCACGCCGAACAGGAACTCTACAACGAAGACAACATTCGCAAAGACCTCCTCGGGCTGGAGCAGCAATACGAGCTCGGCAAGATCACGCTCGTGGAATTCGAGAGCGCCGAGAACGAGCTGCTGCAGCGACTGAATCAAGCGCGCAGGATGAAGGAAGGATGTTAGACTATGTCACAGCGCCTCCCACGATTTCCAGAAACGCATGAGCGGCACCTGTTCGAGAACGAATCGATCGCTCCCGAAGCAATGGTCGAGATCGTCCCCGATAAAGGTGCAGCCAAACATCCAGCGATTGGGCGCCGTAAAGGTGAAGCAGCCGGGGCAGCGGCCGTCGCCAAGCATGCGAAGGCGGAACTGGAGGCCATCACCGGGCTCGATGCCGATCATGTTTCCGCCGTGGTGCACGAACCGGATGGTTGGCATGTCACCGTCGACTTGGTCGAACTCAGGCGCATTCCGGCGTCGACCGACGTGCTCGCGGCCTATGAGGCGGTGCTCGGACCCACCGGCACCCTGCTGAGCTATCACCGCACGCGGCGGTACTTCCGCGACCAAATGCTGGAGGAGTCATGAGCAGCGCGCATTCCACGACCGCAATCCAGTGTCCGATCGGTCTGTTCGAACGCCAGGAGGCCAAGATCGAGGTGCTGGCCAAGGCGATCAACGCAGCCAAGACAGCAGCGGAGAAGGTACCGCATGCCCGCACGCTCATTGAAGAGGCGAACGTCCTGCTGGATTGCGCGAGCAACGATCGAACCAACGAGAACTGCGGGAACTGTCAAAGCTTCTCCGAGCTTCGCCTGAAGACGGCCAATCTGATCGTCAAGATTGGCTCATCAGGCGCCGCGCACTAACCGGACGATGATGAACCAGGTTGAACCGAAAATAGGTCTAACGACATGGAACATTCGCTGCAGACGACCAACCTGGCCGACATCCTCGAGCGCGTCCTCGACAAGGGCATCGTGATCGCCGGCGACATCACGATCTCGCTGGTCGAGATCGATCTTCTCAACATCAAGCTGCGTCTGCTCATCGCCTCGGTCGACAAGGCCAAGGAGCTCGGCATCAATTGGTGGGAAGCGGACCCGAAGCTCTCGGTTCACGCCGAGGGTCTCGAACGGGAGAACCAGTCGCTGCGACAGCGCCTCGATCAACTGGAGACGAAACGTCAGGTGAAGCCGCCGCGACGCAAGGTGAAGCGTCGCCAACGGGCACCGCACGATGCGACGCACTTGCCGGTACCGTGGGGCATGCCGCCGGAGCAGCCGAACAAGACTTAGCGCCTGCTAGTCTGGATTGAGGGAAGCGAGCAATCAGAGAGTCGAGCATGGATCGCGGCCCCCTCAATGCCACCTATCGCGTGGCCGAAGCATTGCCCAAGGACGTCGGCCGCGGCCTTGCCCGGCTGGACCCCAAGGACATGGCAGAACTTGGCGTCGAGATCGGCGATGTGATCGAGCTGATTGCAAAGCAGACGACAGTGGCTCGCGTCATGCCGGCTCATGTCGAATTGCGAGGCAAGCGTTCGATCCAGATTGACGGCATCTCGCGCGCCAACGCCAGCGCCGGCCTAGGCGAGCAGGTCACGGTCCGTCGTGCCGAGGCGAAGACTGCGCGGACGATCGTTCTGGCGCCGACCGATGCGCCGGCACGCGCCACGCGCGGACTCGAAGGCCGCTATCTGACCCGTCTGCTCGACGGCATACCGATGGTCGTCGGCGATCGGGTGCGCGTCAATCCGATCGGCACGCAGACGCGCAACTTCGTCGTCACCAAGGCCGCGCCGTCCGGACCGGTGATCGTGACGCCGGCAACATCCATCACTTGCGAGGGCGGTGGCGAGCGCCGCCGCGAAGCGGTCACCTACGAGGATATCGGCGGCCTGCACAAGGAGATGCGCCGCGTCCGCGAGATCATCGAGTTGCCGCTCAAATATCCGGAGGTGTTCGCGCATCTCGGCATCGAAGCACCTAAGGGCGTCCTGCTCTATGGCCCGCCGGGCACCGGCAAGACTTTGATCGCGCGGGCGGTCGCGCATGAATCCAACGTTCACTTCATCCACATCAACGGCCCGGAAATCATCGACAAGCTCTATGGGGCGAGTGAGGCGCATCTGCGCAAGCTGTTCGAGGAGGCGGAAAAAAACGCGCCTTCCATCATATTCATCGACGAGATTGACGCTATCGCACCGAAGCGCGAGCAAATGGGGGGCGAGCGTCAGGTCGAGCGTCGCGTCGTCGCCCAGCTTCTATCCTTGATGGACGGTCTTGAAGCGCGCGGCCAGGTGGTCCTGATCGCCGCCACGAACCTTCCCGACTCGCTGGACCCGGCGTTGCGCCGACCCGGGCGCTTCGACCGCGAGATCGAGATCGGAATTCCGGACAAGGAGGGGCGCCGCGAGGCACTGGAAATCCACAGCCGCGGGATGCCGCTGGCCAAGGCCGTCGATCTCGAGCGGATCGCCGGCATCACGCACGGATTCGTCGGTGCCGACCTGGCTGCCCTGTGCCGCGAGGCGGCCATGAGCGCGCTGCGACGATTGATGCCCGACATCGACTTCAAGACCACCGATATCCCCTACGACAAGCTGGCTGCACTCAAGGTCGAATGGGCGGATTTCGAGGCGGCCCTGGCGGAAGTCGAACCATCCGCTCTGCGCGAGGTCGCCACCGAAATCTCCGACGTGCGCTGGGACGATGTGGGCGGATTAGACGAGGTCAAGCGGCTGCTGACCGAAGTCGTGCTGTGGCAGCTGCGCTACGATACGCTCTTTCAACAGGCCGGCGTCCGTGCGCCCAAGGGCGTCCTTCTGTATGGCGCGCCGGGCACCGGCAAAACGCTTCTCGCCAAGGCGCTCGCCGGCGAGACCGAAGCCAATTTCATTGCGGTCAAGGGCCCGCAGCTGTTGAGCATGTGGATCGGCGAGTCCGAGCGCGGCGTGCGCGAGGTGTTTCGCAAGGCGCGTCAAGCTGCGCCCTGCATCATCTTCTTCGATGAGATCGATGCGGTGGCGCCGCGCCGCGGTGGCGGCGGAGGTGGTCAGGTCGCCGAGCGGGTAGTCGCGCAACTGCTCACCGAACTCGACGGCATCGAGGACCTCAAGGGTGTGGTGGTGCTCGCTGCAACCAATCGGCTCGACCGGCTGGATCCGGCGCTGCTGCGTCCGGGCCGGCTGGAGTTTCACATCGAGTTGCCGATACCCGACGCGGCGGCGCGACGGGCGATCCTGCAGGTTCATTTCAGGCACATGCCGTTGGGCAAAGACGTCAAGATCGAGGCGCTGGTGCAGAGCACCGAGGGATTCGTCGGCGCCGATCTCGAAGGGCTCTGCCGTCAGGCGGCGCTATTCGCGATCCGCGAGATCGTCGAGCCGACCGCGGCCGGGACTCCGCAGGCAAAGCCAGGCGCAGGGTCCGACCGTCCGGCGGAATGGCTGCACAAGTTGACGATCACCAAACGGCATTTCGACAGCGCGCTCGCCGAACGGGATCGAACCAGGAGCCGACCATGAACCGCCTCTATCTCTATGCCATCGTCCCGGCCGCCGAGTGCCCGCCGTTCGACGTGGCCGGTCTGTGGCCGCCCGAGCCGCAGGTGCGGATCGTTCACGGCGACGCGCTTGCTGCCGTCGTCAGCGCAGCTCCTGCTATCGACTTCCGTGCCTTGTCGCGCGAGGACGCCGTTCGTTACCTGCTGGCGCATCAACGCGTCGTGGAATCCGTGATGCGAAGCTCGACGGCGCTGCCGGTCAAATTCGGCACGACTTTGCCGGACGAGGCCGCGGTGGTCCGCATGCTGGCCCACGGTGCCGCCATTCTCGCGCCGCCCCTTGCCGAGTTGTCGCGGCACGTTCAGGTCGAGCTCATCGTCTCATGGAGCATCGACGATATTGTCCGCGAGGTCGCGACGGAGGATGCGGTCGTCCGGCTCAAAACCCAGCTTGCCACGCAGGCCGGCGGTGCCAGCAGCGATCAACGCCTCGCCATCGGAAAATTGGTCAAGGACGCGATCGATGGCCGCCGCGAATCCTACCGAAGCCGCATCGTAGCGGCTGTACGCGCGATAGCGGCCGACCTGGTTGAGAACGCCGTGATGGACGATCGGATGGTCGCCAATCTGGCGCTGTTGCTGCCCAAAGGCGCGAGCGATGCGCTCGACCGGCGGCTTGCCGAGCTTGACGAGGAATTCGGCAGCCGGCTCAATTTCCGGTGCGTCGGCCCGCTGCCGCCTTACAGCTTCGCCACGGTTGAGGTGAATCTGCCGTCATTCGAAGCCATCGATCGAGCTCGCCGGACCTTAAGCCTCGGCGACAAGGCCGGTCTTGCGGAAATCAAGTCCGCCTATCGTCGGCAGATTCGGCAAGTGCATCCCGATCTGACAGCGACGCCGCGGGTTGATGAGGACCAGGCGACCAGACTGACCGACGCGTACAAGACGTTGATGAATTATGCCGAAGCCCTACCTGCGGCAGCCGGCGACGATGCCGTTGGCGAAACCGGTTATCGCTTCGATCGCGGCACGGTCGAGGGCTCCATCCTGGTGATGGTGCGTCGCCAGGAGTTGCCGGCCGCGCGCGCGGAAACCCGGTCATGACCACCGCCAAACCCCGACGTGCGCCCACAGATCAGACGGTGGTGTACGTCTACGGCGTGGCGCGCGCTCCGCGCGGACGCCAGTCCGCACCGCCTCGGCTCGAAGGTATTGTTTCGGATGCGCCGGTTCATCCGCTGGTGCATGGAAACTTGATGGCCTTCGTCAGCGCGGTTCCCGCCGCTCAGTTCGGCCCCAGCGAATTTCGTTCGGCGCTGCATGACGCGGAATGGCTGAAGGATCGGATCCTGGCGCACGAGAAGGTTCTTGAGCGACTGCGGTCCAGCTACGACGTCGTGCCCTTCAGATTCGGCACCATCTATCTGGATTCCTCCAAAGCGTCGGAAGCCATTGCCGACCACCGCGCCGAATTGGGCCTTGCGCTTGATCGGATTCGGGATGCCTCCGAGTGGGGCGTGAAGCTCTATTGCGATCCGGACACGCTGCGCCGCCGGATCGAAGCCGAATCCGATTCCATCCGGCAGCTGCGCGACATGCTCGGGCAGGCCTCGCCCGGAGCTCGGTTCTTTCTGCAAAAGAAGTATGCCAAGGCGCTCGATGGCGAGACCGCCGCAATGATCGCAAGCGCGGTGGCGCGAATTCGCCAAAGCCTCGATAGCTGCGCCTGCGAATCCACCGAGATCGAAGTGCAGCCCGCTGCGGTGCACGGCCGACCCACGGCAATGGTGATGAACGCGGCCTGCCTGGTTGCCGAGCGATCGCTGGCGAAGTTCCGGCAGACGATCGCCGCCCTGCAGGAGGAATTCGCCGTTCATGGGTTTGACCACGAACTGACCGGTCCATGGCCGCCTTATCATTTTGTATCAGCCCGGCAGGAAGGCATCGCGGATGCAGCCACGCCCGATCAATAGAGACCAGCTCGCGCTGTCCGAGTTGCTGGATCGTGCCCTGAACAAGGGCGTCGTTCTCTGGGGCGATGCCACGATCTCTGTCGCCGGCGTGGATCTGATCTATGTCGGCCTCAAGGTTCTCCTTGCCTCGGTCGATACTGCGGAACGGCTTCGACAGGACGCGCGCTCGACGGTGCAGGCAGCTAACGGAGCTGCCAGATGATCTATGTCTATGCAATTGCCGACCGGCCGGATGGGCCCTTGCCTGGCCAATTGGGCCTGCACGACGAGGGGCTAGCCAAGGTCATCTGCCGCGATGTCGTCGCTGTCGTCAGCACGTTCGACGGCTCGCCGCTGTCGCAGTGCGAGGACAAGCTATGGCGGCACGAAGAGGTTATCGAGGCCCTGATGAGCGATCGGGCAGTTCTGCCGATGCGGTTCGGGACTCTGCTGCCATCGCGACAGCGTGTCGGCGACTTGTTGTGCCGGGGCTATGGCGCGCTGGTCCAGGACATCGAGCGCGTGCGCGGCCAGGTCGAGATCGGCATGCGGTTTTTGACTGTAAGTGAGGGCAGGTCGGAAGACGATCATTCGGTTGCGTCATCCGACCGGTTGACTCCGCGCGGAACAGGGCGGGGCGCCGCTTATTTGTGGGCGAGGGTGGCCAGGGACCGGGAGCTTCAAGATCGACGGCGCGCCAAGCTCAGTCTGGTTCGGGAATCCTATGAACGGCTCGCAAGCCATGCGAACGCAAGCAGGCTTGACGACGAACCGGATGATCGGCAGGGGACCTCGGCGGCGTTTCTCGTGCCGCGTGATCGCATCGTGTCCTTTCGCGAAGTCGTTGATGCGGTGGCAAACGCCCATCCGGAACTTGCCCTGCTCTGCACCGGACCATGGCCCCCCTATTCGTTTGTCAGTGCCGGCGAGCGCGCGACAAATTGGAGTGACGAGTGCTATGCAGCGTGACGCAACACCGGCCCGCGGGCAAAAGGTCATTCATGCGCCCAACGACCAGGCCCTGCTCGACAGGTTCGCCGGCCCGTTCTCCGAGGTTGAACGACAGTCGCCGCAGCGCATCGTCGCCGATCCCAAAAGCGTCGAGCGCGACCTGGCTCGTCTTGTGCTCAGTGTCGTCGAACTGCTGCGCAAGCTGCTTGAGCGGCAGGCCGTGCGGCGCGTGGAGAATGGCACGCTGAGCGAAGAGGAGATCGAGCGCCTGGGTGAAACCCTGCTTAAGCTCGAAGCCCGTATGGGTGAACTCAAGGCGGCGTTCGGTCTAGGAGACCAGGAATTGACTCTGGATTTGGGCCCGCTTCGCGATCTGGTTTCGGAATGCGCGTAGATTGATCCAGTGCCGCAGTCGCGCCAAGGCCGGCGCGACTTGCCATTCCGACACTTTTATCTACTCGAGCCTGAGCGGGCGGTTACAAGATGGTCGTCTATATAAAGGCGAATTTTATCCGCCGGCAGCCTGATCAAGACATCGCCGGCCGGTAAGGCGCGCTCGCGCTGCAGCTTGGCCTTCACCTTCCTGCCGGCCACGATCAAGTCGACGACGCGGACGCTGCCCAAATCGAGGATGTCCAGCACCGTCGCTGAAAGTACATTGCGACCGGGGCTGTCGGCGAATTCAACGTATTCGGGGCGGATGCCGACGGTGATCGGACCGGACGGTACGTGGCCGGCGGCGACGCCGGCAACGACCATGCCGTCGAGGCGGACGATACCATCGCGGGCTTCGGCGGCGCGGAAATTCATCGCCGGCGTGCCGATGAAATAGCCGACAAAGCGGGTCAGCGGCGCCTCGAAGAGGTCGGCGGGCATGCCCATCTGAACCACCCGTCCGTGGTTCATCATCACGACTTCGTCGGCAAACGTCATGGCTTCGTTCTGGTCGTGGGTGACGTAGAGCATGGTGAGATTGAAGCGTCCGTGGATCTCCTTGAGCTTGCGGCGCAGATGCAGGCGGAGCTGAGGATCGATCACCGTCAACGGCTCGTCCAGCAGCACGGCGGAAACGTCGTGGCGCACCAAGCCGCGCCTAGCGGCAATCTCCAATTCAAGACAATGCTTCGGCGTTGATCGTCGCGCTGCGGCAACGCAGTGCCTAAACCGTCCAGACGGCTAAGCTATTTAATGACCAGTCGCTTCACCGTTCGCCGCGCCGCATCGGCGCCTTCGCGGACCAGGATCTCGTAGAGCGGTATCTGTCCGAGTTGCGACCAGACGTAGTTCTTCAGCTGGTTGAAGGGACGCCCGGCCAAATCGCGCTCCGTCAACCCAAACTCGCTCGCCGCGATCTCCTGGAGCAATGGATAGGTGAGAAGGTGCGCGGCACCCATCGTATACGGCCAGTTCATGTCGGCGAGATGGGTCACCCATTGCTCGGCGGGTTGCGGCGCCAGCACCATCTCCTGTCCTTTGCGCTCGAGCAGGCCGTAGTCGACCGGATCGACCTGCGCCATGACCGCTGCCGCCTTGATGAAGTGCGCGACGCGATCGAGCCCGTGCCAGTGGCAGACGACTCGGCGTCCGTCCATTGACGCTTCGAGCGCCGACAGCTGATGCGCGGCCGCCATCGCCATGACAATGCGCGCATCGTAGCGGCGATGCATGAGCTCCGCCGTCACGTAGATGCAGTGCGCGTGCCAGGTATCGTCATAGACGGTGCGCGGCTCCTCGAGCCAGGATCCGTCCGCCTGCCACTGATAGAGCCAGACCTTGGGATATTCGTGAACGCACAGCGCCGCCGCGGGCAAGTCGCGATTGATCGGCAGGCCGAACATCTGCCGGTAATTGTTGGTGTAGGCCTCGGCCATGCGGATGTTGTAGGCAACCGTCACCGCGAGTCCGCCGGGATGCGCATTATAGAAATCATTGTGGCTCGACGGTGCCGTCAGATAGGTTTGCGGCTGCATGTGGCCGTGCGGCCAGACATATTCCGGTGAATCTTCCTTATTGAAGAATCCCAGCTTCACCATTTCCGCGAACAGCCGTCGCCGATCCGCCTCGGTCGGATACATTTCGAGGAAGGTCACCTTGGGGGCGGCGACGCATTCGGTCATGAGCCGGCGATAGGCCGGGTCTTCCAGGCTCGCTGCGACCTGCAACAGTTCGCTGTAGGCGGCCGTTGCCAGCCGCGACGCGCGGGCCATGTCGGATGGCGTCATCGCCACGATCTCGGCCACAGTGCGGGGCGGCGGCAGGTCAAGGTCGGTCGAGAAGGAGGAGTATGTGAATTTCCCCGGCAAACCCGACGCGCGGGATGCCGCCGGTCCTTTGTTGCTGTCCATGCCCTGTCTCCTTCGGCTTTTTCTAAATCAGGCTGCGAGTGGAAAGAAGACCCCGGTCTCCCGGCTCAGTAGATGTTGCGGTTCGGGCCGCAGCCCGACCCACGCCCGCCGGTCGGCGTTGAGCGGACGATTGGGCGGGACCACCGCGGTCAGCGTCACGTCACCCATCCGTAACGCGACGATCGAGCGGTTGCCGAGATGCTCCACCCAGAGGATATTGGCTCCGATCGGCGCGTCATTGGTGGGGCCGGGTGCCACGATGACTCGCTCCGGCCGAACGCCGAAGGCAAGCTGTCGCGGCAGCTGCATCTGCCGCCAGCGCTGGCCCTCGCTTTCCTCGACCGGCAGGCTGAATCCCGTCCCGATCAGCGCAAGCCGCCCGTCCGCCTGGCTCAACTCGGCGTCGATGATATTCATCGGCGGCGAGCCGATGAACTCGGCGACGAAACGGTTGACAGGCCGGTGGTAGACCTCGTCGGGCGAGCCGATCTGCTGAATGCGCCCGCCGTCGAGGACCGCGACGCGATCCGACAGGCTCATGGCTTCGACCTGATCGTGCGTGACGTAGATGATGGTCTGCGCGAATTCGCGATGCAGCTTTTTGAATTCGATGCGCAGCCGGATGCGGATGCTGGCGTCGAGATTGGTCAATGGCTCGTCGAGCATGAGCAGATCGCCGGGCTGAATGATCGCCCGACCAATGGCGACCCGCTGCCGCTCACCTCCGGAAAAGGTCCGCGGCAGCCGGTCCAGGAGATGCTCGACCTTGAGCATTTGTGCGATCGACCGAACCCTGCGCTCGACGGCATCGCCAGCTACATTCGTGGTGCGCAGCGGGAAGGCGATGTTCTCATAGCCGGTCATTGTCGGGAACAAGGCAATGTTCTGAAATAATAGACTGACGCGTCGCTTGTGCGGAGGCAGCAAGGTCAAATCCCGTCCGCCGATGATGACGCGTCCGCCGTCGGCGCGATAAAGGCCGGCGATGGTCTTGAGCAGCGTCGATTTGCCGGCATTGGTTCTGCCGACGACGCAGAGGAATTCCCCAGTGCCGATGGCAAGGCTGACGTCGTCCAGCGCCGTGGTCTTGTTGAACACCTTTCGCAGGCGCTCTAGCGCTACCGCGCTCATGCCGCGGCCTCCAGCTGCCGGAATGGAACGACGCGTTCGCTCGAGCGATCGATCAGCAGGACGCGATCCGCGGTAAAGCGCAGATGTAGCATCTCTCCGATCGACCGCGCGGCCGGCACCGCCTCGATGCGAAGCAGATCGCTGGCGTATTCCGCATGCAGCACGTGTCGTGCGCCGAAATTCTCCACGAACCGCAGCGGCGCCTGCACCGCCCCCGGCGACGCCGTGGCCACCAGCTCGACATCGTGCGGGCGAACGCCCAGCCAATGGCGCCCCGGCGCGATGGGCAACGCCGAGCTACGGAGCACGGCGCCACCCGGAAGCGCGATCGCCGTCGCTGCGGCATCAGTGGCGACGTCGCAGGGAATCACATTGAGCGGCGGGTCGCCGATGAATTCGGCGACGAATCGATTGGCCGGCCGGTGATAAATATCGTGAGGGGTGGCCAGCTGTACGATCTCGCCGTCGCGCATGAC
Organism: Xanthobacteraceae bacterium; assembly: GCA_050011955.1. Taxonomy (GTDB): domain Bacteria; phylum Pseudomonadota; class Alphaproteobacteria; order Rhizobiales; family Xanthobacteraceae; genus BOG-931. Next base: position 10,664 of record JBEKIC010000015.1, read on the forward strand.
GGCGACGCGATCCGACATGCTGAGCGCTTCGGCCTGGTCGTGGGTCACGTAGAGCACGGTCTGCGCTAGCGACTTCTGCAGCTGCCGCAGCTCGCCCCGGAGCCGCGCGCGGGTCTCGGCGTCGAGATTCGACATCGGCTCGTCGAGCAGCAGAAGCTCCGGTTCGGTCGCCAACGTGCGCGCCAGGGCGACGCGCTGCATCTCGCTCATGTTGAGGCTGCCGCCCCGGCGGTCGAGCAGATCGGACAGATCGAGCTGGCGGGCCAGTTCATCGACGGCCTGGCGCCGTTTGCCGCGTTTGAGCCCCTTCACCTCGAGCCCGAAGGAGAGATTGGCGCGCACCGTGAGGCTGGTAAACACCGCATAGTCCTGCAGCACCAGGCCGATGCGTCGTTGCTGCGGCGACAAATCGTTGATCCGGTTGCCGTCGATCAGGATGTCGCCTGCATCCGGCGCGATGAAGCCGGCGATCATTCCCAGGGTCGTCGATTTGCCGCAGCCCGACGGCCCCAGCAGCGAAAGAAATTCGCCGCGGTCGAGCGCGAGCGACAAATCGCGCACGGCATCGCGTCCGCTAAAGCGCTTGCTGATTCTGCTGAGCGTGAGCTTCGACATCGTGCGCTACCGCTTGATGGCTCCGAAGCTCAGCCCGCGCACCAGGTGACGTTGAATGATATAGCCGAAGAAAATCACCGGCAGGGTCGAGACCGTACCCATCGCCGCCTGGACGCCATAGAGCTTGCCCGAACTCGCAGAGACGTAGTTGGCGACCTGCAACGTCACGGTCACCACGTGCCCGGTCGTCAGCGTGAGCGCAAAGAGGAATTCCGACCAGTTGAGGATGAAGACGAAGAGCGCGGTGGCGAGGACGCCGCCTTGGATTAATGGAAAGGTCACCTTGAGAAACGCATGCAACGGGCGCATTCCGTAGATCAGCGCGGCACCCTCCAGTTCCTCCGGCACCTCCTCGATGAAGCTACGGATCATCCAAATGCTGAACGGCAGGGTGAAGGCGGTATAGGCGAGGATCAGACCGAAATAGGTGTCCGACAGGCGCAGCATCGAGAACAGCACCACCATGGGCACGACGACGGCGATCGGTGGAAACATGCGCACCGTAAGGAACTGAAAAGGATAGCTGTCGCCGCCGGTATGAAAGCGAACGATCGAATAGGCGGCCAGCGTGCCGAACAACACGGACAGCACCGTCGCCGCGGTGGCGATGATCGCCGAATCGCCGAACGCTTTCCAGGCGCTGCCCGACACCTTGTAGCCGATGGCGCCCTGCTGCTTGGCGGCAAACTCCTGCGCCGCCTTCGGCGCGAAGACGATGCGATAATTCTGCAAGGTCGGCTGACTGCTGATCCAGACCGGCGGAAACTTCTGCCATTCGTCGACCGGCTTGAACGAAGTCGAGATAAGCCAGAAGATCGGAAAGGAGGCGATCACGATGGCAATACACACGGTGGTGCGCTTCAGCCATCTAACCCAAGCCTTGTCTGCGCCGAACATGCTGGTCTACCGGTGATGCCGCTGCAGCAGACGTGGCAGGGCGAAACAGATCGCGATGACGACGACGAGAATCATCAGCGCCGCAGCCGCGATGTAACCGATGCGAAAATAAACGAAGGCGCCGTTATACATGAACATCGAGATGGTCTCGGTGGCGGCGCCGGGGCCGCCTCGGGTCAGGATGTAGACCGGATCGAAGATCTTGAAAGTTTCGATGCTGCGCACCAGCAGCGCGATAATGATCACCGGCATCAGCAACGGCAGCATGACACGCAGGAAGATGCGCGTGCGCGACGCGCCGAGCACATAGGCGGCGCGAATCTGGTTCTCCGGCAAATTCATCAATCCGGTCAGCACCAGCAGGAACATCAGCGGCGTCCATTGCCAGATCTCGGAGAGCATGATCGGCAGCAACGCCCAGGTGGGATCGGACAGCCAGGCAAATTCGAACGGACGTCCGATGATCAGCGAGATCAGATAGTTGATCGGGCCGCGATCGTTGAACAGCATGAAGAAGGCATTGGCGGCGTCCACCGAAACGACCATCATCGGCAGGATGATGATGCTGACGGCGATCTTGCGCCACGGCCAGTCATCGAGGAACAAGAGCGCGAGGCCCATCGCCAGCAGGAACTCGGCCGCCATGCATGCGACAACGACCAGCAGCGTGCGCGCCACGGCGGCGACAAAGCGAGCGTCGTGGAAAAGGTCGTAGTAGTTCCAGAACCAGACCAGGTCCGCCCGGTACCAGGGGATTCCCTCTGTCGGCTGCCAATCCGTGAGGCTGAGCCACACGACGATCAACGTCGGCACCAGCACGACAGTCAACACCGTCAGCTGCGCCGGAAGCGCGATTGCCACGTTGAACGGCACGAGCTTGCGGAACGCTCGTGCCGTCACAAATCGTGGAATCGCCGGGCTCCGAGCCTGTGCCGCCATCTCTTGAAATCATCCGTGAAGGTGGACCTCGGCGCCCACGCCGAAGCCCACCGTCATTGTGATATCACACAAGCCGATTGCGGATCCCTTGCGGATAGTTGTTCTTGAGGAATCGCCATTGCACCACTTGGCTTTGCTTGCCCATGCGGCGCGTGATGGTCTCCCATTTGCTGGCGACTTCGTCGAGCGCCTCTTTGGGCTTCTTTTCGCCCACATCGGCGGCCTGCACGTTGACGCGCAGCACGTCGAAATATTCGCCTTGGCCGCGCAGATACAGGTCGGGAATGCTGTCGCGCATTGCCTGCTCGTGCACGGCGAGGAAGGGCGCAGAGTAATTCTGGATGATCTGCGGATCCTTGTAATGCACCGTGCGGAACGGATCGAAGTATCCGTCGACGTCGCGTACCGCCAAGGTCGACATCACGGGACTGCAGGCGTAGAGCGTGAACAGGTAGGCGATCTCCGGCTGCCTTGACACGCTGGAGACCACATAGTTCCAGCCCCAGTTGAAGTAGGGCGTCTTCAGCAGCTCGCCCTTGACCTTGCCGCCCGGCATCGGTCCGAAGGCCATCTTACCCTTTATTTTCGACTTGCTGCTGTTGAGGAACTTCTGGGTGCCGCCCCAGCCGATGTTGCAGAACTTGTCGCCCTGACCGAACGCTTCGAAATTCTCGAACAGCCCGTTGCTGCGGGCGCCCGGATACAGGAATTTCGAGGCGGCAATCAATTCCTCGAGCGCCTTGACGCCGGCGTCGCTATTGATCTGCGGCTTCATGTTGTCGTCGAAGGGGTAGTAGCCCTTGGCATGGAAGCGCACCCACCACTCCCAGGCGATGAAGAACTGCGTACGGTAGAGGGCGCCGCCGAAGCGGTTCTTGTCCGGGCGGTGGAAGAACGCCATCATGGCGTCCAGCTCCTCCCACGTGTCCGGCACTTTCAGCTTGTAGCCGTGCTTGTCGGCGAACTTCTTGTTTTCCTCCGGATCGTCCAGCCAATCCTTGAGGTAAAACATAACGTAGGCGTCGCCGTCGGTTTCATAGCCGTAGAGGCTGCCCTTGTAGTAATTGGAAATGGTGTAGAGATAATCCTTCTGATAGCCCTCGGGCTCGTATTTTTCCGCGAGCTCGTCGAGGTTGACGAAATCCCCGAGGTGACGAGATCGGGAATGCCGAAGCTGGCCGGCAGCGCGATGTCGAAGGAGCCGCTCTTGGAGACCGCCTCAAGCAGGACCTTCTGATTGATCTGATCGAGCGGCACTTCCACGTATTGGATATCGATGCCGGTGTCGGCCTTCCACTTGTCGGCAACCGGCTTGATATTGCCGAGCGACCCGGAGGGCTCGAGAATCGTCAGCGTCACCGGCTTGCCGCCGGCGAGTTCTTTGGCGCGTTGCGCCGCCTCGACGTGGACATTGTCGAGCGCGAGCTTGGCAGCGTGGGCCGCCCGCGTGCCCATGACCAGCGACGGTGCGATCGCAAGCGCGGTGGTGCCGAGTGCTGTCTGCTTGAGAAAACTGCGGCGGCTGTGGCGAGATGACATCACTGAAACTCTCCCTGGTCTTGTCCTGCGCAGGACGTGCTCAGAGAAAGAAATACGGCAGTTGCAGGCTACTTGCTATTCTCTTTCACCTGAGCATGCCGGAACTTCCCTCTGCATTTCCTCCGAAAGGGGGAATGATTTCCCCGCTGATTTTTAGTTGACGTTAACGACGGCCTACTCCGTGTTGCTGGGCGCGTAGCGGCTGAACCGCACCGTTGCGGTAAGCTCGTGCGCCAGCATGCCCTCTGCATGACAGAGACGACCCATCGCCGGGGCAATGCGACGGCTCGCCTGAGGCGTCAGCCTCTGGTAGGTGACGGTCTTGATGAATTTTCCGGCCCACAGCCCGCCGGTGTAGCGCGCGGCCTTGCCGGTCGGCAGCGTGTGATTGGTTCCCACGCCCTTGTCGCCGTAGGCGACGGTGCTTTCCTCGCCGATAAACAGACTGCCGTAATTGGTCAGCTGCTTCAGATAGTAGTCATTTCGCTGCGTCATCAACTCGAGATGCTCGGGGGCGTATTCGTCGCTGATGGCGATGGCCTCGTCATCGGTCTCGACGACGACCACCTCGCCGTTGTTCTTCCACGCCGGCCCCGCCAGTGCCGCCGTCGGCAGCGTCGTAAGCTGCTGCTGAACTTCACGGATGACGGAGAAGCCAAGCTTCTCGGATGTGGTGATGAACCAGATCGGGCTGTCGGGACCATGCTCTGCCTGGCCGAGCAGATCGGTGGCGACAAGCGCGGCATCGGCGCTCTCGTCGGCGATGATGCAGATCTCGGTGGGACCGGCGAGCAGATCGACGCCCACCCGTCCAAACAATTGTCGTTTCGCCTCGGCGACGTAGGCATTGCCGGGCCCGGTGATCATGTCGACCGCGCGCATGCCGACGCAGCCGTAGGCCATTGCCGCCAAGGCCTGCACGCCGCCCAGTACGTAGATCTCGTCGGCGCCCGCGGTGTGCAGTGCGTAGAGCTGCGGCGGATAAATGCCGTCGGCGTCGCGCGGCGGCGCGCAGGCGATCACATGACTGACTCCGGCCGCCCGTGCAGTGCCGATGCTCATGATCGCGGCCGAGATGAGCGGATACTTGCCGCCGGGAATGTAGCAACCGACGTTCGCCACCGGGATCAGTTTTTGCCCCAGCCAGATGCCCGGCTCGATTTCGACTTCGAAGCCCTTCATGCTGTCGCGCTGATGCCGCGCGAAGCCGGTGACTTTGTCGTAAGCGTATTTGAAATCATCCTTGAACGTCTCCGGCAGACGCGCGGTGGCCTGCCGAATCTCGTCGGCCGAGACGCGGAAGTCGGGCTTCGTCCAATGATCGAGGGTTTCCGCATAGCGCCGGATCGCGGCGTCGCGGTTCTCGGCGATGTCCGCCAGCATCTGCCGCACCGTAGTGTCGATCGCGTCGGTGTCGCTGCGCTCCTTCGGAGCTGCCTTCTTAAGGTAACGGCGCACCAATCCCCCAAATTATGAAAACGCTTTCATTGTGCTGTGAATTAATATACGCAGTTTGCGACCTGTCAATATTAGCGGACGGGAAATCTCAATCTGCGGTATTGTACAGAGGGCAAGTGCGGCGCTGCCACGATCCGTTGTGACGATCCGCGCGCATAATGTGCCGCCCGCGTAGCGCCGGACGATTCAGGTGAGGATGATGTCGCGCAAGGCCCCGCGGCGCCTGCCGCCAAAAACAATTACAATCAACGAAATCGCCCGTGAGGCTGGTGTCTCGACGGCGACCGTGTCGCGTTCCTTCAATCAGCCGAACAAGGTCAAGAAAGCGACCCGCGAGGCGGTGTTGGCGGTGATTGAGCGCCATCATTACGTCTCGCACGGATTGGCGGGCGGGCTGGCCTCGCGCCGATCCCGCCTTCTCGGCCTCGTCATCCCGATGGTGACCAATTCCATCTATGGTTCGTCGACCCAGGCCGTTCAGCAGGCGGCGCAGCAGGCGGGATACACCGTGCTGTTCGGCGTTTCGGATTTTTCCGAGGAACGCGAGGCGGCGCTCATTCACCAGCTGCTATCACGCCGTGTCGAAGGGCTGATCCTGACCGGCGAGCGCCGCGCCAGCGCCGTTTACGACAAGATAGTCCGCAACAATTGTCCGTTCGTGATCACCTGGAAGCTGACCCGGTCGCGCGAGCGCCCGAGCGTCTCCTTCGACAATATCAAGGCAGCCCGCGCCGCAGTGGGACATCTGCTGGCGCTCGGCCATCGGCGGATCGGCCTCATCTGCGGCCGCACCGACCTCAACGACCGTGCGCTGCAGCGTAAAATCGCCTTCGAACAGGCGCTGCGCGACGCGAAGATCGAACCCGATCCCGAACTGATGTTCGAGCGGGCATTCGAATTCGTGGAGGGCCGTGCTGCCATGCAACGGATGCTTCAGCTCGACCGCCCGCCAACGGCGGTATTCTGCGCCAACGACGTTCAGGCGATCGGCGCCCTGTCGGAATGTCGGGATACCGGCCTCTCCGTTCCGAACGATATTTCCATTGTCGGATTTGATGATATGCCGATCGCGCAGTACATCACTCCGAAACTCACCACCGTCCGCGTTCCTGCGCAGGAGATGGGCGATAGCGCGGCGAAACGCCTCATCGCCGCCATCGAGACCAGCGCTCCGGTGCTGCCGCTCGAACTATCGACCGATCTCGTGATCCGGGAGACGACGGCGCGCTGCCCGACGCAAAAATCGCGCAGACGCACCGCCGCATTTCCACAGCAGGGCAGGGCTCTAAGCCGCCCGCCAGTATGATGACGTCGCGCCGCCCGGGCGCGTGAGACGCGCGAAACCGGCGTCGATGGTGCGTGCTTAAGAGGGCCGCACCCGGTTCAGCCGATCAAGTCCGTTGACGCTTTCTCGATCTTCGGCTAGGTTTTTGTGTAAGCGCTTACATATCTCGTAATGCTTCAATTCGCGCAAATGGTCATCAAGGGTCTCGTCGTGATTGCTGCTGTGCTCGTGAGTGAGGACCGCAGTAAGGTGACAATCGTGAAATAGCTGCTTCGCGAAAAAATAGTTGCTTTAAGGACATTGGCGCGGGTCTGATGATCGGCAACAAACCAGCCTCACGGTCTAACCATTTCCATGAGGTGGCGTCGTCACTCGGCGCGGCAGAGCGGCTCAGTGTTTCGACGGATCCGGGGCGACATCCGCGCAGAAATGCGCCGACGGATCAGTCGCGCTTTCCGGCCAACCGAGCTTTCTGCGGGCATTATCGCTGAGCCGTTCCACCGTCCACGGCGGATTCAGGACGAGCCGTACGCGAATCGATGCGGCCTCGCGGAAGCGATGACGCAGGATGTCGTTGATCTGCTGCAACATCGCTTCAGCGAAAGGGCACGAGGCCGAGGTCGTCGTGAATTCCACCTCGATGCCCGTTGCGTTCCAGTCGGCGCGATAAACCATGCCCATGTCGACGATGCCGATGCCGAGTTCCGGATCCTCGATCTCGTTGAGGATGTGGGCGAGGTCATTTTGCATGTTGTGACTCACGTTCACATGGTGCGCCGGAGTGCGTTCCTTAGTCCGATCGACAGGGTCGCCGCCGCATTGCAAGTTTCCCTCAGGCGCTACACCAATGTGAAACATGTCTTTTTGCTTGAAATTCGCAGCACCCTCTTGATTTAAGTCAACGGATGCGGTCACGGGCAGCATAGCGCAGTCCGCAAGGATGGTCTCTAACTAATTGAAAATGCGACATTAAATGGCTTGCGCCTGATGCTGGGCAACACGGTCGGGCTTTCGGTAAGCGCTTCGTCGATCCGTCGTCTTGCCTTTTCTTTCGCCACCGCCGTCGCGTTCATTGAATCGGTATATCATTGAAAGCGCTGGCGCCCCGCCGCGCCGTGTTCGAAAAGGTCGAGGAGAGCGTTCAATGTCGGTTTTGCTGCCACCCGGTTGGGCGCCGCCCATCGGCTACGCCAACGGAATCAGCGTCGCCGCCGGACGCATCGTCTTCATCGCCGGCCAAGTCGGTTGGAACGAGCAACAGCAATTTTGTAGCGAAAACCTGGTGCCGCAATTCGAACAGGCGCTCAAAAACGTGCTCGCCGTGCTGGCCGAGGCCGGCGGAACGCCCGACCATATTTGCCGTATGACGGCCTATTGCATCGACCGGCCGGCCTATCTTGCGGGGCGCGCCGAGCTAGGGCGGATATGGAATCGTTTGATGGGCAAGCATTATCCAGCCATGAGCATGATCTTCGTCGCCGATCTGCTTGACCATCCGGCCAAGATCGAGCTCGAGGCGACGGCCGTGATACCCGCGGCGACGGCCGGCTGATGATTGCGTTGGGCTCGAAGCGCGCCCCTGGCCGGCACATGTCTGGTTCCGATTTCGTCCGGGCTCGGGCGATGCATCGCGTCTTATTGAAATTGAAATAATGGCGACCGGCCTGTTCTAATGGTGGCTGTCCAAGTGTGAATCGGCGCGCTGTGCCAGCCAATTCTCCTGGTTTTCCCGTTCCCACTGCAAAATACGCTCGCGCAGAGTTTGGCATCGTTCTTCAATAGCCGCATTGAATAGCGAATCCTGCTTTTCGCTCCACACTGCCTCGATTTCCGCCCAATCTTCGGGTCGCAAGGTCTTGATGGCGATCGGAAACAACACGCGTTCTTCCATGTCGATGTGTTTGCGTTCCAGGTCGATGAAATCGCGCAACGTGTTGTGGAACGTCTGCCGCAGGATATCATGATCGGTCAGGACGCTCCTGACCACGTGAGCAACCTGTCGCAGGCGTTTGCCTTCGTTTTGATGCTCAGCTTCGAGGTCGCCGACGCTTTCGGCCGCGACGGAGTCACGCGCCTTCAGTTTCTCGAAGATCATGTCCTCTTTCGGATGATGGCAGCAATCGGGATAGTCCTCAAAATAACGGATGACGCCCTGTATAATGTCATAATCGGGCTGCTCATTGCGGTCGAACACACTTAATTCCTGCTCCAGAACGAGAAGCAATTCTTCGATGTTGCGATGCTCCTCGCGTAAAGTCTCAATAATTCTTGTCATGGATTACAGTCCAATATCATTAAAGAATATACCCAATCCGGCCGGATTTATTGCGCTAGATCAATGACTCCCGCCGGATGGCTACCGACGCCTCGGCCGTTTCGATCGTGGTCGTGCGCTGTTCCGACCGTTTCCCCTGTTTTCCACGATCCGATCTCGACAGGCACCGGTTATTCCGCGAGCGTCGAGTGGTCGACGAGCGCCAGACGCCCTGTCTGACGGGTGCCGATGCGTCTTGAGTTAGATCAATTTCGGCTTTACCAGCACTGATAGTTTCGACAGAATTTGTCTTGGGAGGATAACAACATGGCACGCAATCATATCGTCGCGACAATCGGCATCGGTGCGTCGATCCTGTTCGCCGCTTGCCACCCGGCGTCGGCGCAAATCAAGATCGGCGCGGTACTTTCGGTCACCGGCCCAGCGTCGTTTCTCGGCGATCCGGAGAAGAAGACGCTGGAAATGTACGCCGATGCCATCAACGCCAAGGGCGGGGTCAACGGCCAGAAGCTCCAGCTCGTCATCTACGACGACGGCGGCGACGCCAACAATGCGCGCACGTTCGCAACGCGCCTGGTCGAGGAAGACAAGATCGTGGCGATGGTTGGCGGCACCTCAACCGGCGCGACACTGGCAATGATACCCGTTTTTGAAGAGGCGCAGATTCCCTTCATCTCGCTGGCCGGCGCGGTGCAGATCATCGAGCCGGTGCGCAAGTGGGTATTCAAGACGCCGCACACCGACAGAATGGCCTGCGAAAAGATTTTTGCCGACCTCAAGCATCGCAATCTGACGACGATCGCAATTATCTCGGGCACCGACGCGTTCGGCAAGTCGATGCGCGACCAATGCGTCGCCGTGGCGCCGAAGTACGGCATCACCATCGCCCACGAAGAGACCTATGGCCCGCGCGACAGCGACATGACGCCGCAGCTCACCAACATCAAGAACACCGCGGGCGTGCAGGCGGTGGTCAACACCGGATTCGGCCAAGGCCCGGCGATCGTGACGCGCAACTATCGCCAGCTCGGCATCACGTTGCCGTTCTATCAGAGTCACGGGGTTGCTTCGAAGCAGTTCATCGATCTCGCGGGCGCCGCGGCGGAAGGCGTCCGCCTGCCGGCTGCGGCGCTGCTCGTAGCCGAGAAATTGCCTGACAGCGATCCGCAAAAGCCGGTCGTTGTGAATTATTCACGGGAGTACCAGAAACAGACCGGGCAAGCGGTGTCGACCTTCGGCGGGCATGCTTATGACGGCCTGATGATCCTGGTGCAGGCGATGCAGCGGGCAAAGGGCACCGACAAAGCGCAGGTGCGCGACGAGATCGAGAAGACCAAGGGCTATATCGGCACTGGCGGCATCGTCAACATGTCGCCGACCGATCACGTCGGCCTGGATCTATCGGCTTTCCGCATGCTCGAGATCAAGAACGGAGATTGGACCCTGGTGCCCGACGCCGGCTCATGAAAAGCGGGCGAGCAGGCCGGTGGTCTGCTCGCCTGACCGGGAAGCGACGACGACAGCGACGGCGCGGGGCGGCTTGATCCGATGGCTGAATTTCTGCAATTCGCCTTCTCCGGACTGACGGTCGGCGCCGTCTATGCGCTTGTCGCTCTTGGCTTCACGCTTATTTACAACGCCTCCGGCGTCGTGAACTTCGCCCAGGGCGAATTCGTGATGCTGGGCGGGATGTCGACGGTATTTTTGGCGCTCGCCGGGGTGCCGTTGCCATTGGCGGCGCTGATCGCGGTGATCGTGGCGGTCGCCCTCGGGTTGGCGCTGCATCGCTTCGCCATCGAGCCGGCGCGCGGAGCGGGCGCGGTTACGCTGATCATGATCACAATCGGCGCCTCGATTTTCCTGCGCGGCGCGGCGCAGATTGTCTTCGACAAGCGCTTTCATAGTCTGCCGCCGCTGTTCGGCGGCGACCCGATCCGTTTCGCCGGCGCTGCCATCCTGCCGCAGAGCCTGGTCGTGCTTGCCGGAGCGGCCGTCGTCGTCGTGCTGCTGTGGGGGGTGATTGATCGCACGCTGCTCGGCAAGGCGGTGATCGCCACGGCCGCCAACCGGCTGGCGGCGCGCCTCGTCGGCATCAATACCCGGCGCATCGTTGACTTCTCCTTCGCCGTATCGGCGGCGATCGGCGCTGTTGCCGGAATCCTCATCACCCCCATCACGCTGACCAGTTACGATGTCGGAACGTTGCTGGCGCTCAAGGGATTTGCCGGCGCGATGCTCGGCGGCATGGGCAGCGCCTTCGGCGCCGTGGTCGGCGGTCTGCTGCTTGGTCTGCTGGAGGCGTTCAGCGCCGGCTACATCTCTTCGAACTACAAGGATGCGGTCGCATTCCTGGTGATCCTCGCCGTGCTGTTCGTTGTGCCCCAGGGCCTGCTCGGTCGGGCCCAGGTTGAACGGGTGTGAGCATGCGCGCACTGCTCGATCATCGCCTGGCGCCGGCCGTAGCGATCGCGGTTATTATCCTGCTGCTGCCGCTGGTGTTCCCATCGACCTATTATTACCGGATAGCGGCACTGGTCTTTATCTTCGCGCTGGCGAGTCTCGGCCTCAATCTTCTGATGGGTTTCGCCGGACAGGTCAGCCTGGGTCACGCCGGCTTCCTCGGCATAGGAGCCTATGCCGTTGCGGTCGGAGCCACCCATTTGGGCCTGCCTTGTTGGCTCAGCATCCTCGGCGGCGCGTCGCTGTCGGGCCTGATCGCCTTTACCGTCGGCCGGCCGATCCTGCAGCTCAAGGGCCAATATCTTGCGGTGGCGACTCTCGGCTTCGGGCTCCTTGTCGCCATCGTCCTCACCAACGAAGCCGCCTGGACCGGCGGCCCCGACGGCATGCTGGTACCGCATCTCGTGCTATTCGGTTTTTCGCTGCACGGCCCGCGAGCGTGGTATTGGATCGGCGGGGTCACGTTTGTCATTGGTACGGCGCTGGCGTTGAATCTCATCGATAGCCCGATGGGCCGGGCGTTGCAGGCGATCCATGACAGCGAAGTCGCCTCGCGGATGCTCGGCATCGACGTTGCGCGGCAGAAGCTGGCGATCTTTGTTATTTCCGCGATCTATGCCTCCGTCGCCGGATCGTATCTTGCGCTGCTCAATGAGTTTGTCACGCCCGACGTCTCCGGTTTTCTGCGGTCGATCGAGCTTGTAGCGATGGTGGTCCTCGGCGGCATGGGTTCGGTAGCCGGCTCGTTGGTCGGCGCCACTCTGCTGGTCGTGCTGCCGCAGATGCTGACGCTACTCCATGAATATGAGCAGATGGTGCTCGGCATCGTGGTGATGGGCTTCATGATTTTCCTGCGGCATGGGATTGTCCGGGGAATCGCCGCTGCCTTCGGGCGGATGCGAACGTGACGGTTCTCGAGGTCGAGCGGCTCTCGATCGCCTTCGGCGGCGTGCGCGCCGTCAGCGAGGTCAGCCTCAGCGTCCCGTCCGGTTTAGTTTTCTCCATCATCGGTCCCAACGGGGCCGGCAAGACCACGTTGCTCAACCTGATCTCGGGCGTCTACGCGCCGCAGGATGGCTTCGTGCGGCTCCGCGGCGAGGACGTCACCGGGCTGGCGCCGCATTTGCTGGCACGACGCGGTCTGTCGCGTACGTTTCAGAACCTGCAGCTTTTCTTGCGCATGACCGTGCTCGAAAACGTCATGGTCGGCCGCCATCGCCACGAGAGCACCGGCACTCTGTCCGATCTGCTGCATGTCCCTTCGGTCGGTCGGCAGAACCGGCAAACGCAAGAGGTGGCGCGATCGGTGCTCGCGCGCGTCGGCCTCGCCGCCCACGCGGAGCGTCCCGCCGGATCGCTCGCCTTCGGCGACCTCAGACGCCTGGAAATTGCCCGCGCTCTTGCCACTGAACCGAAAGTGTTGCTGCTCGACGAACCGGCCGCCGGCTGCAATCCGGTGGAGACCGAGGAGCTCGACGGCATCATCCGATCCATCGTCAAGGACGGCGTCACCGTGGTGCTGGTCGAGCACGACATGCGGCTGGTGATGAACATATCCGACCGCATTCACGTCCTTGCCAACGGCAAGACCCTTGCGGAGGGCACCGCCGCCGAAGTGCGATCGAATGCGGCGGTCATCGAAGCCTATCTCGGCGTTCATGGTTCGGAGGAGGCGGCGCGTGCTTTCGGTTGAGAACCTTGCCAGCGCCTATGGCCGTATCGAAGTCTTGCACGGCGTTTCGATGGAGGTTCGCGACGGCGAAATCGTCGCCATCGTCGGCGCCAACGGCGCGGGAAAAACGACCTTGCTACGCGCGATCTCGGGCGTGCAGCCAATCACGGCCGGAAGGATCATCTTCGGCGGTCAACCGATCGAAACGCTGCCGGCGCACGTTCGCGTTGCCGTCGGTATTGTGCAGGTGCCCGAAGGCCGCCAGTTGTTTGCGCCATTGTCGGTCGAAGACAATCTGAAGCTCGGATCCTGGTCGCGCCGCGCCGTCGACCTCGGCGCCGAACTGGCGCGCATATACGGCTTGTTTCCGGTGCTCGGTGCGCTGCGCCGTTCCGCCGCCGGCACGCTTTCCGGCGGCCAGCAGCAAATGCTTGCCATCGGCCGCGCGCTGATGGCGAAACCGCGGCTCCTGCTGCTTGATGAGCCTTCGCTCGGGCTGGCGCCGATCCTGGTCGATCAGATTCTTGAAATCATCCGCGGCTTCAAGCGGGACGGCGTCACCGTGCTTCTGATCGAGCAGAATGCGCGTGCCGCGCTGGCCATCGCCGATCGCGGATACGTCTTTGAAACCGGCAGGGTCACGGCCACTGGAACTGCGGCGGATATTCAGGCGGATGAGCGCGTGCGCGCGGCGTATCTCGGCGTGTGAGCAAGGCTCATCCGATTGATCTGAATCAATTTGCCGCCCGCTCTCCATAATTATGATGGAAAATCGGGAGGAAAAACGATGAAGAACAGTCTTCGTCCAGGAATCTCGAAGGTCCGCCGTCTGGTCGTCGACGCCGAACGCACGATCAGCTTCATGGGCGAGGAAGGCCGAGTCTACGGCACGCCGTGGTTTTGCCGCGACATCGAGCAGACCTGCCGCGAAATCCTGCTCGAGCACGCCGATGCCGGAGAGGATTCGGTCGGCATGGAGGTGGTTCTCCGGCATACCGCACCGACACTGCTGGGGATGGAGGTCGAGATCACCGCGACGGTGAGCGCAGTCGACGGCCGCAAGGTGACTTTCGACGTATCCGCCAAGGATGAGCTTGAACCGATCGGCGGCGGCACCCACACGCGGTTCGTCGTCGACGTTGGCAAATCCCACGAACGACTGAAGGCGAAGGCTGCCAAGCGTGCGGCGGCCCGCGCCGGTTGAGATGGATGCATCATGATTGCCGCCAACCTCAGCCGCGAACGCACCGTTTCCAGTTATTGCTACCAGTGTGTGGCAGGTCCTGAGCTACTGAAAGTCCGCATCGAGAACGATGTCGCGACGGAGGTGCTCCCGAATTTCGAGGCGGCCGGGATTCCTCCAGCCGGCGGCAAGGTCTGCGTCAAGGCCTTCGGCTTGATCCAAAAGTCGTACAACCCCAATCGCATTCTGCATCCGATGAAGCGGACGAACGCGAAGAAAGGCCGCGGCGAGGATCCCGGGTTTGTAAAGATCTCCTGGGACGAGGCGCTCGACATTGTCGCCGAGAAGCTCAAGGCGGCGCGCGACGCGGGGCTTACTGACGAGTCCGGGTTTCCGCGTCTGGCGGTCAGCTTCGGCGGCGGCGGCACGCCGGTTGCCTATATGGGGACGCTGCCCGCGTTGCTGGCGGCCTGGGGCCCGGTCGACATGAGCTTCGGCGGCGGCCAGGGCGTCAAGTGTACGCACTCCGAGCATCTCTACGGCGAATTTTGGCATCGCGCTTTTACGGTTTCGCCCGACACGCCACTCTGTGACTATGTCATTTCGTTCGGCGGCAATGTCGAAGCATCCGGCGGAGTTTGCGGCGTCAAGCGTCATGCCGATGCGCGCAAACGCGGCATGAAGCGCGTGCAGGTCGAGCCGCATCTTTCGGTGACCGGCGCCTGCTCCGCCGAGTGGATCCCGATCAAGCCGAAGACCGACGCGGCGTTCCTGTTCGCGATGCTGCACGTGTTCCTGCACGAGCAGCCGCGGGAACGGTTGGACATCCAATTCCTCAAGCATCATACGTCGTCCCCGTATCTGGTCGGGCCGCAGGGCTTTTTCCTGCGCGATCCTGACAAGCGCAAGCCGCTGGTCATCGACAAGTCCAATGGCCGCGCCGTGCCTTATGACGCGCCGGGAATCGATCCGTCGCTCGACGGCGTCTTCACGCTCGACGGTATCGAGCTTGGTCCCGATCACGAGGTCATCGAACACCATGCCGTACAGGTTAGCCCGTCTTTTGAGCGCCTCGTTCGCCATGTGAGCGGCTATTCGCCCGAATGGGCGAGCGCCATCTGCGATGTCGAGGCGCAGACCATCCGCCGCGTCGCCAACGAGTTCCTGGCTCATGCGCGGATCGGTGAAACGATCAAGATCGAGGGCGAGACGCTGCCGCTGCGGCCGGTCGCAATTTCACTCGGCAAGACGGTGAATAGCGGCTGGGGCGGCTACGAATGTTGTTGGGCACGCACGCTGCTGGCGTGCCTGGTCGGGGCTCTGGAAGTGCCGGGCGGAACGCTTGGCACCACGGTGCGTCTCAATCGTCCCGCCGATAACCGCTGGTCGAGCGTCCGGCCGGGCCCCGACGGTTTCATGGACTATCCCATGAATCCGACCAGCAAAGAGGAGTGGGTCTCCCGTCCATCCGTGCGCAACGCCTATCGGACCTTGGTGCCGCTGGTCGGCAACTCGCCCTGGAGCCCGGCGCTCGGCCCGACCCATCTCGCCTGGATGATGCAGGCCCACGATTTCGACCATCTGCCGCACGCCACGCAGCCTGACGTGTGGCTGGTGTACCGTTCCAATCCGGCGATCTCGTACTGGGACAGCAAAGCCCTGAGCGCGGCGATGGCGCGCTTTCCGTTCACTGTCTGCTTCGCCTACACGCAAGACGAAACCAACTACATGGCCGACGTGCTGCTGCCCGACTGCACCGATCTCGAGGGACTGCAATTGCTGCGCATCGGCGGCACGAAATATATCGAGCAGTTCTGGGACCACCAGGGTTTCGCGTTGCGCGATCCGGCGGTCCGCGCGCAAGGCGAAGCGAAGGATTTCACCTGGATCACCACCGAACTGGCCAGACGCACCGGCCTGTTGGAGGAATACAACGCCGCGATCAACCGCGGTGCCGCCGGTGTAAAACTCACAGGCCCCAACTACGACTTTTCCATCGATCCAAAAGAGCCTCACGAGACCGAGGCGATCTGGGACGCCGTATGCCGCGCGGCCAGCGCCGAGCTTACCGACGGCAAGGAAACGCAAGGCCTGGACTATTTCCGCGAGCACGGATTTCGGGTGAAGCCGTTCTCGCGGTTGAAGTGGTACCTCTATCCAAAGATGATCGCGTCGGGCCTGCGCTTCGAGCTGCCGTATCAGGAACGCTTGTTCCGTATCGGCAAAGAGCTGGGACGGCGACTGCACGAGCATGGCATCAACTGGTGGGATGAACAACTCGCAGAATACGAGCCGATGCCGCATTGGCGGGATCTCGGCGCGCGATGGGAAGGAGCCTTTGAGCGCCATTTCAACGTCCGCATCGGTGATTATCCATTCTGGCTGATCACCACGCACAGCATGCAATACTCCTGGGGCGGCAACGTCAGCCTCCAATTCATCAGGGAAGTGGCTGAGAACATTGCCGGTCACGGCAAGGTCATCATGAACCGCGGCGCGGCCGAGAAAATCGGCATCGCCGATGGCGATCTGGTCGAAGTGCGCTCGCCGCTCGACCACACCAAGGGCCGCGTCATGCTGTGTGAGGGCATCCGCCCGGATACGCTGTTGATGATCGGTCAGTTCGACCAATGGGCGACGCCGTTCGCCAAGGATTTTACGGCGCCGAGCATGAATGCGCTCATGCCGATGCTGCTGGATCTCACGGATGCCACCGGATCGAGCGCAGACCTGGTCAGGGTCAAGGTGACGCCATTGAGGGACGCCAAATGACGCGGTGGGTGATGGTGGCAGACCTGCAACGTTGCGTCGGGTGCCAGACCTGCACCGCGGCCTGCAAGCAGGCCAATGCCACGTCGCCGTTTGTGCAATGGCGCAGAGTTCTCGATATCGAGGCCGGCAGCTATCCCAAGGTGAGCCGCACCTTCGTTCCCGTCGGCTGCCAGCATTGCGAAGAGCCGCCGTGCATGCACGTGTGCCCTTCGACGGCGACGCGGCAGCGCGCCGATGGGATCGTCACCATCGATTACGACCTCTGCATCGGCTGCGCCTATTGCGCCGTGGCCTGTCCTTATCAGGCACGATTCAAGATCGATGCGCCGGGCTTTGCCTATGGCCGGTCCGCCATGCAAAACGAAATCGTGCGCGAGGATTCGCATCGGATTGGCGTCGCGCAAAAATGCACTTTTTGCTCGGATCGGATCGATTTCGGGCTCGACAATGGCATGATTCCCGGCGTCGACCCGCAGGCGACCCCGGCTTGCGTCAATGCTTGCATCGCCGACGCGCTGTCTTTCGGCGATATTGACGATCCGAACAGCAACGTTTCGCGCCTGCTGCGCACGCAGAAGTACTTCCGGATGCACGCCGAGATCGGTACCGAACCGGGCTTCTACTATGTTTACGACAAGACAGATGGCGACGAGCCGACATCGCCGGGCGCCCACCAACTGTCTTCGCCAACGCCGGCGGCGGGAGCAATTCGGACCAAGGGCGTCGAGCCTTGGCATCAGCCGTCCTGGGATTGGAAGGCGGCCGGCAACTTCTTGTGCGGCGGCACCGGCATCGGGCTCTTTACGTTTGCCGCGGTTGCGACCTTTCTCGGCACCCCGCCGCTGCCGCTTGCTCCGCTCGCCATTTTGCTCGTCGCCGTCGGCTTGTTTCTGGTCCTGCTCAAGATCGGCCGCCCGTGGCGCTTCGCCTACGTCCTGCGCCAGCCGCAGCGCTCGTGGATGGCGCGGGAGGCATGGCTGGCGCTGATCTTTTTCCCGCTTGCCGTGCTCGCGTTCTGGTTCGATTGGCGTCCCGCGCTTCTCGCGGCCGCCGTCGCGGGCTTGCTGTTCCTGTTGTCGCAAGCGATGATGCTGAAGGGGGCAAAGGGCATTCCGGCGTGGCGCGAGCCGTTGATCGTTCCCCTCATCATCGTCATGGGGCTGGTCGAGGGCGGCGGCCTGTTCGTGGCCGCGACGGCGCTGCTGGTGCCGCTCTTGGTTTCGCAAATCGCGGCGCCAGTGGTCGCGGTTCTAGTCGCGGTTCGCGCATTCGCGTGGCGGGCCTATCTCGATGCGCTACGCGTGAAAGGCGCGCCGATCCGCACCCTGCAAATACTCGAGGCGGCAAGGGACCGGCTGTTCTTGTTTGGCTTTGTTCTGCCGATTACACTCGCCGCGGCCGGCTTCTTCATGCCCGGTGCTGCCGTTCCGCTGTTTGCGCTCGGCGGCCTTTGTGCATTCTTTAGCGGATGGGTCTTGAAGTTCACCCTGATCACGCGCGCCGCCTACAATCAAGGATACGCAGTCGAACACACCGCCGTTCACGGCGCATGCATCGCCGAACAGCCGATTAGACCCGGATGGTCTGTGGCCTGACAAAAGCAACGATGAGCACACGATCAGCAATTCAGGAAACCGGAATTTTCATGTTCGAGCCGGGCCTCGAGACGATGTCGCGCGAGGCGCTCAGCGGGCTGCAAACAACCCGCCTGAAGCAGACATTGAGCAACGCCTATGCGGCCGTGCCCGCCTACCGCAAGAAATTCGACGCCGCCAGCGTCAAGCCGGCCGACTTCAAGTCGCTCGCCGACCTGGCGCGGTTTCCGTTCACGCTCAAGGTGGACCTGAGAGATAATTATCCGTTCGGCATGTTTGCGGTGCCGCGCGACAAGGTCATCCGGATCCATGCGTCGTCGGGAACGACCGGCAAGCCGACCGTCGTCGGCTATACCAAGGGCGACCTCGACCGCTGGGCCGGTCTGATGGCGCGTTCGCTCGCCTGCGGCGGCGCCATGCCCGGCGATATCGTGCACAACGCCTACGGTTACGGCCTGTTCACCGGCGGGCTTGGCGCGCATTACGGCGCCGAGCGCCTCGGCTGCACCGTCGTTCCGGTGTCTGGCGGCGGCACCGAGCGCCAGGTGGTGCTGCTACGGGACTTCGGGGCGAATGTCCTGTGCGCCACGCCGTCCTACGCGCTTAACATTGCCGAGGTCGCGCTCGAACAAGGGATCGATCTGCGGCGTTCCTCATTGCGCGTCGGCTTGTTCGGCGCCGAACCGTGGAGCGACGCGATGCGCCGCGATCTGCAGGAGCGGCTCGGCATCAAGGCCATCGACATCTACGGCTTGTCGGAAATCCTGGGGCCCGGCGTCGCTTGCGAATGCCACGTGGCGCAATCAGGCTTGCACGGCTGGGAGGACCACTTCGTCTTCGAAATCATCGATCCCGAGAGCCTGCAGCCGCTGCCGATCGGCGAAACCGGCGAGTTGGTCATCACTACGCTCACTAAGGAAGCGCTGCCGATGATTCGCTATCGGACGCGCGATATCACTCGGCTGAGCAACGAACCGTGTCCGTGCGGGCGCAGTCACGTTCGCATCATGCGCGTTACCGGTCGCGATGACGACATGCTTATCATCCGCGGGGTAAACGTCTATCCGTCGCAAGTGGAAGCCGTGCTGGTCGGCTTCCCCGGCCTGGCGCCGCACTACCAGATTGTATTGACGCGAGAGGGTGCACTCGATGCCTTGACGATCGAGGTCGAGCTGGCGCCGGACTCCCGCGATACCGACGCCGGCCGCGGCCGCAAAGGCGAAGAAGTACGGCAGCACATCAAATCGCTGATCGGCGTCACCTGCCATGTTGCCGTCAAAGCGCCGGGCGAACTGCCGCGCTCGCAGGGCAAGGCCGTGCGCGTCAGGGATTTGCGGAACAAGGCGAACTGACAGCTCGACCGGTTAGAGCGCAATCGCTTCAGATTGAATCGATTGGCGCTCTAATATCTTGGTGGAGCATGATCTTTTCGGAAAACCGGCTGCCACTTTTCCGGATCATGCTCTAAGCCGGCGGCGGGCGGGCGTTCAGCGCCAGCCCGTCAAGGTGCGGGTCATTCTTGCGAGACCGGCGGATCGAGATCGTGCGGCCATGATTCGGGCGGCGCCGGATATTTGCGCAACAGGCGGTGCACCAGGTTGACGTGCTCGGTTTCCTCCTCGACGAACTCCGCCGCCATTTGCGTGACTTTCCGGTCCTTCGCCGTCTCGACGATGTGGGTAAAGAAGGCCAATGCCCGCTTCTCGCCGGCGAGCGCCATTTGCAGGGCATGCCACGGCGTCATCATGTAATGTGCGGCGGCGAGATCCACTTCTTCCGGGCTCTCGCCCTTGGTCCACTTGCCGACGCGACGCGCGTGCGCCACGACGTCGATCGCCCCCGCTTGCCGTTTGATTTCCTCGGCGTGAATTCCTTCGGCTCTCGCCAGATCGCGGAACACGTCGACCATTTCCGGATTGTTGTGAATTTCCATCTGATCGGCGAGGATCGTGTAGCGTTCGACGGCATCGATTTCGATCTGATAGGCGGCGCCGAACAGGTCCGCGAGCGTGGACACTGTCGGGGTGCCGGGGATTTTGCTCATATTTCGAATTCCTGCTCCAGCACCGAAGGGTCGAGGCTCTGCGGCGCGAACTTCGGTTGGTACGGCCGGCGCTCGCCGCGGTAGAGAATGCCGATGTTGAAACCATCGTCGGTCATGATACGGCGCGCCGCCTTGGCCGGATCGTTGGTGGCGGCAACCGGCGCCGGATGCACCAAATCCTTCCATTCCTTTTGATCCGGCCGGTAGGTGACGCAGGGGCTCAAAATCTCGACGAAGGAAAAGCCGGGATGGCGGATGGCCTCGACCAGGATGGCTGCCGTCTCGTTGGGCTCGCCGGCGAAGCAGCGGGCGATGAAATTGGCTCCCGACGCCAGCGCGTTGACCAGAGGATGGAACGGACTGAGGCCGGTGCCGCCCGGCGAAATCGCGGTGTCGAAATCGGGTTCGGTGGTCGGCGACGGTTGACCCTTGGTCATGCCGTAGACGCGGTTGTCCATGACCACGTAGGTCATGTCGATGTTGCGGCGGCAAGCGTGCAGAAAATGATTGCCGCCGATCGAGTAGCCGTCGCCGTCGCCGCTCGCCACCACGACCGTGAGATCGGGCCGCGTCACCTTCAAGCCGGAGGCAAGCGCGAGCGACCGGCCGTGCACGCCGTGGAATCCGTAGCAGTTGGTGTAGGCCGGAATCCGCGAAGAGCAGCCGATCCCGGAGATGACGGCAATCTGCTCGGCGGGCACAGCCAACTGGGCAAATGCCCGCGTGAACGCCATCAGCACGTGGTAGTCGCCGCAACCGGGACACCACACCGGCTTGAGGTCGGATCTATAGTCGCTCGGCTTGCAAGCAAGCTGCGTGTCGGGCGTCACTATCAGCTCCTCCATTCCGCGATCGCCTGATGGATCTCGCTTGGACGAATGGGAAAAGGTCCGGGCCGGTGCAGCACCCTTGTTTCGCCCGGCAGGTCGTAATGCGCCCTGAGATAGCGGTAGAACTGACCGCTGTGGCTTTGTTCGACGACCAGCACCCGTTTCACGCCATCGAGTGCCGCGGCAAAGCGGGCATTTTGCACCGGCAGCAACAGCCGCGGCGCCACCAGCCGCACCGCGATACCGTCGCGGCCGGCGAGCGCGATGGCTTCGCGCGCGGCGCCGGTGAGCGAACCCCAGGTGACGACGGCGATCTCGCCGGTGCCCTCGATCGTCGCCCAATGATCGCCGAAGGTGAATTGCTCGAGCTTGTCACGGCGCTTGTCGAGCTGGACGCGGTGCTCCGCCGCGCCGCTGGTCGGGGTTCCCCGTTCGGAATGGGTCAGTCCCTCGGCGGTGTATTGGGCGCCGCGCGTGCCGGGGATCGCCATCGGCGAGATGCCGTTGGCCGCCAGCGCATAGCGGCGGTAGGGCGCTTCGCTGCCGGTATGCTTGATCCGCTCGCCGATAAACGCGACATCCGCCGGCCGCTCGATCGCCGCGACGGTCTGGCCGAGGAATTGATCCGACAGCACGATGGCCGGCGCCTGCAGTGCTTCGGCGAGATGGGCGGCCCATTGCGTCGTGAACAGGCAATCGCCAACGGACTGCGGCGCCAGCACCAGATGCGGCGCGTCGCCGTGGAAGCCGTAGACGGCGATGTTGAGATCGGCTTGCTCCGATTTTGTCGGGATGCCGGTCGACGGTCCGCCGCGCATCACGTCGACGACGACAATCGGAATTTCCGCCGCGGTGGCGAGCCCCAGCGCTTCGATCATCAGCGACAGACCGGGGCCCGATGTCGCGGTCAATGACGGCGTACCGCCGAACGAAGCGCCGATGATCATGTTGATCGAGGCTAACTCGTCTTCGGCTTGCAACAAAACGCCGCCGACCTTGGCCAGTCTTGGCGCTAGCCATTCGAGAATTTCGCTCGCCGGGGTAATGGGGTAGGCGGCGGCGAAACGGACGCCGCCGCGAATGGCGCCGAGGCCGGTCGTCTCGTTGCCTGAGACCAGCCATCTTTTGTTCCCGACGACCGGCGGTGCCAGGCGCCGATCAAATGAAATAGCAGCGGCGGCCGCGACGCCGGCCTGAAGCGCTACACGGCTCCCCTGCGACGCGACTTGCCCCTTCTCCGCCAGCCGCTTCTCGATCAGCGCGGTAAAGACTTCCTGGTTCAGGCCGACAAGCTTGGCGACGATCCCGAGCGCGATCATGTTAGGTCGCCCTTCAAGGATCGATTTCGCCATCTCCTTCATCGGAATTTCGACGACGCTGGCCCCGGAGTTCTTCACGAAGTCGGGCAAGTCGCCGCCGCGCGGATCGCTGATCACTAGGCTGTGCGGGCCGACCTCGATCTCGGCGCCGAATCGATTGGCGTTCAGCCAATCGATGCCGATCAGCAAATCGAATCGATCCGCAAGACACTCGACCGGCCGGCTTGCCAATCGGATCAGCGCCGCCGCCTCGCCGCCGCGGATTTGCGGACCCACGGTGCGCGTGAGCAGGCCATACCATCCGGCAGCGGTCGCGGCCTCGAGCAACAGGTTGCCCGAAGTGAGCGCGCCGGCTCCGCCGCTGCCGACGATGGCGATGGAGAGGTTTTCGGCTTCCGTCACGTCAGATTTCCCACGCTTGCAGGGCCTTGTTCAGGCACGACAAACATACGGACGGCGGCCTCGGAGCATTTGTCTTAGATCAAGGAATACCCGGCCAGATCAAGTATTTTGCTCTCAGTGCGGTGGAAAAACCGCGACAGAGGGAGGCTTTCGGAATGTCGACCGCGCCGATCCGCTGGATGATGACGGGTCAGGACCAACCTCTCATCCGTGCCGAGTTCAATCCATTTCCGCCGGCGCCGGACGAGGTCGTTGTCGAGATCGCGGGTTGCGGGGTTTGCCACACCGATCTCGGTTATTACTACGACGGGGTCCGCACCAAACATGCTTTGCCGTTGACGCTCGGCCACGAGATCAGCGGCCGTGTTGTTGATGCGGGCGCAGACGCTGTCGGGTGGAAGGGCAGGGCGGTCATTGTTCCGGCGGTCATTCCCTGCGGAACCTGCGACGTCTGTCGGCGCGGCAAGTCGACCATCTGTCCGAACCAGAAAATGCCGGGCAACGACATCCATGGCGGCTTTGCCACGCACATCGTGGTGCCGGCGCGCGGGCTTTGCGCCGTCGACGAGCCGCGACTCAAGGCAGCCGGAATCGAGCTTGCCGATCTTTCGGTGATCGCCGACGCGGTCACGACACCCTATCAGGCGGTCATGCAGGCGGGAGTAGCTCCGGGCGATCTCGTCGTCGTCAACGGGGTCGGCGGCGTCGGCGGCTATGCGGCACAGATCGCGGCAGCGCAAGGCGGCACGGTGGTCGCAATCGATGTCAGCCAAGACAAGCTAAACGCCATTTCCAGCAGCGGCGTCGCCCTGACGTTGAATGCGCGCCAGCTCGATCTCCGCGAAATCAAACGAACGATTCAGGCCTTCGCCAAGGAACGCAAGCTGCGGCAAACCGAGTGGATCATTTTCGAGTGTTCGGGAACACGGGCCGGCCAGGAGACCGCCTTTGGGCTCATCAATCACGGCGCGACGCTGTGCATCGTCGGTTTCACCATGGACAAGGTCGAGGTTCGGCTGTCCAACCTCATGGCCTTTCATGCCCGCGCGCTGGGCAACTGGGGATGTCCCCCCGAGCTTTACCCGGCGGCCCTGGAGCTTGTTCTCGACGGCCGGGTGAAGGTGGCCACGTATGTCGAGAAGCATCCGCTCGACGAGATCAATCAGGTTTTTGAATCGGCCCATATCGGCGCACTGAAACGCCGCGCCGTTCTCGTTCCTTGTTGATGAGGAGAAAGTCCATGAACGCCGAAGCAGCCCGTGTCAGTTCGTTCGCCGCGGTTGAGGCCAAAGACCATTCGTTGGTCCCCGCCGACGTGCGGGACAGGGTTGCCAAAGGCAGCGTCCTCTATGAAAAGCGCGCGGTCAAAGATGACGATGGCCAGCCGGTTGCCGGCCTCTACAGCGCCTGGATCACGCTGAACAATCCGTCGCAGTTCAATTCCTACACGACGGACATGGTCAAGAGCGTCATCCTCGCCTTCCGCGAGGCGAGCGCTGCCCGCGATGTGGTCGCGGTGGTGTTCACCGGAGCCGGTGACAGGGCGTTCTGCACCGGCGGCAATACCAAGGAATATGCGGAATACTACGCCGGCAACCCGCAGGAATATCGCGGCTACATGCGGCTGTTCAACGACATGGTCTCGACGATCCTCGCCTGCGACAAGCCGGTGGTCTGCCGCGTCAACGGCATGCGGATCGGCGGCGGCCAGGAAATTGGCATGGCCTGCGACTTCACCATCGCGCAGGACCTGGCGCGGTTCGGTCAAGCCGGTCCGAAGCACGGCTCGGCGCCGATCGGCGGCGCCACCGACTTCCTGCCGGTGATCATCGGCGCCGAGCGGGCGATGGTGGCCTGCGTGCTGTGCGAGCCATTCTCGGCGCACGAAGCCTATTTCACCGGCATGATCAGCGATATCGCGCCGGCGCTGAAAGTCGACGGCAAATACGTGGCCAATCCATTGGTCGAGACGACCCGCATCGTCGACGATTACGGCCGTCTGGTATTCGGCAAGCCGAAGACAGGCGACGCCTTGAAGGCGGGCCAGGAACTGATGAAGCGCGGCACCGTCGACCTCGATCTGCTCGACCAAAAGGTCGAGGCGCTGTGCACCAAGCTGCTTTACACCTTTCCCGACTGCACGACGAAGACCATCGAAGAGCTGCGCAAGCCGAAGCTCGATGCTTGGAATCGCAACAAGGAAAATTCGCGGGCGTGGCTTGCGCTCAACATGATGACCGAGGCGCGCGCCGGTTTTCGCGCCTTCAACGAGGGCACGCGCGAGACCGGCCGCGAGATCGATTTCATCGCCTTGCGGCACGCGCTCGCCGCCAACACGCCGTGGAGCGACGAACTCACCGAGAGCGTCATGCCGCGGATGAAGGACAGGCGATGACGATACCGCTGAAGGTCTGGTTCGACGCGGAAGGCCGCTTGCTGCGCCTGTCGCTCAACCGGCCGAAGGCCAATCTGATCGATGCCGCCATGATCGCGGCGCTGGACGGCGCGTTGGCGCAACACTTGGCCAACCTAGGCCTTAGTGCGGTGTTGATCGAAGCGGAAGGCCCGCATTTCAGTTTCGGCGCCAGTGTCGAGGAGCATCTGCCCGATCAGTGTGCGGCGATGCTGCGGAGCCTTCATCGTCTGATCTTGCGCATGGTCGAGTCGCCGGTTCCCATCCTGGTCGCCGTGCACGGGCAATGTCTCGGCGGCGGACTCGAAGTGGCGCTCGCCGGCCACATCCTGTTCGTCGCGCCGGATGCCGCTTTGGGTCAGCCGGAAATGAAGCTCGGGGTGTTCGCGCCGGCCGCATCCTGCCTGTTGCCCGAGCTTGCCGGTCCAATGCCGGCGCTCGATCTGCTGCTGTCGGGACGGAGCATCACCGGAGCTGAGGCTGCCCGGCTCGGCATTGCCAAAGAAGCCGCCATCGATCCCGCCGCCGCCGCGCTTGCCTACTTCGAAGAGCACCTCAAGCCCAAGAGCGCGAGCTCGCTGCGTTTCGCCGTCAAGGCGGCGCGGATCGACTATGTCGCGCGGGTCAAGAGCAAATTGAAAGCCGTCGAGCGGCTCTATCTCGATGAATTGATGACGACGCACGATGCGGTGGAGGGTCTCGAGGCCTTTATCGCGAAGAGACCGGCACAATGGATGCATCGCTGAACATTCCGGCTACGGCCGCGATCGTCGCGCGCGCGAATGCGCTGTTCGAGGATCTGTCGTTCACCGCGGCCCGCGAATGGAAAGCCGCCGCGGCGGGCCGCAAGGTCGTCGGCTACATGCCGATCTACGTGCCGCGCGAGATCGTTCATGCCGCCAATATGCTGCCGCTCGGCATCCTCGGCGGCGGCGATCAGCTCGAGGTCATCCACGGCGACGCCTATTACCAGAGCTACATCTGCCGCATTCCGCGCTCGACCATCGAGCTCGGCGTATCGGGCCGGCTCGACTTCGTCGACGGCATGCTGTTCCCCTCGATCTGCGACGTGATCCGCAATCTGTCGGGCATGTGGAAGATGATGTTTCCGCACGTCTACGTTCGCTACTTCGACGTGCCGCAGAATTACCGCGACGACATTGGCGGCAACTACTATATCAACGAGCTGGCCGAGCTGCGCCATGATCTCGGCGAGCTGCGCGGCGTCCCGATCACCGACGCCGAGCTCAACCGCTCCATCGCGCTGTACAACGACAATCGCCGGCTGGTACGCGAGCTTTACGCGTTGCGCGCCGAGCGGCCATGGCAGGCGCCGGCCGCCGAAGTCTATCTGGTGTTGCGCGCCGGAATGGTGCTTCCGGTCGAGCAGCACTCGGCGATGATCCGCGACTATCTCGCCGCGGCGCGCGCCGAGGAGCGGGCCAAGCGCGACAATTGCCGCATCGTGCTGACCGGCGCCTTCTGCGAGCAGCCGCCGCTTAATCTCATCAAGTCGCTGGAACTGTCCGGCTGTTACGTGGTCGACGACGATCTGTTGCTGGTCACCCGCTGGCTGACCGACGACGTGCCGACCGAGGGCGATCCGCTGAGAAACCTGGCGCTGGCGTTCCTGCATCATTCCGAATCGACGGCGGCCAAGTACGAGCCCGACCTGAAAGAGAAGGGCCAGTACCTGGTGCGCGCGGTGCAACGCTCCGGAGCCGAAGGCGTGATCTTCGCGGCGCCGAGCTTCTGCGACCCGGCTTTGCTCGACCGGCCGATGCTGCAGCACGTGCTCAAGGACGCCGGCATTCCCTTCATTGCCTTCAAATACGCGGAGAATTCCGGGCAGATGCAGCCGATCCGCGAGCAGGCGGGAACCTTCGCCGATTCGATCAAACTATGGAGCGGAAGATGACCGCGGTAATCGTTACGCCAAAGGCGGCGCCGGCCAAAGAGGTCATCAAGGACGCTTCGATGGTGAAGCAGAAAGAGATGATGGCCGCGCACTACGACCGCCTGACCAGCGCGCCGCAGACCGGTGAGAAGATCGCCGCCACCTTCGTGCCCGGCAATCTCAACGAGCTGATCATGTGCTTCGACCTCGTCAACAATCTGCCCGAGGTCAACGCCATCCAGAACGGATTGCGGCGGACCAGCGGCGCCTTCGTGCTGGAAGCCGAGAAGATCGGCCATTCGGAAGATGTCTGCACCTATGTGAAGTCCGATATCGGCATGATGGCGAAGGGCAATATCGCGCCGAACGGCAAGAAATTCCCCAATCCCGACGTGCTGCTGCTGTCCTACACCGGCTGCTTCACCTTCATGAAGTGGTTCGAGCTGCTGCGCGAGCAGTACAAGTGCGAGACGATCATGTTGCACACGCCCTATATGGGCGACGGCAAGATCACCAAGAACATGGTCGACTACATGGTGAAGCAGCTGAAAGAGGAGGTGATTCCCACGCTCGAACGGATCTCGGGAGTGAAGTTCGACATCGATCGGTTGCGCGAGTACCTGAAGCGATCGGTCAAGGCCGAGGACGACCTCGTTCGGGTGTTGCAGAGCGCCAAGCACAAGCCGTCGCCGATCGATGCCTATTTCGGCGGCATCTATTACATCGGTCCGATCTTCGGCGCGTTCCGCGGCACCGACGACGCCATCGAGTACTACAGGTTCCTCCGCGAGGAAGTGGAGAATCGCCTCGCCAAAGGCCAAGGCCCGGTCACGCCCGACGGCGA
The DNA here is from genome assembly GCA_050011955.1 of Xanthobacteraceae bacterium. Lineage (GTDB taxonomy): Bacteria > Pseudomonadota > Alphaproteobacteria > Rhizobiales > Xanthobacteraceae > BOG-931. The sequence goes on from JBEKIC010000015.1 coordinate 39,103, forward strand.
CATGGGCGTGGAGAAATATCGCCTGGTCGTCGAAGGTCCGCCGAACTACACGAGCTTCCGTCAGTTCTGGAAGATGTTTTATGACGAGGGCGCCGTCGTCGTGGCCTCGAGCTACACCAAGGTGGGCGGCGTCTACGATCTCGGTTTCCGCCACGATCCCGACAACCCGCTGGAGACGCTGGCCGAATACTGCCTCGGCGTCTACACCAACCGCAGCCTGCCGATGCGCATCGACATGCTGTCGAAATATATCGAGGAGTACGGTGCCGACGGCCTGTTGATCAATTCGATCAAGAGCTGCAACAGCTTCTCCGCCGGCCAGCTCCTGATGATGCGCGAGGTCGAGAAGCGGACCGGCAAGCCCGCAGCGTTCATCGAGTCCGACCTGGTTGATCCGCGCTATTTCTCCGCGGCCAACATCAAGAACCGGCTGGAAAGCTACTTTCAGATGATCGAGCAGAAGCGCGCCGCCGAGCGCGCCGCCGCGTGAGGAGATGCACGATGAAGACCTTCGTCGGCATTGATCTGGGCTCCACTACCACCAAGGCGGTGCTGCTCGACGACAATTGCGACGTGATCGGCCGCGGCATCACCAATTCGCGCTCGAACTACAGCACAGCGGCTCGCGTCGCCAGCCAGGAGGCAGGCGTCGACGGCCGGTTCACGCTGTTCCGGCGCGCGCTGTCGCAGGCGGGCGGGCTCAACGGCGGCCTCGACGACTTCCTCGGGGCACTGGAGCGGGCCTTCCGCTACGAGCAATTCGTCGAGCAGCTCGACGACCTCGAGCAAACCTGCCGCAGCCACATCGAAGGCGAACGCTTCCGCAAGGTCGAGGCCGGGGTCAAGGAAGCGCTCGGCCAGGTGTTCGCCCGGCTGCGCGAGGAGGCGCCGGCGCTTTACGCACCGGGCGCCAAGCGAAAGTCGGACTTCTTCCGCGATATCGCCGGCTCGCGCTATCACGTGCATGCCGAGGAGGTCGCGCGCGCGGCGGACGCTCCCTACGACCTCCTGCTCAACGTCTATGACAAGTCGATCATCGATGTGGAGAACCGACCGCCGCAAGGCAATCTCAGCGACAAGTTCCGCCGCGCGCTGGCCCGCGTCCTGCGCTTGGAACCTTCGATCCAGGCGGCGGCCGGCAATATCCAGCAGAACATCGAGGATGCGCTGGGGATCGAGCTGGAAGAAACCTACCTGGTCGGCACCGGCTACGGCCGCGTCACCTTGCCGTTCTCCAAGGAGCACATCCGCTCGGAAATCCTCTGCCACGGCCTCGGCGCGCACATGATGTACCCGAACACGCGCACCGTTCTCGACATCGGCGGCCAGGACACCAAGGGCATCCAGGTCGATGCCAACGGCATCGTGGCAAACTTCCAGATGAACGATCGCTGCGCGGCAGGCTGCGGCCGCTACCTCGGCTATATCGCCGACGAGATGAACATGGGGCTGCACGAACTGGGCCCGCTGGCAATGAAGTCGGACAAGCCGGCGCGCATCAATTCGACCTGCACGGTGTTCGCCGGCGCCGAGCTGCGCGATCGCCTGTCGCTCGGCGAGAAGCGCGAGGACATCCTGGCCGGATTGCATCGCGCCATCATCCTGCGGGCGATCTCGATCATTTCCCGGTCCGGCGGGGTGACCAACGAATTCACCTTCACCGGCGGCGTCGCCAAGAACGAAGCCGCGGTGCGCGAGCTGCGCAAGGTCATCAAGGAGAATTACGGGGAGGTGACCATCAATATCAATCCGGACTCGATCTATACCGGCGCGCTGGGTGCGGCGGAATTTGCGCGGCGGGCGCATTTTGGCCAGGCCGATGGGAGCGAGACATGACCATTGCAGCCGGAATCGACGTCGGCACCGGCGCCGTCAAGGCGGCGATCTTCAAGGTCGAAGACGGCAAGGAAACCTGGCTGTCGCGGTCGACGTTGCGGATGCGCCAGCGCGATCCGATCGAACTGGCGCGGGTGGTGTACGACAACGCGCTGGAAGATGCGCGGCTGGCGCCGAACCAGGTCGATTACGTGGCCACCACGGGCGAGGGCGAGAGCGCGCCGTTCAGTACCGGGCATTTCTACTCGATGACCACCCACGCCCGCGGCGCCATCTACCTCGATCCCGAGTCGCGGGCGGTGCTCGACATCGGCGCCCTGCACGGACGGGCGATCAGCGTCGACGAGCGCGGCAAGGTCTTGAGCTATAAGATGACGAGCCAGTGCGCATCGGGATCGGGCCAGTTCCTGGAGAACATCGCCCGCTATCTCGGCATCGCTCAGGAAGAAATCGGGGCGCTGTCGCGCGAGGCCGACAATCCGGAAGTGGTGTCGAGCATTTGCGCCGTGCTGGCGGAAACCGACGTCATCAACATGGTGTCGCGCGGCATCACCGCGTCGAACATCCTCAAAGGCATCCATCTGTCGATGGCGGCGCGGCTGTCCAAGCTCTTGAAGTCGATCGGCGCGATGCAGGGCGTCGTGATGTGCACCGGGGGGCTGGCGCTCGACAACGGTCTGGTCGCTGCCTTGACCGAGGACATCGCCACGATCAAGGACATGAAATGCGTGGTGCGCAGCCATGCGGACTCGATTTATGCCGGCGCCATCGGCGGGGCTTTGTGGGGCGCCTATCGATTCGATAAACTCGCGGCCGCGGGCGATCTGCCGCGGGCGGCGTGACGGAACGCGCGGCAAGGAGATGACGCTATGGCGCTGTTGATCATCGACACATGCACCGCTTGCGATGCGTGCGAGCCGGTGTGTCCGAACAAGGCGATTACCGCCGGCGATCCAATCTACGTCATCGATCCGATGAAATGCACGGAGTGCGTCGGCGCCGAGGACGAGCCGCAGTGCAAGCTCGTCTGCCCGGCCGACTGTATCGTGCTGAATCCCGATTGGGCCGAGAGCAACGACGACCTGCTGGCCAAGTATCAGCAGTTGCACGGCTGATACGCGCCAAACCAGCTCGCCGATTGGCGCTGGTCAGGATTATGCCGAGAACGCCGAGAGATCAGCCATGACCAGCACCACGACCGTTACCCGAGGCGGCGCCCGCTCGCTTCGCGTCGACGATCTCGAAAGGGTGATTGCGATCGATCGCGCCTACACCGGTCAATTCCGCCGTCGCTTTTTCGAGAAGCGTTTCGATGCCGCCAAAGCGCACCCCGAGGATTACGTGCTCGTCGGCGTTGATGAAGGCCAGTCGCTCGCCGGCTACGCCTTTGCGCACCTGCTGCACGGCGAGTTCGGCCGCGAGCAGGCCAGCGCCGCGCTCGACGCCGTCGGTGTCGCCCCCGACAGCCGCGATCACGGTATCGGGCAGGTGTTGATGCAGGGGCTGGTCGAGGTATTGCGCGGCAAGAGCGTGCGATCGCTGCAGTCGCAGGCCGAGTGGACGAACCACAACTTGCTGCGGTTCTTTGATGCAGCCAAATTTGAGCTGGCGCCGCGGATGGTCCTGCAACGCTCGGCGGTCGATTTGTTGACGGAAGAAGTCGACGAGGTGTGAAAGTTTTCTGCGAGGCGAATACGATGGCACGCAAATCCGCAATCACGATCCCCGAACGCGTCGGGGATGCCCGGGAGATCAATTACGGGAATCCCCCGGCCGCGGATTTCGGCCCGCTGCGGCGTGACAAGATTCCCATCCGCTCGATGGACGAAAAGGATTTACCGGCCCTGATCGCGATCGATAGCCGCATCACCGGCCGGGACCGGTCGAGCTATTTCAAGCGCAAGTTTGCCGACGCACTGCATGAGTCCAATGTGCGCGTCTCGCTGGTCGCCGAACTCGATGGCGTGGCGGTCGGTTTCATCATGGCGCGGGTCGATCTCGGCGAATTCGGCCGCCTTGAGCCGGCGGCGGTGCTCGACACGATCGGCGTCGATCCGGATTACCAGGACCGCGGCGTCGGCCGCGCTTTGTTGTCGCAATTGCTGGTCAATCTTTCGACGCTGCGGGTCGAGATCGTGCGCACCGAGCTCGATTGGCGCGACCGCGAGCTGATCGCATTCCTCGATCGCTGCGGCTTTCGGCCGTCGCAGCATTTGTGCTTCGACCGGGCCATTGCCTGACCGGTCGGTCTGTTTCATCCGTTTACGGTGCCGAGCGCGGACACCAGGCGACGGGCGAGGCCGGCGGCGGCGAGCCGACGATAATGGGCCGAGGCGACCGTGGTCCGCATCGGCTGCACCTGTTTCTGCACCAATCGATCGACCTGCTGCAGCATTTTTTCGTCGATCGGCCGCCCCAGCAATTCGTCGGTTCCGGCGAGCAGGAAGGGGCGGGAATTGGTGCCGGTTATTCCGATGCGCAGCGCCTTCACCACGCCGTCGGCGGTCGCGAGCGCGACCGCCACGCCGGCGAGCGGATAGTCGATCGCGCCGCGCACGCGCAGTTTGGCGTAAGCCGACGGCGGCGGGTGCGGCGGCAAATGCACGGCGACGACGATTTCGTCGGCCCCAAGGGCGAGATGCGCTTTGCCGTCCTCGACATAGAGTTCGCCGAGCGGAATGCGCCGGCGTTGCCGCGCCCCGGCGATCTCGACTTCCGCTCCGAGTGCCAGCAGCGCCGGCGCCAGATCGCCGGTAAAGGCGGCATGGCAGCGTTGGCCCTGCGGCGCCACATGGCAGACCTCGCCGCCGTGCTTGAGGCAGTAATCGTTGGCGTGCCGCCACCACTCACTTTGATTGTAGAAGATGCAGCGCGTATCGAGGCACAGATTGCCGCCGACCGTCGCCATGGCGCGATGGCCGGGGCCGGCGATCGCCTCGGCGGCCTCGGCCAAAGCGCGATAACGCTCGGCCAGCATCGGCGACAGCGGCAGCGCCGCGATGGTGACGGAAGCGCCGATCCGCACGCCGGCGTCCGTGGCCTCGATCCCGGCAAGTTCGCCGATCTCCGCAAGGTCGATCAACACTGTCGGGCTGGCAATGCCGCGGCGCATGTTGACCACGAGATCGGTTCCGCCGGCAAGGAAACGGCTGTCCGGATGCTCGCGCCGCGCCGCAACGGCGGCTTCGATGTCGCGCGGCCGCGCGATGTGGAAGTGAGGCATCAACGCCGTCATGACGCCTCCCTGCGCGCATCGTCCAACCGCTTCCGCCGCCGCCGCTCGACCAACGCTTCCATCACGCGGTCGGCCGTCGCCGGCAATTCACTCATGTCGATGCCGATGGCGTTGGCCACCGCGTTGATCAAAGCCGGCGGAAATCCGGCAAGCGCGCCTTCGCTCGCTTCCTTGGCGCCGAAGGGACCATATGGATCGTGGCTTTCCACGATCTGGACGTCGATCGGCGGCGATTCGGCGACGGTCGGAACCCGGTATTCGAGCAGGCTTGCGTGCACGGGCAGGCCCTCGGCATAGCGGGTTTCCTCGCTGAGCGCCTGGCCCATGCCCATCCACACCGAGCCCTCGATCTGGCCTTCGACCGCGAGCGGATTGATCGCATGCCCGCAATCCAGCGCGGCCCAAACCTTGTCGACCGAGATCGCGCCGGTGGCCTCATCGACCGTCACTTCGACCACCTGCGCCGCATAGCTGAAGCCCATGGTCGAGCCGACGGCGCCGCCGCGATGCTTGCCGCCCTGCGCCTCTGGCGGACAGGTAAATGTGCCGGAAACGGTGATCGGACCGCGTTCGGCCAGAGCCGCTTTCACGACTTCCGCGAAGGAAAGATTCGACTGGCCGCCGGCGCCGACCTGAAAGACTTCGCCCACGCACTCGACGTCTTCGGGCCTCGCCTCGAGCTTGCGTGCCGCGGCGGCGATCAGCACGGCTTTGAGGCCGCGCGCCGCGTCGATCGCGGCGTTGCCGACCATGAAGGTGATGCGCGACGAATAAGCGCCGTTATCCTTCGGCGTAATGGCGCTGTCGGCGGCGATCACGCGTACGCGCTCGAGCGAAATGCCGAGCGTCTCCGCGACTGCGATCGCGACCATGGTCGAGGAGCCCTGGCCGATATCGGCGGCGCCGGTCAGCGCCGTCACGCCGCCGTCGAAATCGATGCGCAGATTGACGACGGCGTGCGGCTCGCCGGTCCAGTGGATGGGCTTGGCGGCGCCGCTGACGTAATGCGAGCAGGCCATGCCGAGGCCCTTGCCGGGCGGCAGCTTGCCGATGCGCTCGGCCCAGCGGCTGGCGCGCTCGACCTTTTCCAGACATTCGCCGAGGCCGTAGCTGTTCACCATCAGATCGTTCAAGGTGCGGGTCGGCGCGCGCAACAGATTGGCGCGGCGCACGGCGAACGGATCGAGCTTGAGCTCGCGCGCCATGCGATCGAGCAGGCATTCGAAGGCATGCCGGCTATCGACCCCGCCGTGACCGCGCATGGCGCCGCAGGGCGGAAGATTGGCATAGATTCGGTACCCGTCGTACTTTACCGCCGGAATGTCGTAGATGCCCTGCAGCAGCGAGCCGGCATAGAGGATGGTCACGATGCCGTAGCCGGCATAGGCGCCGCCGCGCTGGACTACCTCGCACTCGCACGCCGTGATGCGTCCATCGCGCCGCATGCCGAGCTTCAGCCTGATGTCGGTGTGCGGCCGCGCGCGGTGGGTCAAGAAAGTCTCCTCGCGCGTCAATTGCATCATCACCTTGCCGCCGGCGGCGCGGGCCAACAGCGCGGTGACGATCTCGAAATTGAGAACCTCGACCCGCGCGCCGAAGCCGCCGCCGACGAACGGCTTGATCACGCGAATTCGCGAGGCGTCCATCTCCAGGCAACGGGCCAGCATCAGATGCAGGTAGTAGATGACCTGGGACACGCTCTGCACGGTCAGCCGCCCGGTCAGCGGATCGTAGTCGGCCAGCGCGGCGTGCGGCTCGATCTGGGCGTGATTGACCTCGGCGCAGCGGAACGTCGCTTCGCGCACGAGATCGGCCGCGGCGAACTCCTGGCGCACATCGCCGAACTCGTTGTGCACCTCGCGTTCGATATTACCCGGCTTATTGTCGTGTAGCAGCGCTGCGCCGGGGGCGCGTGCGTCCTCCGACGTATAATACGCCGGCAGCTCGCGGACCTCGAACTCGATCAGCTTAAGCGCGCGTTCGGCGGTCTCGCCGTCGATCGCGGCGACGGCCGCAACCGGCTCGCCGCGGTAACGCACGCGCTCGCGGGCCAGCGGGTATTCGTTCATGGCGACCGGCAGCACGCCGTAAGTGTGCGGGCAGTCGTCGCCGGTGATGACCGACCCGACCCCGTCCAGCGCCCGCGCCTTCGACACGTCGAGCCGAACGATCTCGCCGTGACTGACCGGGCTGCGGAAAATCCGGCCGACCAGGGCATCGGCGTGTTCGAGATCCGCCGTGTAGCGCGCGCGGCCGGTGACCTTGTCGATGCCGTCGATCAGCGGCACGCCGGGCCGCATGGCCCCGCCGTTGCCGCTCTGACCGGCGCTCATGACGCCATCTCCGCGGCGCTGCGCACCGATTCGATGATCTTTACGTAACCGGTGCAGCGACAGAGATTGCCCGACAGCGCCACGCGAATATCGCGATCGCTGGGCTTCGGATTGCGCCGCAGCAGCGCCTCGGCGGCCATGATCATGCCGGGCGTGCAGAAGCCGCATTGCGTGCCGAGCTTGTCGTGGAAGGCGCGCTGCAGCCGGCTGGGCCGCCCCTGCGCGACAAGGCCTTCGATGGTCTCGACCGAACGCCCTTCGCAACGCACCGCGAGCGTGATGCAGGCGGGCACCGCGCGGCCGTCGACCAGCACCGTGCAGGCGCCGCATTCGCCGCCGTCGCAGCCGGTCTTCGTCCCGGTCAGGCGAGCGACGTCGCGCAGATAATCCACCAGCAACAGGTTTTCGGCTACCGCATCTTCACGCCAGCGGCCGTTGACCTGCACTTTGAGCAGCTGCTTGGCGGAGCGCGCGCTTTCCATCGGCAAACAGGGGTTTCCACCCGGGCATTGGCTTCGACGGCGGCAATGCCCTGTTTTTTTGATAGACCGCCCGCCGTCCCGGCGACATTGACAAAAGTCAAGAACCTCCTGACGGACGGCGCATCGCCAAATCAAAATACCGGCGGTTCATGCTGTCGGCAGAGGACATCGCCATGCATTGGCGCGACTTGACCTAAGTCAAGGACATGGCCCGGGGCTTGCGTTGTGAATCATTTGCGAATTTTCTTTTAGAATTGTCTTTTGGCATGAGCGCTGACCGGGACTACAACGCCGCGGCAGATTTCCTGGACCGTCACGTGCTCGAAGGCCGCGGCGACAAGACCGCGTGCATCGACCCGTCGCGAGACATCACCTACGGACAGTTGCTCGATGAGGCCGCGCGCGTCGGGCCGATGCTGGCCCGCTTGGGCGTCGAGCGGGAAAACCGTATCGCGCTGGTGCTGCTCGATTCGGTCGATTTCCCGGTGCTGTTTTGGGGTGCGATCCGCGCCGGCGTCGTTCCGGTTCTGTTGAACACCCGCCTTAACGCCGATCAATATCATCAGCTGCTCGAAGACTCGCGGGCCAAGGTGGTCTTTGTTTCGACCGCGCTGCTGCCGGTCGTGCAGGAAGCCGCCGGCGGCTTGCCGGCGTTGAAGGCGATCGTCGTGGTCGGCGGCGGTCCCGACGGCGTGCCGCGGTTGGCGAGGCTGCTCGCATCCGTGAACGAGCGGCCCGCGCCGGCGAAGACCTGCGCCGACGAGATCGCCTACTGGCTTTACTCCTCCGGCAGCACCGGCATGCCGAAAGGCGTTATGCACGTGCATTCAAGTCCGATGGTCATGGCGCGACAAGCCGGGCAGGACCGCATCGGAGTCCGCGAGGACGACGTGATTTTTTCCGCGGCCAAGCTGTTTTTCTCCTACGGCCTCGGCAACGCGATCATCTGCCCGATGGCGGTCGGTGCGACGTCGGTCTTTTACCCGGAGCGGCCGACGCCGCAGACCGTGTTTGAAACGCTGCGCGGCTATCAGCCGACGATGTTCTATGCGGTGCCGACGCTTTACGCCGCCATTCTCGCGGATGCCGAATGCACGCCGGAACGCGGCTCAAGCAGGCTGCGGCTCTGTTTCTCGGCCGGCGAGCCGTTGCCGCCGCATATCGGCGAAGCTTGGAAAGAGCGCTTCGGCCTCGACATCGTCAATGGCGTCGGCTCGACCGAGATGGGGCACCTGTTCGTCACCAATGTGCCGCATGCCGTCGAGTACGGGACCGCCGGCATTCCGGTGAAAGGCTACGACCTCCGGCTCGTCGACGAGGCCGGACACGATGTCGCCGACGGAACCATCGGCGAGATGCTGGTGCGCGGCGCTTCGGCGGCGGCCGGATACTGGAATCAACGCGAGAAATCGCGCCGCACGTTCGAGGGCGAGTGGACCCGTACCGGCGACAAATACCTGCGCCGCGCCGACGGCGTTTACCTCTACTGCGGCCGTGCCGACGAAATGTTCAAAGTGAGCGGCATCTGGGTGTCGCCTTTCGAGGTCGAGGCGGCGCTGGTCACCCATCCGAGCGTGCTGGAGGCGGCAGTGGTGCCGGCCGAGGACGACAATGGCCTGATCAAGCCGAAGGCGTTCGTCGTGCTCAAGGAAACGGCCGACGCCGGCGCCAACCGCGCCCTCTACGAGGACATCAAGGTGCATGTGAAGCGCACCATCGGTCCGTGGAAATATCCGCGCTGGATCGAGTTTGTCGACAGCCTGCCCAAGACCGCGACCGGCAAGATCCAGCGTTTCAAGCTGCGGGACAATGCGCCGCGATCGGATCGGGCCGGCATGCAGACGGGACATTAAGATGGCAAGGCTGTTCGCCAGGGACGCCGCCGGCTCAACGCGCCGAGACAGAAGGGCAGCTTCATGTTCGGCATGACTGTCAGCCACGCGGTCGCGACGCTGACGCTCAGCCGTGCGCCGGTGAATGCCATCAGCGAGGAATGGATCGCGCGCTTCAACAGGATGTTGGACGATCTCGCCGCTCGCTCGGACTGGCGCGTTCTGCACGTGCGTTCGGATCAGAAAGTGTTTTGCGCGGGCGCAGACTTGAAGCAGGTATGGGAACGCATGGCCGCCGCCGACGGTCCTGACCGCATGTACTCTTACGTCGCCGCACTGCAGCGCCTGTATGCCCGCATCGAAAAACTTCCGCAGGTGACGCTCGCGGAGGTCGGCGGGGCGGCGATGGGCGGCGGGCTGGAGCTCGCGCTCGCCTGCGACCTTCGCATTTGCGCCGTCGAAGTGAAACTCGGTGTGCCCGAGGTTCAGCTTGGTCTGTTACCCGGCGCCGGCGGCACGCAGCGCCTGACCCGGCTGTGCGGTCGTCCCGTGGCCGCCCGTCTTATTCTCGGCGCCGAGAGGGTCGACGGCTTGACGGCCCGCGCGCTCGGCATCGTGCATTGGGCGATACCGCGCGCCGAGCTCCCGGCGAGCGCCATCGAGATTGCCCGGCGGATCGCTACGCTGCCGGCCGCCGCGCTTGCGGCGAGCAAGGTCTGCATCGCCGCGGCGTGCGAGCCGGGCCGCACCGGCTATTCCGAAGAACTCGAGGCGACGCGCCTGCTGCTGACGAATGCAGAGACGCGTGAGCGTGTCGAAGCATTTTTGGCGGGAAAGCCGCAATGACTTCGGCGGATCGTGTTGGAGGAGGGGACTGATGAATTTCGTCGGCAAGACCGCCTTGATCACCGGTGGCGCTTCCGGGATCGGCAAAGCCACCGTGCTGGAATTCGCGCGCTGCGGCGCCCGCGTCATCTGCGCCGACGTCAATGCGGCGAAGGGCGCAGATCTCGTGAAGGAGGCCGGCAATCTTGCCGTGGAGTTCGTCGCGATCGATCTGGCGGATGCGGCCAACGTCCATCGCTGCGCGGCGGAGGTGCTCGACCGCTACGGCCGGGTCGACATTCTGGTCAATGCGGCCGGCTGGAACGACATCCAGCCGTTCCTGGACAATGCGCCCGATTACATGGACCGGGTGTTGGCGGTCAATCTGGGCGGTCTCTTGCATCTCACCCAGGCGCTGCTTCCGGCCATGGTCGCGGCCAGCAAGGGCAAGATCGTCAACGTTTCCAGCGATGCCGGGCGGGTCGGCTCCAGCGGCGAAACGGCTTATGCGGCGGCGAAAGGCGGCGTGATCGCCTTTACCAAGTCGCTCGCGCGCGAAGTCGCGCGCTATTCGATCAACGTCAACTGCGTCTGTCCGGGGCCAACCGATACGCCCATGTTGCAGTCGCGGCCGGAAAAGCTCAAGGAGGCTTTCATCCGCGCCATACCGTTCCGACGCTTTGCCAAGCCGCAGGAAATCGCCGACGCGATTTTGTTTTTTGCCAGCTCACGTTCCGACTACATTACCGGGCAGGTGTTGAGCGTCAGCGGCGGGCTGACCTTCGCAGGCTAAAGCGAAGGCTTTTCTCGACTGACGACACCCAGAGCATGATCCGGAAAAGTGGATACCGGTTTTCCGAAAAGATCATGCTCCACTAAGATCTGGACCGCGATAACTCAAAGGACCGACCCATGCTCGCAACCGCCACTCGTTTTCGCCCTTCCCGACTAGATTTTTCCAACTTCAAGCCACAGCATTTTCGCTGGGATCGCGACGGCAAAGTCGCGACCATCACGCTCAACCGGCCCGAGCGCAAGAATCCTTTGACCTTGGAGTCCTACGCCGAGCTGCGCGACACCTTTCGCGATCTCGTCTATGCCGACGACATCAAGACCGTGGTCGTGACCGGCGCCGGCGGCAATTTCTGTTCCGGCGGCGATGTGCACGAAATCATCGGACCGCTGGTGGAGATGCAGCGCCAGGGCGACATGGCCGGCCTCATCGCCTTCACGCGGATGACCGGAGATCTGGTCAAGGCCATGCGCGCCTGCCCGCAGCCGATCGTGGCGGCGGTCGACGGCATCTGCGCGGGCGCCGGCGCGATTATCGCCATGGCGTCGGACCTGCGCTACGGCACCGCGCGCAGCAAGGTCGCTTTTCTGTTCGTGCGCGTCGGTCTCGCCGGCGCCGACATGGGCGCCTGCAACATGCTGCCGCGCATCATCGGCGCCGGCCGCGCCGCGGAGCTCCTCTATACCGGGCGGGCGATCGACGGCAACGAGGCCGCGCAATGGGGCTTCTACAATAAGCTGTGCGAGCCGGAAGCGGTGCTGACGGATGCGCAGGCCTTGGCACGTTCGCTCGCCGACGGCCCGACTTTCGCCCATGCCATGACCAAGAAATGCATCCACCAGGAATGGAACATGGGCATCGACGAAGCCATCGAAGCGGAGGCGCAGGCGCAGGCGATCTGCATGCAGACCAAGGATTACGAGCGCGCCTATGAGGCTTTCGTGAACAAGGCAAAGCCGGCCTTCGAGGGAAATTGAGCGACAGCGCGGCGAACGGCGGGCGCTTGCCGATCAGCCGCCCTGCGGCGGCGTCATGGTGGCGCGGCCGCTCATGCCCGCCATCAGCTCGGGCGCATCGACGGTGATTTCGCCGATCACCTTGATCGACTGGCTGACGGGATCGACGCGGCCGCTCAGCCGCGTGGTCCGCGCCGGATAAGTCTTGTCGGTCTCGTCGATGTGAACGTGAAATTCATACCCCGGCTTCAGCCAGCTGAGCCAACGCGAGGGTGCGATCAGCTCGACCTCGAGGCCGTGGTCGTCGAGGATGTCGAGCAACGCCTGGCCCGGCGTGGTGTACTGGAACTCGCGGGCCTTTTGCTCCACGGTGATGCCGGAAAACGGCGCCGCAATGGTGCACTTCGAGGTCACCGCCTCGCCGGCGGCAACGTCGGCTTTCGCCTTCTCCACCTCGGCGGCGGCGACGTCGAGTTCGAGCTGTCCCATCGATCTAAGCGCCACCAAGCGCTGATCGATCGAGTAAGTTTTTTCCGCCTGCAACAGCACGGCACGTGCGCGGGCTTCCTGCGCGCGCTGCAGCGCGCAATCGAACACGATCAGCACGTCGCCCTTGTGGAAATGCTCGCCGACTCGTGTGGCGATGCGGTCGATGCGGCCCCCGGAGGCGAATCAAAAGAGCTTTGTTGTTGTGGTGGTTTTCAAACCTCGGGCGCTGAGCGCGTCGCGAGAAGGAATTTCTTTTATCCGCCCCAGCGAAGCGAAGGGAAGCTGAGGGGGCGGGCGCCCCCCGACTAGGATGCCCACCTGCGTATCGCCGGTTGCGGCGGGGTTGCGGCGAGCCGCCGGTCGAGCTCGTCGCGTCGCAACATGCCGCTCTGGGTATCGATGTGCCCGACCACCGACGCCGAATTGATCGTCGCCGCCCGCAGCGCTTCGGCGATGGGCTGGCCAAGCGCGACGTAAGCGGCAAAGGTCGCGCCGAAAGCGTCGCCCGCTCCGGCGGTGCCGACGACCTTCAGTTTGAGCGCCGGCGCGAACAGGATTTCCGTGGCCGATGCAACAAAAGCGCCGTAGGCACCGTCAGTGATGACGATGTGCTTGGGGCCGAGGCGTGCGAGCGCGCGAAAGAACGCGGCAATGCCCATCTCGAAGCCACCGCCGACGAGCCCGCGCGCCGCCAGCGCCGGCGCCTCCTCCCCCGGGGCCAGGGCGAGCGTCGGCCCGCCTTCGCCGGCGCGAGCGACCAGGCTCGGTACCAACAGATCGGCCTCCGTGCGGTTCAACACCAGAATGTCGATGGCGGACAGATTTTCAAGAAATGCCTGGCCGCGGGCGGACAACTGACGCGGGCCGGGATTTGCCGCCACCAGCGCATCATGCGCTTTGGCGCGCTTGACGATCGCCGGAAAGCAATCGGCCGATTGATTGCTCAAATTGGCGATGTAGACGAGGTCAACGGCGAATGCCTCGTCGCGAAGATCCTCGACCTGAAGCAGCGTGTTGGCGCCGCGAAAGGTGAAGATCGCGGCGTTGCGATCATGCGAGGAGACGAGAACGGAAGCGCCGGTCGGTGCGCGTGCGTCGCGGCTCGTCCAGCGGCCCGACACGCCCTCCTGGGTCAGCCGCGCCAAAATCGCTTCGGCCCGCGCGTCGGTGCCGAGTTTCGCCAGCAAGGCGACGTCCATCCCCAGGCGCGTTATGGCGACCGCGGCGTTAACGGCGCCGCCGCCGGGATGGGTCGAAACCTCTTCGGCTTCGGTCTTGCGGCCCTCCTCCAGCAGCAGGAAGGAGGAGTCCGCATTCAGCATGGTCATGCGTTCGATGCGGTCGCTGTCGATGATCGCGATCGTGTCGATCATGGCGCCGCCGACGGTCAGTATCTTCATGCGCACTCCGGTCAATTTACCGGTTCTTGTCGCGGAAGCGATCCATCAGCGGCTTGTCCTGACCGCCGTCGATTTCGATCATGGTGCCGTTGACCATCTGCATCAGCGGCGAAGCCAGCATCACCACCAGGTTGGCGACCTCCTCAACCTCGGCAATGCGGCCCATGGGGATGGAGGCGGGCGCCAGCGTGTCGGCCTCCTCGTATGAGATCTTCATGTCGCGCGACATGGCTTTGACCAGTCCGGTCCAGCGTTCGGTGCGTACCGGGCCGGGATTGACCGCGACGAAGCTGACGCCGTGCTTGCCGTATTGGCCGGCGAGCGAGAGCGTAAGGTTCTGCCCGGCCGCGTTGGCGGCACCCGGACATATTTCCCAGTAGGACGGCTTGACGCCGTCATTGCCGATCAAGTTGACGACGCGGCCGCCGCCTTGCTTGACCATGATCGGCAGCACGTAGCGCAGGCAGCGCACATAGCCCATGAACTTGAGCTGAAGGCCCTTTTCCCAATCGTCCTCGGTCAGATGCTCGATCACACCGCCCGCCGCCGAGCCGGCATTGTTGACCATGATATCGACGCGGCCGAGCGCTTTGTGTCCTTGCTCGATAAAGGCTTTGGCGTCGGCGTCCTGGCGCAGATCGGCGGGAATGGCAGCGATCTTCCGGCCGGTCGCCTGGGCGATTTCCTTCGCGGTGGCTTCGAGGGGCTCCTTGCGCCGCGCGCACATGGCGACGTCCACGCCCTCCTTGGCCAGCGCCAGCGCAATTCCCTTGCCGATGCCTTCGCTGCCGCCGGTCACGAGTGCCGTCTTGCCGTGAAGCTTGAGATCCATTCGTTCTTCTCCCCTCCTAGGCGCCTAAATCGGACGCCGACCTCTTGTGCGTATTGACTACCGGGGGTTACGCGATCGGTCCAGCAACTCCGGTTCTTTACGAGGCTTGCTGGTGCTTGGCCGCGCGCCGGATCAGCCGCCGGAGCCGTTGTGGTGTCACCGGAAGCTCGGTCACGGCGTTGGGCAGGCCGAGCGCGTTATCGATCGCTGCGGCGATCGCTGCGCCCGCCGCATTGGCGCCGCCTTCGCCCGCGCCTTTCAGCCCCATCGGATTGAGCGGGCTGGGCGCGTCTTCGCAAATCATGACCTCGACGGGCGGCACCTCGCCGGCGGTCGGCATCAGGTAATCGGCGAGCGTCACCGACAGCGGCTCGCCGCGCTGGTCGTACAAAAACTCCTCGAATAATGTCCCGCCGATCCCCTGCACGCAGCCGCCGGCGATCTGTCCTTCAATCAACATCGGATTGACGGCTTTGCCGATGTCGTAGGCGACGAGATAGCGCTCGATGGCGACGGCGCCGGTGTCGCGGTCCACGCGCGTGACCGCGATGTGCACGCCGTAGGGGTAGTTCATGTGATTGCTATGGTACCAACCCTCCGCTGCAAGCCCCGGCGGACGGCCGCGACGCAAATTCGAGCCGGGCAACAAGGCGCGGGCAATCGCACCAAGGCCGATCGAGGGGCCGGCCGCAGTGTCGGTGCGAACAACCTCGCCATCCACGACATCGAGCACGGCGGCGGAGGCCTGCAGCAGCTCGGAAGCGACTTCGATCGCCTTGGCCCTGACGGCGCAGGCCGCGATGCGGGTGGCTTCGCCGGTCATGACGGTCACGCGCGAGGCGAACGCGCCCATACCGTATTCGATGCGATCGGTCTGCCCGTGCGTAACCCGAATTCTGCGGTAGTCGACACCAAGGGCGTCGGCGCAGATTTGCGCGATCGCGGTTTCCATACCCTGTCCGAGCGACGCCGAGCCGGTCACGACCTCCACCGTGCCGTCGGTGTCGACGCCGATCTTGACCTGATCGAACGGACCCAGTCCGCTCTTTTCTACAAACAACGCAAGCCCCGCACCGACAAGTTCGCCGGCGGCGCGGCGCGCGGCCAGGATTTGGCGGAGTTTCGGCCATTCGATGGCAGCCAGCGCCTTGTCCAGCAGTCCCGCATAATCGCCGGAATCGAGAATGATATCGGTGCCGAGCGTATCGAGCGGACGCGAATAGGGCATTTCGTGCTTGGCGATGAGATTTCGCCGGCGCACTTCGACGCGATCCAAATCGAGCCTGTCGGCAATCGCGTCGAGCAGCCGTTCGCGTACGAAAGTGCTCTCGAACCGGCCCGGAGCGCGATAGGTTCCGCACGGTGTCTTGTTGGTCAGCCGGATATGGGCGTTGGCGCGGTAGGCGGGGACGCGATAAGGGCCCGGCAGCATCGCCGCGGCGAGATCGGGGACGGTCGCCGCATGGGTGCGCATATAGGCGCCCTGATCATGAAATATTTCGTCCTCGATCGCGAGAATGCACCCGTCACGATCGACGGCGGCGCGGACGTGATGCTGCTGCTGCCGCGAATGGTTGGCGGCGATCAGATGTTCGCGGCGATCCTCGATCCACTTGACCGGCCGCCGCAGGCGCAGCGCCGCAGCGCACACCAGAACGTCCTCGGGATAAAGCTCGCCGCGAATGCCGAAGCCGCCGCCGACATGGCCCTCATGGAGGTGAACCGACGACGAGGCGCGTCCGAGCATGCGGGCGATCTGGTCGCGGTTCCAATGCGGCACCTTGGCGGCGCCGTAAAGCTCAAGGATATCACGCGCTGCGTCGTATCGGGCAATCGCGCCGCGGGTTTCGATTGGGACGCCGGAGTGCCGCCCGGTCGACAGCCTTGCCGCGACCACCGCGTGCGCGGAGCGAAAGGCCGCGTCGACGTCGCCGTAGCCTTTGCGGACGACAGCGGGCTCGGTCGAGCGGCCGGCTTCGAACTCACCAGGCGCATCCTCGGCGTGCAAAATGATCGGTAATTCCTCGACCTCCAGCACGACGAGTTCAGCCGCATCTTCGGCAAGATACGGATCGTCGGCGAAAACGGCCGCGACCGGCTCGCCGACGTATCGCACCTTGCCGGTGGCAAACAGCCTCTGGCGGTAGGGCTCGAGTCCTTCGATCCGGGTCAGACGAAAGTCGATCGGCGGAATGTCGGCGACGTCGGCGGCCGTCCACACGGCCTGGACGCCGTGTTTGGCGAGCGCCGCTGTGATGTCGAGCGACCGGATACCACCGTGCGCGACATGCGAGCGCACGACGCGCATGTGCAACTGCTGGGCAAACGAGATATCCGCGGCAAACGAGCCGCGGCCCATCAGCAGCGGCCGATCCTCCAAGCGCGGCACCGACTGGCCGACAAATTTTGCTTTTGGCATGGCCGCCGGTCCCGCTGCTCCGAATCCCGTCCCCGACTCTCAGCGCTGCCGCAGTTCGGCGGCGGCCGAACGCACCGCCTTGACGATATTCTGATAGCCGGTGCAGCGACAAAGATTGGACGAGAGCACGTCGACGAGATCCTCGTCGCTGATCGCGGGATCGCGCTCAAGCACGCCGGTGACCAGCATGAGAAAGCCGGGCGTACAGAAACCGCACTGCAAGCCATGATGCTCCATGAAGGCGCGCTGCAGCGGATTGAGCTCGTCGCCGTTCGCCAGACCTTCGACGGTACGGATCTGCTTGCCGTCCGCCTGGACCGCGAACATCAGGCACGAACGCACCGGTTCGCCGTCGACCAGCACCGTGCAGGCGCCGCAGACGCCGTGCTCGCAGCCGATGTGCGTGCCGGTCTGACCGCAATCCTCGCGTATGGCGTCGGCCAGAGTGCGCCGCGGCTCGACGCGAATGATATGAGCCTGCTGATTGATCGTCAGCGTGACTTCGCTTCTCTCACTCATGCGTGTCGCTTCCTCATCTGGCGCAACGCCGCGCGGATACGCCGAGGCGTGGCCGGCATTTCGTCGATCGTCACGTCGAACGGTGCGAGCGCATCATTGATAGCATTGAGGATGGCGGCCGGCGCGCCGATAGCGCCGCCTTCGCCAAGGCCCTTGGCCTGGGTGATCGTCGCGCCGTTCAGCGTTTCCAGATGAAACAGCTCGATCGGCGGGATCTCCCGGCAGGTTGGCGGCAGAAAGTCAGCCAGCGTTGCCGTGAGCACGTTGCCCACGTCGTCGTAGACGATTTCTTCCAGCAGGGCATTGCCGATGCCCTGCGCGACCCCGCCGAGGATCTGGCCATCGACGATCATCGGATTGATGAGACGGCCGGCATCCTCCGCCACCACGAAACTTTCGACGGCGACCAGCCCGGTCTCCGGATCGACCTCGACGATCCCGGCATGGCAGGCATTCGAAAACGTCCCGGGCGGGTCGTAGGTCGCAGTCTCAGAAATTCCCGGGTCGATTTCGCCCTTGAAGAGATGAACCTGGTGATAGGCGGCGCGCGCCAAGGTTTCGATCGGGATCGAACGATCGGTTCCGATGACCCGCGCCGCGCCGTCTTCGAGCACGATGTCGTCCGCCGCGGCTTCCAGGAGGGTGCCGGCGATCTTCACGAGCTTCGCGCGCACCTTGCGTGCCGCCAGCAAGCTTGCGCCTCCAGCGATGACGAGCGATCGGCTGGCGAACGTGCCCCAGCCGTATGGCGTCCGATCCGTGTCGCCGTGGACCACCTTGATCCGGTCGGGAGAAAGGCCAAGCTGATCGGCGATGAGTTGGGCGAGCGTCGTGCGCAGCCCTTGGCCGTGCGGGCTGGCGCCGATCCGTGCCTCGACGCCGCCGGAAGGATCCATCGTCAGCTCGACGGTCTCCCATCCCGGCGTCACTCCCATGCCGCGCGCCGCGAAAGCTGGCGTGCCGTAACCGGTCCGCTCGGAAAACGTCGCAAACCCGATGCCCAAATAACGCCCTTCCGATCTTGCGTGCCGCTGGCGCTGCCGGAATCCCGGCAAGTCGAGCGCCTTAACGGCCGTGTCGAGCGTTTGCCGATAGGTTCCCTCGTCGAAAACGAGGCCGGTGGCCGAGGTATAGGGGAACTTGTCGATGAGGTTGCGCCGGCGGATCTCGACGGGATCCAAGCCGAATTGCACCGCGGCGCGATCCATCAACCGCTCCATGGCCATGGTGATCACCGGGCGCGACACGCCGCGATAGGGCGCCATCGGACAGGTGTTGGTGAGCACGCCGCGCGCCACGCAGGCATAGGCGCGTATGTCATAGGGGCCGGGCAGCTCGGCCATCGCCATCAGCGGCTCGACCGCGCAGGTCGTCGGGTAGCAGGAATAGGCGCCCACATTGGCGGTGACGTCGGCAGCGAGCGCGACGATTTTCGCGTCGGCGTCGAAGGCGCCTTGCAGTCGGATGTACTGATCGCGGCTATGAAATGAGGCGACCAGATTCTCGCGGCGGTCCTCGGTCCAGGCGACCGAGCTCCGCAACTTCCGCGCCAGCCAGACCAGCACGACGTATTCGGGAACCAGCGACATTTTTTGACCGAACCCGCCGCCGACATCGGGAGCGATGACGCGCAATTCGGTTTCGGCGATGCCGATCAGGTCCGCAATCGCCGTCCGCATCAGGTGCGGCATCTGCGTGGCACAGGTCAGGGTGATGCGTCCCGATGCGGGATCGAAGGCGGCATGGCCGGCGCGCGCCTCGATCGGCGTTGCATTCTGGCGCCGCGAACGCGCCTCGACCGTGATTTGGCAATGCGCCGCCTGTTGCGCGGCAGCAAATCCTGGCGTCTCAATCTTTCCCTCGACGACGAGATTTCGCCCAACCTCGGCGTGAACCGTCGGCGCGCCATCGGCGAGCGCGGCGCGCGCATCGATAACGGGCACAGCTTCGGCGATATCGACCAACACGCCGTCGGCAATATCTTCGGCTTCCGCTTCGCTCGGCGCGACGACCGCCGCGATCGGTTCGCCGACAAATTTGACGAAGCCGGAGGCGAGGACCGGCTGCGCTACGGCAACGTAGTTGAACTTATGCAGCGCCGGCGTGATCGGTTTCACAGCCGCGAGTTCGGCCGCGGTGAATACCATCGCGTTGTCGGGTACCGTGATTTTTTTGATTTCGCCCGCAGCAACGGCGCTGCGCACAAAACGGACCCGATAAGTCGCCGGCAGATCGGCGGTGAAGCGGCCACGACCGGTGAGCAGAGCCGGGTCCTCCAGCCGGCGGATGGAGCGGCCGACCCACGCCAAGCTCGAACCTTTGGTCGGTGCCGTCATGCGACCGCCCGCTCGAGCGCGCGCCGGGTCACGGCGCGCACCAGATCGAGCCTGAACTCGGCATCCGCATGCACATCTTCCAACGGATCCACCGCCTCGGCGGCAGCTTCCGCCGCGGTGCGGAAACTTTCGCTGTCAGGCTTGCGGCCGGCAAGGGCGGCTTCCGCCGCGGCGATCCGGCGCGGCCGCCCCTCGGCGCCTCCGAGCCCGATCCGCGGCTCGACGATCAGGCCATCCTGCAGCCGGAAGGTGGTCAGGGCCATCGCTAGCGCGTAGTCGCCGGCGCGGCGGCTGAATTCATAGAAGCCGAAGCGGGTGTCGGGAGCGAGCAACGGCAGGCGGGTCTCGAGCAGCAATTCATCCTCGGCCAGCGCCGTCACCATCATGCCCTCGAAATAATCGTCGGCCGCGATGATACGGCGGCCGCGCCGACTTGCGGCGATGATTTCCGCACCGAGAGTCACTGCGGTCAGGCACCACTCCGAAGCCGGGTCGGCATGGGCCAGGCTGCCGCAAAACGTGCCGCGCAGCCGAATCGGATAATGCGCGATATTCCGCGCCACGGCGGCAAGCAGTGCTCCAGTGGGTCCCGGAACGACCGGACGATGAAACGCCGCATGCCGCACGCATGCCGCGATCGAGAGCGTGTCTCCCTCGACCGCGAGCCGATCGAGACCGGCCACCGCATTGATGTCGATGAGATGCGCCGGTCGCGCCATACGGAACGCCATCATCGGTATCAGGCTTTGACCGCCGGCCAGAACGCGGCCATCGCGCGAGCTCAGCTCGGCGAGCTTCGCTATCGCGTCGTCCACGGTCTTCGGCGCATGATAGTCGAACGGCGCAGGCTTCACCGGGCCAAGCCCCTTCTCAATCAGAAGTTCCCGAGGCCTTGTATGCTAAATAATCATAGGCCTCAACGCGAGCATTCCGCGATTCTCGTCGCGACGCACGTCACTACAGCGTCAGATAGCTGCGCTGAATTTCGGTATTCTCCGCCAACTCCGCCATGGTTCCGCCCCAGCGGATCTGGCCTTTCTCCAGCATATAGGCGCGATCGGACACGATCTCGGCGAATCCGACGTTCTGCTCGGAGAGCAGGATCGACAAACCGCGCTTTTTCAGTTCGACGATGGTGTCGGCGATCTGTTCCACGATCAGCGGCGCGATGCCTTCCGACGGCTCGTCAAGCAGCACGATGAGCGGATTGCCCATCAGCGTGCGCGCGATCGTCAGCATCTGTTGCTCACCGCCGCTCATGCGGCCGCCGGGCCGGTGGCGGAGTTCGGCGAGATTGGGGAACAACCGGAACAAAGTCTCCGGCGTCCATGCCGGCGCCGGCGTGCCGTCGGCGAGCCGGCGCGGCGGCTGCCGGCCCGCGTCGAGATTTTCCAGGACCGTGAGATCGGAAAAGATGCGGCGGTCCTCCGGAGTGAAGCCGACGCCGAGGCGGGCGATCTCGAACGGCTTAAGCGCGGAAACGTCGCGTCCGTTGAAGCGCACGATGCCGCTACGTCGCGGCAACAGCCCCATGATCGCCTTCATGGTCGTCGATTTGCCCGCGCCGTTCCGCCCCATCAGTGCCACGACCTCGCCCGGCCCCACGGCGAACGTCACGTCGTAGAGAACCTGCGCGGCGCCATACCAGGCGTTGAGATGCTCGACCGCGAGCCCCGGCGACGCGCTCATGAAACCGTCCTCGCGCGCTCGAACGTTCTGCCGCTGCCGAAATAGACCTGCCGCACCAGCGGGTCGTTGCGGATCGTCTTGGCGTCGCCGTTGGCGATTAACCGGCCGCGCGCCATGACGACAATGCGGTCCGCGAACGCGAACACCACGTCCATGGAATGTTCGGTGAACAGCACGGAGACGCCGCGCTCGACCACCAGCATCTTGACCAGAGCGATCAATTCGTTGCGCTCGCGCGGTGCCATGCCGGCCGTCGGCTCGTCCATCAGCAGCAGGCGAGGGTCGCTGGCGAGCGCGATGGCGAGTTCCACCCGCTTGACGTCGCCATAGGCAAGTTCGCGACACGGCCGATCCGCCGCCTCATGCATGCCGACCTGTCGCAAGAGTTCAAGCGCGCGCGGCTGATGATACGATCTCGCCGCGCGCCATAGTCCGTAGGTCTCGCGCGCGTGCGCTATCAAAGCCATCTGCACGTTCTCGACGACGGTCATCGAGCCGAAAGTCGCGGCGATCTGGAACGTGCGGGCGATACCGCGGCGGCAGATGTCGCGCGGCGGCAGCCCGGCGATGTCGCTGCCGTCGAAGCGGATGGTTCCGGCGTCGGGCGACAATTGGCCGTTGATAGTGTTGAAGCAGGTGGTCTTACCGGCGCCATTGGGTCCGATCAAAGCAAGAAACTCGCCGCCGCTGACGGAAAAGCTCACGCCGTCGACCGCGCGCACCGCGCCGAAGCTTTTGCACAGCGAGTTCACAACAAGCTCGGTCATGAGGAACGCCAGCGCGCGGCGAGCCGCAGGAATCCACCGGCGAGGCCGGCGGGGAAGGCCAGCACCAGCACGAGGATGATGCCGCCAAGGAGGGCGTGCCAGTATTCGGTCTGCTGCATGACCAAATCCTGGAGCACGGCGAATACCGAGGCGCCGACAATGGGGCCGGAAAGCGTTTGAATGCCGCCCAGCAGCACCATGACGAGGCCGTCGATCGAGCGCCCGATGCTAATCGTTTCCGGAGAGATCGAGCCCTTGGCGAAGGCGAAAATGCCACCGGCGATGCCGCAAACTGTCCCGGCGATGGCGAAGGCGAGCCAGTGCACCCTTTTCACGTCGATGCCGATCGCCTCTGCCCGCAGCGGCGAATCGCGGCCGGCGCGCATGGCGTAGCCGAATGGCGCGAACAGAATGCGCCGCAACAGCAGAACGCCGGCGACGACAAAAACAAGGGTGAGAAGAAAGAATCCGGAAAGCCGGTCGAACGGAACGCTCGGCCAGACACCGAGCACGCCATTGGAGCCGCCGGTAAACTCCTGCCATTGGAATACGATCGACCAGACGATCTGGGCAAAGGCGAGCGTGAGCATGGCGAGATAGACGCCGGAGAGTCGGACCGCGAACCAGCCGAACAGCAGCGCGCCGAGTGCGGCCGCGACCGGGGCCGCGGCGAGAGCGAGGCCCATCGGCGCGGCGAGCCATTTCACCGCCAAAGCGGCACCGTAGGCGCCGAGGCCGAAATAGGCGGCGTGGCCAAACGAGGCCATCCCGCCCGGGCCCATGATGAAATGCAGGCTGGTGGCAAACAGCACCGCGATCAGCACATCCACGCCGAGCACCAGCGCATAGGGCGACGAGCGCGCCAACAACGGCAACGCGATCAGCACGAGGAGAACGACGACGCAAAGAATCGCGACAGTGCGGGAGGCCGGGCGGATCGGCGCCTCCGGCTCGGCGGCGGCGCCGCGCGCCGCGACCTGCGGCCGGCCGAGCAGACCGTGCGGCCTGGCAATCAACACGATCGCCATGACCAAAAACTCGGCGACCAGCGTGAACTTGGAGAAGTTCACGGAAAAGCCGCTGAACGTGACAAGTCCGAGGCCAATGCAAAGAGCCTTGACCTCGGCAATGAGCACGGCCGCGACGTAGGACCCCACGATCGAGCCCATGCCGCCGACGACGACCACCACGAAGGCATCGGTGATGACGGTCAGGTCCATGCCGAGGTCGGCCGGCTCGCGCGCCACCTGCAACGCACCGCCGAGACCGGCAAGGAAGGCACCCAGCGCGAAAACGGCGGTGAACAGCACCGACTGATTGACGCCAAGCGCGCCGAGCATGTCGCGATCCTCGGTCGCGGCCCGCACCAGGCGGCCGAAACGCGTGCGCGCGAACACGATGTGCAGCAGACAGAGCGCGATCGGCGCGACAACAATCAGGAAGGCATCGTAGCTCGGCAGATTGCGGCCGAGGACCTCAATGGCGCCACGCAGGCCGGGAGCGCGCGGACCGAGCAGATCCTCCGGTCCCCACAGCCACAGCGTCGCATCGTTGATGACAAGGAGCAGCGCGAAGGTGGCGAGGAGCTGGAACAGCTCCGGCGCGGCATAGACACGCCGCAGCAGCAGAACCTCGATCAATGCGCCGATGACGCCGACGATGATGGCGGATGCAACGATGCCGCCCCAAAAGCCGAGCGCGCTGCCGCCCATCGCCATCACCAGCGTGACGGCGATATAGGTCCCCAGCATGTACAGCGAGCCATGCGCGATATTGATGATGCGCGTGACGCCGAAGATGAGGGAAAGTCCGGCTGCGACGAAGAACAGCCCGGACGCCGAGGCCAGGCCGTCGAGCGCCTGGAACGCAAGGCCTTCCCAATTCATTGCCGAACGATAGCAGAGACCCGCAGGTGCGTCATCGCGCGTTGCCGATGCTCAGTCGGCTGACGCCGGCCGCAACTTCTTCACCTCGGCGTCGGAGGGGAGCACGCTGGCGCCGTCGACATACTTGAAATCGACCATCGTGCCATGACCGTCCTTCAAGGCGAGCTTGCCGACGAAAGCGCCGAGCGTGGCTTGGTGATCGCTGGCGCGGAAATGAAACGGACCGAACGGGCCGTCCATCTTGAGGCCGCGGAAGGCGTCAACGAGCTTCTCGGTATCGGTCGAGCCGGCCTTGGCGATGCCGGCGGCAATCGACTTCATGGTCAGATAGCCCACAATCGAGCCGACCCGCGGGTAATCGTGGTAGCGGTTCTGATAGGCGGCAACGAATGCCTTGTTCTCCGGCGTCTGCACTTCATTCCAGGGATAGCCGGTGACGATCCAGCCGGCCGGCGCCTCGTCCTTGAGCGGATCGAGATATTCCGGCTCGCCGCCGAGCAGGTCGACAACGACGCGGTCCTTGAAGGTGCCGCGCGTGCCGCCCTCGCGCACGAATTTGGTGAGATCGCCGCCGAACAGCGCGCTGAAGATGGCATCGGGCTTGGCGTCGTCGAGCGCCTGCGCGACCGCGCCGGCATCGATCTTGCCGAGCGGCGACGCCTGCTCGGTGACGAATTCCACATCGGGTTGGTGCGCTTTCATCATGTCCTTGAAGGCGGCGGCGGCGGACTGGCCGTACTCGAAGTTCGGATAGACCAGAGCCCAACGCTTCTTCTTCGCCTTCAGCGCGTCAGGGAGCAGCATCGCCACCTGCATGTAAGTCGAGGGCCGCAGCCGGAACGTGTAGCGGTTGCCGTTCGCCCAGGTGATCTTGTCGGTCAGCGGCTCGGCGGCGAGAAAGAACACCTTCTTCTTGCCGGCGAATTCGGTCACGGCTAATCCGACGTTGGACAGAAACGTGCCGCAGAGGATGTTCAAGCCGTCCGCGGTCACCAACTCTTCGGCGACCCGCACCGCGTCGCCGGGATTGGCGCCGTCGTCGTGCGAGACCACTTCGAGCTTCTTACCCAAAACGCCGCCGGCAGCGTTGATCTCGTCGATCGCCATTTCCCAGCCCTTCTTGTAGGGATCGAGAAAGGCGGGCTGGCTCTTGTAACTATTGAGTTCGCCGATCTTGATCGTCTGCTGCGCAAGTGCCGGCGTTGTCGCCGACAAGGCCCCGGCAAGGATGACGATGGCGTATGCGCGCATGGCCTGTGCTCCTGTCCGCTGATTTTGTCTTGTGCGCTCCTCCCTTAGGTTCCTATCACGCCGCCTGCGCACCCAGCAACGATCGCAAGCTGGTTCCCTGTCGGCGCCTATTAGGGCGGCTGCGCCAGCTACAGCTCTTTCATCAGCCACAGCGAGGTAACCGGCCGGGCCATCTCCTCTTCACCGAGCTGGCGCACGATTTCGTAGATGACCGGCGTGCGTGGGGCGTCTCGGTTTTTGCCGTTTCAGCGCGGATAACGCATGCGGGCGCCGTTCGTTTCCGCTATTTGCAGCCGGTCGCGATATTGACTTGCCTAACCGCCGCCTGCAAAGGCTTCTATCCGGCCCGTAGCCGCCCGCGTTACCGCTGCATTGGTCATGCCGATCATCGAAAGCCGCGTCGATACCAGGTCCGAGACCTTTCGCGCCAACCGCGAGCAGATGCTGGCGTTGATCGGCGATTTCCGCGCGCTCGAGCAGAAGGTGCGGGATTTCTCCAACTCCAAGCGCGAGCGCTTTCGCGCCCGTGGCCAGCTGCTGCCGCGCGAGCGTGTCGCTCTGGTGCTCGACCACGGCGCGCCGTGGCTGGAGCTGTCGACGCTCGCCGGTTTTCGCATGCACGACGACGACGGCGCCGCCGGCATCCAGGGCGGCGGCGGCATCGCCGGCATCGGCTATGTGTCCGGCATCCGCTGCATCGTTTCCGCCAACGACAGCGCCATCAAGGGCGGCACCTCGACCCCGATGGGGGTCAAGAAGCATCTGCGTGTCCAGCAGATCGCTCGCGAGAACAAGCTGCCGATGGTACGCCTCGTCGAATCCGGCGGCGCCAATCTGCTCTACCAGGCGGAGATGTTCGTCGAAGGCGGCCGCGGTTTTGCCAACCAGGCGCGCCTGTCGGCGGCCGGGATCCCGCAAGTGACCGTGGTCCACGGCTCGTCGACGGCAGGCGGCGCCTATCTGCCCGGCCTATCGGACTACGTGATCCTGGTGCGCGGCCGGGCCAAGGTGTTTCTGGCCGGGCCGCCGCTGTTGCGTGCAGCGACCGGCGAGATCGCCACCGACGAAGAACTCGGCGGCGCCGAGATGCACGCAACCGTCTCCGGGCTTGGCGAATACCTCGCCGAGGATGATGCCGACGGCATTCGCATCGCGCGCGAAATCATGGCCAGGCTGCCCTGGAACGAGCAGCTTCCGGTCCGGCAGCAAAAGCCCTTCAAGGAGCCGCGCTATTCGCCCGAGGAACTGGCCGGCGTCGTGCCGACCGATTATCGCAAGCCCTATGACGTGCGCGAGGTCATCGCCCGCATCGTCGACGATTCCGATTACCTGGACTTCAAGGCGCTCTACGGCCCGCATACGGTGTGCGGCCAAGCCGAGATCGAGGGTCACGCCATCGGGCTCATCGGTAACAACGGGCCGATCGACGCCGACGGCGCCAGCAAGGCGGCGCAGTTCATCCAGTTGTGCTGCCAAGCCAACATGCCGATCGTGTATCTGCAGAACACCACCGGCTACATGGTCGGGCGCGAGGCCGAGCAGGCCGGCATCATCAAGCATGGCTCGAAGATGATTCAGGCGGTCGCCAACGCCACGGTGCCCCAAATCACCATCCATGTCGGCGCGTCATTCGGGGCCGGCAATTACGGCATGTGCGGCCGCGCCTATGACCCGCGTTTCATTTTTGCTTGGCCGAGCAACCGCATCGCCGTGATGGGCGGCGAGCAGGCGGCCAAGGTCATGGCGATCGTCACCGAGGAAAAGCTCAAGCGCGAGGGCAAGCCGGTCGACAAGGCGAAGCTCGAGGTGATGGAGCAAGCCATCATCAAGCGCGTGGAAGGCGAATCCACCGCGCTCTATGCTACCGCCCGGTTGTGGGACGACGGGCTGATCGATCCGCGCGACACCCGCAAAGTGCTAGGCTTCTGTCTATCGATCTGCCGCGAGGCAGACCTTCGCCCGCTCAAACCCAATACGTTCGGCGTCGGGCGCATGTAAAAAAGAGGAAACGCCATGCTGTTCACGCCCGAGCATGAGGAGCTGCGCCGCAGCCTGCAAAAATTCATCGCTGCGGAGGTCAATCCCCATGTCGACCAATGGGAAGAGGCCGGCATCTTTCCGGCCCACGAATTGTTCAAGAAAATGGGCGACCTGGGTTTCCTCGGCTTGACCAAGCCGGTCGAATACGGCGGCCAGGGGCTCGATTATTCCTACGCCATGGTCATGGCCGAGGAGCTCGGCAACATCGAGTGCGGCAGCGTGCCGATGGCCATCGGCGTGCAGACCGACATGGCGACGCCCGCGCTCGCCCGGTTCGGCTCGGACGAGGTCAAGCGCGAATTCCTGGCGCCGTCGATTGCCGGCGACTACGTGGCCTGCCTCGGCGTCTCGGAAGTCGGCGCCGGCTCTGACGTCGCCTCGATCAAGACCACCGCGCGCAAGGACGGCGCCGATTACGTCATCAACGGCGGCAAAATGTGGACCACCAGCGGCACGCAAGCCGACTGGATGTGCTTGCTTGCCAATACCTCCGAGGGCGCGGTCCATAAGAACAAGTCGCTGATATGCCTGCCGATGAAGACCAAAGGCGTCGAGATCGCCCGCAAGCTCGACAAGCTCGGCATGCGCTCCTCCGACACCGCCCAGATCTTCTTCGACAATGTGCGGGTGCCGCAACGTTTTCTGATCGGCGAAGAGGGCAAAGGCTTCGTCTATCAAATGCTGCAGTTCCAGGAAGAGCGACTGTGGGCCGCCGCCGCCTGTTTGAAATCGATGGAGCGGCTGATCGCGCAGACGATCGACTACACGCGCAACCGCAAAGCCTTCGGCAAGTCGATCCTCGACAATCAGGTGGTACATTTCCGGCTGGCCGAGCTTTCGACCGAGATCGAGCTGTTGCGCGCGCTCACCTATCGCGCGTGCGAACTGTACCTCGCCGGCACCGATGTCACGCGGCTGGCTTCGATGGCCAAGCTCAAAGGCGGACGGCTGCGCCGCGAGCTGTCGGATGCCTGTCTGCAATATTGGGGTGGCATGGGCTTCATGAACGAAACGCCGGTGAGCCGCGCGTATCGCGATGGGCGGTTGGGCTCGATCGGCGGCGGCGCCGACGAAATCATGCTGACCATCATCTGCAAGCTGATGGGAACGCTTCCCGGCACGTCCAATGCGCCGGAGCAAAGAGCCGATCATGGCTGAGTTGCCGCGGGAGACCTCGCATATCAGGCTCGATCTGCGCGGCGCGGTGCTGCACCTGTGGCTGAATCGGCCCCAGCTGCGCAACGCCGTAAGCCCGCAAATGGTGCGCGAGATCCTGGCGACATTTGCCGCGATTGCGAATGATCGGACGGTGCGCGTCGTCGTGCTGCGTGGGGCAGGGGGGACGTTCTGCGCCGGCGGCGACATCAAGAGCATGTCGGCTGCGCACGAGGCGCCGCCGCCGGGCGCAACCGACATGCTCAAGGAAAACAACAGGCGGTTCGGCGCCATGCTGGACACGGTGAACGCGGCGCCGCAGGCGGTGATCGCCGCGGTCGAGGGCTATGCCATGGGCGGCGGTTTCGGCTTGGCCTGCGTCGCCGACATCACCATCGCGACTGCCGAAGCCAAGTTCGGCATGACCGAGGTGACGATCGGCGTGGTGCCGGCGGCGATTTCGCCGTTCGTAGTCCAACGCATCGGACTCACCGCCGCGCGGCGCCTAGCGGTATCCGGCGTGCGTCTCGACGGCACCGAGGCGGCCGCGATCGGCATCGCGCATCGTACGGTTGCCGACGCCCCGGCGCTCGATGCGGCCGTGAGCGAGGCCTGTAATCAAGTTCTCAAATGCGCCCCCGGCGCGGTCGCCGCCACCAAACGGTTGATGTTGCGCGCCGCCGGTCCGAGCCCGATGCCGGAGCTGCTCGACGACGCGGCCGACAGCTTTGCCGCGGCGGTGCGCGGCCCGGAAGGCCGGGAGGGCACCAGATCGTTTGTCGAAAAGCGCAAACCGTCCTGGGTCACGCAGGTGAGCGAACGATGATCTCTTTCCGAGCACGCTCTCGCTTGTCCATCGCCTTCACATCATGATCGCGTTCAGCAAAATCCTGATCGCCAATCGCGGCGAAATCGCTTGCCGCATTATCCGTACGGCACGCGCTCTCGGCTATCGCACGGTCGCGGTCTACAGCGATGCCGATGCCGACGCGCTGCATGGCCGGCAGGCCGATGAGGCTGTCCGCGTCGGGCCGCCGCCGGCCAAGGACAGTTATCTGAATATCGATGCGCTGCTGGCAGCCGCCAAGCGCGCCGGCGCCGATGCCGTCCATCCCGGCTACGGATTTCTCTCCGAGAACGCCGCGTTCGCCGAGGCCTGTACGCGGGCCGGTCTTGTCTTCATCGGTCCGCCTGCGGCCGCCATTGCCGCGATGGGCAACAAGGCGCGGGCCAAGGCGCTGATGGAAGCTGCCGGCGTGCCCTGCGTACCGGGCTATCAAGGGCCGGATCAGTCCGACGACAGATTCATAATGGAAGGCCGGCGCATCGGCTTTCCGCTGATGGTCAAGGCCGCGGCCGGCGGCGGCGGGCGCGGCATGCGCCTCGTCGCCTCTGCCGACGATCTCGCCAACGCGCTGGCGCGGGCGCGTTCCGAGGCGGCAAGCGCATTCGGATCGGACGAGCTGATCCTCGAGCACGCCGTGCCCGACGCGCGACACATCGAAATTCAGGTTTTTGCCGACCAGCACGGCAACGTCATCCATCTCGGCGAACGCGATTGCTCGATTCAGCGGCGTCATCAGAAAGTCATCGAGGAGACGCCGTCACCGGCGGTCTCGACCGAGTTGCGGGCGCAGATGGGCGAGGCCGCGGTCGCGGCGGCCCGCGCCATCGGTTACGTGGGCGCCGGCACCATCGAGTTTCTGCTCGATCAGTCGGTAAAATTCTACTTTCTCGAAATGAATACCCGACTTCAGGTCGAACATCCGGTGACCGAGGCGGTCACGGGCGTGGATCTGGTCGCCTGGCAGCTTCAGGTGGCGGCCGGCGAGAGGCTGCCGCTCGATCAGCATGAAGTGCGATTCAGCGGCCATGCCATCGAGGCGCGGCTTTATGCCGAAGATCCGCACAAGAACTTTTTGCCGCAAACCGGGACCCTGGTCGATTGGCGGCCGGCGTCGGGCGCGGGCGTGCGCATCGATCACGCGCTGGCGCCGGGACAAAGCGTGAGCCCGTTCTACGATCCGATGCTGGCGAAGGTGATCGCCCATGGGGCGACGCGCGAAGAAGCGCGCCGCCGGCTGCTCGTTGCGCTCGAGGACACGGTGGCGCTCGGGCTGACCACCAACCGCAGCTTCCTCATCGCGCTGCTCCGGCACCCCGCCTTCGCCGCCGGGGAAGCGACGACGACGTTCATTCAACGGCATTTTCCGACCGGGAGCGACGCCATGCGGCGGCCGCAGGCCGATCTCCGGACGCTCGCCATCGCGGCGGTGCTGCTGTTCGAGGACCGAAGGAGCGCCGCCATCGCTTCGCGCCCCACCATGAACTGGTCTTCGACGGGCATTGCAGTTTGGCCTTTACGCTTGACATTGAGCGACCTGCATCATTCCGTCAGCGTCATGGCTGTCGGCCCGGATGGATATTTGGTTCTCCTGGGTAAGGACATGGTCGAGGTTTCGATCGTCGAACGCGGCGAACGCGCGCTTCGCTTCACCGCATTCGGCCTGCAGCAGACCGCGCGCTTCGCCGTTCAGGATGGAGTGTTGTTCCTCGATCTGGACGGAACCACCGTCACGGTGCGCGAAACCGCTCTTGAGGCGGCCGGCTCCAGACGCCGCGACGGTTCCTCGCGCCTTGTCGCGCCGATGAACGGCGCGATCATCAGCGTGCTCGCCAAACCAGGCGACCGCGTCATCAGAGGGCAGCGGGTCGTCGTGCTGGAAGCAATGAAGATGCAGCACGAGATCAGCGCGGAGCGCGACGGCACCATCGAGAAGATTCTGGTCAAGCCAGGCGAACAGGTCGCAACCCGTCAGCTTCTTGCCGTACTCGTGCCCGAAACGGTTGCGGAGGAATCAGCATGAGCGACAAGGTCGTGATCACCTGCGCGCTCACCGGCGTGCTCACCGATCCGAAGCAGCACTCGGTACCGGTTACGCCCGAAGAGATGGCGTGCGAGGCAAAAGCCGCATTCGATGCCGGCGCCGCCGTCATGCATGTGCATTTCCGCCAGCAGGCGCCCGGCAAGGGGCACTTGCCGTCGTGGGAGCCCGACCTCGCCGTCACCATCATGCAGGCGATCCGCGGCGCCTGCCCAGGCGTAATTCTCAACGAGTCGACCGGCACCATCGGGTCGAATATTTCCGGCCCGCTCGCTTGCTTGCGCGCCGTCAGGCCAGAAATCGCCGCCTGCAACGCCGGCTCGCTGAACTATCTGAAAGTGCGTTCCGACGGGTCATGGGCGTGGCCGCCGCACGTGTTCGACAATCCGGTCGACAAAGTAAAAGCCTATCTCGACGTTATGGCCGAGACCGGCACCCAACCGGAATTCGAATGTTTCGACGTCGGCATCGTGCGCTGTGTCGGCATGTATGCGAAGAACGGCATGTACAAGGGCCGGCCGAAATACAATTTCGTCATGGGCGTGGAGTCCGGCATGCCGGCCGATCCTGATCTGCTTCCGATTCTGAAGAAGCTCACCATCGCCGGGGCGCCGTGGCAGGTCACCGCCATCGGCCGCGCGGAGATCTGGCCGCTGCACCGGCGCGCCGCCGAGCTCGGCGGCCATTTACGGACAGGCCTTGAAGACACGTTCTACTTGCCCGACGGCGGCAAGGTCGGCTCGAATAGAGCGCTGGTGGAAATGCTGGCTCGCTACGCGCGCGAGGCCGGCCGCGCGATCGCAAGCCCCGCGGAGGCCCGCGGCCTCATGGGGCTTGCTGCTGCCTAGTGAACCTGGCGCTCCTGGCCGACCCAGAATGGCTTGCGCAGCTCGCGTTTGAGAATCTTGCCGGTCGGGTTGCGGGGCAGGGCGTCGATAAAATCGATCGACCGCGGCACCTTGTAGGCGGCGATACGCTCGCGCGCGAAGCCGATCAATTCATCGGGCGTGACTTCGGCGCCAGGCTTCCTGACCACGAACGCCTTCACCGCTTCGCCCCATTGGTCGTCCGGCACGCCGATCACCGCCACGTCCGCGACCGCGGGATGGCCGAACAGCGCGCTTTCGACCTCGGCCGGATAGATGTTCTCGCCGCCCGAGATGATCATGTCCTTCACGCGATCGTAGATATAGAGGTAGCCGTCCTCATCGAGGTAGCCGGCATCGCCGGTATGGAACCAGCCGCCGCGCATCGCGCGGCTGCTGGCTTCCGGCTGGTTCCAGTAGCCCAGCATGTTCTGCGGCGACCGGCAGGCGATCTCGCCGACCTCGCCGGTCGCGACGTCGTTGCCGACGGCGTCAATCACGCGAAGCTCGACCCCGGTCATGGCCTTGCCGCACGATTTGAGCCGCGCGCCGGCGTGCTCACCGTGGTCCTCGGGCGGCAGGTAGGTGATAGCGCCCGTGGTTTCGGTCAAGCCATACACTTGCGCCAGGTCGCAGCCGAACACCTTGAGCGCATTGCGCACGAGATCGACCGGCGCCGGCGACGCTCCGTAGACGATCAGCTCGAGCGACGAGAAATCCGTCGTCCGGCATTGAGGTGTCTGCAGCAGGAACAGCAGAAGCGCCGGCACCAGGAAGGCCTTGGTGATGTGATATTCCGGGATCAACCGCAGAATGGCGGCCGGGTCGGGGTCGCGCATCAGCACGGTTTCGATGCCGCGATAGAAACCAACCAGGCCCCAACCGCTGCCGCCAATGTGGAACAGCGGCATGCAGACAAGATTGACGTCGTTGTCGTGCCAGTTGCCGAACTGGCGCAGCGCGCCCGGCAGCAAGGTCAACAGATTGGCGTGGCTGAGCTGCGCGCCCTTCGGGTTGCCGGTCGTGCCGCTGGTGTACATCTGGATGGCGCAGTGGTCGGTCGCGATCGGCACAGCGGGATCGGTCGCCGACTGGGCCGCCACCCAGCTGGGGTAATCGGGCCAGGAAGCGTGACCGCCATCGAGCGCGATGATCCGGCGAACCGACTTTAATTCGCTCGCCACCTTCTCGACGACCGGATAGAAGTCGGCGCTGACGAACAGCAGCTCGGCGCCAGCGTCCTCCACCACGTAGGCCACCTCCGGCGGCGCCAGACGGAAATTGACCGGCACCAGGACCAAATCGGCCTTGGCGGCACCGAACCAGAGCTCGAAGAAAGCCGCCGAGTTTTTCGACAGAATTGCGACTCGGGTCTGCGGCCGGAGGCCCTCGGCGATCAATCCGTTTGCGACCTGGTTGGTTCGCCGATCGAGCTCGCCGTAGCTGAGGTGCCGTCCCTCATAATGGATCGCCACCCGATGCGGACGGCTCTTGGCGTGATGGCGCGTGATGTCCCCGACCGTGGACATGTCCGCAACGCTATCGACCTGGAGCATGACGTTTCCTCCCTGCAAGCGGGCTTTTGTGTCGGTTGCCGTGCCGCCGCCCGCGTCTATCGTTATGAGGTGAATGGTAGGCAGTTTCCGAACGGACTGGAAGCCCGAATGCGGCGTGCTATAGTGTCATATGCGTTCTGTTGGTGCGGATGCTTATGCAACCAATGACGCTGAACTAAAGCCCAACAGTACGTACTTTGGAGAAAACGCATGAAACGCTTGCTTGGCCTGACGGCCGTCGCTTGCATTCTAAGTTGTGGAACAGCCTTGGCCCAGGTGTCGGACGGCGTCGTCAAGCTCGGCGTGCTCAACGACATGTCGAGCCTCTACGCCGATGTCTCCGGCAAGGGCGGAGTGGTCGCCGCGCAGATGGCGGCCGAGGACTTCGGCGGCAAGGTGCTGGGCGCACCGATCGAGATCATCGGCGGCGACCATCAGAACAAGCCCGATGTTGGCGCCGGCCTCGCGCGACAATGGATCGATACCGACCATGTCGACGCCATCGTCGATGTACCGACGTCGTCCGTGGCATTGGCAATCCAGGAAGTCACACGCGAGAAGAAGCGGATTTTCCTGATGTCGGGGCCGGCATCTTCGGACCTGACCGGCAAGGCCTGCTCGCCCTACGGGATCCACTGGACTTACGACACCTACGCACTCGCCCACGGCACCGGCGGCGCTTTGGTGAAACAAGGCGGTGACTCTTGGTTTTTCGTCACCGCCGATTACGCCTTCGGCCATGCTTTGGAGCGCGATACCGGCGATGCCGTCAAGGCGGCCGGCGGGAAGGTGCTTGGTGCGGTCAACGCTCCGCTCAACACCCAGGATTTTTCTTCGTTCCTGCTCCAGGCCCAGGCCTCCAAGGCCAAGGTCATCGGGCTTGCCAATGCCGGTGGCGACACCATCAATTCGATCAAGCAAGCCTCCGAATTCGGCATTGTGGCTGGCGGCCAGAAGCTGGCAGGACTCCTCGTATTTCTGAGCGATATCCATTCGCTGGGTCTGAAGATCGCACAGGGTCTGACCATCACTTCGGCCTGGTATTGGGACAAGGACGATGCGTCGCGAACCTTCGCCAAGCGATTCATGCCGAGAAATCCCACCGGCTTGCCGCCGACCTACATCCAGGCCGGCATCTACACCGAAGTGGCCTTCTACCTCAAAGCGATTCAGGCCGCCGGCACCGACGATGCCGACAAGGTGGTCGCGCAGATGCGCAAGATGAAGATCAACGACTTCATGACCAAGGACGGCTGGATCCGTGAAGACGGCCGGGTGATGCGCGATATGTATCTCGAAGAGGTGAAGTCGCCGGCCGAATCGAAGTACCCGTTCGATTACCTCAAGATCCTGGCGACGATTCCGCCCGATCAGGCATTCCGGCCGCTCAAGGACGGAAATTGCCCGCTGGTGCACGGCTGATCCTGTTTATACCGCCGTCTCGAGGCGCTCCGCGCGCCTCGAGACTTGGTCCGCCGAATGCAAATCGTTCTTCTCAGCCGGCATCACCGAGCGACGGTTACGCAGCCGTAGCGTCGCGCGATCCGTCCCCTACGCCCTGGACACACGAGGCTAATATAATGAATGTCTACGATCTGAATGAACAGGTCGCGGTCGTCACTGGCGGGGCTCAGGGTATCGGTCTTGCAGTGGCCAATCGTATCCTCGCCTCGGGGGGCCGCGTCTCTATTTGGGATCGCGATCGGGCGTTGCTCGATGACACGGTGAAACGTATTGCCAAGGGCGACCGCGTGCAGGGACTTGCGGTCGATATCGCCGATCTTGCCGTGGTCGAAAACGCCACCAAAGCGACGATCGCACATTTCGGCAAGATCGATATCCTCGTCAACAATGCCGCGATCGTTGGCCCGAACGCGCCGACCTGGGAATACCCTCCCGAGGCTTTCCGCGATGTCGTCAATGTCGGGCTGCTCGGCACCTTTTATTGCTGCCGCGCGGTCGTTCCGCACATGATCGCGGCGAATTATGGACGCATCGTCAATCTCAGTTCGGTGGCCGGCAAGGAAGGCAATCCGAAAGCGCCGGCCTATAGCGCGACCAAGGCGGCCGTGATCGCGCTCACCAAGTCGCTCGGCAAGGAGCTTGCCGGCTACAATATCGGCGTCAATTGCGTGACGCCGGCGGTCGCCAAGACGACGCTGGCGCTGAGTCAGGCGCCGGATTTTTTGGCGATGATTATCTCAAAGATTCCACGCGGCCGGATGCTTGAGCTTGAGGAAGCCGCATCGATGATCTGTTGGCTGGCCAGCGCGGAGAATTCCTTCACCACCGGCGCGGCTTTCGATCTGTCAGGGGGCCGGGCGACTTATTGAACGGCGAAGAGAGAACGAAACGTCAATCGCATTGACGCGGTTCGATCGGGGAGGCGACGTGTCCGAATGAGTATGATGAAACTTTATTATGCGCCGGGAGCATGCTCGCTGGCGCCGCACATTGTGCTGGAGGAAGTCGGCGGCCGGTTCGAGCTGTCGCGGGTCGATCTCGCCGCCAATCAGCAAACCAGCCCGGACTACCTTCGCATCAATCCGAAAGCGCGGGTGCCGGCGCTGACCGATGGCGATTGGACCCTCACCGAGGCGCCGGCGATCCTGCGCTATATCGCGGCGCGGCATCCGGCCGCCGCGCTTTGGCCTTGGGACACGCGCGAGGAAGCGCGCTGCGCCGAATGGCTCAACTGGCTGTCCTCGACCATTCATGTCGCCTTCGTTCACGTCCGGCGTGCGACCCGTTACGCCTCCGATCCCCGCGCCGTGGAAGATGTCGCCGCTACCGCCAAGAAGACCTGCCGCGACCTCTGGCACGCAGTCGACGAGAAGATCGGCGAGGGTCCGTGGGCCCTCGGCGATCGCTACAGCGTCGCCGATCCGCTGCTTGTTGTTTACTGGACGTGGGGCCGCGGACCGGCGCTTGGCTTCAACATGGCGAACGATTTTCCGCGCTGGACGGCGCACGCGCGGCGGTTGGCCGCCCGCCCGGCAGTACAAAGGGCCTTCGCCACGGAAGGACTCGCGCTGCCTACGTAGGGCTAAGCGAGAGCGGCGATGACTTCGCTGGCCTTGGTTACCGCGGCGACGTTCTGCATGGCGTATTGGACCGATGCGCGGTGCCAGTCGGCATTCATGGTCGAGCAGCAATCCTCCGGCACGATGACGAAATAACCCTTGTCGGCCGCTGTGCGGGCGGTGTGCTCGATCGACATGTTGGTCCAGGCGCCGGTGTCGATGATCGTATCGCGGCCGCCCGACTTGAGGACGGTTTCAAGCTTGCTGCCCTCGAAGGCGCTCATCCGCATCTTTTCGACGATGTGGTCGCCCGGCTGCGGCTCGAGGCCGGTCACCGGCGCGGCGCCCCAGGTTCCGCGCACCATCGCGTTGGAGTCGACCAACCCCTCGAACAGCGGCGCGTTGAGGGTGAAGCCGGGCGCGCCAGGTTCGACAATGAACCAGACGTGGATGATCATCACACCACGGGCTCGACACACTTCGGCCAGACGGCGGATGTTCTCGACGACGTTCTGCTCGCGAGCGTGTTGCGGCGCGCCGGAGGCGGCGAAGGCGCCCCCTTCCATCAGCACGTCGTTCTGCATGTCCTGGATGATGAGCGCGCACCGCGACGGGTCGAGGGCGAGACCGCTCTTCGTGCTGGCACGTTCCGCTGTCGTCGGCGCCGCGCTGGTCGCCGTTGTCGCAACGCCGGCCGGCGCGCTCGATCGCATGAACGGCTCCACGCGCGGGCCGATCTTCGTGCGCACGGCGTACAGCGAATGAGTGGCGCATATGAAGAGCGTGCGCCAATCGGATTTGCCCCAGTGCAGATTGGCGACAAGTTCGGGAACCCGCACTTTGCCGAGCAGCGCCCCCGAGCGCGCGTAAACCCATATGCCGCCGGGCGCCGTCACCCAGATATTGCCGGCGCTGTCGCACTTCATGCCGTCGGGCACCCCCGGCTCCAGTTCGGAGCGGATGCCGGAGGCAAAAATCCGATCCGAGCCGAGCGAGCCGTCGGCATTGACGTCGAAGACGCGGATCAGTGCACGCACCGTGTCGTTGACATAGAGCAGCCGCTCGTCGGGGGAGAAGCAGAGCCCGTTCGGTTGCTCGAACAGATTGCGTTCGACGAGGAGCTGCGGCTCGCCGCCGCCGGGCGGCACGCGGTAGACGCCCTGGAAGCCGAGCTGGCGCGGCCGCTCGACTCCATAGACCGGCATGCGTCCGTACCAGGGATCGGAGAAATAAATCGAACCGTCGGAGCGCACGCAGACGTCGTTCGGGCTGTTGATCTCCTTGCCTTCAAAATGCGACGCCAGAATTTCGCGCCGGCCATCGCGCTCGCGAATAAGGCTCGATGTGGCGTGTTCGCACACCACGAGCCCTAGATTCGCATCATAGGTCATGCCGTTGCATTTGTTGGACGGCTTCATCACCTCACGCGCGCCGCCGCGCTCGTCGTAGCGGCGCCGCACGTCGGCCGGCATGTCCGAGAACAGCAGGTATTGATCGCGCGGGTGCCAGATCGGCCCCTCGGTGAACGTGAACCCGCCGGCCAGCCGCTCGACCGGCGCGTCGAGATCGATCAATTCCGAAAATTCGCGACGCAGCGCGGAGTGGTTCATGTATGCCTCCGCGCCTTACGCCGGGAACCATTGCCGTCGCGGCAACGATTGCACCACCGCCCCGGGGACCGAGTCCTGGAGCCGGCCGATGACCATTCCCGCCTCGATCAGCGCCGGGCGGTCGTGGACCGGCAGCACGAAGCGCGAGCTGGCGACGACCTTCTTGATCGCGGCCTTCTCCTGACGCTTGGTCGTGCCGTGGTTGCCGGTGACGCGCGGCTCCATATCGCTGATTTCGCGGAAAGGTTCGACCAGCTGATCGTTGATGTCGTAGAGCACGTCGCCGCAGATCGTCGCCACCCCCTCGTTGGTCTTGACGATGATGTTCATCGATCCTTCGGTATGGCCGCCCGCCGCCTCGCAGATCATTCCCGGCATCAGTTCAACCGGGCCGGATATTTCCAGGTCGAGGAAGCGCAGCGCGCCTTTGGTGTGCAAGCGATCGATGAGGTGTTTGATGTCGACCGCCGGATATTGCGGATGCATCAACCCCGAAACCGAATATTCGAGCTCGCGGCGATTGATGACGACCGCGGTGTTCATGGGGAACAGATCGTCCTTGCCGGCATGGTCGATATGCAGGTGCGTGTGCAGGACATAGCGCACGTCGCCGAGCCGCAGCCCGTGTTTCTTCAGCTGGTTCTCGATCATGGTCTCGTGGGATTGCAGGCCGCGCATCCCCAGCGTCTCCATGATCTGGTTGGAGCGATAGCCGGTGTCGACCACCACCGGCCAGGTCCCGCCGAGAACGAGAAAACCGAAGACCGGCACCCGCCGCACGCGGCCGCAATCGCGGCCGAGCACCAGGAAGCTCGATTCGAGTTCGATGTCGCCGTAGTCGAGAATTTTGATTTCAAGTGCCATGTATTCCTCCCCCGAGTGAGTTGAGCCGGTAAACTTTTGCCGCCGTGTCGTGGAGCGCGGCGCGCGACGCTTCCGCTCCGAACGGCTTGAGCGCGTCGCGGTACGCCGCGACCAGATCCGAATAGCGGGTCCATAATTTCTCGACCGGGAAATTCGAGCCGAACAGGCAGCGTGTTGGACCGAACAACTCGACAGTTTCGCGCACGATCGCCGCGATATGGTCGGGATCGTTCTTATGGATGAACGTGCCGAGGCCGGAGAGCTTGGAAACGACGTTGGGGCAAGCGGCGAGGCGGCGCATTCCGGCGCGCCACTGCTCCCATCCGGCCGCCGAAGTGTCTTCCAGCATGCCGGCATGTTGAAGGATGAAGACGACTTTCGGAGCGCTGGCGGCGAGTTCCGCCGCGCCCGCCATCTGGCCGGCGAAAACCTGGAGATCGAAGGTCCAG
>JBEKIC010000016.1:0-76557 GCA_050011955.1 Xanthobacteraceae bacterium
CGCACGCAGATCCTCCGAATACGGTTTCGCCATCCATGCTGGCCTCCATTCCAGCACGAACCTTGAATCCGATTCGTTCCCGCAGGGGAATCCCGCGATTCAGTCTTTTCGGAAAATGCTCTAATGGCGGCCTTCAGCTCGCCGGGCTGGCTGGCCTTAAAACCGTGGCCGCCGCAGGCCCGCGCCAGCGCCACAAAATCCGGATTGGGAAATTCGATCGCCTTGCGGAACGGCGGCAGCCCCAAATGCTCGGCTTCCAGCGTGATCAGTCCGAATGCCGAATTGTTGTAGACGACGACCTTCACCGGCAGCTTGTACTGCACGGCGGTCAGGAATTCGCACATCAGCATGTTGAAGCCGCCGTCGCCGCACAGCGCAATGACCTGACGCGACCGATCGAGCGCCTGAATGCCGTTGGCTTGACCGAGCGCCGTTCCGACGGCGGCGTTGTTGAAGGAGCCGAGGATGCGTTGCGATCCGTTCTGCTTGATCCAGTTTGCCGACCACAGCGTGTTGAGGCCGGTGTCGAGGACGAAAACTGCGTCCGGACTGGCGACGTCGCTGACCGCGCGCGCCACCGCCTGCGGGTGGATGCGATCCTTGCTGCGTGCCGGATCGGCCTGCCGGTCCAGCATCTCATCCCACTTCCGCCGCTCCTTGGTCACCTGATCGCGGAAGCCGGTGTCGGTTTTGGCCGCGACCCGATCAAGCAGCAGTTTCAGGGTCGGACGGACCGCGCCGACGACCCCCAGCACGGTCGGCGTTCGCCGGCCCAGCACGCCCGGCCGCACGTCGAGTTGGATGACGTCGGCTTTTTTCGGCAGGAATTCGGAGAACGGATAGTCGGTACCGAGCATCAGCAACAGATCGCAACGCATCATCGCGCTGTAGACCGGTTTGGTGCCGACGATGCCGATGCCGCCCATCCAGCACGGATCGTCGTAGGGCATGATGTCCTTGCCCTTGAGCGAATGGATCAGCGGCGCCTTGATCCGATCCGAGAGCGCGCGCAGCTCGTCCGCCGCGAGGTGGCAGCCGGCTCCGCATAGGATCAATACCTTTTGCGCCGCCTCGAGCCGGCGGGCGATGGCGTCGATCTCGGCCTCGGTCGCGGCGAGCTCGGGC
Organism: Xanthobacteraceae bacterium; assembly: GCA_050011955.1. Classification (GTDB taxonomy): domain Bacteria; phylum Pseudomonadota; class Alphaproteobacteria; order Rhizobiales; family Xanthobacteraceae; genus BOG-931. The sequence goes on from JBEKIC010000016.1 coordinate 1,126, forward strand.
GGCGGCTTCAGCGTCGCGATGCTGCCAAGGTCGCCGTCGGCCTTGGCGCCGACGACGTCGACTGGAAGCGTCAGATGGGCGACCCCGCGTCCCGCATAAGCGGCGGCGATGGCCTGGTGAAACACCGCGGGCGCCTGCGCCGGCGAAGAGACGGTCTGCGTGTAGAGCGAGACGTCGCGAAACAAGAGGTCGGGATCGGTCGCCTGCACGTGATCGATGCCTTGCAGCTTGCGCGGCATGTCGCCGGACAAGGCGAGGACCGGCGCATGATCGCGGCTCGCCTCGTAGAGGCCGGCGACCAGATGAGTGCTCCCGGGCCCCGTCGTGCCGGCGCAGACGCCGAGCCGGCCGGTCAGCTTGGCCTGGCCGGCGGCGGCGAGCGCCGCGCCTTCCTCGTGGCGAACGCCGACCCATTCAATGCGGCTGCGGCGGATGGCGTCGGCCACGGGATTGAGTGAATCGCCGATCAGGCCGAAGACCTGCTTGACCCCGATCTGCTCGAGCGTACCGATCAGGACATCCGCGACCGTTTGCGCCATGTACGCCTCCTTTGCCGCGATTTGCCGCCTCGATCCCTGCCGTTCGCCAATATGCGCGGCGGCGGCGGCGCTGTCGACGTGTCGGAAGGTTACCGTTTCACCCGGCCGAAGCGGCGCGGGCCGCTGTCGGTAACGCCGAGATAGGTTTCAAGCGCGGCGCGGTCGCTCAACAGCGTCGCGCTGTCGGCGGCGTGGACGACGGCGCCGCGCTCGAGGATGACGGCGTGGTCGGTGACCCCGAGAATCTTCTTGGCGTTCTGCTCGACCAGGATCGCCGACATGCCCTCGTCGCGGATCACCCGTCGCAGCGCCCCGAGCAATTCCTCGGCCAGGATCGGCGCCAGGCCTTCGAGCGGCTCGTCGAGCAGCATGACGCGCGGATTGAGCACCAACGCGCGCCCGACCGCGAGCATCTGCTGCTCGCCACCGGAAAGCTGGTTGCCGAGGTTTTGACGCCGCTCGCTCAGCCGCGGAAACAGCGCATAGACCTTGTGCGTGGTCCAGCGGCCCGGCCGCGCGACTGCGGTGAGATTTTCATGGACGGTGAGCGATTTGAAGATATTGCGCTCCTGCGGCACCCAGCCGATGCCAATATGCGCGCGCTGATCGGGACGCAGCCTGGTGATATCGAGACCATCGAGCGTGATCGTGCCGGAGAAACGGCGCGTCACGCCCACGATTGTATTGATCAGCGTGGTCTTGCCCATGCCGTTGCGGCCGAGCAGCGCCAGCGCCTGGCCCTCGGCGAGCGACAGCGAGATGCCCGACAGCACCACGGCCTCGCCGTAGCCGGCCGAGAGATGTTCGACGCTCATGAGCTCAGGCATCGAGCTCCTCGCCGAGATAGACCGCCTTGACCCGGGGATCGCGCGCAACGTCCTCGGGTGCGCCCTCCACCAGCAATCCGCCGTTGACCAGGACGGAGATGCGATCCGCGAAGGAGAACACGAGGTCCATGTCGTGCTCGATCAAGAGCACGGTGACGTCTTCGGGCAGCGCCGCGATGGTGGCCAGAAGCTCGTGGCGTTCCGCGTCGGGCACACCGGCCGCCGGCTCGTCAAGCAACAGCACATGCGGCCGGCAGGCGAAGGCGAGCGCGATTTCAAGGAGCCGCTGCTTGCCATAGGGCAGGATCGCGGTGCGCTCGTGCATAACATCGGTCAGGCGAAAACGCTCGACGATCTCCACGATCTCGTCGGTCACTGCGGGCCTGCTGCCGACCAGCCGCCACCAATCGCTGCCCAAACCGACGCGTTCGGAGACTGCAAGCCCGATGGTCTCGAGCGGCGTGAGGTCCGAGAACAGCTGGTTGATCTGGAAGGTGCGCGCCATGCCGAGCCGCACCCGCTGGTACGGAGCAAGCGCGGTAATGTCGCGGCCGTCGAGCATGATGCTGCCGGCAGTCGGCTTGAGCACGCCGGTGAGCAGGTTGATCAGGGTGGTCTTGCCGGCGCCGTTCGGTCCGATCAAGGCATGCCGCGCCCCCTTCTCGATCGCCAATGAGACACCATGCGCCGCGGTCACGCCGCCGAAGCGCTTTTCGAGGCCGATTGTCTCGAGGATCGGCATAGCGCTAGCCGCCGAGCGCGGCTGAGCGCGTCACCAGACGCCCGCCGAGCCCAGCGAGCGCGGCGCGTACCGCGGCAACCCATCCGTCCACCCGCTCGCGGCCAATGAGGACGATCGCTACGAGCACCAGACCGATCCAGAACTGCCAATATTGCGGCGTCAGGCTGGCGATCCAGTCCTGCAAGAACTTGTAGATCACCGCGCCGATCAGGCCGCCGTAGAGATAGCCGGTGCCGCCGATGATAAGGACGAGGAGAAGGTCGGCCGAGCGCTCCAGCGAGAACACGTCGAGCGAACAGAACGCGGTGGTCTGCGTGAGCAGCGCGCCGGCGATCCCGGCGATGCCGGCGGAGACCGTATAGACCGCCACCAGCCGGCGGTTGACCGGAATGCCGATCGCCGACGCGCGCAACGTGTTGCCCTTCAGCGAACGCAGCGACAGGCCGAACGGCGAATAGACGATGCGCCGCACGACGACAAAGCAGACGAACAGCACAATCAGGCAATAGACATAGCCGGTGTGGCCGAACATATCGAAGCGGAACACGCCGAATATCGGCGCGATGGTGACGCCCTGCAGGCCGTCGGCGCCGCCGGTAATATTGGAATAGCGGTTGGCGAGCTCGCCGAGCATGAGCGCGACGCCCAGCGTGACCATGAGCCGGGTCAAGTCCGAGCCGCGCAGAACCAGAAAGCTGGTGACAAAACCGAGCGCCGCCGCAACCAGACCGGAGAGGACGAGCGCGACGACCGGCTCGTCGACGATGCCGTATTTGGCGACAAGCCCGGAAACGTATCCGGCGAGGCCGAAAAACGCCGCCTGGCCCAGCGAGATGATGCCGGCGTAGCCCAGGATCAGGTCGAGCGAGAGCGCAAACAGCGCGAGAATCGCCGTCTCGGTCAGGATCAGATGCTTGCCCGGGAACAACCAAATGGTCGCGAAGGCGAACACCCAGAAGGCGATTTCCAGCGGCGACCAGCGGGCGCGCCGCGCCAGGAACGCGGCGACGCCGTCGGTCGGGGGAATCATCGCGCTCACCGCGCCGCGCTCCGGGCGAACAAGCCCTGCGGCCGCCAGATCAAGACCGCGATCATGATCGTATAGATGACGAAGGCGCCGAGCTTCGGCGCGTAATATTTACCGGCGACATCGGCGATGCCGAGCAGGATAGAGGCAACGAACGGCCCGATGATGCTCGACGTGCCGCCGACCGTGACCACGATCAAAAAGTAGATCAGGTATTTGAGTGGGAAGGTCGGATCGAGGCCGAGAATTTCCGCGCCCAAAGCGCCGCCAAGTCCGGCCAGCCCGGAGCCGAAGGCGAAAGTGATGGCGAAAACCGCGCCGACATTGATGCCGAGACCGCGCGCCACGCGCTGATCGTCGACCGCCGCGCGCAAGCGGCTGCCGAACCGCGTCTTGCCGATGATCAGTTGCAGCGCCACCGTGAGCAGGCCGCAGATCAGGATAATGAGCAGGCGATATTTGCTCATGCCGATGCCGAACACGATGAAATGGCCTTGCAGGGCCTCGGGAATAAGCACGAATTGCTGCGAAGAGCCCATCACGTAATCGACGGCCGCGACCGACATGAAAACGAGCCCGATCGTGAACAACACCTGGTCGAGATGGCTCCTGCGGTAAACGTGGACGTAGAGCGTGCGCTCAAGGAGAGCGCCGAGCGCCGCCGTGACCAAAAATGCGATCGGCAGCCCGAGCGCGAACGGTACGCCCAGACGGTTGACCAGGATCACGGTGCAATAGCCGCCGGCCATGGCGAAAGCGCCGTGCGCCAGGTTGATGAAATTCATCAGGCCGAGCGTGACGGAAAGGCCGCATGCCAGCACGAAAAGCAGCATGCCGTAGGCTAGACCGTCGAACAGGATTGTCAGCATCGGTGCCCCATTCTCCCTCTCCCCGCTTGCGGGGAGAGGGTGGGGTGAGGGGGCGTCGCCGCCACGCTCAGAATCACGGCAAGGCCCCCTCACCCGCCGCGCTTCGCGCGACGACCTCTCCCCGCGCGGAGAGAGGTGTTTTTATTTCTGCTCCGCGGCCTTGATCGGATCCTTGACGGCCGGGAAGGTGGCGAACTCGACGTTATAGAGCTGACCGTTCTTTTTCTCGACCTTGCGGATGTAGATGTTCTGGACGATATCGCGCGTCTGCGGATCGATCGAGATCGGGCCGCGCGGCGATTCCCAGGCCATGCCCTTCATGGCGTCGATGAGCGAGTCGCCGTCGGTCTTGCCGCCGGTCTTCTTCAGCGCCTCGTAGATAAGGTGCACGCCGTCATAGGCGCTGACCGCCATGAAGTTCGGCCGCATGCCGCCATTGGCTTTCTCGAACGCGGCAACGAACGCCTTGTTGGTCACCGAGTCGTGATCGGCCGAGTACATATGCGCCGTGACGGTGCCGATCACCGCGTCGCCCATGCCGTTGAGCAGGTCGTCATCCATGATGTCGCCAGGGCCGATGAGCCTGATGCCTGCCTTGTCGAGGCCGCGCTCGACGAACTGCTTGACGAAAATGCCGCCTTGCCCGGAAGGAACGAAGACGAAGATCGCATCGGGTTTTTGGTCGGCGGCGCGTTGCAGGAAAGGGGCGAAATCGGGACTGGCGAGCGGGAAGCGGATCGCCTCGAGCACCTCACCGCCTTTTTTCTTGAATTCGGCCGTGAAGGATTTCTCGGAGTCGATACCAGGCCCATAGTCGGAGATCATCGTCACCACTTTCTTGATGCCGTTGTCCGCCGCCCAGTCGGCCATCGGCACGGTCGATTGCGCCATTGTGAAGCTGGTGCGCGCAATATAGGGCGATCGCTCGGTGATGATCGAGGTGCCGGCCGCGGTGACGATTTCGAGTGTTTTGGATTCCTTCGAGAGCGGAGCGACCGCGAGCGCCGTCGGCGTGATGCCGAAACCGGCAACGAACGCGACCTTGTCATTGACGATCAGCTCCTGCGCGATGCGCTTGGTATTGTCGGGCACCGCAGAGTCGTCCCTGATGATGAGCTCGACCTTTTTGCCGGCGACCGTGTCGCCGCGCTGCGCCATGTAGAGCTTGATCGCCGCGGATTCCTGTTTGCCGGTCGATTGCTGCTGACCGGTCATCGGCAGGATGAAGCCGATTTTGACGGTATCTTCGGCGAACCCACTGTCGGCCACAGACAGCCCGAGCGCGGCGAGGGCTGCCGCGATAACGTAGCTGCGCATCATGGATTCCTCCCTGAACGAGGCGATTATTAGCGCCTCGATTGATTGGGCATACCAACTCCGGCGGGCCCGTGTCCAGATCACAGGTTGTCTCGGCCGCCGATGTCGCGCGGTGCCGCGAGCGGATTGCCCAAAACTGAAGAGGCCCCGGCTTATGCCGGGGCCTCTAGCTAGAGGAGTGGGTCTGCGCCCACAACCGTCCGTCAGCTACTGCACGGTCTCTCCGTGCAAGGCGAGATCGAGACCTTCGCGTTCGACGTCCTCGCTCACGCGTAGCCCGATGACCATGTCGACAATCTTGAGGATGATCAGGGTCACGACCACGTCGTAGACGAAGACGCTGCCGATACCGATGAGCTGATTGACCACCTGGCCGGGATTGCCCTCGATCAGGCCGGCGGTGCCGCCGTAGGCCTCGATGGCGAACACGCCGGTGAGAATAGCGCCGGTGGCGCCGCCGACGGCGTGCACGCCGAACGCATCGAGCGCGTCATCGTAACCGAAGAGGTGCTTGAGGCTGGTGACCCCCCAGTAGCAAACGATGCCGGCGGCGACGCCGATGGCGAACGCTCCCATCGGGCCGACGAAGCCGGAGGCCGGCGTAATGGCGACGAGTCCGGCTACTGCACCCGAGCAAATACCGATGACGGTCGGCTTGCCGCGCATCATCCACTCGACCAGCATCCAGGTGAATGCTGCCGTCGCGGTGGCGATGTGCGTCACCGCCATCGCCATGCCGGCCTGCATGCCGGCACTTACGGCGGAGCCGGCGTTGAAGCCAAACCAACCGACCCACAACAGCGAGGCGCCGATCAGCGTGTAGACCATGTTGTGCGGCGGCGCGATGTCCTTGCGCTTGCCGAGCATCAGCGCCGCCATCAGTCCGGCGGTGCCCGAGTTGATGTGCACCACCGTGCCGCCAGCGAAATCGAGCACGTGGATCTTGGCGTCGGGATTGGCGCTGTTGAAAATGCCGTCCGGTCCCCAGACCCAATGCGCGATCGGCGAATAGACGAAAATCGCCCACAATCCGATGAACCAGAGCATGGCCGAGAACTTCATGCGCTCCGCGAACGACCCGGCGATGAGCGCCGCGGTGATGATCGCGAAGGTCAGCTGGAACATCGAGTAGACGGTCTCGGGGATGGTCGGCGCCAGCGGATTGGGATTGCCGATGCCTTTGGCAATATCGCTGACAATGCCCTGGAGGAACGCGCGATCGAGCCCGCCGATGAACGGCGTGCCGGCGCGGAACGCGAGGCTATAGGTAAAGAACAGCCAGAGAATACTGATGAGGCAGGTGATGGCGAAGCTTGTCATCACCGTATCGCCGACATTCTTCTTGCGCACCATGCCGCCGTAAAACAAAGCGAGGCCCGGAATGGTCATCATCAGCACGATGGCCATAGAGGTCAGCATCCAGGCGGTGTCGCCGGAATTGGGCGCGCAATTCGTGAGCGTCTTAGCATCGCAGGCGGGCGGCGGCGCCTCGGCCGCCGGCGGCGCGGCTGGCGTGGCCGCAGCGGATGGGGTGGCCGTCGCCGGCGTTGCCGCAGTCTGCGCGTAAGAAGCCTGGAAGGTCGGCACGCTCAGCACGATGGCAAGCGCCAGCGCTCCGGCGAGAGCGAGCAGCCCCGCACGCGAGAAGGTCTTCAAGGTCATGATGTCACTCCTGTCCGTGGAGATAGAGGTGCGGGGTTGCTAAAGAGCTGCGGCATCGAGCTCGCCGGTGCGGATGCGGACCGCATGGTCGAGGCCGAACACGAAAATCTTGCCGTCGCCGATCTGGCCGGTTTTCGCCGCGGCACTGATCGTCTCGACGACCTTGTCCACTTGATCGGACGCGCAGGCAATTTCGAGCTTGATCTTCGGGAGGAAGCTCACGGCATATTCGGCGCCGCGATAGATTTCAGTGTGGCCCTTCTGACGCCCATAGCCCTTCACCTCGGTGACGGTCAGTCCCTGAACGCCAATCTTGGTGAGAGCGTCGCGGACTTCGTCGAGCTTGAAGGGCTTGATGATGGCCATGACGATTTTCATTGGTTTCGATCTCCTGTCGAATCGCCTCTGTCGCCGGCACTGCCGATCGGGCAGACCCGGCCAAGGCGATGACCGCGCAGGAACACCAGCCCCACTCGCGGCAGTACCGGGGCGCTCTAATCAAGCGCCGTGCCAGTTGCGGGAGAGCGAGCTTAATGTGCTGGGAATCAAAGGCGATCGGGGGTCCCTGCCGGCCTCGCTGGCCGCCATCGAAGGGGCATCGGCGAGGCGGCCGCCCAAATACCGGACAGAATGCATAAAAACTAGGCTGGCAGAATGCTGGGCACCTATTGCAGGGCTTCGCCGTGTTGCGTGACGTCCAAGCCTTCGATCTCGCTCTGCTTATCGACGCGCAGCGGAATGAAGACCGCGATCGCCTTCAGCAGCACAAAGGTGGCGACGGCGGACCATACCAAGGTCACCGCGATACCATAGAGCTGGATCAGCACTTGGGAACCGTTTCCCTCCAGCCAGCCGGCGGTATTGCCGACCGCGCTGACGGCGAACACGCCAACCAGCAGGGTGCCGGTGGCGCCGCCGACGCCATGGACGCCAAACACGTCGAGCGAGTCGTCGTAGCCCCAGAGCAGCTTGAGCCTGGTGCAGCTCCAGAAACAAACCGCGCCGGCGATGAGACCGATGATCACGCCATGCCAGGGCAGCACGAAACCGGAGGCCGGCGTGATGGTGCCGAGCCCGGCCACGGCGCCGGAAATCATGCCGAGCACCGAGGGTTTGCCCCGCGTCCACCATTCCAGCGCCATCCATGTCAGGGCGCCGGTCGAAGCGGCAAGGTGCGTCGCGAGGATAGCGAACACGGCGCGCGAATTAGCGGCAAGCGCCGAGCCGCCGTTGAATCCGAACCAGCCGACCCACAGCAGTCCGGTACCGATGACCGCCAGCGAAAGATCGTAGGGCGCGAAATTGTCGCTGCCGTAGCCGCGCCGCGCGCCCAGCACGATGGCTGCGACCAGACCGGCGATGCCGGCATTGAGATGGACCACCGTGCCGCCGGCAAAATCGAGCATTCCAGCCGCGGCGAGAAAGCCGCCGCCCCAAACCCAATGGGCAATCGGGACGTAGACCACGATCAGCCAGAGCGCGGTAAACCACAGAAAGGCTGAAAAACGCATGCGATCGGCGACCGAGCCGGCAACGAGCGCCGCCGTAATCACGGCAAAGGCCATGTGGTAGAGCATGAACAGCGCTTCGGGAATGGTCTTCGCGAAGGGGCTGATCGCGTCCATGCTCATGCCGCGCAGCAGAACGCGGTCGAGCGTACCGAGCAACGGCGCGTCGCCGCCGAAGACGAGCGTGTAGCCGAGGCCGGCCCAGAGGATCGAACACAACGCCGTCGCGGCGAGGCTTTGCGCCATGGTCGCCAGCACGTTCTTCTTGCGCACCATGCCCGCGTAGAACAGCGCGAGACCCGGAATCGTCATCATCAGGACGAGCGCGGTCGCCGAGATCATCCAGGCGGTATCGGCCGGATCGATTTTGGCTGCGGTTTGCGCCAGGGCCGAAGTCGAAGCGAATGCCGTAGCCGCCCCGGCAGCGGCTACAGCGCCAGCGATCGATGCCACCCTCATCATCAGTTCCCCGGAACCCACTTTTGGAAAGTCAAAGCGCGCCGGCGTCGGTCTCGCCGGTACGGATTCGGACCGCCTGCTCGATCGGCGCGACGAAGATCTTGCCGTCGCCGATCTGGCCGGTCTTGGCGGCGGCGCTGATGGCCTCCACCACCTTGTCGGCCTCGTCTGTCGCGACAACGACCTCGATGCGGACTTTGGGCAGGAAATTCACCGCATATTCGGCGCCGCGATAGATTTCGGTGTGGCCCTTTTGCCGGCCGTACCCTTTGACTTCGGTGACGGTCATGCCGCGAACGCCGATTGCGGTCAGGGCGTCGCGCACGTCCTCGAGCTTGAAGGGCTTGATGATCGCGATGACGAGTTTCATGGATTAATTCCTGGGCACAGCGGCGCAGAGCGAGATGCACACGATATCGGCATCGCGACCAGACTTTAAGCAGTTTATTGGAATGCCGCGAGCGCGCCGTCCTCCCGCGGTGCATAACTCGACGGTCGGCTGTTAGGCCGGCGGGGCGCGGCGCTGCCGCAGCAGTCCTTCCTGCGCGACCGAGGCGACCAGCGTGCCGTCGAGGGCAAAGATCAAGCCGCGCGAGAAGCCGCGAGCGCCGCTGAGGTTGGGGCTGTCCTGGGCATAAAGGAGCCACTCGTCGGCGCGAAACGGGCGGTGAAACCATAGCGCGTGGTCGAGGCTCGCCGCCATGATGTCCTGGTGGAAAACAGTGCGCCCATGCGGAATCAGCGCCGCATCGAGCAGCGTCATGTCCGAGGCATAGGCGAGCACGCACTGATGAATCGCCGGCTCGTCGGGCAGACGTTCGGTGGCGCGTATCCACATGTGGAAGCGGCCGCCTTCGAGCTTCTCGCCGAGATAGCGGCCATACTCGACCGGCCGCAGCTCGATCGGCCGCTCGCGGTCGTAATAGCGCCGCACCGGATCCGGCATGAGCGACAGCACCCGATCCCTGACCTCGGCCTCGTTCGGCAGCGCGTCCGGCTTCGGCACGTCGGGCATGGGAAACTGGTGCGATAATCCTTCTTCGGCGCCATGGAACGACACTTCCATGGAGAAGATCGCATGACCGTGCTGGATCGCCATCACCCGCCGCGTGGTGAAGCTCTTGCCGTCGCGAATGCGATCGACCTCGTAGATGATCGGCACCTTGGGATCACCGCCGAGCAGGAAATAGGCGTGCAGCGAATGCGGCGGCCGTTGCGCCACGTCGTCGACGGTGCGGCAGGCTGCAACCAGCGCCTGGCCGATGACTTGGCCGCCGAACACGCGCTGCCAGCGCGATTGCGGCGAGCGGCCGCGGAAAAGGTTCACCTCCAGGGGCTCGAGATCGAGGATGGCGAGAACGTCCTGCAGGGCGGAAGGCATGCGTAAGGTCCAATCTACGCTGGCGAAATCACGGCAAAGCCGGCCGCGATGATCATTCGCAGGGTTTGCCGGCCGATGCTATGCTGCTCGTTAGTGTCCCGATTTCTAAGTTCGCAAGTGTATGCGGTATCCTTCGAAGCGAACTTCGAAATCGAGGGGACACTAGCATTTATCCTTCTAGTGCGGTTTTGGATTTGAAGTTCCTACACGAGTTTGCCGCCTGATTGTAGGAACTTCAAATCCACCGCACTAGCTGTGGTCCAGAAACGGGGATCCGTATAGGCTTGCGTTTCATGAATAGCGCCGACGACCCGATCGACGTGCTGATTGCTGGCGGCGGCTTTGCCGGCCTCACGCTTGCCATCGCGCTACGCCAAGCGCTGGGGCCGCGCTTCTCCGTCACCGTGGCGGACCCGATGCACGGCCGCAGCCACGCCGATGACGAGCGCGCATCGGCCATCGTCGCGGCGGCGCGCCGGCTGTTCGAGGCGCTGGGTGTTTGGCAGAGCGTGGCCGAGGAGAGCCAACCGATCCTCGACATGGTTATCACCGACAGCCGGCTCGGCGACGCGGTGCGTCCGGTCTTTCTCACCTTCGCCGGCGAGATCGAGCCGGGCGAGCCCTTCGCGCATATGATCGAGAACCGCTTCCTTATCGCCGCGCTGGAAGCGAAGGCGAAGGAGGTCGGGATCGCGTTCCGCACTGCCGCGGTCAGCAAGGTGACGCAGGATGGCGAGCGCGTCGTTGCCGAGTTGAACGATGGCGTCGTGGTGAACGCGCGGCTCCTCGTCGCCGCCGACGGCGCGCGCTCGTCGATCCGTGAACGCGCCGGCATCGCCGTTCACGGCTGGAACTACGGCCAGTCGGCCATCGTGACCACTGTTGGCCATGAACGCGATCACGGCGGCCGCGCCGAGGAGCATTTTCTGCCGGCCGGACCGTTCGCCATTCTCCCGCTCAAGGGGCACCGCTCGTCGATCGTGTGGACCGAGACGACCCGCGAAGCGGAACGCATCGTGGCGTTGCCGGATGAGGCCTTCCATACCGAGCTCGAGCAGCGTTTCAAGTTGCATCTCGGCGAGATCGCGACGGTCGGCGCGCGGCGCGTCCACCCGCTTGGTTTCTTCGTCGCGCGTTCGTTCATCGCCGAGCGCATTGCGCTCATTGGCGACGCCGCCCACCTCATTCATCCGATCGCCGGCCAGGGGCTGAATATGGGGCTGAAGGACGTCGCCGCGCTCGCCGAGGTGATCGTCGACGCCGCGCGGCTCGGGCTCGATCCGGGTGCCGCGACCGTGCTCGAGCGTTATCAGCGCTGGCGGCGTTTCGATACGATGACCATGGGGCTGGCCACCGACGGGCTCAATCGCCTGTTCTCCAACCACTCCGCCGTGCTGCGGATGGCCCGCGATGTCGGCCTCGGCCTGGTCGATCGCGTGCCCGGCCTCAAGCACCTGTTCATCCGCGAAGCCGCCGGTCTTGTCGGCGAGGTGCCAAAATTGCTGCGCGGCGAACTGCTATAGAGCATGATCCCGAAAAGTGGCTCCCGGTTTTCGGAATAGATCATGCTCGAAGAAACGGCCATGCCGTTCAACCACATTGCGGTCATCGGAGCCGGCGCCTGGGGCAGCGCGCTGGCGCTGACCTGCGCGCGCGCCGGCCGACAGGTGACGCTATGGGAACACGACGCCGCCAATGCCGCGCAGCTGGCAAAGAAGCGCGAAAGCCTGTTCCTGCCCGGCGTGCGCATCGATGACAGCATCGTCATTGCCGGCGATTGTGCCGAAGCCGTCCGCGCCGAGGCTATACTGCTCGTGGTGCCGGCCCAGGCGGTGCGCGCCGTCGCGAAAGCGCTGACCCCTTGGATCGCCGAGCGCACGCCCGTGATCGTCTGCGCCAAGGGCATCGAACGGGGGACGAAGAAATTCATGACCGAGGTGATCGCCGAATGCGCACCCAACGCGGTGCCGGCGATTTTGTCCGGGCCGAGTTTTGCCGCCGACGTGGCGCGCGGCATGCCGACGGCAGTCACGCTGGCGGCGAGCGACGATAAGCTCGCCGGCGAACTGGCGCGGGCGATCGGCTCGGCGAGCTTTCGTCCGTACCATTCCACCGACGTGCGTGGCGTCGAGATCGGCGGCGCCGCCAAGAACGTGCTGGCGATTGCCGCCGGAATCGTCAACGGCCGCGGCCTCGGCGCCAGCGCCGCGGCAGCGCTGACCACGCGCGGCTTCGCCGAGCTGGTGCGTTTCGGTCGAGCATACGGTGCCAAGGCCGAGACGTTGATGGGCCTTTCCGGCCTCGGCGATCTCATTCTGACCTGCTCGAGCCCGCAGTCGCGCAACTTCACCTTTGGCTTTAATCTCGGCCGCGGCCAAAAGCCGGATGCTATCCACGGCACCACCGGACTTGCCGAAGGCGCCTTCACCGCGTCGGTGCTCGTCGACATGGCGCGCGAGCGCACCATCGACATGCCGATCTCGTTTGCGGTCGCTGCGCTGCTCGAAGGAAAAATGAGCGTGGACGCGGCCATCGAATCGTTGCTGACGCGGCCGCTCAAGGCGGAGGGATAGATCATGGCCTACTGGCTGATGAAGACCGAGCCGGAAGAGTTTTCCTGGGACGATCAGGTCAAGCGCGGCGCCAAGGGCGAGCCCTGGAGCGGGGTGCGCAATTTCACCGCGCGGCGCCATCTCAAGGAGATGAAGAAGGGCGAGACGTTCTTCTTCTATCACACCGGCGCCGAGAAGCAGGTGGTCGGCATCGGCGAAATAATCCGCGAGGCCTATCCCGACCCGACCGCCGGACAGGGCGAGCCTTGGGTCGCCGTGACCACGGCGGCGGTCGACCCGTTGCCGAAGCCGGTAACGCTCGCCGCGATCAAAGCGGAGCCGAAGCTGAAAGACATGGCGCTGGTGAAATACGCCCGCCTCTCGGTGCAGCCGGTAACGGCCGAGGAATGGAAGCTCGTCTGCAAGATGGGCGGCGCGAAGGCCTGACCTTCAGCGATAGGCATGACCCGCCCGGCCGGAGGAGCCCGGATACGGACTTGTCGCTCGTCGCGCCACCGTCGCATAATGCCGTGGCAGCCACCGAAATCGGGTTTACCCGATTTCGGAAGATTTAGTACCCAAGTCGGCAACAGCCGACTTGGGTGCCTTTTGAGGCTCCCCCGACCAAAGTCGGAGGTACCACCTCAGGGTGACGGGCTATAGGTGAACATTGATTTCGGTCGGTATGAGAGCATGATCCGGAAAAGTGGAGGCCGGTTTTCCGAAAAGATCATGCTCCACCAAGATATTAGAGCGCCAATCGATTCAGTCTGAAGCGATTGCGCTCTAGGCCAGCCCGCGTCGGGCCGTGTGCGCCTGGAGGACGAGATGTCGGAGAAGATTTACGAGATTCCCGCCGAGTGGACGAAGCGCGCCTACATCAACGAAGCCGAATACAAAAAAATGTATGAGCGCTCGCTCGCCGATCCCAACGGCTTCTGGGCGGAACAGGGAAGGCGCATCCACTGGTACAAGCACTTCACCAAGGTCAAGAACTCGTCCTTCGATCCGCATCACGTCTCGATCAAATGGTTCGAGGACGGCACGACCAACGCCGCCTATAACTGCATCGACCGGCATCTGCACACCCGCGGCAACCAGGTCGCCATCATCTGGGAAGGCGACAATCCGAAAGATTCAAAGCACATCACCTACAAGGAGCTGCACGATCACGTCTGCCGCTTCGCCAATGTGCTACGCAACCGCAACGTCGCCAAGGGCGACCGCGTCACCATCTACCTGCCGATGATCCCGGAAATGGCCTACGCCATCCTCGCCTGCGCGCGCATCGGCGCAATTCATTCCGTGGTGTTTGGCGGCTTCTCGCCGGATTCGCTCGCCGGCCGCATCGAGGACTGCAAGTCCAACGTCGTCATCACCGCCGACGAAGGCTTGCGCGGCGGCCGCAAGGTGCCGCTCAAGGCCAATACCGACGCGGCAATCGCCAAGGCCGGCGGCGTCGACCACGTCATCGTGGTCAGGCGCACCGGCGCGGCGGTCGATATGCTGCCCGGGCGCGATGTCTGGTACGACGAGGCCGCGGACATGGTGACGGCCGAATGTCCATGCGCGGAGATGAACGCCGAGGACCCGCTATTCATCCTTTACACCTCGGGCTCGACCGGAAAGCCGAAAGGCGTGCTGCACACGACCGGCGGCTATCTGGTCTATGTCGCCATGACGCACCAGTACGTGTTCGATTATCACGACGGCGACATCTACTGGTGCACCGCCGATGTCGGCTGGGTCACCGGCCACAGCTACATCGTCTACGGGCCGCTGGCGAACGGCGCCACCACATTGATGTTCGAGGGCGTGCCCAACTATCCGACCGCGTCGCGCTTCTGGGAGGTGGTCGACAAGCACCAGGTCAACACCATCTACACCGCGCCGACGGCAATCCGCGCGCTGATGCAGTCGGGCGATGCGCCGGTGAAGAAGACCTCCCGCGCATCCTTGCGTCTCCTCGGCACGGTCGGCGAGCCGATCAATCCGGAAGCATGGGAATGGTATCACCGCGTGGTCGGCGACGGCCGCTGCCCGATCGTCGACACCTGGTGGCAGACGGAAACCGGCGGCATCCTCATCACGCCGCTGCCGGGCGCGATGCGGCTTAAACCCGGCTCGGCGACGCTGCCGTTCTTCGGCGTCGTCCCGGAGATCGTCGATGCCGAAGGCAAGGTGCTGGAGGGGCCAGCGCGCGGCAACCTCTGCATCGCCGATTCCTGGCCAGGAATGATGCGCACGGTCTATGGCGACCATCAGCGCTTCGTCGACACCTATTTCAGCGCCTATCCCGGCAAATATTTCACCAGCGACGGCTGCCGCCGCGACGCCGACGGCTATTACTGGATCACCGGCCGCGTCGACGACGTGATCAACGTCGCCGGTCATCGCCTCGGCACCGCCGAGGTCGAGTCGGCGCTGGTCGCGCACCCGAAAGTATCGGAGGCCGCCGTGGTCGGCTATCCGCACGACATCAAGGGCCAGGGCATCTACGCCTATGTCACGCTGATGGCCGGCGAAGAGCCGAGCGAGAACTTACGCAAGGAACTCACCGGCTGGGTGCGCACGGAGATCGGGCCGATCGCCTCGCCCGACCTCATCCAGTTCGCGCCGAACCTGCCGAAAACGCGCTCCGGAAAAATCATGCGCCGCATCCTGCGCAAGATCGCCGAGGACGAATACGGCAACCTCGGCGACACGTCGACGCTCGCCGACCCGGCCGTGGTCGACGACCTCGTGGATAATCGGCAGAACAAGAAGAGCGCGTAGCGCGGACGAAAGTTCACCGTCATCCTGAGGCGCTCGCCAAAGGCGAGCCTTGAAGGATGCGGCCCCGAACGTCCCAGCCGTCGCCCTAACCGAAATCGGTTTATCCGATTTCGGATTTAAAATGCCCAAGTCGGCAACAGCCGACTTGGTTGGCTCGCTACGCTCGCGCCTCAGGGTGACGGCAAAAATTTATGCAAACTTTACCGTGTTGCACGCGCGATGCTGAGCCGCGCGGCCGTTTCCATTAAGATCGTTCGCGGCCGTGACCCGGCGGAACGGTCATTGGGGTGTTTCGGGGTGGGGACTTCGACAATGCCAGCGAAAATTCTGGTTTGGGCCGCACTCGCGGCCATCGCCGGCGCGTTCGCGCTCGCGCCGCGACCGGCGCATGCGCACGGCGACGTGGTGACGATGAGCGGCGACTTTGCGCCGGGGACCATTGTCGTGCGCACCGGCGAGCGGCATCTTTATTATGTGCTCGGCCGCGGCGAAGCGATCCGCTATCCGGTCGGCGTCGGCCGCGCCGGCAAGCAATGGTCGGGGACGTCGCAGATCAGCGGCAAGTACATCCGCCCGGCCTGGGCGCCGCCGCCGGAAATCAAACACGACAAGCCGTCGCTGCCGGACCTGATCCCCGGCGGCTCGCCGCATAATCCGATGGGTGTCGCAGCGATGACGCTCGCCGGCACCAATTACGCCATCCACGGCACCAACCAGCCGAGTTCGATCGGCCATTTCGTGTCGTACGGCTGCATCCGCATGTTCAACGAAGACGTCAGCGACCTCATTGGCCGCGTCAGTGTCGGCACTCCGGTGGTTGTCCAGTAATCAGCACCAACTCCCGCGCCTTCCGCGATCGTAGCTGCGGGCCCAGCCGCCATTGAGCAGCGCCGCGGAAACATCGGCGGCGTCGCGGGTGGCGACGGCGGCATCGACGCGCCCGCCATATTTGTCGATCCCGACCCGCGAAATCGTCACCCCGCCAGCCGCCAGGATGGTTTCCAGCGCGGCGCGCGCGGCTTGCGCTTTGGCGTACTCGTCGGCGCAGCGGGCGTGCAGCTCTGGCGCGTCGATGCCGCGCAGCCGCACCTTGGTGTCGACGCTGAGACCGGGCCACACCTGGACGCGGGCCTGAAACGTGTCGCCGTCGATGATGCGCACCACCTCGGCCGGATAGACGGTCTGCAAGTCGAACTTGTGCGAGTTCGTGCCGACCGATGCCGCTGGCTCGGCGTCGCTCGCGGCGGCCGCGCGCGCCGTGTCGAACGACGTCGCGCTCTGCGGCAGCGTCGACGGCCGCACGATCGCGCCGACTGCGACGCCCAGCGAAAAGATCACTCCGGCTGTGACCAGCGCACCGCCGCGTCGCCCATGTACGAAAGCAGAAAAGGACGGATGCCGCATGCTTCACGCGCAGTGAGTGCATCGCATCAGGAATCAATCGGCGAGCGTGGGATTATATTCACTTGATGGGGATAAAGTCAAAGACTCTAGGAGTGTCGGCAGGAAAACGGAACTTAGCGAGTAGAAATGATGTAGAAATAATGGTGTGTATATATACACACTATTCAAACCCTCAAGCTAAGGTAAGCCATGCGCCAGTATATCGGTCTTATCCAAAAGGAGGCAGACAGCGACTTTGGCGTCTCGTTTCCCGACTTTCCAGGGGTGGCGACCGCCGGCACGTCCTTGGACGATGCGCGCGCCATGGCCGAAGAGGCTCTGGCCTTTCATATCGAGGGCCTCGTAGCGGACGGCGAAGCTATTCCCGAGCCATCCAGCCTCGAAGACATCATGGCCGATCCTGACAACCGGGACGGCGTCGCCATCCTCATCGCGGTCAAAACGGAGGCTCCTAAAGCCGTCCGTGTAAACGTCACGCTGCCCGAGGATGTTTTGGCGCAGATTGATCGTTTCGCCGCCGCCCACGGCTTTACGCGTTCTGGATTCATCGCACAGGCCGCGAAAAAAGCGATGAAAGGAGGAGAAGCCGCCTAGCTCTGCCAACGGATTTTGGCAGCCTTTCGCGCAATCTCTTTTCGCCTCCCGCGCCGACAGACCCGCCGCACGCGCTTTTCGCGATCACACTAAAAATCCGACGTCAAACCCTTGATCTCCCAGTCGCCGTAGCGCGTCGGTTCGGGGCCGTCGCGGCCGCGGATTTCTTTCGGCCGATCGGGTGGCGCGCGGTCATTGGCGGCTCGGCGCGCGGCGGCCTCGGCGAGCGCGCGTTCGGCTGCCGGGCTCCGCGGGCGTTGCTTGGTCGCGGGTTTTTCCGCGCCATCGCTTGCGGGCGGCTTCGGCGGTTTCCGATTGGGCGGCGACATAGCCCTCACTTGGCGCAACCGTCGCCCGACTGCAAGGCGGCCCTCGCTCCAGGATGGCGATCCGTGCCAAGACGGCCTCCATGAACGCCGCGCCAACCTCAACCACCGATGCGGGCAACGCTGACGCCGTGCCGGGCCTCGCCGCCCGGCGCCTCGCCGCCGACATCCTCGATGGCGTGCTGCACCGCCGCCGCGCGCTCGACGACGAGCTCGACAGCACGGCCACCCGCGCCGCACTGAGCGGCCTGCCGGAGCGCGATCGCGCGCTGACGCGGGCGCTGGTCGCGGCCGTGCTGCGCCGGCTCGGCTCGCTGCGCCATCTCATCGGCCTTCTGCTCGATCGCGGCCCGCCGAAGGAGGCGCCGCGGGTCGAGACCGCACTCCTTCTCGGCGCGGCGCAGATCCTGTTGCTCGACGTGCCCGACCACGCCGCCGTCGATCTCGCGGTCCGGCTGGCGCAGGCCGATCGCCGCGCCGCCCGCTATGCCGGCCTGGTCAATGCCGTGCTGCGGCGGCTCGCGCGCGAGGGCGCCGAGCGGCTGGCCGGGCTCGACGCCGCCGTGCTCGACACGCCGGAATGGCTGATGGCGCGCTGGGTCGCGACTTACGGCGAGGCGACCGCGCGGGCCATCGCCGCCGCCAATGGCCGGGAGCCGGCGCTCGATCTGACGGTGAAGAGCGATCCCGAGCTGTGGGCCGCGCGGCTCGGCGGCCGCGTGCTGCCGACCGGCACGGTGCGTATGATCGCGCATGGCGCTGTCACCGCGCTGCCGGGTTTCGCCGAGGGTGAGTGGTGGGTGCAAGATGCGGCGGCGGCATTGCCGGTGCGGCTATTCGGCGACGTGAGCGGGCTTCGCGTCGCCGATCTCTGCGCGGCGCCGGGCGGCAAGACCGCGCAGCTCGCGGCCGCCGGCGCCCGCGTCACCGCGGTCGATCGCGCGCCCGCGCGGCTTGGCCGCGTGCGCGAGAACCTGGCTCGGCTGTCGCTTCAAGCCGAACTTGTCAGCGCCGACGTCGCGGAATGGACCGCCGAGCCGTTCGACGCGGTGTTGCTCGACGCGCCGTGCTCCTCGACCGGAACCATCCGCCGCCATCCCGACGTGCCGTGGCTCAAAAGTCCCGCGGACATTGCCAATCTCGCCGCCTTGCAGCACCGCTTGATCGAACGCGCGGCGGCGCTGACCAAACCGGGCGGCACGCTCGTCTATTGCACCTGTTCGCTCGAGCCCGAGGAAGGCGAACACGTCGTCGCCGACCTCTTGGCGCGCGAGCCGAGCATGCGGCGCGCCCCGATCGCCGCCGCCGAGGTATTCGGCTGCGGTGAGTTCATCAGCAAAGACGGCGACCTGCGCACGCTGCCCTGCCATTTTCCCGATGCCGAATCGCGGCTGGCGGGTCTCGACGGTTTTTATGCCGCGCGGCTCGAAAAACGATAGGGTTTACGACAAAAACAACCGTCCGTTGGCCGTCGCTGCACCATTCCGTTATGGTGAGAATGGGCGGGAGCCTGTGGCTTCCGCCGGGAGGGGCGAGCGCGGGAATGGCGCGCGTTTCAATCGCGAACCATGCGAAACTTTCATGGCTGCTGCTGCGCGGCGGGCTGCGGCGGCTCGCCGGACGGCTCAACGGCCATCCGCTGCTGCGCTGGCCGCTGCCCGCTCTCAAGGCCGATCGGCTGCTGATCGCGCCGCAGGACCTGCGCACCGCCGACGCTACGCTGGCGGCCGAAATCTATTCCGGCCGCTTCGCCTTCGCCGGCAAGGTCGTGGTCTGTGACGAGCGCTCGGTTTTCGAAATGGCGCCGCCATCCGAGGAATGGGCGATCGCGCTGTTGGGCTTCGGCTGGTTGCGCCACCTGCGCGCGGCCGAATCCGGCATCACTCGCGCCAATGCCCGCGCCTTGATCGATGAATGGATCACTTTGCAGGGCTCGTGGCATCCGCTCGCCTGGCGCCCGGATGTGCTGTCGCGCCGCGTCATCTCCTGGCTCAGCCAGGCGGCGCTCATCTTGCAAGACGCCGATGTGCGCTTCTATCGGCGCTTCCTGCGCAGCCTGGTCCGTCAGGTGCGTTATCTCCGCGCCACCGCCGGCGATGCCCGCCGCGGCGTCGCCCGCCTGCAGGCCACCATCGCGCTCGCCTATGCGACGCTCTGCATTGCCGGCCAAGCGCGCCACATCAAGTCCGCGACCGAGCGGCTCAAGCGCGAACTGGAGGCGGAGATCCTACCCGACGGCGGCCATGTCAGCCGCGATCCGGGAGTGATCATCGAGGTGTTGCTCGAACTGTTGCCGCTGCGCCAAGTCTACGCCTCGCGCAACATCGCGCCGCCGCCGGCGCTGCTCAACGCCATCGATCGCATGATGCCGATGCTGCGGTTCTTCCGCCATTCCGAGGGAACGTTTGCGCATTTCAACGGCATGGGGGTGACGCCGGCCGAGCTGTTGCTGACGCTCTTGGCCTATGACGAAACCCATGGCGCGCCGCTGTCGAACGCGTCCTATTCCGGCTATCAACGCCTGGAAGCCGGCGGCGGCGTGCTGATCATGGATAGCGGCCGCGCGCCGCCGCTCGAAATGAGTCTGGCGGCGCACGCCGGCTGCCTGTCGTTCGAATTCTCTTCGCCGCGGCAGAACCTCATCGTCGTCAATTGCGGCATGCCGGCAACCGCGCGCGAAGAGTGGCGGCCGCTGGCGCGCGCCACCGCGGCGCATTCGACGGTCACGTTCAACGACGCTTCGTCCGCCGAATTCGTCGACACGCCGGCGTTCCGGCGGGTGCTGGGCGGCTCGCCGATGCTCGGCGGACCGAGCCATGTCACCGTGTCGCGCGAGGAGCGGCCCGATGCGCTCGTGTTGCGCGCGGCCCACGACGGCTACGCCGCCCGTTTCGGCGTCGTGCATGAGCGCACGCTGGTGCTGGCGGCCGATGGCACGCGGCTGGAAGGCGAGGATTTGTTCCTTGCAGCCGACGGCGCCCCGCAGGTGCGCACCAGCGAGGACCGGTTCGCCGTGCGTTTTCATCTGCACCCTTCGATCAAGGCGACGCGGCTCACCGACAGCCACGGCGTGCTGCTGATGATGCCGAACCGCGAGGTCTGGCGTTTCAGCGCCGGCGAGGATCGCGTCGAGCTCGAAGACAGCGTCTATCTTGCCGGGAACGATCGCCCGCGCCGCGCCGCGCAAATGGTCATCAGCGGCCACGCGCGGTCGGTGCCGCGCGTGACCTGGAGCTTCCAACAGGCCAATGCCGGCGCTATGGCAAGCGCCGGCGCCGCGCGGCGCGCCCACGACGACGAACCGCGGCTGCCGCTGTGATGCCCAGAGGTGTTACCTAACTGCCTGATCGCGGCTCGGCCGGAATGACGGAATGAAATCGCTGGTGTAAAGACGCGCCATGACCGAGCATCTGCGCCGCGCCCTGCGCGCCCTCATTTCAGTGTCCGACAAGACCGGAGTTGTCGAATTCGCCCGAACGCTCGCCGGCTATGGCATCGAGCTCGTTTCGACCGGCGGCACGCGCAAAGCGTTGAGCGATGCCGGGCTCGCCGTGCTCGACGTTTCCGACCTGACCGGCTTTCCGGAGATGATGGACGGCCGCGTCAAGACCCTGCACCCGGCGGTGCATGGCGGGCTCCTTGCCATCCGCAACAACCCCGCGCACGCCGAAGCGATGACCGCGCACCACATCCGCCCGATCGATATTCTGGTCGTCAATCTCTACCCGTTCGAGGAAACCGCCGCGCGCGGCGCCGACTTCGCGACCTGCGTGGAGAATATCGATATCGGCGGCCCGGCCATGATCCGCGCCGCCGCCAAGAACCATGACGACGTGGCGGTCGTGGTCGATGCCGGCGATTACGCCGCGGTGCTGGAGGAGCTTGCCCGGTACGGCGGCATGACGACGCTGAAGCTGCGCCGCCGGCTCGCCGCCAAAGCCTATGCGCGTACCGCCGCCTACGATGCGGCGATCGCCAACTGGTTCGCCAACGAGCTTGGCGACCTCGCGCCCGATTACCGCAGCTTCGGCGGGCGGCTGATCGAACCATTGCGCTATGGCGAGAATCCCCACCAATCGGCAGCGTTTTATCGCACGCCCGACGTTCGCTTCGGCGTCGCGACCGCGCGGCAGGCGCAGGGCAAGCAATTGTCCTACAACAACATCAACGACACCGACGCGGCTTACGAATGCGTCGCCGAGTTCGATCCGGCCCGTATCGCCGCCTGCGCCATCATCAAGCACGCTAATCCGTGCGGCGTCGCCGAGGGCGATAGCCTCATCGATGCCTACCGCAAGGCGCTGGCCTGCGATCCGGTCTCGGCGTATGGCGGCATTGTCGCGCTCAACCGCACGCTCGATGCGGACGCGGCCCGCGCCATCACCGAAATCTTTACCGAGGTGATCATCGCGCCGAACGCCACCGCGGAAGCCGCCGCCATCGTCGGCGCCAAGAAGAATTTGCGGCTCCTTCTCGCCGGCGGCCTGCCCGATCCGCGCGCCAAGGGGTTGACGGCAAGGACCGTCGCCGGCGGCCTGCTCGTGCAGTCGCGCGACAACGCCGTGGTGGATGACATGGAGCTGAAGCCGGTGACCAAGCGCGCGCCGAGCAATGCCGAATTGCGCGACCTGCGCTTTGCCTTCCGCGTCGCCAAGCACGTCAAGTCGAACACCATCGTCTATGCCAAAGATTCGGCGACCGTCGGCATCGGCGCCGGGCAAATGAGCCGGGTCGATTCCGCGCGCATCGCCGCGCGCAAGGCCGAGGACGCCGCCAAGGCGGCCGGTCTCTCCGAACCCGCCACCAAGGGATCGGTGGTCGCCTCCGACGCGTTCTTTCCGTTCGCTGACGGCCTGCTCGTCGCCATCGAAGCCGGCGCCACCGCGGTGATCCAGCCCGGCGGCTCCGTGCGCGACGACGAGGTGATCAAAGCCGCGGACGACCACGGCATCGCCATGGTCTTCACCGGCACGCGGCACTTTCGGCATTAGGCCTCAAGCAGCTGCTGTCGTCTTCAACAGTGCCTGACGGTCGATCTTCGAAGAACGGCGTGGCTTCGCTCGCCTATGTGCCGGGCCTCCACGTCAGCTCAAGCCAGCTTCAAAGACGTGGATGGCCGGAACAAGTCCGGCCATGACGAGATTGAGGAATAGCCGCCGCGGATCACACGGCGCCGGTAATCCACTGCTCGAGCTTCTGCTTGGGTGCAGCGCCGACCTGACGCGAAGCGAGCTGGCCGCCCTTGAACAGCATCAGCGTCGGGATCGACATGATGCCG
The DNA here is from genome assembly GCA_050011955.1 of Xanthobacteraceae bacterium. GTDB lineage: Bacteria > Pseudomonadota > Alphaproteobacteria > Rhizobiales > Xanthobacteraceae > BOG-931. The sequence goes on from JBEKIC010000016.1 coordinate 24,386, forward strand.
AATTTCGCCGCGGTGCCGGGGTTCTCATCGACATTGAGCTTGACGATCTTGACCTTGCCGTTGAGCGACTTGGAAATCTCTTCCAGCGCGGGCGCGATCATCCGGCACGGGCCGCACCACTCCGCCCAGAAATCCACGACGACCGGCTCGGTCGCCTTGAGCACGTCCTGATCGAACGTCGCGTCCGTCACCTTGTCGACCATGGAACCCTCGCTTTTTCGAAGAATCGGCAGCCCGCGGGCATTGAACCTATGAATGGCCCCCGGGGGCGTCAAGACAGCTTCACTGGAGCGTGACCTGCCACCCCGTCATGGCCGGACTTGTTCCGGCCATCCATAGGCGAGCGAAGCGACGCCGTTCTTCGAACGGCTGTGCGCGGGCATGACGATCAGCGGCTCATGATCGCGGCGAGCGCCGCCTCCATTGCCGCGCCGGGAACCTCCATGACGTTCGGCCCTTCGGTGAAGATCAATGCGGCGCGAATCGTTTTTTCCGGGTAAATGCGCGCCAGCACGGCGCGGTAAAGCGCGAGCTGGGCGACGTAGGCCTCCGGTACCTCGGCAAGCCGGCGCGGCGCGGCCCGATCGGTCTTGTAGTCGGCGATCAGGACCGTCTCCCCTGTCACCACCAACCGGTCGACCTGTCCCGAAACGGCGATCGCGGCGCCGCTGGCGCCTGCGATGCGCCCGACGATCGGGACTTCGGCACGGCTGCCCGCCGCGAACACGTCGGCAAAGATCAGATCGTTGAGCATGGTCAGGACTTGCCGCGCGATCTCGGCCTGCTCGGCGGGGAGGAAATCGGCCGCAGCCCCCTTGAGATACCGTTCGATGGCATCATGGCGGCCGGCCGGCGGGATGTCGGGTAGCGACTGCAACAGCCGGTGGACTATGCGTCCCCGCGCCAGCGCGTTGCGGCGTTCGGCGGCGGAGGCCGTTGCGGGCGCAGCGACGCGGCCGATCTCCTCCTCGAACGCCGAGGAGGGCGACAGCGATACCAGGCGCGGCGTTTCGACAGGAGCCGGCTGCCGCAGCCACGGCGGAATGTCATGCCGGTCGGCGTTCGCCGCTTCGGCCGGCGGCCGCGCGGCCTCGGCGATTTGGCCGGGCATCGCCTTGCGGTAGCGCCAGACCTTCTCCCCACATTCATCTTCCGCGACCAGGAACGGCTGCAGCGGCTCGGCCATGAGGTCGTACCAGCAGCCCTTTGGCCGGGCGCGTTCGCCGTCGGCGCCGCAGACGATCAGCCGGTCCGCCGCGCGGGTCATGGCGACGTAGAGGAGTCGGCGATATTCGTCCTCGGCTTCGAGGAGCGCCGCCGCGCGGGCCGCCGCGACCGGCAGCACGTCGTCGTCCTTGCGTCCCGCCCAGATCACGGCGCCGCCGGGAAGCTCCAGAAGCCGCGGCGGCCGCGGCCCCGCGGGCTGAGTCATCGTGTCGGCGAGGATCACGACCGGCGCTTCGAGGCCCTTGGCGCCGTGCACGGTCATGACGCGCACTTCGTCGCGCGCCATCTCCATGTCGCGCTTGACCTCGGCGCGCGCGGCCCGCAGCCAGGCGATAAAACCTTGCAGGGAGGGCGTCTCCCGCCGCTCATAGTCGAGCGCGAGGTTGAGGAACTCGTCGAGCGCATCGTTTGCCTCGGCGCCGAGCCGCGCCAGGAAGCGCCGACGGCCGCTGCCGGCGCCGAGGAGACGCGCATAGAAGGCAAACGGCGTCTCACGCCGGGCGGCTTGTGCAAGCTCGTCGAGCTGCGCGGTGGCCGCGGCGAATTTTTCCGTTTCCGCCGACTTGCGCGCCAGCGCCGCGCGCAGCGAGGCGCGGCCGCGCTCCCAGGCGACCGCAAATAACTCGTCGTCGGAGAAACCAAACAGCGGACTGCGCAGCACGGTCGCCAGCGCCAGATCGTCCTCGCGCAGCAACAGCGCGTCGGCGAGCGCGATCAGGTCCATCACCGCGATATGTTCGGTGAGCACCAGACGGTCGGCGCCGGCCACTTCGACGTTCTCATTCTTCAGCGCGCGGATGATCGCCTCGAACAGCGGCCCGCGCTGGCGCACCAGAATGAGCACGTCGCCATAGCGCGCGGCGCGGCGATCGATGCCGACCGCCGTGCGCTGATCGACAAGTCCGCGCACGGTGCGCGCGATCCGCTGCGCGAGCTTCACCCGCGGGCTCGTCTCGCTCACCGTATCGAACGGCGCGTCCCAGCCCTCGATCTCGCTGCGTTCCTCGGATTTTTCCGGCTCCCAGATCTCGACGAGGCTCGGCGGCGTATCCGGCAAGGCGATATGCGGCGGAAAGCCGTCGGCGTCCGCGGTAACGCTCGCCGCGATGCCTTGCACCTTGAACACTTCGTCCACGGCGCCCAGCACGCTCTCGCCCGAACGGAACGAGTGCTTGAACTCGCGGAACACGAAATCCAGTCCGCTGGCTTTGTGCGCGCTCTCAAAATGACGTCGCATCCAGGCGAATTCCTTGGGCGCGGCGTCCTGGAACGAGAAGATCGACTGCTTTTCGTCGCCGACGGCGAAGATCGTGCGCCTAACGTCGCGCGCGCCCTTGCCGGCGGTGAATTCCGCCGTGAGGCGGCGGATGATCTCCCACTGCTTGTTGCTGGTGTCCTGCGCCTCGTCGATCAGTACGTGATCGATGCCGAGATCGAGCTTGTAATGGACCCAGGCCGCATCGACGTTGTTGAGCAGCGCCAGCGTCTTGTCAATGAGATCGTCGTAGTCGAGGAGGCCGCGGCGCTCCTTTTCGGCGCCATAGCGCGTCAGCACCGCATCCGCGACGGTCAGCAACGCCGCGCTGCGGTCGCGGCAGACCACGGCATTGCGCCGTTCGAGAATGGCGCAGACGCGTTTTTGCTCCGCGCCCAGACGCTCGACCAGGTCAGAGTCCTTGATCGCCTTGGTGACGATGGATTTGCGCGGGTTGCCTTCGTCCGTGCAGAAGATTTCAAGATAGAGCTCGATCCGGTTGGAGCCGGACAGCGCCGTCAGCGTGGTGAACCGCTGCGCCTGCTCGCAGTCGGTCTTGTTGCCCTTGGCCAATGCTGCGGCAATTGCCGGCCATTCCACCGGCGCGATCAAGGAGCCAGTCAGAAACTCGGCCTCGATGCTGTCGAGGCTTTCTTGCGGCTCGACACCGAGGCTGCGTGACAGACCGGCGATCGCAGCCTCGACGCTGCCGGCCTTTGCCCGCCAGCGCATGACGGCGTCACGCCGGTTGATCGCCTCACGCACCGTATCGCGAAACGTCTGATCGGCGCCCGCCGTCATCGCGGTGCCGAGCGCACGGCCAAGGGCGCTGTCGGGCGCGGCGGCGCCTTCCAGCAGCGCATCGAGCGTCAATTGCTCCAGGAGCTGCGCTTGCGCGGTCTCGTCGAGCACGCTGAAGCGGGCGGCAACGTTCGCCTCAAACGGAAACCGGTGCAGAAGCTGGGTGCAGAAGGCGTGGATGGTCTGCACCTTGAGACCGCCCGGCGTCTCCAGCGCCCGCGCAAACAGCCGGCGCGCCAGCGCCCGCCGGGCCTCAGGCACCTTATCAGAGCGCGCACCGATGGCGGCATCGAGCGCGGCGTCGTCGAGCGTGGTCCACCGCCCAAGCGTGTCAAAAACGCGCTTCGCCATATTGGCGGCGGCGGCCTTGGTGAAGGTCAGGCAAAGGGTTTTTTCCGGCGCTACGCCGGCGAGCAGCAAGTTGATCACCCGCTGCGCCAGCACATGGGTCTTGCCCGACCCCGCATTGGCGGCGACCCATGCCGAAACGGCGGGATCGGAGACGGCGGCTTGCAGCCGCAGCACGTCGGCCGGAATGATGCTGGGCGATCTCATGCGGCACCCGGAATATCGTCTTCGGCGCCGCCGGTGCTCGACCATTCCTTGACGCGCGCCAGATGGTCGTAATCGCCGTAACGCGCCTTCCACATCGGATGGACCAGCGAGCGGTAGGGCTCGTCGTCGTCGGCGAAGCGCCGCACCAGCGCCGCGAGTTTTTCCAATGCGCGATCGGCTTGGCTGTCGGGCGTGCCTTCTTTGAATCCGATCGGTAGGAATTCCCCGGCCCGCGCGCCGCCTTTGAGCATCACATAGGCGAGCGCCGCGACCGAGCTGCCGGCGGGGATCGTCTTGAATCCGCCTTGGCGCAGCATCGCCGCCTCCAGCGTGAGCTGCGGCGCCAGTCCGGTTCGCACCTGCTTTTCGGTGCGCACCGAGCCGGTCTTGTAATCAAGGATCGCGTAGCGCCCGTCCGGCAGACGCTCGATGCGATCGGCAATGCCGCGTAATTTGAACATGCCGTCGTCCAGCGGAATCTCGATGTTGCCGCGGATCTCGGCGGCGATCGCATTGATCGTGGGGCGCCGACCTGCCTCCCAGGCGCCGAACCAGCGCGCGATGCGCTGGAACCGCGGCCACCAGAACGCGCGCGCTTCCGGAAAATCTTCGAGCGCGGCGAAGTGCGCCCGGCCGAGCGCGATGAGCTCGCCCGCAGGATCGGCCGGCAGGCCGTTCGCATAACGCTGGGTGAATTCGCCCAGCACGGCGTGAATGACCGTGCCGCGCTCGGCGGCGCCGGGTGCCGTGTCGACCGCATCGAGCGGCGCCAAGCGCAGCACGTGCTTGGCGTAGATCGTGTAGGGATCGCGCAGCCAGTGTTCGATCTCGGTGACCGAAAGGCTCCTCGGCCGCGCCACGCGCGGCGGTTTCGGCGCCGGCCGCGGCGCCGGCGCGACGCTTTCGGGCCGGTCGAGCGCGCGCCCCCAGGCGAGATAGACATCGCCGCGATCAATGGCCGCCTGCCACCGTTCGCCGGCAACAGCGGCGAGGCGTTGGACGAAACGCGACGGCGACGTCGGCGCGCCGGCAATTTTCGCAGCGCGCGTCAGGATCACTTCGCGCGCGCCGAGCATCTGGGCGAAGTCGTGGGCGGAAAGGCCGATCCGCCGTTCCGGCAGATCGAGACCGAGACTTTGGCGCATCGGGCGGCTGAGCCAGGCATCGGTGCGGCCTTCCGGCGGCCACGCCCCCTCCACAAGCCCGCCCAGCACTACGCGGTCGCTCTCGGTAAGCCGCGCTTCGATGGTGCCCATGATACGCACGCGCACGCCGGACCGCGGCGGCTGGCGCACCACGCGGTCGGCAAGGGCGGTGGAGAAAAGCTCGACATAATCGGCGGGCGCAACGAACAGTGCCGCGGCGGCTTCGCTCGCCGCCAACTCATCCAGCGTGGCGGCGAGCCTTGCGCCGTCGGGACCGTCGAAGGCGCACGCGCGCCCGCCATCGCGCGACAGCGCCGCCAACACCTCCTGATGACGCGCGGCGATCTCGATGAGCGCGCGCTGTTGTTTGCCGAGGCTTTCGAGCGGCGCCAACGCGTCCGCGAGCCGGCGGACCAGATCGGCGGCAGCCGAAAGTTCGCTGTCGGTCAAACCGATGCGCGGATCGGAAGGGTGGAGATCGACCGGCTCCTTGCGCCGGAATTTTCCGAGCTGCGCGCGAAAGGCTTCGAGCGCGCGGGAAAGTCCGGCAGTGCCGGGCCGCGGCCGCGGCCCGCGCAAAATCGCGCGCTCAAGCGCGCCGACGGCGTTCTCCGTATGGTGCGAACCGAGCCGCAGCAGCGGATGCTTGAGCAAGCCGAGCAAGGCGACCGGCACTAGCCCGCCGAGCGCCGCGGCGGCCGCCAGCCGGGCAAACGTCCCGGCCGGCGTGTCGGCCAGCGCATCGCCGCCGCTATCTTCCGCATCGATATTCCAGCGTGCCAGCGCGGCGTGGACGCGTCGCGCCAGCGCGCGGTCGGGCGTCACCAGGGCGGCGGTCTTGCCCTCTTCCACCGCTTCGCGCAACGCCACCGCAATCGCGAGCGATTCATCTTCGGCATGCGCCGCTTCGATCATGGTGATCGTTCCGAGCGCCGCATCCGCGTCCGCCTCGAACACCGGATCGGCCGCGCGGCGCCGCCACAGATCAGTCGCCGCCGCCGGCCTTAAAACTTCCGAGATCAGCCGCTCGCGGCCTTTTGCCTCCGCCAGGCGTTCGACGGCGTCGCGGGTGATCCCGATGCGCGTGAGCAGCGCCTGCATCGCGAATTGCGGATGCCCCGGGGCGGGCGCGATGTCGTTGGCCGCATCGCCGGCGATCAGCCGCCAGGAGTCTTCGTCGAGATCGGCGTCGAGGCCAGGCAGCACCACCGCGCCATGCGGCAGCCGCGCGATCGTCGCGATCAGCTCGGCGGTCGCCGGGATCGAGCCGGTCGAACCCGCCGCGATCACCGGCGCGTCGGTCCGCCGCGCCAGCCGCGCGGCCTCCGCCTTGATCAGCGCGTCGCGCCGCGCCGCGGGTTCGATCCAGCCGCGCTCGCGCAGCAGCTCCGGCCAGGCCTCGCGCGCAATCTGCAAAAACTTCAGCGTCAGCTGCCAATAGGGATCGAGGACGTCGGGCACCAGGCCGTCGAGCCTGTCCCAGGGCACGCCGCGCATCGTCATGTCGTCGATGAGCCGCGCGAGGTCGTCGGCAAGCGCGCAAGCCGCCGCCGGCGTCTGCGCCACCAGCGGCATGCCGCCGGCGCCGCGCACTGCCGGCGCGGCCGCCCATTTGCCGACCATCCGCATGAGCAGGAGACGCCGTTCGAGGCCGCCGAGCGCCGGCGGCAAGGCCAGCGCGTCCACCGCGATGTCGCCCGTTGCGGCTTCGGCAAACGCGATCTCGTCCTCGTCGATATCGCCGAGCGCGACAATGCGCGGCAGGATCGCCGCATCGGTCTTCAACACGTCGAGAAAGGCATCGCGCGCCAGCCGGCAGGCGCGCCGGGTCGGCAGATAAAGCGTGACGGCGGCCAGCGCCAGCGGATCGTCAGCAACGCGAAAGCCGAGCCGGCCGCCGGTCAAGGCGCCGATCAGCGTCGGCAGGAACGGCGCCGATGGCGGAATGGTGAAGACGCGAGCGGGCATACCGATGATCGATTCGCAATCAAACGTCATTCCCGCGACAGCGGGAATCCATAACCACTATCAGCGCGATTTGCTCGAACTGTGATTATGGGTCCCCGCGTGCGCGGGGACAGAGGTGGCACTGAATAGCAGATTCTAATGCGCGGCGGCGAGCGCCGCCTCCGCGGCCGCGACCGCTTCCGGCGTGCCGACATGCATCCAGAGGCCTTCCAGGCGCAAGCCGAACAGCCGGTCCTTGGCGCCGGCGCGATCGAACAGCGGCGTCAGCGGAAACGCGCCCGCGGGCGCGCCGGCAAACAGCGCCGGGCTGAGGATGGCGGCGCCGGCATAGACGAACGGCACCACCTCGCGCTCGCTGCGGCGGCGCAAGCGGCCGTCCGCCAGCATGGCGAAGTCGCCGCGGCCGCTATAGCCGATGCTCTCGGTCGTCGGCGCCAGCAAGAGGAGCGCATCCATCGCTGCAGGATCGAAAGCGTCGGCCAGCCGCGCGAAGTTGGGCTTGACGCCGTCAAGCCACACCGTGTCGGAATTGACCAGAAAGAACGGCGCGTCGCCCAGCTGCGGCAGCGCCTTGGCGATGCCGCCGCCGGTGCCGAGCAATTCCGCGCGCTCATCGGAGATGACGATGTGCGGTCGCTGGCGCGACGCCAGATGGCGTTCCAGCGCGTCGGCGAGATGATGCACGTTCACCACAACGCGCTCGACGCCGGCATCGGCCAGACGATCGAGCGAGTAGTCGATCAGCGACTTGCCGCCGATCTGCACCAACGGCTTCGGGACCTGGCCGTTGTACGGCCGCATGCGCGTGCCAAGGCCGGCCGCCAATACGATCGCGCGCTTCGGCTTCATGGTCTTACCGGCCACCCCGACAATCTCCGATTCGCGCCATCATAACCCATCTCCCGATGCGTCTCTTGGCGGCAGGTTGACGGCGTACCAGGCCTTGAGCGGGGCCAGCGCCGGATGCGCGAGCGACCGCCACAAATAGCTCAACAGGCGGGGCATATGACGCAAATATTGCGGCTTGCCATCGCGCCGGTCGAGCCGGGCAAAGATACCGAGAATCTTGGTCGTCCGTTGCGCGGCGAGCGTTGCGTACAGCCTGGTGAAGGACGCGGCGTCGAAACGCTGATCCTCGCGGCGCGCGCGGACATAGCGGCTGAGCAACGCCACTTCCAGCGATTCAGGGACGTCGACGCGGGCGTCCTGCAACAGCGAGGCCACGTCGTAAGCGGCCGGACCGAGCAGCGCGTCCTGAAAATCGAGGAGCCCGATCCGGGCAACGTCTTCGCGATCCGGCAGCCAGAGCAGATTGGGCGAATGATAATCGCGCAGCACCCAGGTGGCGGGCGCATCGATCGCCGGCGCGAGCGCTTGCCGCCACAGCGCAATAAAGTTTTTGCGCACGGGCTCCGTCGCCGCAGCGCCGGCACTGACCAGATACCAGTCGAGCAGGAGCTCGGCCTCGATCAGAAACGCCTCCATGTCGTAGCGCGGCAGGCGATAGTTGAGCTGCGGCCCCGCCGGCAGCGTTTCCGGCAATTTGCGGCGATGCAACGATATCAGGAGATCGATGGCGGCTTCGTAGCGCGCCTCGATCGGCGCCGGCGGATCGCCGGCGACGATGCGCTCGTCGCCGAGATCTTCCATGATGAGGAACCCGCGGTCGAGATCGGCATGCAGGATCGCCGGCGCCGAGAGGTTGCGATCGCGTAAGCCCGCCGCGATGGCGACATAGGGAACAACGTCCTCGGCGAGGTGGGCGATCGCACTATACGGCTTGCCGTCGCGCACCGGCGGACCGTCGGGCCGCCGCGGCGCGTTCATCAGCACCGCCGTCCGATCGCCGCGCTCGAGGCGCTCGAAGATGCGGGTGGAGGCATCGCCGACCATGCGCCGCCGCCGCGCCTCGCCGAAACCGGATTCCTCGAGGAAGGCGCGCAGCTGCGGAATCCGTGCCGCGCGCGCCGCGAACGCGCCATAGCCGACGACGCGCGCATCGCGGACCTCGGAACCAAGCTGCGGCGCCAGTGTAAACGTGATGTCGAGACGATCGGGCGGCAGCAAACCGGCGGCGCGATCCGGCCATTCCACCAGCACCACGGCACCTTCGGGCAGGTCTTCGAATCCAAGTTCCGCCAGCTCGGCCGCGCCGGAGAGCCGGTAAAAATCGGCGTGGACCAGCGCAAAGCGCGGCAGTTCGTAGCTTTGCAGCAACGTGAAGGTCGGGCTCGGCACCTCGATCGTGGCGTCGCCGGCGAGATAACGGATGAGCGCGCGCGCAAACGTCGTCTTGCCGGCGCCGAGGTCGCCCGACAGCGTCACCAGATCGCCGGGTTCGAGCGCCGCGGCGATATCGGCGGCAAAACGCTCCGTCGCTTGCTCGTTCGGTAATGTCACGGTGAAGCTGGCGCCGCCGGGGGCAGTCGGAAACATGGCGTTATTCTGCCGCCGTCAGTTTAGCCGCCGCGCCGAGCGGGAACGTGCACGTCACCGTGGTGCCTTCGCCGACGACGGAGGTGATATTGACCGTGCCGCCGTGCAGCTCGACGAACGAGCGCACCAGCGAGAGGCCGATTCCGGTGCCGCGATGGTGCGAGCCGAGCGAATGGGTCTCGAACCAATCGAACACCCTTTCCAGGACCTCAGGCGGAATGCCCGGCCCGTGGTCGGTGACCGCGAACACCAAGGCGTCGTCGCGCCGTTCCGCCGACAGGGTGATGGTGCCGCCGGCGGGCGAGAAGCTCACGGCGTTGGCCAGGAGATTGAACAGGATCTGCCGCACGCGACGCTCGTCGGCGGTGAAGCTGCCGATATCGTTCGGGGCGCGGATGTCGAGCAGGAGGCCGGCGCTCACCAGCCGATCCTGGACGCCTTCGGCGGCCGCCGCCATGGTGGCGCGGATGTCGACCGGTCCGAGATTGAGCTGCATGCGGCCGGCGTCGATGGTCGCCAGATCGAGAATATTGTTGATCAGCGCCAGCAGCGTGTTGGTGGAGACCGTGATGTAGTCGAGATATTCGCGCTGCTTCGGCGCCAGCGGCCCGGTCCCCGGATCGCCGAGCAGATGGACGAAGCCGATGATGTTGGTGAGCGGCGAGCGCAACTCGTAGGACACGTGGTGGACGAAATCGATCTTGATCTTGTCGGCGTCCTCGAGCGCCTCGTTGCGTTCGCGCAGCGCCCGCTCGACGTTGACCGAGTCGGTGACATCGTGGAACGTCACCAATGTGGCGCCGTCGGGCAGCGGCACGGTGGTGCAGTCGACCACGACGCCGTCGCGGCGCTCGAGCGTGTCCTCGATCGCTTCGCGGTCGTCGATGGCGGTCACCACGCCGCGCAGCGCCTGCCACGTCGGATGGTCGCCGTGCAACGGCCGGCACAGCGCCGTGATCGTCTCGATATGCGGCCGCTCGGCGAGCGTCTGCGGCGACAGCTGCCACATGCGCGCGAAGGCGGAATTGGAGAGCCGGATGCGGCCGTCGCTGGCGAACACGGCGACGCCTTCGGCGAGGTTGTCGAGCGTTTCACCCTGGACGCGGATCAGTTCCTCGAACCGCCGCTCCAGATCGAGCCGCTCGGTCACGTCGTCGAACAGATAAGTGACGCCGCCGTCGGGATTGGGCGTGGTGACGACGCGCAGCGTGCGGCCGTCGGGCAGATGCCAGGTTTGCTCCTGCGCCTCGACGGCGCTGTAGGCGGTGTGCAGCTGCGCCTTCCATTGCCGGAAGTCGCGCTCCTCGGGCAGCTTGCGGGCGGCACGCAACGCGTCGAGCACGGCCGAGTCGGTCGGCCCCTGCTCAAGATAGGAGGCGTCCAGATTCCACAGCGCGCAATACGCGGCATTATAGAACGTCAGCCGGTGCTCGGCGTTGAACATGGCAACGCCGGTGGAAAGCTGATCGAGCGTGCGGCGGTGCGCATCGACCATGCGCGCGAGCGCGCTGCGCATGGTTTCCGCTTCCGTGGCATCGATAGCGAGCCCGGCGCTGCCGGTCTCGATGCGAAAGTCGAGCACGTCGAAGCTGCGCCGCGTTCCGGCGACGATCGCCGGCAGCCGGCCGGCATAGGCGCCGCCGGCGGTCCGCGTTCGCGCAATGTTTTCGCGCGCCGCGCTGTCGAGCAGCTCCAAGCGCCGTTCGACCGCATCGGCGGCGTTCGCCGCTTCGACGGCGCGCGCATAGGCGGCATTGACGAAGGTGAGCCGCCCGGCTGCATCGCGCGTCCACACCGGCGACGGCAGCCGTTCGATCAGCGTGCGCAGCGACGCGACCTCGCTCAGCAGCGCCTCATGACGCTCGACGAGGTTCAACAAATCGCGCTTGAGGCTGCTGGCGTCCTTGAGCCGCAGCACGGCGCGCCCGGCGATGGCGCGGCCTTGCGCCTCGATCGGACGACCGGCGAGCGTCGTGAAGCTCATCGAGAAGGCTTCGCCACGCGTCCGCAGCGCTTCGACCGCCTGCTCCATGGCACTTGCCTTGGCGGCAGGAAGCCAACTGCCGAAGGCCAGCACGCGGTGCGGCGCCGAGACGCCGACCACGGCAGGATCGCCCTCGATGCTCGGTTCGTCGGATGCCGGCGGCCAGTCCACCATCACCTGCGGCTCCGAGGCCAGCAGAGCGTTGGCGCGATCGAGCTCGGCGCGCAGCGCGGCGATCTCATCATGCGATGACGCTTCCAGCCGCGCCGACCGCGCGCGCGTGCGTACCAGCATGATCGCGGTGACCACCGCGAACAGCAAGAGCCCGGCCAGCAGCACCAGCACCGCGATCTCGTGGCGGTCGATGCTGCGCGAGGCGCCGACGACAAGCTCGTGCAGCGCCAGCGCTGGCTTATCGGCGGCGCGCGCCGGCCCCGCCGAAAAGGCGCCAATAGCTATCGGAAATCCGCCGAGCCACGGACGCGTCGTGCCCCCGCTCCTCCGGATCGTGTCCGGCATGCCCCTTCGCCTCTGCTGGCCGCCACCGCCATCGCCAGCGGGTCTATCGCGAGCGAGCCCGCGAATCGCTCGACTTTACTCTCAAGCGGAATCGCGCCGAAAGAGTCCAGATCGTGAACGGGTCGGGTAAGGAGTTGTGTCTACGTCAGCGCCGCCGGGCGCGATCATCGTTTGCTTTCGAAGCCGTTCCGGTAGAACCAAAACCTCCGCTTGCCCGTTCGGTCGGGTCGAGGTTGCGCGTTTCGACCAATCTGGCGTGTTGGATCGGCGCGATGACCATTTGCGCGATGCGCATGCCGCGGCGAATGATAAACGGCTCGGTGCCGAGATTTATAAGAATCACTTGCAATTCGCCGCGATAGTCGGCGTCGACGGTGCCGGGAGAATTGAGCACGGTGACGCCGTAGCGCAGCGCGAGACCCGACCGCGGGCGAATCTGGGCCTCGTTGCCGGGCGGTAAGGCAATGGCGACGCCGGTGGGGATCGCCGCGCGCGCCCCCGGCGCGAGCTCAAGCGGCGCCTCAGCCGGCACGGCGGCGAGGAGATCGAGCCCGGCGGCCAGCGCGCTCTGGTATTCCGGCAATGGCAAATCGGCGCCGTGCGGCAGCCGCACGATGCGCACCTCGGCGCATTCGCCGCCGCTCATTTCTTTGTTTCCTGAAGCGCCGCGGCAATACGCGCGATCAGCGCCCGCGCCACGTCGTTCTTCGACTGCGGCGGCCAGGACTCGACGCCGTTGGCGGTGACGACGTGGATGGTGTTGGCGTCGCCGCCCATGATGCCGGTTTCCGGCGACACATCGTTGGCGAGGATCCAGTCGCAGCCCTTCTTCGCGAGCTTGGCCTTGGCGTTGGCGATCACATGGTCGGTCTCGGCAGCAAATCCGATGACCAGCCGCGGCCGACCGGACTTGCGGTGGGCGATCGTCGACAGGATGTCCGGGTTCTCCACCAGTTCGATCGTCGGCGCTTTATCCTGTTTCTTGATCTTGTTTTGGCTCGCCTGGCGCGGGCGCCAGTCGGCGACGGCGGCGGCGAATACGGCGATATCGACCGGCAGCGCCTGCTCAACCGCCGCCAGCATCTGCTGCGCGGTTTCCACGTGCACCACAGTCAGCCCCGGCGGATCGGGCACGTTTACCGGGCCTGAAACCAGCACCACGTCGGCGCCCGCCGCGGCCGACGCCGCGGCGATGGCGTGGCCCTGCTTGCCCGACGAACGGTTGGCGATGACTCGCACGGGATCGATGGGCTCCGCTGTCGGTCCCGACGTCACCAGCACGCGCTTGCCGGTGAGCGGCCCGGGGCGGCGCAGGATCGCCTCGACCGCGGCGGCGATTTCGAGCGGCTCGGCCATGCGGCCGACGCCGGCTTCGCCGCGCTCGGCCATTTCGCCGATATTCGGACCGACTTGGCGGACGCCGTCCGCCTTCAGCCGCGCGAGATTGCGCTGCGTCGCCTTGGCCGACCACATGTGCGGATTCATCGCCGGCGCGATCAGGATCGGCTTGTCGGTCGCGAGCAAGACGGCGGCGGCGAGATCGTCCGCCCGGCCGGCCGCCATCCGGGCGATGAGGTCGGCCGTCGCCGGCGCCACCACGACCAGATCGGTGTCGCGCGCCATACGAATATGGCCGACGTCGAACTCGGTGCGCGGATCGAACAGATCGGTATAGGCGCGTTCGCCGCAGAGCGCGCCGACGGCAAGCGGCGTGACGAAATGCTGCGCGGCAGGGGTGAGAATGCAGCGCAGCGTGGCGCCGCGTTCCTGCAAGCGGCGAATAAGATCGAGCGATTTGTAGGCGGCGATGCCGCCGCCGATGATGAGCAGAATTCGCGAAGCGCGGAGGATCGTCGCGGCGGGCGGCGTGCCTGCAGGACGTTCGAGTCCGGCGCCTGCCGGGCGCGCGGCCGGCTCATGAACGGTGGTACCGAGGTCGTCTGGCTCGCCTTCGCCGGTGGCGCCGCGCAGAATGGCGCGCACCTCGTCCTCCATCGAGCGGCCGTGTTTGGCCGCGCGGACGCGGAGCCGCTTCTTCAAGCGCTCGTCAAGCTTGCGGACGGTGAGGCTCGTCATCCGGGGCCTTTGCCGGTGGTTCCGACACTATCCTAACTGATGATTGCATTGCAATCAATGCAATCACACGAGCCGGAACCCGATCCACAGCAGGAGCGCCACGATCAGCCACAACGCCGCGACCATCCAGCGGTTGCGGCGGGCTTCGGCTTTGCCGATGTCGGCGACGGTTTGCGGCGACAGCACCAGACCGTCGCGGGTGATTTCGTCGAGCTGATCGAGCATGCGGGCGCCGCGGGTCAGCAAGCCCGGCGCGTGGCCGATGAACCGTCCGATCTCGGTCGCGCCATGCGCGGCGTTTTCGAGCTTGCCGGCCGGGCCGAGATTGCGCGTCATCCATTCGCGCACCACCGGCTCGGCGGTCGACCACATGTCGAGCTTGGGATCGAGCGCGCGGGCCACGCCTTCAACCACCACCATCGTCTTCTGCAACAGCAGCAGCTCCGGCCGCGTGCGCATGTCGAACAAGCCGGTCACCTCGAACAGCAGCGTGAGCAGCCGCGCCATCGAAATGTCCTCGGCGGTGCGGCTGTGGATCGGCTCGCCGATGGCGCGGATGGCCTGGGCGAAGCTTTCGATCGAATGCGAAGGCGGCACATAGCCGGCCTCGAAATGAACCTCGGCGGTCCGGTAATAATCGCGGGTGATGAAGCCGTGCAGGATTTCCGCCAGGAACAACCGTTCCTTCGCCCCCAGCCTGCCCATGATGCCGAAATCGACCGCAACGAGCCGGCCGTCGTCGTCGACAAACAGATTTCCCGGATGCATGTCGGCGTGAAAGAAACCGTCGCGCAGCGCATGGCGAAGAAACGTCTGGATCAGGGCGCGGGCAAGCTTCGGCAGGTCGAAACCTTTGGCCTCCAGCCGCGCCCGATCCGACAGCGGCGTGGCGTCGATCCATTCAAGCGTGAGAACTTCCTTGCTGGTGCGGTCCCAGTCCACCGTAGGGACGCGGAAATCCGGATCGTCCTTGGTGTTCTCGGCCATCTCCGAGAGCGCGGCGGCTTCCAGGCGGAAGTCCATCTCGACCGTCACGGTGCGCCGCAAGGTGTCGACCACTTCAATGAGCCGCAGCCGCCGCGCCTCGGCGGAAAAATCTTCGGCGTGACGCGCGACGAAGGTAAAGGCGCTTAAATCGGCGCGGAAGCGAGACTCGATGCCGGGCCGCAAGACCTTGACGGCGACGGCGCGCGTCCCCGTCGGGGTCGCGATCTCCGCCCGGTGCACCTGCGCAATCGAGGCGGCAGCGACCGGCGGGCCGAAGCTGGAAAAGACCGCACTGACCGGCCGGCCGAACGAGGCAGCGATCGCGGCTTCGGCTTCCTGCTGCGGGAACGGCGGCATCTGGTCCTGCAGCCGCTCGAGGTCGCGGGCGAGCGCAGCACCGACGACGTCCGGCCGCGTCGCCAGGAACTGGCCGAGCTTGACATAGCTGGGGCCGAGGCGCGTCAGCGCCGCCGACAGCCGGGTCTCCGCCGCCCCGCTCGACGGCCGCTCGATGAGGCGCGCCATGCGCAGCAGCGGCCGTGCCGCCGGCGGCACCACTGCGGGATCGATCACGCCAAAAACGCCTTCGCGCGCGAACACGAAGCCGGCGCGGCCGAGGCGGACGAGATGCGCGGGAGCGGAAATCACAAACGCCAGCCGGAGTGAAGCGCCACGATGCCGCCGGTCATGAGTCGATACGAAACGCGGGCAAAACCCGCAGCGCGCAGCATGTCGGCGAATGGCTGCGGCTTCGGAAAGCGGCGGATCGATTCCACCAGATAGCGGTAAGATTCGGCGTCGCCGGCGACGACACGGCCGAGCGCCGGAATGACATTGAACGAATAGGCGTCGTAGAGCGTGTCAAGGCCGGGAACATTGACGGCGGAGAATTCGAGGCAGAGAAATCGTCCGCCGATTTTCAGCACGCGAAACGCTTCGGCCAGCGCCCGATCGATGCGTGGCACGTTGCGGATGCCAAAGGCGATGGTCGCGGCGTCAAAACTGCGGTCCTTGAACGGCAGCGCCTCGGCATTGGCTTCGGAGAACGTCACGGCATCGGCGCGGGAACGCGCGGCGGCGCGCTCGCGCCCGACGGCGAGCATGTCCGGATTGATGTCGCAGACCGTGGCGCGGGTGTCTTCGCCGCCGGCTTCGATCACCCGCAAGGCCACGTCGCCGGTGCCGCCGGCAAGGTCAAGGAGCGCAAACGGCCGGCTTTTCGGCGGGTTCACCGCCGTCACCAGCGCATCCTTCCAGGCCCGATGCAGCCCGAACGACATCAGGTCGTTCATCAGGTCGTAGCGGTGCGCTACGCTGCGGAACACGTCGTCGACCAGCGCCTGCTTTTCCGCGAGCGGCACTTGGCGCAAACCGAAGTGGGTAGATTCTGCCATCGCTTCTTCTTTCTACCCTAAACCATAGCGCGGTGGCGCCAGCGGCGCTATGTCTGCGACAATTAACCATGTTGCTGCTGCCGCCGACGGTCGATTGAGCGATGCCCGAACTTCCCGAAGTCGAGACGGTGCGCTGCGGGCTCCAGCCGGTGATGGAGGGCGCGCGCTTCGCCAAGGTCGAGGTGCACCGCGGCGATCTGCGTTGGCCGCTGCCGAAGGATTTCGCGCGACGGCTCAAAGGCCAGACCGTGATCTCCGTCGGCCGGCGGGCGAAATATCTTCTCGTCGATCTATCGTCCGGCGACATGCTCGTCATGCACCTTGGCATGTCGGGCTCGTTCCACGTTTTTCGCGGCACCGGTGGCAAGGCGCTCGGCCGCTACCATCACGAACGCGCGCGGCACGTCACCCACGATCACGTCGTCTTTCACATGACCTCCGGCGCGATCGTGACGTTCAACGATCCGCGCCGCTTTGGATCGATGAAGATCGTGCCGCGCCGAGAACTCGACACCGAGCCGCTGTTGAAGAACCTCGGTCCTGAACCGCTCGGCAACGCCTTCGACGCCGCCATGCTGGCGCAAGCCTGCCAAGGCAAGAAGACAAGCCTCAAGGCGGCGCTGTCGGACCAACGCGTCGTCGCCGGTCTCGGCAACATCTATGTGTGCGAGGCGCTGCATCGCGCCCGGCTGTCGCCCAAGCGCCTGGCCTCGACCATCGCCACGCACAGCGGCGCGCCGAATGAGCGCGCCGAACGCCTGGTCGACGGCATCCAGGCGGTGCTCAACGACGCCATCAAGGCCGGTGGTTCGTCGCTGCGCGATCACAAGCTGACCGATGGCGAGCTCGGCATGTTCCAGCATCACTTCCGCGTCTACGACCGCGAGGGCGAAAAATGCCCGACGCCCGGCTGCCGCGGCACCGTCAAGCGCATCGTGCAGAATGGGCGCTCGACGTTTTATTGTCCGGTGTGCCAAAAGTGACGCCGGGACTAGCAATACCCGGGGGCCACGATGAGCCAAGACAACGCTCGCTACGAGACCATCATCGTCGAGACGCGCGGCAAAGTCGGACTGATCCGGCTCAATCGCCCGCAGGCGCTCAACGCGCTCAATAGAGGGCTGGTGGCCGATTTGACCAAAGCCATCGATGCGTTCGAGGCCGACGCCAATATCGGCTGCATGGTGATCACCGGCTCGGACAAGGCGTTCGCCGCCGGCGCCGACATCAAGGAGATGGCGGAGAAGACCTTCGCCGACGCCTTCCTCGGCGACTTCGCCGCGACCTGGGACCGCGCCGCGACAACGCGCAAGCCGGTCATCGCCGCGGTGGCCGGCTTCGCGCTCGGCGGCGGCTGCGAGCTGGCCATGCATTGTGATCTCATCATCGCCGCCGACAACGCCAAATTCGGCCAGCCGGAAATCAAGCTCGGCGTCATCCCCGGCATCGGCGGCACCCAGCGATTGACCCGCGCCGTGGGCAAGGCGAAGGCCATGGACCTCATCCTCACCGGCCGCATGATGGACGCACAGGAAGCCGAGCGCGCCGGTCTCGTCGCCCGCATCGTGCCGCTGGCGAACCTGGTCGAGGAGGCCCTCAAGGTCGCCGAAACGATTGCGTCGATGTCGCTGCCCTCGGTGCTGGCGGCGAAGGAAGCGGTTAACCGCGCGTTCGAGACCTCGCTCGCCGAGGGCGTGCGCTTCGAACGGCGGGTCTTTCATTCGCTGTTCGCCACCGCGGACCAGAAGGAAGGCATGGCGGCCTTCATCGCCAAACGGCCGCCGAAGTTCGAAAATAAATAACGCTCCTCCATTTCGTCATGCGCGGGCTTGAGCCGCGCATCCATGCTGCGCGCCGGGCGCTGCGCCAGCAGGCGAAACGTGATGCTCCTGCAGGAAAGGCGCGGACAGCGTCGGCCTGAACGAGGCTCGCCGCAGCGCGCGACTGCAACCGGGGACAGACCTGCTCGCATTGACACACGGCAAATTCCTGCATTTGCTAGACGTGCATAGCGCGCAGAACGAGCTTTCGGCCCATCTCCCGTCGAAAACGTTGTGAGCGGTGAGGACGTTTCATCGGCGCGATGGGTCGGTTGATCTGGCATCAATGAGCTGCGGGCGCGCGCAGCCGAGAATTCAAAGTTTAATCGCGGCGAACGAACCGCGTGATCCAAAAAAATGCGGCTGGCAGTCGCGACGGGTGGAGACGCTGGGTTTGCACCTCGGAAACGGCGCCACAGTCGAGCAAGAGATTCGATGCGCGCCCATCCCTGACCACGGCTGACTCAACCAACAAATCGACCCCGGGAAACAACAGGAGGACTACATGCAGGACCGGCCCAAATCGTATCAAGGCTTCAGATCCCAGTCCACACCGTCCAGTTACTCGCCCTATGGGTCGCAGGCACGAGGTTCAACCTACCCCGCCGGTACCAACGAGACGCGTGACACTCCATCGTCCGCTTACTCGCCCAATGCGTCGCAGGCACGAGGTTCAGTTTACCCCGCCGGTTCCAACGAGATGCGCGGCACCGACATCATCGCCGAGTATCTGATCAAGGAGAAAGTCCCCTACATCCTCGGCTATGCCGGACATGGCGCCATCGGCCTACTCGACGGGCTGTACAAGCAGACCGACCGCATCCGCCATATCTCGCCCCGCATCGAGCAGGCAGGCGGTTTCATGGCCGACGTCTACTATCGCCTCACCGGACAGCCGCTCGCCGTCTATACCTCCACCGGTCCGGGCCCCATGAACATGATGATCTCGGTGGCCAACGCCTTCTATGACTGCTCAGCGTTTTTCCTCATCACCGGGCAGGTGCCGACGACCCAGTTCAACACCGGCGCCCTGCAGGACGACTACCGATACCACGGCGACATGTCCTCGATGTTCGCGCCCATCGTCAAGAAATCCTGGCGCATTCGCAAGGTCGAGGATCTGGTCAAAGCGCTGCCCGACGCCTTTTCGATGATGCGCAGCGGCAGGCCGGGACCCGTGCACTTCGACATGCCCTACGACCTCTATATGCGAACCGCGCCGGTCTCGGCCCCCGACCCGAATGTGCACCCGCTCAACTGGCGCACCACGGTTGCCGACGAGACCGTCGAGAAGGCGCTCAACCTTCTCACCGGCTCTCAGCGGCCGTTGATCCTCGCCGGCGGCGGCGTGCGCGTCGCCCGCGCCTATGAGGAATTAAAGGCGCTCGCCGAACAACTCGAAATTCCCGTCTATACGTCCTTCATGGGCAAGAGCGCGCTTCCCTCCGATCACCGGCTCAATCTCGGCGTCGCCGGCGTCTGGGGCGAGTATCCGGCCACCGAAGCCGCCCGCAGTGCCGATGTGATCCTCGCGATCGGCGCCCGCTTCAACGACCTCCATACCGGCTCGTGGATTCCGGGCTATGTCTACAACATCCCGCCGACACGCCTCATCCAGGTCGACATCGACCCGGACGAAATTGGGCGCAACTATCCGGTCGAGATCGGCATCGTCGGCGATGCCAAGGCCTTCCTCGCCCAGGCGGCGAGGATCGCCCGCGCCAAGGGCAACCGTCTTGGCTATGGCAGCCCCTGGCTCAAGGAAATCGAAGGCTGGCGCGCGGATTGGCGCAATTTCTGCGAACCCTTCGAACGCTCGAATGAAGTGCCCATAGAGCCGCGCCGCATCATGGCGGAGATGAACAAGATCTCCCCGCCCGACACGGTGATGGTCGACGACGTCGGCAACTGCCAAGTCTGGTCGGAACAATACTGGAAGCCGAAGACTCCCGGCTTGCACTTGACGGCCGGCGGCTTCGCCGCCATGGGCTTCGGTGTGGCCGGCGTCATGGGCGCAAGGCTGGCCCGGCCCGATTCGCCCTGCGTGACGCTGTGCGGCGACGGCGGCTTCATGATGATGTCGCATGTCATCGCAACCTCCGTCGAATACAATCTCCCCGCCGTGTGGGTGCTGCAGAACAACTACGCCATCGGCTGCATCCGCGACCTGCAGCGCTTCTATCACGATGGGCGTGAAATCGGCACGAGCTTCGTCAATGAACGCACCGGCAAGCTGTGGAATCCGGATTTCGCCAAGATGGCCGAAGCCATGGGCGGCCGCGGCATCCGCGTCGAACACCCCGATCAATTCGGCGACGCCTATCGCGAAGCGATCCGCTCCGACATTCCGACCGTTATCGACGTGGTCATCAACCGCGACACGACCATGCCCGTCATCGGCACCTGGCAGATGCCGCCTATTCCGGAAGTGCAGCCCACCTTCGGCAAGCGCAAGCTGCGCTGAGCAAGGGGAGTCGCTCGCGCGGCTCCCTTCAGCCTCACGTGCCGGCAGCCATTGCATCGAGGATCGTCCGCTTCGCAGAGAGCGATGAGAGGCTACTTTCTGACGCAGATCACCCGCACCACCGATTGCTCCGTGACGCCAGCGCCGGCCGCAGCGATCGCGGGCGAAATGTGATGCTCCTGCAGAAAACCGCGGACGGCGTCGGCCGGCACCAGCGGTGCCGCCGGGACGGCGGCACCGCTGCCGGCGACGATTGACGGGTTGAGGTTCACCACGCCGGCAAACCGGCCACGCGCGTCGAGCGCTGCCGCCCCGGAAAAACCAGGCTTCGGCGCCGGCGCGATGCCCTGCGCGGTGAGGCTCGCCGCGGCGCGCGTGACCGCGCCGCCGCCGGCCTGGGCCAGCGGATCGGCGACGCCGACAAGCATGAGCTCGTTCCCTTGACCGCTCTCGGCGCTGTCGCCGCCAAGGGCCGCCGGGACGAGGTTGCGCGCGCCATAGAGGTGGATGAGCGCGAGAATGTTCGTCTTGTCCACGGCGACGCGCTCGGCGTGCCCAAGACCGGGCACCGTGATCGCCTGACATTCCTCGGTGAGGCGCGCCGGCGCGATCAGATCGCCGTCGCTCGTCGCTACGATTGCGGTGCCGTATTCGACCGTTCGCCGCAGCCCCGGCAGCGGCGCGGCATTGAGGTCCGGGAATCCGGCAAACGAAGCGGCGACCGCGGTCGCGACGCGGCCCATGATGCCTTCGGTCGCCTGATCGTAGAGGATGCTGACGCCGCGCACTTCGCCGCCGTGCGCGTCGGCGCGGACGACAAAATTCTTCAGCCCCTGAACGCCGACAATGACGAAGCTATCGGGCTTGAGCGTGCTCGAACTGATTTGCCGGTGCGACGCCTTTTTCTCCTCCTCGAACAGCGCCGGCAACGCCGCCTCGGTCAGGCGAAAGGTCTCGATCTGAATCTGTCCCTGCGCCGAGCTCCAGCGGCTGCCGGTGCGGGAAACGCCGGCGCGCGGCACGAGTTTTTCGGGCAGGCCAAGACGCGCGCCGCTGACCGAATCCTCGATCAACCGCCAACCGACGGCCTCTGCCGGAAAATTCACCGCCGCCGCCGGATCGCCGTCCGGCGCCGCGAGAATGTCGCTGTCCTTGTTCCTTTTCTGGACCGCCGTGCCGCCCTTGCGGTGGCGGCCATGTCCGGCCGTTTGGGCAGCCGCGGCGGCCGCCGGCGGCAACGCCGCCACACGCGATTTCCCCGCTGCCGGTTGTTTCACTGCGGTCCGGTGTACGGCGACCCGCGCTGCCGCGGTCACGGCCGGCCTGCGTACATCGGTGTCCTTGGCGAGCGCCGGCGCGCCCGCCGGACCCGCCGCGCCCGCCGCGATGAGGCCGCCAATGATGATCGCCACCCTCACGTGCATGACCGCACCCGCCGCCGACCGCCGAGCGTAGCCGAACCGCGCGCGAAGGCCAATCGCAGCGACGAAAACGCCGCGCATGCAAATACCGGCGCGAGCTAGCGGTGGCCGCGGGTTCCGTTCAAGCTTATGTTGACGTCATGCTCAATGCCGACGAACTCGAACGCTATGCCCGCCACATCGTGCTGCAAGAGGTGGGCGGGCCGGGGCAGGCCGCGCTTCATCGGGCGCGGGTGCTGGTCATCGGCGCCGGCGGGCTCGGCGCGCCGCTTATTCTCTACCTGGCCGCGGCCGGGGTCGGCACGCTGGGCGTGATCGACGACGACGTGGTCTCGCTCTCCAACCTGCAGCGCCAAGTGATCCATGCCACGCCGGATGTGGGCAAGCCGAAAGTCGAGACAGCGGCGGCCATGATCGGCCGGCTCAACCCCCACGTCGCCGTGGAGCAGCACCAGGTCCGGCTCGATGCGGCGAACGCGCTCAGCCTGATCGGCGGCTACGACATCGTTGCCGACGGCTCGGACAATTTCGCCACCCGCTATCTCGTTTCCGACGCCTGCTACTTCGCCAAGAAGCCGCTGGTGACCGCCGCGCTCGGTCCGTTCGACGGCACGCTCACCACCATCCGCGCCCACGAGCGCGGCACCGACGGCAAGCCCAATCCGACCTATCGCTGCCTGTTTCCGGAGCCGCCGCCGCCCGGCACGGTGCCCGCTTGCGCCGAGGCCGGGATTCTCGGCGCGCTTGCCGGCGTCGTCGGCTCGATGGCGGCGCTCGAAGTGATCCGCGAGATTGTCGGCTTCGGCGAGGGCTTAGTCGGCCGCCTGGTCATGCTCGACGCGCGCGCCATGCGGTTCGAGACCTTGCGCTACGCCTGGGACCCGGCGAACCCGCTGTCCGGCGAACACCCGACCATCCACGATCTATCGATGCATAAGTGACCGAGGCTATTTGCTCCACGTCGCCAGGATGGTCGAGCCTTTGAGCACCGACCATTTGTTGTCACCGGCGGCGACCACCGTGAAGCAATTTTCCTTGGCGCCTTTCCAGGTGGTGCAGAAGCCGTCCTTCGACAGTTTCCAGGTGCCCTCGCCTTTGTGACCGGTGCCGATCGGGACGCGCTTCATCTTGCCGTCCGCCGTGAACGTCATCTTGAATTTGATATTGGACGGCGTCGCGGCGGTGAACGGCTGACCGTTGAAAAACGTCGCCTGAATATCGCTCGGCGAAAGCTTTGCCGTCGCGGCAAAGACCGACGTGGCGAGGAGAAGGCCCAGCGCGCCGCCCGCGACGACGCCTGCAATCCCTGTACGCATCGCGCGCCTCCGAAGCTCGTGATTCGAGAGAGTGTGATGATAAGCAATTTCTGCGACTATGCCGATACGCTCATTCACCTTGCCTGCCCATGATAGACGCTGTTCGGCCGCATGTCGGTGGCGGAAGCGACGCGGTTCGACATGTTGAAGAAGCTGGCGACGGCGGCGATGTCCCAGATATCGCGGTCAGTAAAGCCGGCACGACGCAGCCCTTCGCGATCCTCCTCCTCGATCAGCCACGGCTCCACCGTCAGCTTGACGGCAAAGTCGAGCATCGCGCGCTCGCGCGCCGACAGCCGCGCGGCGCGGTAGTTCATCGCCATCAGTTCGCCGAGCGGCGGATCGCCGGACAGCTGACGCACGGCGGCGCCATGGGCGACCAGGCAGTAATAGCACTGGTTGTGCGACGATACCGCGACCGCGATCATCTCGCGCTCGAGCTTGCTCAGGCCCGACGGCGCCAGCATCAGATCGTTATACATGGCGACGAAGGCCGCAAGCTTTGCCGGGTCGAAGGCATAGGCCTTCAGCACATTCGGCACGAAGCCGAGCTTTTCCTCGCATTTGGCGAAATAGGCGGCCATTTCCGGGGAAAGCGGCGCCGCCGGCAGGTTGAGCGCGGTGATCTTGGTGTCATCGTCTGCCGCGGCGCCGGCGCGCGGCTGGGTCGCGCGAACGGCGGTGGCGGCTTTGCTGCGCTTTGCCATGGTCGGGGTCCCTGCTGTCATGCCGCCGTCAGGTGGCAGACGATAGAGTAAGATTATAAATGCTAAGCGCATCTGCGCGTCGGGCGAGTAGTATTGCACTGTATCGCGCTAACCGCCGAAAGGGGAAATATGAACGTTCAGGATATTCCCCGCACTGAGAACGCCGACAATTCCAGCCAAGCGCTGATCGAAACGGCCGCCGCGCTAATGGCCGGGCGCCGGCGCGACATTCCGCCGGATTTCCTTGCCGAGATGTTCGGCCACGCAGTGCCCGACGACCTCGAACAATACCGGCCGGAGGAGCTCGCCCACTTCGCCGAGCACGCGTGGTCGTTTCTGCTGGAGCGTAAGCCCGGCGCGCCCAAAATAGGCTTCGCGCCGGCCCGCGCGATGCCGGCCATAGCGGTGCTTGAAATCCTCAACGACAACATGCCCTTCCTCGTCGATTCGGTCGTCGGCGAGCTCAGCGAACGCGGCGCCGACATCCGCCTGTTGGTCCATCCGGTGTTCGCGGTCGAGCGCAACGAAACCGGAAACCTCATCGCGTTCAAAGGCACGCACAAGAGCGAGGGCCGACGCGAGAGCTTCATTCACATTCATATCGAAGGCATGGCGGATGCGGCGCGCCGCGTGGAAATCGTGCGCGCGCTCGAAGACGTCCTCGCCGACGTGCGGGTCTGCGTGCAGGATTGGCGGTCCATGCTGGCGCGCGTCAACGAGATTGCCGCGGAACTGAAAGCTAATCCGCCGCCGCTTCCCGCCGACGAGATTGCCGAAGCGATCGAGTTTCTGCAATGGATGGCGGCGGACAATTTCACGCTGCTCGGGGCGCGCGACTACGCCTTTACCGACAGTGAATATGCGCTCGAACCGAAGTTCGAGACCGGGCTCGGGCTGTTGCGATCGCCCGAGATGCGGCTACTGGTGCGCGGCGATCAGCTCGTGACCATCACGCCGGAAATCCGCGAGTTCCTGAAAGAGCCGAAGCTGCTGATCATGACGAAAGCCGCGGCACGCTCGCGCGTGCACCGGCGCGTGCCGCTGGATTATATCGGGATCAAGCGCTTCGCCCGCGACGGCAGGCTTGCCGGCGAATGGCGGTTCTGCGGGCTGCTCACGTCCACCGCCTATACGCGTTCGGTGCGCGCCATCCCCTATCTGCGGCGCAAGGTCGACCACATCATCAGCCGCGCCGGATTCGATCCGGACAGCCATTCCGGCAAGGCGCTGGTCAACGTGCTGGAGCACTACCCGCGCGACGAATTGTTTCAGATCGACGAAGAGACGCTCTATCACTTCGCGCTGGCGATTTTACAGCTCGACGAGCGCCCGCGCGTGCGCGTGCTGCCGTGGCGCGACCGCTTCGACCGTTTCGTGTCGGTCCTGGTTTACCTTCCGCGCGAGCGCTACGACAGCCAGATCAGAGCGAAGATCGGCGATTATCTCGCCGCCTCCTTCAACGGCCGCGTCCGCGCCTTCTATCCGTTTTTCCCGGAAGGCCCGCTGGTGCGCGTGCATTTCATCATCGCACGCAACGAAGACGAAGCGCCGAAGCCCGATCGGGCTAGTCTCGACCGCGCGGTCGAGGCGATCGTCCGGAGCTGGGTCGACGGCCTGCATGACGCGCTGCTCGCCGGCCCCGACCCGGCCGCCTGGCGCGCCCTGTTCGCACGCTACGACGACGCCTTCCCGATCGACTACCGCGAGGTCTATCCGCCGCCGGCGGCGGTCGCCGATATCCGCCTCGTCGAAGCGCTGACCACGGATCGCCCGCTCGGCGTCGAGCTTTACCGCGACGACGACGCGGAACCGGCGAGCGCCGGGCTCAAGGTCTTTAGCCACAGCCGTCCGATCCCGCTCTCCGAGCGGGTGCCGGTGCTGGAGAACATGGGTTTCCGCGTCGTCGACGAGCGCACCTACCACATCCAACCGCGGGACGCGGCCGATGTCTGGTTCCATGACATGACGCTGGAAAGCGCATTGAGCCAGCCCTTCGAGTTGACTGCGCTCAAGGAGCGGATCGAGGCGTGTTTCCTCGCGGTGATGGACGGGCGCGCGGAAAATGACGGCTATAACGCGCTGGTGCTCGCGACCGGGTTGATCTGGCGCGAGGTCGCGCTGATCCGCACGCTGTCACGCTTCCTGCGCCAGGTTCGGGTGGCCTACTCGCAGGACTATATGTGGACGACGTTGCGCAAGCACGCCGCCGTCGCGGCGCAGATCGTGACCTTGTTCCATACCCGGTTCGATCCGCATCTCGACGTACCGCAGGATGAGCGCGCGGCGCGCGAGCTCTACATCGCCTCCTCGATCGAAACCGCATTGCAGGCGGTCGACAGCCTCGACGAGGATCGCATCCTTCGCCGCTTCGTCAACGCGGTCCAAGCCGCGATCCGCACCAACCTTTATCGACCCGACCGCGACGGACAGGACCTCATTGCGGTGAAGTTTTCGAGCCGCAAGCTCGACGATATGCCGCTGCCGCGGCCGCTTTACGAGATCTTCGTCTATTCGCCGCGGGTCGAGGGCGTGCATCTGCGCTTCGGCAAGGTGGCGCGCGGCGGCATCCGCTGGTCCGACCGGCCGCAGGACTTCCGCACCGAGATCCTCGGCCTGGTCAAGGCGCAGAACGTCAAGAACGCGGTGATCGTGCCGGTCGGCGCCAAAGGCGGCTTCGTGCCCAAACATCTGCCGAGAGGCGGACCGCGCGAAGCCTTTCAGGCGGAAGGCATCGCCGCCTACAAGCTCTTCATCTCGACGCTGCTCGACATCACCGACAATATCGGAACCGGAGCGGCCGGCGTCATCCCGCCGGCCGACGTGGTGCGCCACGACGGCGACGATCCCTATCTGGTGGTCGCCGCCGATAAGGGCACGGCGACCTTCTCCGACATCGCCAACGACATCGCCATCGCGCATGACTTCTGGCTCGGCGACGCTTTCGCCTCCGGCGGCTCGGCCGGCTACGACCACAAGAAAATCGGCATCACCGCGCGCGGCGCCTGGGAATCGGTCAAGCGCCATTTCCGGGAGATGGATGTCGACATCGCGACGACGCCGTTCACGGTGGTCGGCGTCGGCGACATGTCGGGCGACGTGTTCGGCAACGGCATGCTGCGCGAGAAAACAATCAGGCTCGTGGCGGCGTTCGATCACCGCGACATTTTCATCGATCCCGACCCGGATGCGGAACGATCGTTCGCCGAGCGCCGGCGGATGTTCGATCTGCCGCGGTCGAGCTGGCAGGATTTCGACAAGACGATCTTCTCCAAGGGCGGCGGTGTTTTTTCGCGCGGCGCCAAGGAGATCAGGCTGTCGACGGAGGCGCAAAAGCTGTTCGGCGTCGGCGAACGGCTGACGCCGCAGGAGCTGATCCGCGCCATCCTCAAGGCCCAGGTCGATTTATTGTTTTTCGGCGGCATCGGCACCTATGTCCGCGCCGCGGACGAAAACGACGAGGCGGCCGGCGACCGCGCCAACGATGCCGTTCGCGTCGCCGGCAAGGATTTGCGCTGCAAGGTGATCGGCGAGGGCGCCAATCTCGGCATGACCCAGCGCGGCCGCATCGAGGCGGCGCTGCGCGGCGTGCGGCTCAACACCGACGCGATCGACAATTCGGCCGGCGTCAACACCTCCGACATGGAGGTCAATATCAAGATCGCGCTGAGCATTCCGGTCCGCGACGGCCGCCTGACGATGACCGCGCGCAACGCGCTGCTCGCCGAGGTCACCGATGACGTCGCCGGCCTCGTGCTGCGCAACAATTACCTGCAGCCGCTCGCGCTGTCGCTCGCCGAGCGGCGCGGCATGGAGGATTTCGGCTTCCTGCAGCGGCTCATCCAGACGCTGGAAGCGCGCGGCCTGCTCGACCGCGCGGTCGAATATCTGGCCGACGATATGCAGCTCGCCGAGCGCCGCCGCCGTTCGCAGCCGTTCACGCGGCCGGAACTGTCGGTGCTGCTCGCCTACGCCAAGTTGACGCTGTACGAAGACCTGCTCGAGTCCGCGGTGCCGGACGATCCCTACCTCGCCCGCGAGCTCGGCCGTTATTTTCCCAAGGCGATCGCCGAGCGCTTTCCCGACGCGCTGCGAAACCACCGCCTGCACCGCGAAATCGTCGCCACCCAGCTTGCCAATTCCATGATCAACCGCGGCGGGCCTTCGCTCATCGTGCGGATTGCCGACCAGACCGGGGCCGCACCCGCCGCCATCGCATCGGCCTTTGCCGCCGTGCGCGACAGCTACGGCATGACCGCGCTCAACACCGCGATCGACGGCCTCGACAACCGGATTCCGGGAAAACTGCAGCTCGAACTCTATGCGGCGGTGCAGGACCTGCTGCTCGACCGCATCATCTGGTTCCTGCGCCATGTCGATCTGACGAAGGGCCTGGCCGACGTGGTGACGCACTATCGCGAAGGCATCGCCGTGGTCGCCGCCGCGCTCGACGGGGCCTTATCGGAGGAGGCGTTACGCGCGCGCGGGGCGCGCCGGCAGGAGCTGACCGAGGCAGGCGTGCCGGAAGAGCTTGCCGGCCGCATCGGCGATGTCGGTCCGCTCACCGCCGCGCCCGACATCGTGCTGGTCGCCGACCGCACCGGCAAGGCGGTCGGCGAAGTCGCGGCCACCTACTTCGCCGCGGGCACGTTCTTTCGCCTCGACCGCATCGCCAGCGCGGCGAGCAACATTCCGATCGCCGACTATTTCGACCGGCTGGCGCTCGATCGCGCGCGGGATTCGATCGGCGACGCCGAGCGCCGGCTCACCGCGGCCATGATCGGCAATGGCGTAGCTGGCGCCGGAGCAGTGGAGGCCTGGATCGCACCGCGCAAGGGCGAGGTCGAGCGTATCCGCGGCGCGATCGACGAGATCGCCAATTCCGGCCTTACCTTATCGAAGCTCGCCGTCGCCGCGAGCCTGCTTGGAGATCTGGTGAAGCATTAGGGTCTGAGCGGGAAAATGACGGGTCAGGGGCTGATCCGGGCAGCCGCCGGCTGCCCGAAAAGATCATTGCCGCCAAATCGTTAGAGCAAAAATCCGGCTTTGCCACAAAAAAGAACCCCAAGCAGAGTACACGCTTGGGGCTCTTGAGTTGTTGCCTCAACTTAGGCTTTTTCGCCCGGGCGGCGGGGTGTCGGGGGATGGGGGAGCCGCCCGGTTGGCCTATTTGCGAAAAATAGGCGTGCGCACCCAAGATGCAATGCGGATCACGCGTTAGTGTTATCGGCTGCGGCAAAACGCCCATCTTGATGAGACGGAATCCGCGGCGGCTGCCTGATGCGATGCAACACGAGCGGTTCCGTAGGGCGCGCGTCGCATCGCCGGCATCGTCGTGCAACGCAATTGAATTAATCTGCGTTCTCTGACGAAAGGCTTCAGGGCGAAAAGTGGGGCGCGTTGCGCCGCTTGGCGGTCTTGGCTACGATCGATCGACGCGCTGCAGGCGCTGGCCTTTGCCCAGATGATCCCGGTCACCGTGAGGTTCACGATCATCAAGATGGCTTTCTCGTCCGCTGCAGACTGCGGTGAGATCACGCGATGAATACGATCCACGCGTTCCAGCCGATCTACGCGATCGCCGGATTCGCCATCGGCATGCTGGTGGGAATGACCGGGGTCGGCGGCGGCTCCCTGATGACGCCGGTCCTCATTTTGTTGTTCGGCATTCACCCGGCAACCGCCGTCGGAACGGACCTGCTCTACGCCGCGGTGACGAAGACGGCCGGCAGCGTGGTGCACGGCTTCAACCGCACCGTCGATTGGCGGGTGGTGCGGCGGCTGGCGACCGGCAGCGTGCCGATGACCGTCCTGACGATCGTCGCCTTGAGTTACGTCGACATCAACGGCGCGGCGGCCCGGGAACTGATCGCCGGCGTGCTGACCGTTGCGCTGTTCGTCACCGCCCTGACGTTGATCTTTCGTGACAAGATCATAGGCCGCTATGCGGCGCGGATCAGCAGTCTCGCGCCGAAACGGATCGCCGCCATCACCGTCGGCGTTGGCGCGGTTCTTGGCGTACTGGTGTCGATCTCATCGGTCGGCGCCGGCGCCATCGGCGTCACGGCCGTTATTCTGCTCTACCCGAAGCTGCCGACGGCGCGCATCG
This sequence comes from Xanthobacteraceae bacterium, assembly GCA_050011955.1. Classification (GTDB taxonomy): domain Bacteria; phylum Pseudomonadota; class Alphaproteobacteria; order Rhizobiales; family Xanthobacteraceae; genus BOG-931. The sequence continues at coordinate 54,567 of JBEKIC010000016.1, forward strand.
TCGGCTCCGACATCGCGCACGCGGTTCCGCTCACGCTCGTCGCCGGTATCGGACACTGGTTCCTCGGTTCGATCAATCTGGATGTTTTGGCATCCCTGCTGTTGGGATCGGTGCCGGGAATTTTGGTCGGCAGCTATGCCGCTGCCCGGATTCCGGAGTTCGCGCTCCGCATCGTGCTGGCGGCGGCTTTGCTCGTCGTAGCGACCAAGCTGTCTTTGGGCTTTTTTCCGTCATCGGCGAACGTCATAGCGCAAACAATTGCGCCGCACTGACGCGATGCTCAACCGAGCCCGGGGTTGCCGTTAGACATGCCGTAGCGATGCAGATCGCTGCCATGGACCTCGAGCCACACCTTGGCCCGTTCGTGCTCCGGGCAGAGGCGGCGGACCAGGCGCCAGAACCTGGCGGAATGATTCATCTCGACCAGGTGGGCCACCTCATGCGCGGCGAGATAATGCAGCACATGGCTCGGCGCGAGGATGAGCCGCCAGGAATATGACAGGACGCCCGTCGTCGAGCAGGACCCCCAGCGGCTCGCCTGGTCGCGCACGGAGACCCGCTTGATCCGCACGCCCAGATCGGCGGCAAACTGCAGGCTCGCAGTCTCGAGCTCGCGCTTGGCCTCGCGCCGCAGGAAATCGCCGATGCGGCGGTCGATGTGCGGAGCCTCGCCGGCGACGCACAACAGCCGCTCGCCATCGCTGTCGGTCTCGATCCAGACCGTACCGCGCGCGCCGCGGCGGTGCGCAATGCGGTGCCGCTCCCCGCGCAACGGAACCACGATCCCGTGCGCAAACCGTACCGCTTCCGGCAGCCGGCCCAGCCGCGTCGCGATCCAGCCGCCGTGCTTCTGCGCGAAGTCGCGCGCCTCTTTCAACGTGCCGCGGGGCGGAATGGTGAGGATCACTTCGCGGGTCGCGGCCTGAATGCGCAAGGTGTAGCGCCGCGCCTGCCGGTGCCGCCGCAAGCGCACGAGATAGATCGATCTGTCGAAGACGACCTCGATCGCCTGAGGCTCACTCGGGCGGCGATAGAGCAGCGCGCGGTACGGCATCGGTCACCCCGAACCCAACCCCCGGTGCGATACTGCCATATCCGGCGGCCGACGCAGCCTCTGTTATGGAGACCTCCGCGGCATACAACATCTTGGGCTCTCGGCAGTTGGGAGGTCCCAGAGCATGTTATTGATGGAATGAATTTAACTTCAAATTTTTGGCGATTCGCAGGACGCAGCGTTCACGCCAGATGATTCGAAATCCCCCGGATTTCTCAAGGCGTTAGGGTAGCCAACCCGGCGGATCGGCGTTTATGCCCGATAAAGCGGGCATTCAGTCCGATTGCTAATCGATGCGGGTCCGGCCGAAATCGCCGGCGGCGGCGGCGGGCTCACCGTCGGGAGGCGTGCTGCCGCCGTTGTACGCCAGCCGTGTGGCCTGGCCATTGCGCCGGGTGCGCCCGCTGAGATGCATCGACAGCACGAAATCGGCGATGCGCGGCGCGATTTCGGAGCGGAAGCGCGAGCCATTGAACACGCCATAATGTCCGACGCCATGCTGCAGCCAGTGCGCTTTCCGGTCGGCGGGGATGTTGACGCACAACCGATGCGCGGCTTCCGTCTGGCCGACGCCGGAAATGTCGTCGTGCTCGCCTTCGATGGTGAACAAGGCAACCCGCTTGATACGGCTAGGGTCGACCGGCCGGCCGCGATGCGTCATTTGGCCGAGCGGCAGCGCGTGGCGCACGAAGACGGTTTCGACCGTCTGCAGGTAGTACTCGGCGGCGAGGTCCATGACCGCCAGGTATTCGTCATAAAATTCCCGGTGCTTCTGCGCCGAGTCGCCGTCCCCGCGCACGAGGTGCTGGAACAGCTCCCGGTGTGCCTCGATGTGGCGGTCAAGGTTCATGCTGACGAAACCGTTGAGCTGCAGGAAGCCCGGATAAACGTCGCGCATGAAGCCTGGATTGGGAAACGGCACCTTGGTGATGACATTGCGGCGGAACCAATCGATGCCGCGGCGTTCGGCCAGCGTATTGACGACAGTCGGATTGATCCTGGTGTCGATCGGTCCGCCCATCAACACCATGGAAACCGGCACATATGGATCCGCGTCCGCCTCCATGAGCGCGGCGGCAGCCATGACGGGCACCGCCGGCTGGCATACCGCAATCACATGGGTGTCGCCGCCGAGTGTGTGCAGCATCGAGATCACGTAGTCGATGTAATCGTCGAGATCGAAAGCGCCCTCCGACATCGGCACCATGCGCGAATCGCTCCAATCGGTGATGTAGACGTCGTGATTGGGGAGAAACGCCTCGACGGTGCCGCGCAGCAGCGTCGCGTAATGGCCGGACATCGGCGCAATGATGAGCAGCCGCGGCTGCGGCCGGCGCGGCTGGTGCTCGAATACCCGCTCGAAGTGAAGGAGGCGGCAGAACGGCCGTTCCCATACGGTCGAGACATGGACGGGCACGCGCTCGCCGCCGACCGATGTGGAGGAGATTTGCCATTCCGGCCGGCCGTAGCGGCGTGTCGAGCGCTCGAACACCTCGCAGGCCGCCGCGATCGATTTTCCGAAAGTCGTATGGTACAGCGGATTGGCCGGGTTCTTGAAGAACAAGCGCGTGGCGTCGGCCCACGCCCGGGACGGATTGAGCGCCGCATGGCTCATCTCGTAGAACCAGTACAGCGGCGTCGACAGCAATAAGCCATTGCCCGGCACGGCCGGCGCGCCGCCGAATTCTCCGATTGCCATAGATGGTCCTTGCCCGGCTCGCTGCAGTGCAGCATTGTGATGTTGGTGTGTCATACCGTCAATATAAAAGCAATTTCCTTATTCGTTACGTATGAAGGTCAACAATTTCGCCCTCCGTTGGTAGCACCGATTGCGACTATTCGCCTGTCTGCATCAAGGAGCCATGGCGGCGGGCGCTTTGTAAGAGCTTGAGGAAGGCGAACGAGCCGCCGGCAAAGAACAGGACGTTGAGCCCCAGCGCATCGAGCATCAGGTTGGGGTGAAAGGTGTGCTCGATCAGCAGCGCGCGCATCCCCTCGAACACGTAGGTCGGTGGTAATGCCCATGCCAAGGGCTGCAGCCAGACCGGCAGCGTGGTGACCGGGTAGTAGACGCAGGTCAGCGGCATGAACAGGAACATGATCGACCAGGCGAAGTTCTCCGCGCCGAGGCCGTTGCGCAGCACCAGGCCGGAGACGAAAATTCCTACCGCCCAGCTGGTCAGCATCAGATTGATGAAGAACGCCACCAGCGCCAGGCCCAGCCCATAGAGGTTGAAGCCGAAGAAGAGGAGCGCGAGCAGCGTCACCGGGATCACGCCGATCAACAGCCGCACCAAGCTCATCACCATCAGCGCGATGATGAACTCGAACGGCCGCAGCGGGCTCATCATCAAATTGCCGATGTTGCGCGACCACATCTCCTCGAGGAATGAGATCGAGAAGCCGAGCTGGCCGCGGAACAGGATGTCCCAGAGCAACACTGCGCCGATCAAGGTGCCGGCGGCACGGGCAAAAAACCCGGCATTCTGCATCACGTAAACCTGCAGAAAGCCCCAGGTGATCATCTGCACCATCGGCCAGTAGACGAGCTCGACCAGCCGCGGCCAGGACGAGCGGAGGAGGTACCAGTAACGCAGCATCATCGCCGCGACGCGCCGCGGCGAGAAGGCGAACGCGCTCTCGGTACGCGTGATCATTGCGCCGCCTCGCGCGCTTCGCCGCCGCCGCGCGCCACGTCGAGAAACACTTCCTCCAGCGTGCGACGGCCGTAGCGCGCCAAGAGCCGCGCCGGCGTGTCGTCGTCCTCGATGCGCCCCTGTTTCATGATGATGACGCGCTCGCACAGCCGTTCGACCTCGGCCATGTTGTGCGAAGCCAATAGCACCGTCGCATGACGGTCGCGGCGGTAGCGGTCGAGATGGGCCCGCACCCAGTCGGCGGTATCGGGATCGAGCGAAGCCGTCGGCTCGTCGAGCAGCAGCAATTCCGGGGCGTTGATCAGCGATTTGGCCAGCGACACCCGGGTCTTCTGCCCGGCCGAAAGCTTGCCGGCCGGGCGGTCGAGCAGATCGGTCAGATCAAGCGCGTCGGCGAGCTCGGCGATACGGTCGGCAAGGTCGGGCACGCCATAGAGCATGCCGAACACCGTCAGATTCTGCCGGACCGTGAGCCGCATCGGCATCTCGACATAGGGGCTCTCGAAATTCATCCGGTGGAGAACGCGGTAGCGCTGCCGCGGCATTTCCGCCCCGAGCACCGTCACCCGGCCCGAGGTCGGGCTGGTCAGCCCCATGATCATGGCAATCGTGGTGGTCTTGCCGGCGCCGTTGCCGCCGAGGAGTCCGGTGATCGAGCCGGGCGCGATCGAAAACGATACGGCGTCGACCGCCGGCACGTTCTTGTAGATTTTGACCAGGCGCTCGACGTCTATGGCGGGTGAGGCGGGCATGACCGGCGAAGATGTGGCGTGCGCCGCCGATCGAGGCAAGAGGAGAGGCGCCGAGCGAGGCCTCGGAGCTAGCCCGCGGGCTACTGCCCGCCGTCCTCGGTCCGCCCGCGGTCGGCCCGCAGCGCGTCGGGATGCGGCATGGCGATGACGTTATAGCCGGAATCGACAAAATGGATTTCGCCGGTGACGCCGGTCGAGAGATCGGAAAGCAGATAAAGCCCGGCGCCCCCGAGGTCCTCCAGCGTCACGCCGCGATGCAGCGGTGAATGCCGCTGCTGAAAGGCGAACATCATCCGCGCGTCGCCGATGCCGGCGCCCGCCAGCGTCCGGATCGGTCCGGCCGAGATCGCGTTGACGCGAATGCGGCTGGCACCGAAATCAACCGCAAGATAGCGCACCGAAGCCTCCAGCGCCGCCTTGGCGGGTCCCATGGCGTTGTAGTTCGGCATGGCGCGCTCGCCACCGTTATAGGTCAGCGTCAGCATCGCGCCGCCGTTCGGCATCAGCGCCGCCGCGCGCTTCGCCGCTTCGGTGAAGGCAAAGCACGAGATCAGCATGGTGCGCAGAAAGTTGTCGCGCGTGGTGTCGGCGTAGCGGCCGGTGAGCTGCGTCTTGTCGGAAAAGGCTACCGCGTGGACGAGGAAATCAAGCGTCCCCCAGGTCCGCTCAATCTCGCCGAACACGGCATCGACCGAGGTCAGGTCCTCGACGTCGCACGGCAGCACGAGATCGGCGTCGACCGACGCCGCCAGCGGTTTGACGCGCTTGGCGAGGGCCTCACCCTGGTAGGTGAAAGCGAGCTTGGCGCCGTGCGCCGCCAGCGTCTTGGCGATGCCCCAGGCGATCGAGTGATCGTTGGCGACCCCCATGATCAGCCCGCGCTTGCCGTGCATCAAACCCTGCATGCATTAATCCTTTTTTTCGTCATTGCGGCCCGACGCAGCCTTGGCATCGGGCCGGTGGCCGGTCCCGTTGGCGGCGCCCCGGAAATGACGGGAAGAGAAATCACGCATCCAGCCGCTTGAACACGATGCAGGCGTTGGTGCCGCCGAAGCCGAAGGAATTCGACAGCACGCAGCCGAGCGTCACGCCGTCGCGGCGTTCGCGCACGATCGGCATGTCGGCAAAAGCCGGATCGAGGTTCTCGATATTGGCGCTCTCGCAGATGAAGCCGTTGTTCATCATCAACAAGGAATAGATCGCCTCGTGCACGCCGGTCGCCCCTTGCGAATGTCCGGTGAGCGACTTGGTCGCCGAGATCGGCGGGCATTTCTCGCCGGCGCCGAACACGTCACGGATGGCCTCGATCTCCTTGAGATCGCCGATCGGGGTCGAGGTGGCGTGCGGATTGATATAGTTGACCGGCGGTTTGACGTTCTGCAGCGCCATGCGCATGCAGCGGGCGGCGCCTTCGCCCGAGGGTGCCACCATGTCGACGCCGTCGGACGTCGCGCCGTAGCCGGCGATCTCGCCATAGATCCTGGCGCCGCGCGCCTTGGCGCGCTCCAATTCTTCGAGCACCAGCACGCCGGCGCCGGCGCTGATGACGAAGCCGTCGCGATCGGCGTCGTAGGCGCGCGAGGCTTTGGCGGGCGTGTCGTTGTACTTCGACGACAGCGCCCCCATGGCGTCAAACAGCACGGTCAAGGTCCAGTCGAGCTCTTCGCAGCCGCCGGCAAAAATGATGTCCTGCTTGCCGGCCTGAATGATCTCGTAGGCATTGCCGATGCAATGGTTCGAGGTCGCGCAGGCCGACGAGATCGAATAGCTCAAGCCCTTGATCTTGAACCAGGTGGCGAGCGTAGCGGACGCGGTCGACGACATCGCTTTGGGCACCGCGAATGGCCCGACGCGCTTCGGCCCCTTGCTGCGGGCGATGTCGGCGCTCTCGACGATGGTCCGGGTCGACGGTCCGCCCGATCCCATGATGATGCCGATGCGCTCGTGCGAGATTTCGGTCGCTTCGAGCCCGGCATCGCGGATCGCCTGCTCCATGGCGACATGATTCCAGGCGGCGCCGCCGCCGAGAAAGCGCATGGCGCGACGGTCGACCGACTCGCTGGGATCGAGGGTGGGCGCGCCGTGCACCTGAGAGCGGAAGCCAAGCTCGGCATATTTGTCGGCGCGCACGATGCCCGACTTCGCCTCGCGCAGCGAAGCCAGCACTTCCTGCGTGTTGTTGCCGATGGACGAGACGATGCCCATTCCGGTGACGACCACCCGCCTCATCTTGCCTCGTCAGCCTCTTTCGCCAGATGCGGCCACGTTACGCTTATCAGACTCCGCTCGGCTGCGGCGCCGCGTCGCGGAATAACCCCACTTTGAGATCCAGCGCACGATAGATCACCGCGCCATCGGCGGAGAGCCAGCCGTCGGCGATCCCGAGCACCAGCTTCGAACGCATCACGCGCTTGATGTCGATGCCGTACACCACCTTCTTCATGCTCGGAAGCACCTGCCCGGAGAACTTAAGCTCTCCGGTGCCGAGCGCGCGACCCTTGCCGGGCGAGCCGAGCCAGCCGAGGAAGAAACCGAGCAATTGCCACAACGCATCAATACCAAGGCAAGCCGGCATCACCGGGTCGCCTTTGAAGTGGCAGGGGAAGAACCAGAGGTCGGGCTTCAATTCGAGCGCCGCGCGAACGAGCCCCTTGCCGTATTCGCCGCCGACTTCCGCGATCTCGGAAATGCGGTCGAACATCAGCATGGGCGGTAGCGGCAGTTGCGGGCCGTGCGCGAAAAGCTCGCCCCGCCCGCAGGCCAGCAGGTCCTCGTAGTCGAAGGTGGAACGGCGTTCCTGCATTCTCCGGTCCTGTGTTTGCGGCGGGGCTGGCCAATCGCGTGCATCCCTAACATATGCGACTGTCACTAACAAAATCAATGACTTACGTGGCGGCTTAGCGGCAGTAGCGGCGGCAGTTAGCGGCGGTCAACGTCGAACTTTAGCACCATAAAACGAAACGGGGCGGCCCGACAACTGGCCGCCCGCTGAGCGCGAGCCGGGCTTGTAGCTCGTCGCGTTCGGCACGGAGGATGCTGCCGCGCTCGCTCGCTCGCACACGCGGTCCACAGCGCGGTCCGTCATTCTGCCGAAACGCTTGCCTACCTCATTGAGCGCGTCGAGCTTGGCGCTGATGGCGCCAACGAGCCCAACCAAAGGCGGGCTTGCCACCTGTTTTATCGGCCTGGCACCAGCCGTTTCATTGCATTTGGGACACCGCTCCAAATTCACGGTCCGCAGCGCCTTTGTCTCATGCTCATTTCGGCAAACCCAATTCTTGACGCCGACATTAGGACCATAACTGCCGTAGCGCCGCACCTTGCCCCATCGTTGCAAGTCTCGTGAAAGTACCCCGCGCGCCCGGAACAGCGCCGCGTAATACTGAGCAAAGTATCCGGCGCCCAGGCCTCACCAGGCCACGCCATGATAGCGGTCCGTTGCAGAAAGCTCGTTTGCACTGAACCGCGGGCCCACGAGTTCAGCTATGGAGATTTGCCGAAGCAGGTCGTTGCTTTTTCGACCAAATGCCAGGCCGAATCGGTCAAAACCTGGAAAGCTAAGGATGACGGCTATTGCATGAGACTGAGAGCGTAGCGCGGGGCCAGACGGGCGGCCACAAGCGAAAGTCGATTGCGGGCGAGCACCGCGTTTGGAGTCGAGGTCGACACCGACGCCGTGCACCAGATCGCCCGCCGATTCGCCGCCGGAGTAGCCGCGCCGCCACGCGCCGCATCGAGTATTTGCGCGGACACGGTGGTGGTTGCGCCTCGATGGACGGCGATACTCGATCTGACGTACAGACGCGCAATCCATTGAGGCTTGCCGTTGCCGTCTCGGCGCCCGAATAGTCGATGCCGATATAGCGCGTGAAGGCGGGCATTTCACGCTACCGCCTTAAACCGATCGAAGCGCAGCGCAAGCCGGTCCCGGTCCAGGCGGTCCTTCACGCGGCCCGGTAGGTGGATTGTCCCACCATTCAGCCGCTTCAGGGCTTCAAGCATCGGGCCGCCGTTCCGGCCGAGCAGCCGATCTCGAGCGGTTCTCGGCCAATTGCTTTCCATCAAGGGGACGCTCGCTGAATTCCCCTACCCAGAGGGACGTCGGCTGCGCTGAAGGCTACGTCGCCTCTCTTCCTGGAAGCCGCTTTGTGGTCACTCAGTGGTTCCGCGAAGGCGGCAGTTACCATGCGACAGTCAGCGCGTGGCTTTATATGCAAGTAACTTCATAAACCTGTACTGAAAAGCGGGCTGGACTCGAACCATCGACCTTCTGATCCACTATCAGGCGCTCTAAATAAAGGTGCAGACGATCCTCGAGATGCGCGCCTCGAATGCCTCTCTTAACATAGCTGGACACAGTTCCGCACGGTTCACACACCTAGTCCCGGCCAACCCCCGGGGCCTTTTCTTCGTCCGGTCGTCACGAGTGAGGGGCAGCGATGTAATTCGCTTCCCATCCATAGGCCTTGCTTGGGGAGACTCTCACGCTCTGTAAGTTCATGCCTGCTTCGAGGCACCGATCCCAAATCATGGCCTCCAGCTCTTCGCCGAGCGCGCGGATTCCCTCCACTCACCGAGGGACCTACGCTGGATCGTAATAGGTCTTGAACTCGTCGTGGTGTCGCAACGCCTCGGGGCGGTAAGGACCGTGCCGGCGCATTGCACTACATTCCGGAGCTTAAAGCGTTCTCTTACGGACGGATTCACGGGAGCGTCGTGGCTGTCGGAAGATTTCCGCCTTTCCCATATGTTCTTAAGTGCCCTACTGGCCCGACCAATCCTCACACCCGTTTTGTCCCTGGAGGATCAGTGTTCAGAGCCAAGCGGCCGGCACTAACGGGAGGCGCTGACTTCGGTCGGGGTTTCTTTTTGTTTAGGCCGCCTCAGTTAGCGGTCTCGCTCCCGATCCTACAGGCCGGAAACGGCATGAAGCCAACATCTGCGCCGCCCCATCCATCCCGGATGCTGAATCGTACTCTTGTGGGTAGTGGGGCTACTTTGAATAAGGCGGGGGAAATGCGCGGATTAGACGGAATACATTATTCCATGCATCGGTGACATCGCACCAAAAGACGAAGATACCAATCACCACAAGTGCGCCGAGAACAATCTCCACCATATTTCTCACCGGTAACGCCGAGCTAGACTAGTTAGCCCACCACCCGCTCATGGCCGCACTTGCTGCACTTGGCGCAACGACGCAATTTTGCACCGATAGCGAGGCGTGGAATGTAGGGCTCATCACGGCCACTCGCCGTGAATTCACGCCGAACGAAAACGCCGCCCGCAACGCCGAACTACGTCACGAAATCAGGTTGCACGGTTTCGGCCATCTGAATATACGCGGGCGGTATGTCGAGGACTATGGGACTGCCCGCGCCAGAAACGTCGATGAGCACGGTTTCCTGATATTCGGGAATGCCGACGACAGCGGAGACCTGAAAGGGCTTCTGCGGAAGTATGGGCGGAAATTTGAACAGGATGCCGTGGTTCATAAGGGATACTACCGAGACGCTCAGTTGCACGCCTTGAAGGACTTTCCGTGCTTCGGGTTGAGGGAACGGGACACCAAGAATCTCGGAATCTTCCAACCGAAAGGGGTCGGCGAATTCTATACACTGATGACTAGGCTCGGGGAGTGTGGTCGGCCAGTTGCGCTAGGAGACCTTGGGGTTGGAAAGGTAGATTGCCTCGGGGGTCGTTTGGGAGGACATTGGCGTCTAGGCGTCGAAGTCTTTCTTCAACAGAGCCGAACGGCGAATCGTCTTTGAGAACTCGTAAAGGGGCTGTTGGAGTCACGGTCGGCGCGAGTGTCGAGCCCCGCGCCGGCCTTATCAGGGTGGCTTGGTTCCGACGAAGACCCGGATTGGGGCAACATCGTTCGCGTCCCAAGTGGGTCCGCTCACTCCCGCCGCTCCAGGTATTTCCTTGGCGTCGTTTGTCGTGAAATGCTGGTCCCATCGAGATGCCGCAAAATCCCAATGGCGCAGCCCGAGCACAATAGAATTTGCGGCGCTTTCGATATATTCGTCGGACCCTTGGCGTGTGGCTACCACTACACCTGTTACGACCCCGGCTCCGCCAATCGTTGTCCAATACCGTGCTCGCCACCCCGCCTCCGTAAATACAGCGATCATCGTTTGCGCAAATGAGTGCATATCCGGTCTTGAGCCTTCGGCGTATGCGAACACATCGACTGATTGGACGCCAAAGCTCCGGAACAGCGCAACTAACTCATTGCGGGATTGCCCAGCCAAGTCCTGAGGCCCGGTTTGTAGCTCTGACTTGAGACGCTCTAGCCGCTCCGCCTCAGCTTTTTGGTCTGCCTCTGCTGCTCGCGCATTAGCGGCGGCAAGGTCCCTTCGCGCCTCCGCCGCGTCCTTTTGCTCCGCCTCAGCTTTTTGGTTCGCTTCTGCTGCTCGCGCATTAGCGGCGGCAAGGTCCCTTCGCGCCTCCCCGTCCTTTTGCTCCGCCTCAGCTTTTTGGTTCGCTTCTGCTGCTCGCGCATTAGCGGCGGCAAGGTCCCTTCGCGCCTCCGCTGCGTCCTTTTGCTCCGCCTCAGCTTTTTGGTTCGCTTCTGCTGCTCGCGCATTAGCGGCGGCAAGGTCTCTTCGCGCCTCCGCTGCGTCCTTTTCCAGGCTTGCTATCTGTTTGTTCGCTTCCGCTATTTCTGCATTGGCGCTTGCTATGTCCGCGTTCGCTTTTGCAAGTTCGGCCTTGGCTTTGCCTGTTTCCAGTTCGAGCGTGGCCGTACGCAATTCCGTCTGGTGCTCCCTAACGCCACTTGACCAAAATTGGATGAATAGGAAAAACACCGTTGCGAATGCCGCGACTGCCGTAAATCCACCGGCAATCAGTAGTCCGTACCATGAGATATCAAACCAGCGATTAGCCGATTCCAATAACGTCGGATCAACAGAGAGCGATTCCAAGGTCGTTTCCCCGCTATCTGCCATTGGAGTCATTCTAGCGGCTGCGGTTGCATTTTTGGACTTATGGCTTTCGCCGCTAATATCCTCCAGTAAGCCTACGGGGAGGCGAAGTTCGCGCTCGATACATTCGGAGAGGCGAAGCCGCGGCGGCGGGACAAGTCACGCGAGCGCGCGGGCTGCGGATGGCGGCTAGCGATTTGTATATTTAGGGCACATGGGGCGGCTGGCCGATGTCGCTATGGTGCGGCCGAAAGGCTAATCATCCTGCCTTGCGTCACTCAGAAGCGTGTTTCTGATGACCGCCTTCAGGTCCTTGGCTGTTTGGGCAAGTGCAGACAGGTCCCATCTGACCGTGTGCCGGTGATTGGCGTCAAAGTGAGTCTTCTTCTCGGATTGGTAACCTCTTGCCGACATCGGGAGGAGCGAAGGCCCAGGTGCAAAGGGCCGTCGTTTCGGCAACCATTGCTCATTGTTGACGGCTTGGGGCGTCAATAACCCCCTTGCGGTTGCGCGCATTCTCCAATTGTTTCCCGCATGCAACGAGTAGTTTTTGAACGTTGGCATTTTGCATCGGAATTTGGATTATCAAACGGCCGCGAGCGGTCTCGATTTCCGCCAACACCCGCCATGTTGTTTCGATGGATTCCGTGGGGGCCAAACTAGCTAGCGACGATACAACGATATTGTTCCTAAACTTCTGAGTTGGAAAGTGCGTCGGGAAAGGTGGTTGGTCATTGATGCGCTTGTTTCCTGCGATGTAGCCCTCATTGTTAAAGTCTGGCAGCCCCAATGCACTCTTGGACTCCGAGGCATCTAGTAGTGTAGCTACAAATGTCACCCGGCCGGGCCTTGCACATCCACCTTCGACAACGGCTACCGCACCCTTTCCGTTCGGTTGCGTTGAAGTCACCGAGTAGTCTTTGTCATCTGTCATCGGATCATCTGTTTCTGACAGTGACCATTTAAAATCGGCCTTTTCGGCATATTTTTTGCTGTCTCATGTTTCCCGGTTAAGAGAGAGCACGCCGAAAGGCCCTATGCGATTTTGCGCAGGACCCGGCACGTGATTGTTGACCCCGTAGCAAAACAGCGCACCGGGCAATGTCATCGTCCGCGTATGCCGTTCCCACGTTACTCACTCCAAGGGCCAAGAGTTGGTTGATCGGTAACGGTCCGCCTCTAAACCGTTGCACCTAATTCGGGGAGCAGGCGCAGCACACTGTGGCGCGACTCTCGCGAACTCGGCCGCGGCTTCGTCCTGGATCAGGAAGTCGCCCAAGTCGCCGTACAGAATATTGCGGCCAGGCGAATATTCTGCACGGTGATAGCGAGCACGCGAACGCCTAGAGCTTCGCGCGACGATGCACGAAGCCTTGCTGGGCCGTTGCATGCGCCGCGTGCAATGGTTAGCGAAGCGTCAACGCGAGCGAACCAACGTTTTTGCAATCGGCATCATTCACCATCCAAAACCCAGCATTGAAGCGGGGAATTAACGATGGCGTGCGCGGCGAAGAGCGACCCATTCCTCGGGCGGCATCAACGCTTTGAAATAGTCAACGCAACGCTTCACATCCGGCTCTTCGCCATACATAGGCCGTTCGCCGTCGCGCAAGTGAAAGAGGTCAGCCGGATAGGTCAGTCGCGACATCGGAATGTCCTTAAATGCATGGGACGCTGCAGAGGTCGCGAGCGAGGCGGAGAGCGTTGAGTTAATCGAGACCGAAGATACGCTCGAATGAGTTTGCTTGCCTGGTCGGAGATTGCCCTGCCTGTGATCCGTGGATGGATTAGCTGCTTCTGGGTGCCACGTCAGCTCATCCCAGCTATCACCCTCAGACATTCCTCGGATCGCCCGAACACCTGCTTATAGGAAGCTTGGAACAGCATTTGATTGAGTGTCATGGCTTGATTGCGCGTGAGCCCTTCAGCGGGAAACAGGGGCTCCTCATCGACATCTGCCATCAGCAGCCCGGCGTGCGGCGCGATGGGGTAGAAAATCGAGATGCGTGGGGTTGCCAGCGATGCCGATGCGTCTCTCCCTTCACGAGAGGGCGGGCTACAGCGTTGGGCGACCGGCTACGTACAGTCAGCGTGAAGCCGATCTGGCCGCCGGTGAATCGCAAAGGAGACCTACATGGCACAGGAACGGGTAGCGATCCGCACGAAGGATGGCGAATGTTCGACGTTCGTGATGACGCCGGATGGGGATGGTCGCTGGCCCGCCGTGATTTTCTACATGGATGGCCTGGCGATCAGGCCGGCCATGATCGACATGGCCACGCGCCTGGCCGCGGCCGGCTACGTCGTTCTTCTGCCCGACCTATTCTACCGGTTCGGCTCCTACACCCCGCTTGACCCCAAGGAGGTTGCCGAACGTGGTTGGACGGAGCTTCTCGCCCTCTTCGGTCGCAATCTCTGAAGTCCGGTCCGTGCTCATCGGACGGGCAGTCACGCCCGATGAGCATGCACATCGCCAGCTCGTCCCCGGGCCGCACCGGGGGCGTTGCCGTGACTCGACTCTCCAGCCCGCCGATCCTAATTACACGGCATGTCTGTATCGCGTGAGTTGAAGCGCCAAGTCCGGCGCTACGAGCCCTGTTTGCGAAGACCCGCCAAAATGCCGCCGGCCGGACCCGGCTGGATTCACGAAATCAAGCACGACGGCTTCCGGATCCTCGCCGAACTCAACGCCGGCAGCGTTAAGCTCATCACGCGGAAGGGCTTCGACCTTGCCCAACGCTTCCCGCTGGCAGCCGCCGCCATCGCCGCGTTGCCGGCACGCTCGTGCCTCGTCGACGGCGAGGCCATCGCCTGCGACGCAAACGGCCTCTCCGTCTTCGATCTGCTCCGCTACCGTCGCCAGGACGACACCGTGACGCTCTGCGCTTTCGACCTGCTCGAGCTGGACGGCGTGGACCTCCGCCGGGAGCCGATTGAGGTTCGCAAACGCACTCTCAAGGGGCTATTGCGGCGCGACCATCACGGTATCGCCTTCAATCATCATTTCGACATGGAGGGAGTGATCGTCTACCGGCACGCCTGCGCGCTCGGCTGCGAGGGCATTGTCTCAAAGCGGCTAGGATCGCCCTATCGGGCAGGGCGTTCTGACCACTGGCTGAAGATCAAGAATCCGTCGGCACCGGCGGTCCGCCGGCTTGAGGAAGGGGACTGGCAGTAAAATCAGGAACGATGCCGGACTATCGCTTCTACAGGACCAGCCGTCGCCGTCAGCACCTAGGGCGACTGCCTAGCGTGGAGGATTTGTAATGACGTTAGCTAAAACCGACATTTGCGACTTCGGTTGGAAAGCGCGTGACTTCGCACTCAAGGGCGTAGACGGAAAAACCTATTCGCTTGCCGACGTGCACGGGCCAAAGGGTACACTCATTGTTTTCATCTGCAACCACTGTCCGTACGTGAAGGCAAGCATTGGCCGCATCGTCGCGGAAGCCAAGGCGCTGCGCGAGATCGGCATCGGCACGATCGCGATCATGCCGAACGACACCGAAACTTATAGAGAAGATTCGTTCGACAATATGAAGGCGTTTGCAGCGAAGCATGGCTTCACCTTTCCCTACGTCATCGACGCGACGCAGGAGGTGGCGCGCACCTATGGCGCTCAATGCACGCCCGACTTTTTCGGCTTCAACGCACAGGACGAGTTGCAATATCGCGGCCGGCTCGATGCGTCACGTATGACTGCGGTGGCGAATGACCGCCGTGACCTTTTCGAGGCAATGAAGCAGATTGCGGAAACCGGCCGCGGCCCGGCGGAGCAAATTCCTTCAATGGGATGTTCGATCAAGTGGAAGGACTGAGGGTAAAGCCCGCTCTCACGCTTGGCAAAAAACAGTTCCCAATCATCACCTCACAATGCTGGCGTCCCAAGCCGACGCTTTCAATCAAGGGGTCCACGGTTCAGACCTTGCCGAGATAGATACGGCGCACGTCCGCATGCTCGGTAATCTCATCGACGGTCCCCTCTGCGACGGAAAACGCCGACCTGGTTCGCGCTCGGTGACGACCGCCGGCTCGCGGTGTTCGCCGGTATCTGGACGACATGGCACGGAAAGCGCGGCACCAAGGCAAACCCGGTTGAGGGCGAGCATCAGCTTTTCGGATTTCTCACCACTGATGCTAATGCGGAAGTCGGCGCGATCCATCCCGAAGCCATGCCCGTCATCCTGACCAGGGATGCCGAGATCGAGCAGTGGATGACAGCGCCAACGGACGAAGCGCTGAAGCTTCAGCGCTCGCTGCCGGACGGCACCCTTAAAATCGTCGCGACCGGAGAGAAAGAGGACCAAGCCGCCTGACAGGAGGTCGAGATGTCCGTGACGTATTATGTCGCCTTGCCACTCGTTCGAACGGAAGATGGAGTAGCACCAGGCGAAGCGCAGGAGATGCCAAACGAGTCAGCGGCGATCCGGCGCGCGGAAGCGATGGCGCGCGACTCATCCAATGCCGGCGCGCTCGCGTTCAAACGCTCGGGCGATCCGGGAATGGGCAGTTTCAACGACGCCGTCGTTTTGAAAACGTTCGGCGAGGTGCCGGACCGACTGGATGAACTTTGGCGTTGATTTTTATTGACATAATCTCAATCTAAAACAGCGCCATGGCCCTCGATCATTACCTCGCGCGCACCTACCTCAAGCATTGGTGCGATCAAGATGCAGGACGCCCAATTCGCGCCTACCGAAAATCGGATGGAGCTGAATTTCCGTGCTGGCCTGCAAATGTGTGCATGGAGCCGAACGGCGATCTCAATCAAAAATATCTCGCGGAGCCGAGAACGCTCGGCCTGTTTCGGAAAATTTGGGAGCCGAGATGGAATGAGGCCGTTGATGCTTTCCGCACAGGAAAATTTGACGCGAACCATAAATTCGTCATAGCCGCCGGCTGGGCGAGCATTTCCCTAACCACCCCAACCACGACGGGTATCGGCACGGAGTTGCTTGAACGAGAACTCCGGACGCTATTGCACATCATCGCACGCAGGCATCCGCCCCCGCGGAGCGTGAAGCTAGAGGACGTGTGCATTGACGTAGACCCCGAATTTGCGAAAGCAAATTTTACGCTAGCATTGCCGCGCGTGACTTGGCGGTTTTTTGGCCAGCCATGGACCATTCTCTCGAACTCGACGGACGAGCCGTTTCTGACAAGCGACAATCCGTCCGCCATGTTTGGTCAAGACTCACTAGGGTCGCCGCCGGCGCGAATTCTTCCTCTTTCACCAGATATGTGCGTTTCTACCTTGATGGATTTTAACCTGGTCGTTCCTGAGCATTTCAAGTTGGAGGACCTGCAATCTCGAATCGCTGCCAAAGTCAGCTTCGAGAAATCCGATCTTGAGCGGGCGCGCTTCGTCAATTGTCTCACCGTCAAGCATGCGGGCGACCTCGTCTTTTCGTCGAAGGCAGACGCTGACGTGGCCGCTCTCGTTGCGTCGTTGCGCCAGTCGGGTGTGCGGCTCGACCATACAGCAATGTCGATGGACGCCACCAAGGCTGTGCTGACGATTGCGAGAATGGGAATCCGTAAGGTGGCGCCGGCCCAGAAGGACCGGCGGCCGGGGAGCGGGTAGAGCATTGTGTTATCCGCTACGGTGGTTTGTTGGGAGGGTGCGATGACCGACGCAGCCTACGAAGAACGATATTGCGCTTACATTGATATTCTTGGCTTCGCCGATTTAATGGCGGACCTTCGCAGCGGCAACATAAAATTCGAGGCAATCCGCGATGTCCTGAAGCGAATTCATAAGCCTTACGATCCCCAAATTATCGATGTCGAACACTGTGATTTCCGTGCACAGAGCATTTCGGACGCGGTGGCGCTATCGACCAAATGTACGGTGCCGGGACTCTCGATGCTCTTTGCGGCTGTCCGGCAGCTCGCCGAGGCATCCTTGCACGAAGGCTATTTCCTTCGCGGCGCTATATGCAAAGGGCTCTTGTTTCACGACGAAACGACAGTGTTCGGTGAAGCGCTGGTTAGGGCCTACAGATTGGAAAGCGAGATCGTCAAATTTCCACGTATTATGCTCACCAAGAACGTTGTCTCCGATGCGCTTTCTTCTGACCTGAAAAAGGATTTTGAGGAGCATATTAAGCAAGCCGACGACGGGCCGTTTTACCAGCATGTCCTATGGCACCTGCAAATGCTCCTCGATGTTCTCAAAGAACGGAACTATGCCCCCGAGGGTTCGGAGCACCGGCTCACGTATTATGCGCAAATGCGTGACATGATACAGCGCCGCTTCGAGGAGTCGGTCGATACGCCGCGACACTTTGAAAAGGTACAGTTGGTTCGCTAATTACTGGAACATCTCAATACGTGAAGAGAGGGCCGGTCTGACGTTCATCAAGGGGTCGGGCCTATTTCAGATGCGCTTTCTCGCCTAGTGGGGCCTAAGGCGCGGCGCCGGCGTCAAAGCTGGCTGACAGCCACTCGTCTAAGCCTTGAGGCCGGCAATCACGACGCGACCCTCATTATGATCGGTGCAATCGGAATGACCTCGAAATTGCGACCGCCTGTGAGAACGCCCCTGGCGTTGCAGGGCCAAACGGCTCACGGCCGCTTGCAGTGAAGTAAAACCGCGCGTTGTCGGAAGTAACGAGCGGAGCATCTCACGGTTTCCGCCAAAATGCTCGCTTGCGCTAACGGAAGAAATAACTGCCACTCGCTTTTCAGGCCGCCCGCCCGCAGCGTGGGCAAGCGACCGAATGGCAGGCGCGGCACCAGACTTTGCCGCAGGATGGGCAGGGAGCTTGCCCACTGGGGTCTGTGAGATGCAGATGATCGTCGCACACGAGCCGTGCCCGCCCTACCCCCAGTCCCCAATCGCTGAGTGGTGGCTCGATCATGCGAATGGCCGGATGCCAGTCGATGCTCATGGCCCGTTCACGCTTGCGTCGTTTGATCAGCACGTCGTAGCGATACACGGGGGCAAAGAGCGTTAGTCCCTGCATCCAAGTGACTGTGACCCGCAAATCGTAATTGTGGCGCAGATCGTCGAGTTTTGCGGCATACTCACGCTCGATGGCGGCGATCCGCAACGTCTCGCGCTTCCGATCGGCCTCCGCTTTTTCGCCGGACGCCGAAGCGAGCGCGGCAAGTTTCATCTGCTCGGTCCGGCGCAGATCGTCGTGATATGCGTAGACCCGCCCGCGATCGCGGTCGAGCCGGCGGTGCATGGCATTGAGAAAGGGCTCAAGATCGAGCCGGACATGATGTTCGACCAGTCGCTCAATACGCGCCGTGACCGTTGCCGCATCCCACGCCACGCCCGCGGCGCGGCGGGTATCCGGCTCAGGCACCTGCCAATCCACGACGCTCGCCAAGTGCGTGCGGAGCCTCCGCAGAAAGTCGCCACCCAAGACCGCGCCCGTACCCTGGTTGAAGCCGAGCCAGACCAGTCCGTCGCGCTTTTCGTCAGAGATGGCGGTATAGCGGAACGCAAGCAGGAGGCAGCGTGTCCATGTCGGGTTGGCGACATTTAAGCGCCAGACTGCATTGGGTAGATCGAGCGCGCGGTCGAGCAGGCGCTGCGGATCGCTCGGCGCCGCGATATTGCCGGCAACGACGAGCTGCCGCTCGGCGAAGCGGCCACGCTCGCCCAGCAGCGCACCGAAGCGGTCGAGCCAGTCGCCTTCGAGTCCGATCCGGATCGCTCCCACGGGCAGCGTGGCCGCAAATCCGAGCCGCGCAAATTCCGGCCAGTCCATGGCGGCGCGCAGCGGCTCGGACGCCAGCACTTCGAGCCCGTCCGGTTCGACCGGCTCGATGGCCGCCCCTTCACTCTCCAGCATGTCGGCGACGAAATCGCGCAACGCTCCCATTGTCAGTCCTCACGCCGTCTCGAAATCCTCACCGAACAGTTTTTCGTCGAGCGCCTTGGCGTCCTCATGCTGCTGGCGCGCCTGTTCGAGCCGCTGGCCCAGCGCTTCAAACGCCTGAAAGCGGGCCGCATCAGTCGCCTCCAACCATGCATCCAGCACCAAATCCGGAAACTCGCGCTCCTCCTCGATGCCGCCGAGGATGGCACCGATCTCGCCGACGACCAGCTCGAACATCGAGATCTTTTCATCGAGCAACGCCAAGACTTGCTCCTCCAAGGTGCCGCGGGTGACGAGGTTGAAGACGAACACTTCGCGACTCTGGCCAATACGGTCGATGCGGCCGATGCGTTGCTCGATCGCCATTGGATTCCAAGGCACATCGAAATTTATCAAGGTATTGCAGAATTGGATGTTGCGTCCCTCGCCCCCCGATTGCGTGCAAAGAAGGACGGTCGCATGATCCCGAAACGCGGCGATCGCAGCGTCCTTCTCCGGCCCGCTGAGACTTCCGTCGAACCGCGCGAGCGAAACGCCGGACTGTTCGAGACGGGCTGCGAGGTGAGCGAGCGTCTCGCGCGAATGGACGAAGACAAGCTTCTTCTCGGTTGGATTGCGCCGGACGAGGTCGACCAGCGCCGTCTCTTTGCCGCCGGATTCGATCGCCGCCCATCGTTTGGCAAGTTCGGCCCAAATCGGATCGCTGGCGTTTCGCGCCGCAATCCGAGCAACCGCCGTGGCTGCGGCGCGTGGCGATGAGCCTGCCGCGCTCAGGAGATGCTGGAGGGACAGCCGTTCGCGTTTGCCGTCGCCCTCTGCCACCAGGCGACGCGCGGCCGCTGCGAGTTCAGCGTAGGCCTCAGCTTCGCCCGGGCGGCCATCGACCTTGATGGTAGTAGCGTGGCGCCGCGGCAGTTTGAGGGCGACGACGGCGCGAGTGTTGCGAATCATCGCGCCGCGCATCAGCCCACGCAAGCGCTCCGAATTGGCCGGCTGGCGCGGCTTGCCCGGGGTCATATAGGCAAGACGGAATTCCTTCAATGTCTTGAAGATACCCGGCTTCAGCAGCGTCAAAAGATTGTAGAGCTCGACCAAATCGTTCTGCACTGGCGTTGCCGACAGCAAGAGCAGGAAGCGCTTGTTGAGTGAATCGACGAGTTTCCAACTTTGACTCGATCGGTCGCGTAGATGGTGCGCCTCGTCGGCGATTATGAGATCGAATTGGCGCTCGACGAGGCGCTCGGCGTGCTCGCGCCGCCGTGCGGTGGCGATCGAAGCCACGATGCGATCCTGGGCCCAAAACGCCTGCGGCTCGTCGCGCAGGAGCGGGTCATAAGTGGTCGCGAATGTAAGACCGAATTTGGTCTCCAATTCTTCGCGCCATTGGCCGACGAGCGAAGCCGGCGTGAGGACCAAAGTGCGCTCGGCCATGCCGCGTAGCGCATATTCCTTGAGTACCATGCCAGCTTCGATCGTCTTGCCGAGCCCGACCTCATCGGCAAGCAGAACGCGACCACGGAACTGCTTGAGCACCTTGCGCACCGTTTCGATCTGATGCAACAGGGGTTCGACGCCGGTAAGATGCGGCAGGCATAGGAGCTCGTCGAAGCCCTGCGCCAGACCGAGATGAGCGAACCGCTCGCGCAGGCCGAACCACCGGCCATCCGGCTCCGCGTCGCGCGCCAGGGCCGACAACAGCGGCGACACATCGAATTCGATCGTGAATGGAATGTCGATATTGACGCTCGGCAGGGGTGGCGGCGCGGGTGCGATCACTACAGCCGCAGGCGTCGGCGCTTTGTGCGGGCGAGCCGCAATTTGGCCGTTGGTCGCGGTCCTTGGCTTGCCTTCGACGCGCGCGGCCGGCCGTCGCCCGGGGAGGCGTACTTCGCGGCCCACGATACTATCGAGTTGCTGGATCAGCCACGGCAGGCGCTTGGAGCCACCCGGAAAGGCTTTGGCGGCAGACCGCCGGCTGTTCAGGCCATGGCTCTCCAACAACGCCCTGGCGGCGGGCCGTTTGCCGAGTTGATTGAGCGCCAGCGCGTGCAAGAGATCTCCGGCCGGCGCCGAAGCACGTTTGGAAAATCGCTTCAGGAGGACCAGCGCGCGCTTCGGCCGCTCATCGAGCAGCGCCGCCATGGCGGCCAGCATGAGAATGACAGCATCGCCGGGGCACGCCTCGATTGCTTGCTCCGCAAGCGGCAGGAAACCCGAATGGAGGTCTGCATCAGCGAAGGCCGTAAGCAGCCGTTCCATCCACATGTCGGCTTCGTCGGGCGCGTCCGCGAACAGATTGGAGTGACGCAATGCTGAATTCGGCATCATGACCCTTCGTCGCCGACTGATGCGACCGGAGACACTCGTGCCAAATTCCGGCACGAATCGCCCGCTCGAATTAGGCCGCGACGGCGCTCCGGCGGCAACACCTTTTGCTACACTTTTTGTGAAAAGAGCGCAGAACCCACGATGTACGATACGGTGGTTCCGGCGCACCGCAGCAACGGGTGCTCCGCCATGTTCTTGCGTGCGAAATACCTGCCGGTGACATTTTCCAAAAAAACAGGGAGGCTATCGCGCAAGGACGGGCAATTACCATGAAGGATTAAGGACTTAGGTAATTTCTTCAAAAATAAATAACAGGGAGAAAACAGGGAGGCGACTCTTTGGAAACAATGGCCTTCGCTTTGGTGCCTTGGTGCGCGCGGTGCCGAACGCCGCGCGACGGGGGCAGCTATATGGGGGTGGGTCAGACACCCGC
>JBEKIC010000017.1:0-72475 GCA_050011955.1 Xanthobacteraceae bacterium
TCAAGCTCGGCACGTTCCTCCGCCGTCAGAATGATAATCGTCGCCTCGGGGATGCCGCTCATGCATCCTTGAATCACGACTCATTCATCAGCGATAGTCGGTACTAGCAACGTATTGATCTAGTGTGGCTTTGGTTCAGAAGTCCGCATGACGAGTTCGCGGCAAAAATGATGCGGACTTCTGAACCGCCACACTAGGGCTTTACGTTCCACTCCCGCCAATGAGTCGGGCGCACGTCAATCTGCTGTTTGGTTTCTGCGCTAATCCAGCCGCTGGCAATACGACGGCACGCGAAGGCAAGAACGTGAGGGCCATCCTTCTCAAAGACCGCCAGCTCAAGCTCGCGATCGAACGGCGCGGTAGAGATAGGCTGCCACTGCATATCGTAAAGCTTGTCGCGCTGCAGTTGCGGATGCTTTGATCTGGATCAAAGCGATGGTCCTTCGCAGACGCGGAGCGTCTTGACCGCCGGCGTGACGGCTATTGCGGTCACGCCGGGTTTCCGATCAACGCGAAGGTTCTGGTCTCATCGTCATAAGCGAACAGCTCCGCATAGCGCCCCCATGCCGTCACGGCGCGCAGCGTGCTTTCCGCGTCTTGGTGAGTCAAATGATCCTCGAGTTCCACCTCAAATCTCATTCGTGGCGCTTGGCGTGCCTCCCGCTCGCGCAGCACGCGGCAGATGTGCGCGGCTAACGGCACAAACTGGAGCAGATGCTCCCTGAAGAGCCGTTTCCGCTCCTCCGTGTCGCTGCGCGCGAAGACATTTCCGGCGGCCGTGAGCTTCAAAGCACCGTCCTTGAGCTCGGCAAATTCAAGAATGTGAAGTCCCTCGGCGATGGGGAAGAGGTCATTGACTTCCAGTGAAAGCGAGCTTGCGAGTGTATCGAGCTCGGCTCCGCCGCCATGGGGCGGCGCCGCGAGAATCTCGATCAATCCGCTCATCCGGTTGACGGACGCCCGCGGCAACGGCTGAGCCAGCGCCTCATGCGTTTGCTTGAGAGCGCCGAGCGACGCGACCGTCCGCGCCGTCAACACCGCATAGACATGATCGACGATGTTGCCGAATTCCTCTTCCAGCCGGTTGCGCGGGCGCGCCAGCGTGACCGGGATGTCCGCCGCGATCCGCGCCGGATTTGACGACAGTACGACCAGCCGGTCGCACATCAGCACGGCCTCCTCGATGTTGTGCGTCACCATGAGCACCGATTTGGTCGGCAGCTGGTGTTCAACCCACAGATCGAGAAAATCCGTGCGCAAGGTTTCGGCGGTCAAAACATCGAGCGCCGAAAACGGCTCGTCCATCAACAGTAAGTCGGGCCGGGTCGCGGTCGCCCGGGCAAAGCCGACGCGCTGGCGCATTCCGCCGGAAAGCTCGCGCGGATAGGCGGACTGGAATCCATCGAGCCCGATCAGATCGATGGCATCTTGCGCGCGTTGGCGGGCCTGATCGCGCGGCAAGCCGAGCGCATCGAGACCGGCCTCGACATTTTCCAGCACCGTGAGCCACGGGAACAGCGCAAAGGTCTGGAACACGACCGCGATGCCTTCGGTCGGCGCGGTCAGCGGCGCGCCGCGGTAGATGACTTCGCCGGACGTCGGCCTGATGAGGCCTGCTGCAATCCGCAGCAGCGTCGATTTGCCGGAGCCCGACCGGCCCAGAAGACCGAGAATCTCGCCGGCTCGGATCGACAGGTTGATGTTGTCCAAGACCGGCAGTGGTTCGCCGGAGCGTTTTGCAAACGCCATGCACACGTTGCGCAGGTCGATAACGGCACTGTTGTCGTCGACCAAGGTACGCTCCGCTCAATCGAGCCGCGTGCGGCGTTCGGCATACGCGTAGAGCGGCCGCCACAGCAGGCGATTCATGCCGACCACCA
This sequence comes from Xanthobacteraceae bacterium, assembly GCA_050011955.1. Taxonomy (GTDB): domain Bacteria; phylum Pseudomonadota; class Alphaproteobacteria; order Rhizobiales; family Xanthobacteraceae; genus BOG-931. The sequence goes on from JBEKIC010000017.1 coordinate 1,881, forward strand.
GCACCGACATGACCGCGATGCCAAGCGCGATCCGCGGATAATCGCCGGTCTCCGTCATTTGCGCGATGTAGGCGCCCAGGCCTGACCCGTTGAGCCTGGTCGGACCCCAACTGACCACCTCGGAGACGATGCTGGCGTTCCAAGCGCCGCCCGACGCGGTGATCGCGCCGGTCACGTAGTACGGAAAGATTCCCGGGAGCATCACGTCGCGCCACCAACGCCAGCCGCGGATCCTGAATGTTGCCGCCGCCTCCCTGAAGTCGGTCGGAAAAGCGCTGGCGCCGGCGATAACATTGAACACGATGTACCATTGCGTTCCGAGGATCATCAGCGGGCTCAACCAGATGACGGGCGAGAGCTGGAACCGTACGATCAGATAGACCGCAAGCGGAAACAGCAGGTTTGCCGGAAATGCCGCGAGAAACTGCGCGACCGGCTGAACCTTTTCCGCCAGCGCCGGACGCAAGCCGACGGCAACTCCGATCGGAACCCAGACGATGGTCGCGATGGTGATCAGGACGGCGACGCGGATTAGAGTAATGCCGCCATTGCTGACCGCGGTGAATAAATCCGTCCAGGACAGTTCCGTCCCGGCAAATCGCAACAGCACCGATCCGAGGTAAGCGATCGCCAGCAAGACGAGCCCGTACCAAATGACATCGAGCAAGCCTGACGAAAGTAGCCGGCCCTGCAACGGCGTGCCGACCGACCGTGTCGAGAGCCGGGCCCGCGCTGCGGCCTGCGCCATGGCGCCGATCGATTCACCCAGCGTGCGCAGCAGGCTGGTCCGCCGGAACAAATCGATGATCCAGCTCCGCGGCACGATCACCGCGGCGGTTTGCTCGTAACGAAACTTGTCCGCCCACGCCACCAGGGGACGGAACAGCAGCTGATCGTAGATCAAGATGGTAACGGTCATCGCCAGGATCGCCCAGCCGATCGCTCCAAGATCACGCGCTTCGATGGCGCGCGCGACGTAGGAGCCGATGCCCGGCAGCGCGACATGCAGATCGCCGACAGCGATGGCTTCCGAGGCGACCACGAAGAACCAGCCGCCGGACATCGACATCATCGTGTTCCAGATCAGGCCCGGCATGGCGAACGGCACCTCGAGGCGCCAGAAGCGCTGCCAGCCGGAGAAGCGAAAACCGCGGCTCGCCTCGTCGAGATCGTACGGAATGGTGCGTAACGACTGGAAAAAGCTGAAAGCCATGTTCCAGGCCTGGCTGGTGAAGATCGCAAATATCGCGGCGAACTCCACTCCTAATGCCCTATTGGGAGACAATGAGACGAAGAACACGACGGTGAACGAGAGATAGCCGAGCACCGGTACGGATTGCAGCACGTCCAGCAGCGGAATCAGCACCATTTCGGCGCGGCGGCTCTTTGCCGCCAATGTGCCGTAGGTGAATGTGAAGATAAACGACGCGACGAGCGCCGCCAGCATCCGCATCGTCGTGCGCAGCGCATAATTCGGCAGAACGCCGGGGGAGAGCGAAATTTCCGGTTGCTGTGCAACGGGAAAGGGCGCAAGCATTTGCCGCGCGCCCGATCCGATCAGCAGGATAACGGCGACGATCAGCACCAGCGCCGCCAGATCCCGCCAATTCGGAGGCCGTTGCCGCCAGAGTCCGCCGCTGAGCACTTCGGCGTGATGCTCCAAGATACTGCCTCCGTCGCGGCCCGGGTCACAAACACTAGTGTGGCGGTTCAGAAGTCCGCATCATTTTTGCCGCGAACTCGTCATGCGGACTTCTGAACCAAAGCCACACTAGATCAATACGTTGCTAGTGTCCTTCGATTCCGAAGTTCGCAAACGAGGGTGCCGCATAATGATGCGAACTTCGGAATCGGGACACTAGATAGGCTGATCGGTAAATTTATTTGATGCACATCAAAGTCGATTTGTTACGGTCGGATGACAGTATGGCAACGTAGAACCCTGGGATTGTCAGATGTACGAGCCCGCGGGTCGTCAATTTCCCTATCTGGCGTTTCTCTGGCCGGCTTTTGCCGCCGCAGCGGCGGGCGAGATGGCGGCGCTGGCCGCACGGCAGTTCGCCGATTTCGCCGTCGGTCCGCCAGACAGTCAGGCGCCACGCGAGCCGCAATGGACGACGCCGCATGCGATCGCGCTGGAGCTGAAAACCGTCCGGCTGCGCGATTTCTCGACCGACGATAATAGCGCGGCCGCGCTGATATGCGCGCCATTGGCCCTGCACGGCGCCGCGCTGACCGATTTTGCACCCGGGCACAGTCTGGTCGCGGCGTTGCGCGGCGCCGGGCTGCGGCGGCTGTTCGTGACCGATTGGCGTTCGGCGACCGCGGAGATGCGCTTTCTCGGCATCGACGATTATCTCGCCGATCTCAATGTGCTGGTGGATGAGGTCGGCGGTCCGGTGGATCTCGTCGGCTTGTGTCAAGGCGGCTGGATGGCGCTCCTTTACGCCGCGCGTTTCCCGACAAAGGTCCGCAAGCTGGTGCTGGCCGGCGCGCCGATCGATATCCAAGCCGGGGCGTCAGCTCTGTCGGCGCTCGCCGAAACCAGCCCGCTCGCGATGTTTCGCGAGCTGGTGCGGCTCGGCGACGGCTGCGTTCCCGGTCGCAAAGTGCTGAAGTTTTGGGGACCGGAGTCGGTCGACGCCGAGGATGTGCGACAGCTGTTGCAGACCGCCGAACCCGCCGGCTCGGCCGCCTTCGCCCGGCTCGAGGTGCTGTTCCAGGAGTGGTATTCCTGGACCCTCGATCTGCCGGGACGCTATTTCCTCGAAGTCGTGGAAAAATTGTACAAGCGCAACGAACTCGCGACCGGCGCTCTGACCGCGCTCGGACAGCCGATCAACCTCGCGGCTGTGACGGCGCCGATCTTCCTGCTGGCCGCCCGCGACGACGAGTTGGTGGCGCCGCCGCAATTATTCGCGGCCGAGCATCTGGTCGGCACCTCGGCACATAACATGCGCAAGGCGTTGGCTCCGTGCCGCCATGTCGGTCTGTTCATGGGCAAGACGATCCTCGACGACGTGTGGCCGAGCATCGGGCGTTGGCTCGGTGAGCCAAGAGTGGGCGCGCCACACCAAACGCGATCGCGCCAACCAAACCTGCCCGATAATCTCGGTGCGCGATTGCGGTCTAACCGACCTGGGGCGCTGCGGAGTGCCGGTCATCGATCAGGCTGACATGACCGCAGACTTGACCACCGGATTGCGTCATCCGACGCAATCCGGATTGTTGGACGATCAACCCGCGAGACGCCGTCAGGCAGCCTTGACGTCGATCTTCTTTGCCGTCTTCTGCGCCTCTGCGCTCTTCGGCAACGTTACCGTGAGCACGCCGTTCTTGAAGCTTGCCTCGATCTTGTCGGCATCAACGCCGTCGGGCACCTGGAAGGCGCGCTGGAAAGCGCCGAAATTGCGTTCATGGAGGTAGTAATCCTTCTTCTTCTCCTCTTTCTCCTCCTGTTTCTCGCCCTTGATGGTCAGGACGCCGTCGGCCAATTTCACCTCGACGTTCTTATCGCTCATGCCGGGCAATTCGGCGGTGATTTCATAAGCCTTGTCGGTCTCCACGACGTCGACAGCCGGTATGGCGCCGAAAACCGCTTCGGTCCGCCGGAACGGCTCGATATCGAGGAGCGAGCGGCGGAACGGCCAACGCCAGACGCCGCCGTCGAATTCGTCAAACAGCTGATCGATTTCGCGACGAAGACTGTCGAACGGCCGCCAGGGCCTAAGCGCCGATGCAGTCCCTTTTTCCTCGGTTTTTACGGGCAGTTTGGTGATGGTTTCAGCCATGACACACCCTCCGATTGGATTGGAACTTTGTGGAGTCTAACGCCCCCTGCATGGGCGCACCTTTGATCTGCATCAAAGAGACGAGACGATCGCGTTTTAGTGTTCTTGGTCGTGCCGCCGCATGACCTGATGCATATCAATGCCTTAGCCGGCAGCCTGTAAAAGGTCGTCCTGACATTCGCCAAGTGAGAGCCAGATATGCAACGCCGCCGCACATCGCGTTTTCAAAACATGAATCCGGCTCAAGAAATCAAGGACGCCAGAGCGGCGTGAGGGTTCGCCGTGCGCCGGCGACAGATGAAAAAGAAGAATCGCCGTAGACGCAGCCGCAGCCGCAGCCGCAGCAGTTTGCCTTTGATTTGCGTCAAACGTAACGGCCCGCCCCTGCGCGATACTCAATAACTTGGACAAATGGCGAGGAAGGGCCATGCCGTATCAAACGAACGCCGATCTGCCGGCGTCTGTCCGGCATCATCTGCCCGAACACGCCCAGGACATCTATCGCGAGGCTTTCAATCATGCCTACGCCGCGCATGCCGGTGAATCGCGGCAGGAAGAGGCCGCGCACCGGATTGCCTGGGCCGCCGTCAAGCGGTCCTATGCCAAAGCGGGCGATAACTGGGTTCCGCGCACGGCAAGGGGCGGATGGTGAGAATCTCAAGACGTGATACAGCAGCCACGCCCAGGGCCTTGCCAACGACCCGTATTGTTCCTTAGGGCCAATTCCGCAATTCTTGCCGGTGAGGCGGGCGGTTAATCTGACGACCAAATGAACTCGGATGAACGGGTGATCATCGCCCTTCCCCGCCGACGGGGAATTGATCGACGCGGACGCGACATGAACGAAAATAGCAGCCCCGACGACACGAAGCGGCCTGTGACCATCGAGCACGCACCACCGCTCGTATCGAACGCCCATGACCTCGTTCCGGCGCAATCCGGCGCCGGCTTGCCGGCGCTGCCGGCGACGATCCAGCGGCCAAGCCGCAAACGGTGGTTTCGCGTCGCGCTCGCACTCGCCGTCTTGGCCGTCGGCGCTGGCGGGGCCTATTATTGGTGGCAGCGGCTGCACCCGCCGCTGCCACCCGGCATTGCCTTCGGCAATGGCCGGCTCGAGGCGGACGAAATCAACATCGACACCAAGTATGCCGGCCGCATCGCCGAGATGCTGGCCGACGAAGGCTACCTGGTCAAAGCCGGCCAGGTTGTCGCCCGCATGGATACCCAGGACCTCGCGGCCTCGCTCAAGAAATCGCAAGCCCAGGTCCTCCAGGCGCGAAGAGCCGTCGACGAAGCGAACGCCAATGTCGCCCAGCAGAAAACGCAGGTGGTGCTGGCGCAACAGGAATTCGATCGCGCCATCACCTTGTTGAAGAAGGGTTTCCAGACCCAGGAAGTCGTGGACCAGCGCCAGCAGCAATTGAATGGGGCCATCGCCGCGCTCGAAGCCGCAACGGCGCGGGTGACGGAATCCCAGCACGCGCTCGAAGCGGCCACCCACGATGTCGAGCTTTACACCGTCGAGATTGCCGACAACACGCTGGTCGCGCCGCACGAAGGCCGTATCCAATATCGCATCGCCAATATCGGCGAGGTGCTTCCCGCCGGCGGCAAGGTCTTCGCCATGCTCGACACCTCCTATGTCTACATGGACATCTATTTGCCGACCGAAGCGGCGGGGAAGGTGCGTTTCGGCGCCGATGCCCGCATTGTGCTCGACGCCTATCCGAAAGTCGCGATCCCGGCCAAAGTGTCGTTCATCGCCTCACAGGCGCAGTTCACCCCGAAAATCGTCGAGACCCAGAGCGAGCGCGACAAGCTGATGTTCCGCATCCGGGTCCGCATCGATCCCGAGCGGTTGCGCGGGCGGGCCGATATCGTGCGCAGCGGATTGCCGGGCGTCACTTACGTGCTGACCGATCCGGCCGCGACCTGGCCGGCCTCCCTGCAAGGCACAAACGGGCAATGAGCGGGGCTGTCATGCCCGTCGCACGGCTCGAGAACGTCACGCACCGTTACGGCCGTGTGGCGGCGCTCGATGACGTCACGGTGACACTGCCGGGCGGCTGTATGGTCGGGCTGATCGGCCCTGACGGCGTCGGCAAGTCGTCGCTGCTCAGCATCATCGCCGGCGCGCGGCAGCTGCAATCCGGCCGCGTTGTCGTGCTTGACGGCGACATGGCGGACGCCGCGCACCGCGCGGCAGTTTGCCCGCGCATCGCGTTCATGCCGCAAGGGCTCGGCAAGAACCTTTATCCGGACCTCAGCGTCCGCGAGAACATCGAGTTCTTCGGCCGGCTGTTCGGGCAGTCGCGCTCCGAGCGGGACTGGCGAATTGCCGAGCTTTTGCAAAGCACCGAGCTTGCCCCCTTCGCCGATCGCCCGGCGAAGAAGCTGTCGGGCGGCATGCGGCAGAAGCTTGGCCTGTGCTGCTCGCTCATTCACGATCCCGACCTTCTGATCCTCGACGAGCCCACGACCGGTGTCGATCCGTTGTCGCGGCGGCAATTCTGGGAGCTGATCGACCGCATGCGGTCGCGTCGCGCGGGCATGAGCGTCGTGGTCGCGACCGCCTACATGGAAGAGGCCGAGCGGTTCGATACGCTCATCGCCATGAACGACGGTAAGATCCTTGCCGCCGGCTCGCCGGCGGAGCTGAAGGCGCAAACGCACGCCGCGACCGTCGAAGAGGCCTTCATCGCCTTGCTGCCGGAGGACGTCCGAGCCGGGCATAAGAAGCTGGAGGTCCCGCCCCACCGTATGCTCGATGCCGAGCCGGTCATTAGGGCGCGCGACCTGACGCGCCGCTTCGGCGACTTCACCGCCGTCGATCGGGTGAGCTTCACCATCGAACGCGGTGAGATCTTCGGCTTTGTCGGCTCCAACGGATGCGGCAAGACCACGACCATGAAGATGCTCACCGGCTTGCTGGCGCCGAGCGAAGGCGAGGCGCTTTTGTTCGGAGAGCCCCTCGAAGCAGGTGACATGAGTTCGCGCTATCGCGTCGGTTACATGTCACAGTCGTTCTCGCTTTACACCGAACTTACGGTCCGCCAGAACCTCGAACTGCATGCGCGGCTGTTCCATCTGCCCGCCGGCAAAGCGCGGACGCGGCTGCGCGAGCTGGTGGACCGCTTCGGCCTTGAAGAGTATCTCGACCAACGCACCTCCGACCTGCCGCTGGGCATTCGGCAGCGGCTCTCGCTGGCCGTAGCCATCGTGCATGAGCCGGAGATGCTGATTCTCGACGAGCCGACTTCGGGCGTCGACCCCTTGGCGCGCGATCGGTTCTGGGAGCTGCTGATCGATCTGTCGCGCAATCAGGGCGTGACGATCTTCGTTTCGACCCATTTTATGAATGAGGCCGAGCGCTGCGATCGCATCTCGCTGATGGATTCCGGACGCGTGCTGGCGACCGATACCCCGGGCAACCTGGTCAGGGCTCGCGGCGTCGCAACGCTGGAGGACGCTTTTATCAGCTATCTCGAGGAGGCGACCGGATCGCGTGCGGCGGCAGCCGTCGAAGTTGCGCCGTCCGCCGCGGCGGCACCTGCGGTACGGTTGCCGCCGCCGCCGCAACGCGCATTCAGCCTGCAGCGTCTCTTCGCCTATACGATCCGCGAAACCATCGAGCTCCTTCGCGATCCCATTCGCTTGACCTTCGCCTTGTGCGGCACCGCGATGCTGATGCTGGTGTTCGGTTTCGGCATCTCCACCGACGTCAACAATCTGACCTTCGCGGTGCTCGATCACGACCAAAGCCACGAGAGCCGGGCCTACCTCGAGGAGTTGAGAGGCTCTAGTTACTTCGTGGAGCGGCCGCCGCTCGCCGACTACGCCGATCTCGAGAAGCGCCTGCAGAGCGGGGCCATCAAGGCCGCCATTGAAATCCCGCCGGGCTTCGGCCGCGACCTCGAACACGGACGCCCGGCGTGGGTAGGCGCCTGGGTGGATGGCGCCATGCCGTTCCGCGCCGAGACCATCCATGGCTATCTTCTGGCCATGCATCAGCTCTATTTGACCGATCCGGCGGTGAAGACGACGTTGCCGGAAGCCAGGCCGCCGGCCAACATCGAGCTGCGGTTCAAATACAACCAAAGCTTCGAAAGCATCTACGCCATGGTGCCGGCGAGCCTGTCGATGCTGCTGGCGCTGTTCCCGGCCATCCTGATGGCGCTCGCCATCGTGCGCGAGAAGGAGCTCGGCTCGATCACCAATCTTTACGTGACGCCGGTAACGCGAATCGAGTTTCTGCTCGGCAAGCAGATTCCCTATATCGGCGTCGCCATGGCAAATTTTGCCGTGATGTTCCTGATGGCTTTGTTTATCTTCGAGGTGCCGCTCAAGGGAAGCTTCCTGGCGCTCCTTCTCGGCGTGCTGATCTACGTCACCGTAACCACGGCCTACGGCATGCTGATTTCGGCATTCGCACGCACGCAGATCGCGGCGCTGTTCGGCACCGCCATTCTGACCTTCCTGCCGGCATCGCAGTTCGCCGGCCTGATGACGCCGGTGTCTTCGCTCTCCGGCGCGGCACGAATCATGGGACGGGCGTTTCCCATGACCTATTTCGTGCCGATCAGCGTCGGCACCTTTACCAAGGGATTGGGCCTCGCCGACCTCGGCAACAATTTAGTCGCCCTCATCGTGTTTATCCCGGTGCTGACGACGCTCAGTCTGCTGCTGCTGCGCAAGCAGGAGCGCTAAAGCATGATCCGGAAAAGTGGAAACCGGTTTTCCGAAAAGATCATGCGCTAGGAACAAGCCCGATGCGGATGATTGCAAACATCTTTTGGCTCGGCACCAAGGAGCTGCGCAGTTTCCTGCGCGATTTCGTGCTGTTGGGGCTGGTCATCTACGCCTTCTCGCTCGCCATCATCGCCCAGGCTCAGAGCAATTCGCAGGAAGTGCACAACGCCTCGATCGCGTTCGTCGACGAGGATCATTCCGAATTGTCGCGGCGGATCGTCCATGCGTTCCTGCCGCCGTATTTCCAGACGCCGCAGCCGATCGCCGAGCGGGATATCGTTCCGCTGATGAATGCCGGGAAATACACCTTCGTGATCGACATCCCGCCGAATTTCGAACGCTATGTTCTCGCCGGACGCTACCCCGCCATCCAGGTCGATGTCGACGCCACGGCCATGGTCCAGGCCGGGCTCGGCTCGGATTATGCCGAGCAGATCATCATGACCGAGATTCAGGATTTTCTCTCGCATGCCGAGGGCACACCGCTGTCGCCGGTCAATCTCGACGTGCGCATTGCCTTCAATCCCAACATCACGACGGCGTGGTTCACCAGCGTCATGGGCATCATCAACAGCGTTTCCATGCTGGCGATTATTCTCGCCGGCGCCGCCATCGTGCGCGAGCGGGAGCACGGCACCATGGACCATTTGCTGGTGATGCCGCTGACGCCGTTCGAGATTGCCATGTCCAAGGTCTGGGCCAACAGCCTGGTCATCATAGTTGCGGTCGGTCTTTCGCTCTATTTGGTGGTTCGCACCTTGCTCGGCATTCCCATTGCCGGCTCGATCCCGCTGTTCATGGTCGGCGTGGCGATCTATCTGTTCTTTGCCTGCGCGATCGGCATATTTCTCGGCACCGTGGCGCGCTCGATGCCGCAACTCGGCCTGCTCTACCTGTTGGTCTACATGCCGATGAACATGCTCTCGGGCAGCAACACCCCGCTGGAAAGCATGCCGCCGTGGCTGGCGACAGTGATGGAAGCCTCGCCGTCGACGCATTTCGTATCGTTTGCGCAGTCGATCCTCTATCGCGGCGCGGGCTTCGAGGTGGTCTGGCCGCAATTTGTTTTCGTAGCGGTGGTCGGCGGCCTGTTTTTCCTGGTGGCGATCCTGCGCTTCCGCTCCACCGCCGCGCAAGCGACGTAGCCATATGCGGGCTTTACCGGTGCTGCGCATGCGTAATCGAGAAAGATAGCTCGCTTTTCTTGACTCAAATCAATGCAGACTGCTGTTCTCTCGTTTGAACTTTAAACCAGAACCGAAGAAAAGGGGGGTGCGGACCAATGAAAAACCTCTGGCGTCCGATCCTTGCCGCGACAATTGCCTGCACGCTATTGGTTATTACCACCGCGCCGTCCGATGCCGCGCGGCGTGCCGTGAGAAGATCGTTCTTTGACGGCAATTGGAGCGTGGCGATCTACACATTACAAGGGGACTGCGGTTCCGTCCGTGCAGCCTTACGGATCATCGGCGGCCGCGTGTACTCCGAGGACGAACAAAGCTATCAAGCCTACGGTGCTGTCGGCACGAGGGGTGCAGTCCGCGTGACCGTCGTCAGAGGCAGCCAGTCGGCCTCCGGCTCCGGCCGGCTCTCGTATAGTTCGGGCGCTGGTCGATGGCGTTCGTTGCATGGTGAGTGCTCCGGCACTTGGTCGGCGACGCGGCGCCCCGCTTATTACTGATCAGTTGGCCACCAGCCAGTGAGATCGATCGGCACTTCACGTGCGCGAGGGGGAGCCAAAAGCGTCCACCGATTTCTTTTTTTGGCTGTTTGACCGGACTGATTGGCGGTGGCGGTCGCCGCGGCGCATATAAAACATTGTCAGCCATCCTCGACTTCTGCGTGGCCGCAGCCGGTGTTTCCGTACGTCAACGCGTCCGGCGCAGCACGCCTGTGGACAATGCCGGCGAGGTCGCTAGTTTGCCGGTTGGAAAAAAGGGAGCGAGCGATGACCATCCGCCCGCGGCGCAGCGTTCTGTACATGCCCGGTTCGAACGCGCGGGCGCTCGAGAAAGCGCGCGAGCTGCCGGTCGACGCCGTCATCCTCGATCTCGAGGACGCCGTGGCGCCGGATGCCAAGGCCAAGGCGCGCGAGCTCATCGTCCAGGCGCTGCAGAACGGCGGCTTCGGCAACCGCGAGGTGCTGGTGCGGATCAACGGACTGGATACCGCCTGGTGGCGCGATGATCTTACCGTCGCCGCCGCCCGCCCCGATGCGTTGCTGGTGCCGAAGGTGTCGGCGCCCGAGCAACTTCGCGAAGTCGCCAAGCACCTGGTCGGCGTCCGCGCCGAGGCCGGCGTACGCCTCTGGGCGATGATGGAAACACCGCTCGCCATGCTCAACGCCCGCGAGATCGCGGCGGCGGCGCGCGATCCGCTGACGCGATTGGCCGGCTTCGTCATGGGCACCAACGATCTCGCCAAGGACACGCGCGCGCGCATCGTGCCGGGCCGCGCGCCGATGCTGCCGTGGCTGATGACCTGCGTGGCCGCGGCGCGCGCCTACGGCCTCGATATTCTCGACGGCGTCTATAACGAGCTCGGCGACACGGAAGGTTTTGCCGCCGAGTGCCGGCAGGCGCGCGACCTCGGCTTCGACGGCAAGACGCTGATTCACCCGCAGCAGATCGCACCCTGCAACGAAGCGTTCTCGCCGACAGCGGGCGAGGTGGCGTGGGCGCGGAAAATCATCGCCGCTTTCGATCTGCCGGAAAACGCCAACAAAGGCGTCATCCAGATCGACGGCCGCATGGTCGAGCGGCTGCATGCCGACATGGCGCGGCGCACGGTGGCGATCGCCGACGCAATTGCCCAGGCGCCGGCGGCCTAAGCGGCCCTTCCCTACCATTATAGCTCTATCGTGGTCGGAACGCCGGGCTCGAGCAGCCGCAGCCGCGCGCCAATGCCGAGCGCCTTGAACGATTGCACGAGATCGTCGCCGCTCTGACTGAAATGCGCCCACCCTTCGTAATGGAGAGGAACGATGGTGGCGTCAGGAAACGCATGCGCGGTGTCGAGCGCGTCGTTGGCGTCCATAGTGAGATGAAACGCCCCGCGCGTCTTCGCGGCGCCGGCGAACAGGAGCACCAAGCCGGCCTGGAAACGCCGCGCCACCTCGGCGACGCCGTCATACCAGGCGGTGTCGCCGGTGATGTAGATCGGCCGCCCGCCGGCCCATGACAGCACGAAACCGATCACGTCGCCGGCCAACGGCTCGATGCCGGCCGGTCCGTGCCGCGCCGGTGTCGCCGTGATCGTCAATGTGCCCGCCGGATTTGTCAGCTCCCTACTCTCCCCCGGCGCCAGGCCCTCGGCGACGCCGCCGAGTCTTTTGGCGCCGACGACGGTAGTCAAAAGCCGCGGCGCCTGCATGGCATAGGCCCGGCCGGCATGATCGAAGTTGTCGGCATGCTGGTCGTGGCTCAGCAAGACCGCGTCGACGCGTCCGATCTGCTCCGCGGTCAGCGCCGGATGCGAGGTCTTTTTCAGCGTGACATGGGCCAGCTTGTACTCGCCCGGGGGATCAAACGTCGGATCGGTCAAAAGACGAAAGCCGCCGACTTCGATGAGCGCGGTCGGCCCGCCGATCAAGGTGATTTTTGCTGCAGTCACGATGGTCCCGCCTTTAAGTTTTCAACCGATAGCCGGTCTTGAAGATCCACCACACGGTTGCCATGCAGAGGAGAAGAAACAGGACAATCACGGTAATACTGATACCGACATTGACGTCGGCCAGACCGAAAAAGCTCCAACGGAAGCCGCTGATCAGATAGAGCACCGGGTTGAACAGCGTGATCGTCCGCCACAACGGCGGCAATACGCTGGTCGAATAGAACGTGCCGCCGAGGAAAGTCAGCGGCGTGACGATGAGCAACGGCACGATTTGCAATTGCTCGAAAGTGTCGGCCCAGACGCCGAGAATAAAGCCGAACAGGCTGAAGCTGATCGAGGTCAGCACCAAAAAGGTCAGCATCCAGACCGGATGCACGATCTGCAATGGCACAAACAAGGCGGACGTCCCCAGGATAATCAAGCCGAGAATGATCGACTTGGTCGCCGCCGCGCCGACAGAGCCGAGCACGATCTCAAAAGAGGACACCGGGGCAGAAAGGAGCTCGTATATCGTCCCGACGAAGCGGGGAAAGTAGATACCGAACGCGGCGTTGACGATGCTCTGGGTCAGCAGCATCAGCATCATCAGCCCCGGCACGATGAACGCGCCGTAGGGGACGCCTTCGATCTGACTGATGCGCGAGCCGATAGCAGCGCCGAACACAACGAAATATAGCGAGGTGGAGATCACCGGCGAGATGATGCTTTGCAGCAAGGTGCGCCGGGTGCGCGCCATCTCGTATCGATAGATCGCGCTGACGGCATAAAAGTTCATGGTCTTTCACTCACTAGGTCGACAAAAATGTCCTCCAGCGAGGTTTGCGTGGTATGGAGGTCCTTGAACCTGATTCCCGCGCGCTTGAGGTCGTCGAGCAACGCCGTGATGTCGGTGCGCTCGCCCTGGGTGTCGTAGGTGTAGATCAGTTCCTTACCGCCGGCGGCCAGGACGAGATTATAGCCGGCGAGCGCCGCCGGCACCGCCGCGATGGGTTCCGTCAGCTCGAGTGTCAACTGCTTGCGGCCGAGTTTGCGCATCAGCTCGGCCTTTTCCTCGACCAGGATCAGTTGGCCCTTGTTGATGACGCCGATGCGATCGGCCATCTGTTCGGCTTCCTCGATATAGTGCGTGGTCAAGATGATGGTGACGCCGGAGGCGCGCAACGCGCGCACGATCTCCCACATATCCTTGCGCAATTCGACATCGACGCCGGCGGTCGGCTCGTCGAGGAAAAGGATTCGCGGCTCGTGCGACAGCGCCTTGGCGATCATGACGCGGCGCTTCATGCCGCCGGACAGCGTCATGATTTTTTCGTCCTTCTTGTCCCACAAGGACAGCTCTTTCAGCACTTTTGCGATGTAAGCGGGATTGGCGGGCTTACCGAACAGCCCGCGGCTGAACGACACCGTCGCCCACACCGAGGCGAAGGCGTCGGTCGTCAGCTCTTGCGGCACCAGACCGATCAGCGAGCGGGCGGCGCGGTAGTCGGCGATGATGTCATGGCCGTCCACCGCGACGCTGCCGGCGGACGGATTGACGATGCCGCAGACGATGCTGATCAGCGTCGTCTTGCCGGCGCCGTTCGGGCCGAGCAACGCGAAAATCTCGCCGTTGCGGATCTCCAGGTTGACGTCCTTGAGCGCCTGGAAGCCGGTGGCGTAGGTCTTGCCGAGGTGCGCAACGGAAATGGCCGCGGTCATGACGGCTTCCGGTTTGCGGACGAGAGCCGTTTCCGTTACGCCCAAGGCCGCGCCGCCCTGGCGTTGTCTTCGAAGCGCTCGATCTTGTCGCTCTTGACCATGGTCAGGCCGATGTCGTCGAGACCGTTGAGCAGAGAGTGCTTGCGGTGCGCGTCGACCTCGAACTTGATCACGCCGCCGTCGGGACCGCGGATTTCCTGCTTGACGAGATCGACGGTGAGCGTCGCATTGGCGCCGCGTTCGGCATCGTCGAACAGCTTGTCCAGGTCTTGCGGCGAAACCTGCACCGGCAGGATGCCGTTCTTGAAGCAGTTGTTGTAGAAAATATCGCCGAACGAGGTCGAGATCACGCAGGTGATGCCGAAATCCTTGAGCGCCCAGGGGGCGTGCTCGCGCGAGGAGCCGCAGCCGAAATTGTCGCCGGCGACCAGGATCTTCGCCTTGCGATAAGCCGGCTTGTTGAGCACGAAATCGGGGTTCTCGCTGCCGTCGTCGCGGTAGCGCTTTTCGGCGAACAGACCCCTGGCGAGGCCGGTGCGCTTGATGGTTTTGAGGTATTGCTTGGGGATGATCATGTCGGTGTCGACATTGATCATCTTCAGCGGCGCCGCGACGCCCTCGAGCACGGTGAACTTTTCCATATTCCATCCTGGGGGACGAAAGCATGCCGTCCGTAAGCTAAATGGCGCGGCGCGGGATGCGGGTCAACCCGGTGCCGCCGCCGCGGCCGATTTGGCGGTTTCCTGGGCCTTGAACTTCGATTCGCGATCGAGCGTACAGACCTGAATGTGGTACTCGGTGTAATACTTCTGCCGGGCCAGCTTTTGCGCAGCGAGATGTTCCGGGTTCGTCCGCCAGGCGCGTAGCCCCTCTTCGTTTTCGAACTCGACAATCGTCACCCGCTCGCCGTCTTCGGCAACGAAGTTTTTTTCCGAGACATAGCCCGGCATCGTTCGCGCGAGCTCGCTCATGCGATCGGCCAAGGCAGCGTATTCGTCTCCAAGTTCCGGCCGCAAGCGCGAGCGAAACACGGTCACAATCATGGCAGTGCTCCCTCGTTGCGGCGGCCCTCACGCTATGAGAGCCGCGCTGATTTTTGCTTTTAGCATGATCCTTCGTCATCTCTCAGCGCAGGTGCGACGTGCCCTGCTGCGTCTCGATGCTGGGAATGCCGCCGAGCGCGGTAACCCATGTCCGCGCCGAGCGAAACCAGATTTGCCGCTTCGGGATGAGCTGGTCGCGCTGGCGCAGAATTCCCACCCGCACCATGTAGGAGGCCTGCGGGCCGTCGCCGGGCGTGGTCGAATAGATCGGCGAACCGCATTTCGGGCAGAAGGCGAGCGCGCGTGGGTTGCCGCTTTCCGCGGTGGTCTTCACGTAGATCGTGGGTTGCCCGGTCATTTTGAAAGTGTCGCCGGGAACCGGGATGGAGACGCGAAACGCCGAGCCGGTGCCGGTCTGACAATCGGTGCAGTGGCAGATCGCGACCTTGTCCGGATCAACCTCGCCCTCAATGGCAATAGCGCCGCAATGGCACGCGCCCTCTATCCTCATGGCATCGCTCCTTTCAACGAGCATGATCCCGAAAAGTGGCTGCCGGTTTTCGGACAAGATCATGCTCCAAGCAGTCCTACTCCGCCGCTTGCTCGATGGCCGCCATGTCGGCGTCCGACAACCCGAAATGATGGCCGATTTCGTGCACCAGCACGTGCTTGACAATCGCGCCGAGCGTTTCGTCGTGCTCGGCCCAGTAATCGAGGATCGGGCGGCGATAGAGCCAGATCATGTTGGGCATCTGTATCGGAGCGCTCTCGGAGCGGAACGGCAGGCCGACGCCCTGGAACAGACCGAGCAGATCGAACTCGCTCTCGACGCCCATCTCATCGAGCACCTCATCGCGGGGAAAATCGTCGACCTGGATGACGAGATCCGCGCACAAGTCGCGAAATTTGCGCGGCAAATGGCGAAACACCTCGGCGGCGAGGACTTCGAGCTCGGCGAGCGACGGCGCTTTGATGCGTTGCCAGGCGAGCGGATCGGATGCCGTATCGGCCATCCACGCATGTTAGCGCAGATCGCGGCGTTGCGCGCATAGCGCAAAGGCCTGCGGTGCAGTTGACCGGCGCCTCGCGATGCGGGAGCGTGAGCCGGACGGAGGCGGAGCAGAAAGCCATGTCGGTGAAATCGCTTATTGTGATCATGAGCCTTGCTGCGGTGTCACTCGCCGGCACAACATCGTTCGCGGTGGCGCAGACCCCGGCGCCGGCCGGAACCCGAGCCCCTTGGTCTACGCCGTCGCGCGCGCCCCCGCCGCGCATCGAAGTCAATCCGCGGCCGCGGCTGTACCGCCGCTGCGTCGATTGGTACGTGCTGCAATACCGGCCGAGCGGGACAGTGCTGTTCCCGGAACAACATTGCTGGTGGGTGCGCGGGTAAGCGGCGTCGCCTGACTGGCCTAGGAGGAATCCAGCATGACGCGCGGCTTCGAATTCATACGTCTGCAGGTCAGCGCCCGCGTCGCGTGGCTCGAATTCAACCGCGCTCCGGTCAACGCCTTCACTCGGGAGATGGTGCTGGAGGTGCGTGAGGCGATCGCCGCAGCCCTTGCCGATCCGGAGGTTCGGATCCTGGTGCTGGCAAGCGCCATTGCCGATTATTTCAGTGCCGGAGCCGATCTGCACGAATTCGAAGGGATGAAGGCGCGCGAGATGCGCGGTTGGGTGTCAATATGTCATGAGATCGCCCGCCTCTTGCGCTCCTCTCCCAAGCCGCTGCTGGCGGCGATCAATGGAACCGCCGTCGGCGGCGGTCTCGAAATGGCCTCGCATTGCGACCTGCGGTTTGCCGCGTCCAATGCGAAGCTTGGCCAACCGGAAATCCGCATTGCGTTCATTCCGCCGATCGCCACCACGCAGGCGCTGGCGCGCTTGCTCGGCCGGCCCAGGGCTATCCGCTACTTATACGAAGGACGCATGCTGGGCGCAGCCGAGGCGCTGGCCTGGGGATTAGTGGACGAGGTCGTGGAGCCCGACGCTCTGCGGCGCCGCGTGCAACACTATGCCGAGGACTTGGCGGCGAAGCCCGCGGCCGCCTTGGCGGCGATCCGGCGGACCATCACTCTGGGCGGCGGAGTAAGTTTTGAGGATGGCATGGCGCTCGAGCTCGAGACCGCCACCGCGCTCGCCGACACGCCGGACTTCGCCGAGGGGGTGGATGCTTTCCTCAACAAGCGGGCTCCCCGATGGGCGGGGAGTTAGCGATTGCCATCACCCGCTAACGGACATTGAGTGACGCATCGGGAGGCTGCTTCGCGCAACAGCATTGCTCGTAGGTGCGCGGGCTAAGCGGTCCGGCTATTGCGTGCCCAAACTCCTAGTCCATGTGCTGGGTTGATCGACCAGCAATTCAAACAAGATGTCGGCACACGGGCAGAAGCGCGGGGCGAACGCCACCGACGTCGGCGTCCGGTCGAGCCAGTCGCGGCAAGCTTGTTTGGATAGGCACGCTTCGCAGCGGCGAAACGCGGTGGCGTAGCTTAGGCTCAGGCTTGGCGCCGCGCCGCCGCCCGGCTCAATGCCGAGGCGCTCCATCATTTCACGCATATAGATTGGTCCGCTCTTGCGTGCAGTACACTCCGCCATGATTGCCCCCTCCCAAACCTTTTTATCCGGACCGCAAATCCCGAAAACAGCATCGCCGCTGCCAGACGAGGGCACCGAGCGTCAGATTCGGTCCACTAGCTCTTCGTTGACACCGGCTTCAGCATCGCCCGACCTCCGATCCAGGCCAGCATGGCCAAGCCGATGAACGGGAAGAAGACGACGCAGACCAAGCCAATGAAAGGCGCGGCAATCGCCATCACGCAATGCTTGAGTACCAGGCCAACCGTCCTCACCCCGTCGATCTTGGCGGCGGCGCGCGCCGCCAGCACTGCAAGAAAGCCAAGGCCGACGAACGGAACGGCGACGATGTACGCCAAGCCGATGAAAGGCGCTGCGAAGAACAGGATCATGTTCTTCAGCGCACTGACTGCGGCCGCGGGAGCTTCAGCCGCCGCCGGCAAAGCCACCGCTTCTAATGGTTCTGCGGTCGCCGCCAGCGTATCGCGGACGCTGTCTTCGATCATCTCTGGAGACAGCGGTTTGTGCAGGAAGCTCGAAACACCTGCCGCCTTGGCACGCGCTTCGGCGGCTTCGGTGCCGTAGCCGGTAATGATCACGACCGGCGTCCACGGTCGTCGTGCCTTGACGTTCTCGGCGACCTCAAGTCCGCTCATGCCGGGCATGCGGACATCGCTGTAAACGATGTCGTATCTTTCCTCATCCAGCTTGCGCAGCGCCTCTTCGCCGCTTTCGGCGGTGATGACAGCGTAACCCTTGTTGGAAAGAACCCGATCGAAACTCTTGCGGACGACTGGATCGTCGTCGACAACGAGCACTTTGCGTAATGCGCTCATGACCTTCTCCTTTTCGGACACTCGCTGGGTGTGTCTGCGCGCTGCCCCTAATTCTCCGACACGCGACGCAGTGCCCATTGTTTGTGTGTCATGGCGCCGTCGGTGACACTGATCACGTCGTGCGGGGCCACCGGCTTGGCGACGTAGTCGTAAGCTCCAAGCCGCATAGCCTCCTTGGCGCTGTCCACCGTCGGATAGCCGGTGATGATCACCACCTCGCTCTCAGGCCATTTTTGTTTGATGGTGCGCAGCACCGACATCCCGTCCTGGCCGGGCATGCGGAGATCGAGCAACACGATGTCGCAAGGGCTCTGTTCCATCGTCTGCAGCGCCTCTTCGCCGTCGCAGGCGGCCTCGACATTGCGGGAGATGCTTTGCAGCGACCGCAGGTAGCTCCAGCGCACCACTTCGTCGTCATCGACGACGAGAATTCTGTTTTTGTCGCTCATCTTGGCCTCCTGGCTTCCGGTCATGCCTCTTGCTGACTCATCAGCAAGCGCTGTGCCAGAGTCCGGCCAGCAATTTTTTCCTTGTAATTACAGTATCTTGACCAATGAGATGGGATGCACGGCTGGCCAGCCGACTGCCCGAAGTACATTTTCTCGATACATTTGCCGCGGCAGCGCGAAGAAAAATCCTGCTTTTTCAAATCACTAGGCCGCCCAGACACGCATAGTTTTTATATCTGGATCGTCCGCTCTCGCTTGCGACCGCAACCTTTAAGAAAACGCTCGCAAGATGATCGGCAACGGACCGCCCACGCTGAAGTCGCCGCTTCAGTTCAATCGGTCATCAAGGAAACGAAGCTTTCGCGGTTCCGCGTCAGGCGCGTTCAGTTCCACTCGCGCACGTCGACGAAATGCCCCGCCACAGCGGCGGCAGCAGCCATCGCCGGCGAGACCAGGTGGGTGCGGCCCTTATAGCCCTGCCGGCCTTCGAAATTGCGGTTCGAAGTCGAGGCGCAGCGCTCGCCGGGCTTAAGCTTGTCGGGGTTCATGGCGAGGCACATCGAGCAGCCGGGCTCGCGCCATTCGAAGCCGGCCTTGAGGAAGATCTTGTCCAACCCCTCGGCCTCGGCCTGCAGTTTCACCAGTCCCGAGCCGGGCACGATCATCGCATTGACGTTGGCGTGCACCCGCTTGCCGTCGACGAGCTGCGCTGCGGCGCGCAAATCCTCGATGCGCGCATTGGTGCACGAACCGATGAACACGCGATCGATCGCAATGTCGGCAATCTTCTCGCCGCCCTGCAATCCCATATAGGCGAGCGAGCGTTCCGCCGCCTCGCGCTTGCGTGCGTCGGCGATGTCTTCGAGCCTCGGCACGCGGCCGGTCACGGCGACCACCTGCTCCGGGTTGGTCCCCCAGGTCACCAGCGGCGGCAACTTGGCGGCGTCGAGCCTGATTTCGCGATCGAAATGCGCACCGTCGTCGGAATGGAGCGTCTGCCAATAGCGCACCGCTTGGTCCCAGGCCTTGCCTTTCGGCGCCTTGGGGCGATCCTTGAGATACGCATAGGCCTTCTCGTCCGGCGCGATGAATCCGGCCTTGGCGCCGGCCTCGACCGACATGTTGCAGACCGTCATGCGGCCTTCCATCGACAGCGCGCGGATGGCTTCGCCGGCATATTCGACCGCATAGCCGGTGCCGCCGGCGGTGCCGATCTCGCCGATGATGGCGAGGATGATGTCCTTGGCGGTGACGCCGGGCGGCAGCGTGCCGTCGACGACGGCGCGCATGTTCTTGGATTTGGTCTGGATCAGGGTCTGCGTAGCGAGTACGTGTTCCACTTCCGACGTGCCGATGCCGTAGGCGAGCGCGCCGAAGGCGCCGTGCGTCGCGGTGTGGCTGTCGCCGCAAACCAGCGTCGTGCCGGGCAGCGTAAAACCTTGCTCCGGCCCGACGATGTGGACGATGCCTTGGCGCTTATCGAACTCGTCGAAATATTCCAGCCCGAACAGCTTGGCGTTCTCGGCGAGAGCTGTGATCTGCGCCTCGCTCTCGGGATCGGGATTCTTCTGCCGGCGGTCGGTCGTCGGCACGTTGTGATCGACGACGCACAGCGTCTTCTCCGGCGCGTGCACTTTGCGGCCGGCGAGCCGCAACCCCTCGAACGCCTGCGGGCTGGTCACCTCATGCACGAGATGCCGGTCGATATAGATGAGGCAGGTGCCGTCCGGCTCTTCGTCGACGAGATGATCGTCCCAGATCTTATCGTAGAGGGTGCGGGGCTTGGACATTGTCACGAAACTCCACCAAAGACGCGGAGCATATAGGCGCCCGGCGATCTCTTGGCATCACTCGGCCGCCTTCTCCCCGGCGCCGGTCGCTTCGGCCTGGCCGCCGTGATCCTGCCGCTCGGTGATGCGGGCCGACTTGCCGCGGCGGCCGCGGAGATAATAGAGCTTGGCGCGGCGCACTTGGCCGCGGCGCAAAACCTTGATCGAGTCGATCATCGGCGAATAAAGCGGGAAAACGCGCTCGACGCCCTCACCGTAGGAAATCTTGCGCACGGTGAAATTCTCGTTCAGTCCGCCGCCGGCGCGGCCGATACAGACGCCTTCATAGGCTTGGACGCGGGTGCGCTCGCCTTCGACGATCTTGACGTTGACCACGACCGTATCGCCCGGTTGGAAATTGGGGATTTCCTCGCCGGCGGTGAGCTTCGCCACCTGTTCGTTTTCGATTTCCTTGATGAGGTTCATGGCGAATTCTCCATCGGCTGCGCTTAAGGGGCGCCATTTCGGCCGGGGCTAAGCGGGTTTGGCGCAGCTTCTACGCTACCGCGCCGGCTTTGTCACCTTCCCGTCACTCCTCGTCATTCCCGGATGCCCCGACGGGGCGGGCCCCGAATCCGTAATCATCATCGGGGGTTATGGATTCCGGCTTCGCGGGCTTGGCCACGGGCTTTGCCCGCACCCCGGAATGACGCGCCGCCCAGACATCGGGCCGGCGCTCGCGGGTCAAGCGTTCCGCCTCGGCCCGCCGCCAGGCGGCAATCTTGCCGTGATCGCCCGACAGCAGCACCTCGGGGATCGGCCGCCCCTCCCAGAGTTGCGGCCGGGTATATTGCGGATATTCCAGCAACCCTTCCGCGAAGCTCTCCTCGGCGCTCGAGGCCGGCGCGCCCATGACCCCGGGCAACAGCCGCACGCAGGCGTCGACCACCGCCATCGCCGCGATCTCGCCGCCGGAAAGGACATAATCGCCGATCGAGACTTCTTCGAGGGAGCGCGCCGCGATGACGCGCTCGTCGACGCCCTCGAAACGGCCGCAGATCAGGAGGAGCCCCGTACCACGGGCAAAGGCTTCGACCCGCGCCTGGGTCAATGGCGCGCCGCGAGGTGACAGCAGCAGCCGAGGACGATCGTCGGTAGCCGTCGCGTCGATGGCACGGCCGAGCACGTCGGCCTTGAGCACCATCCCGGGGCCGCCGCCGGCCGGCGTATCGTCGACGGTGCGGTGCTTATCGGTTGCGAACGCGCGAATATCGACGACATCGAGCGACCACGCGCCGGCTGCCATGGCCTTGCCGGCGAGGCTGGCGCCCAAGGGTCCCGGAAAGACCTCCGGCAAGATGGTGAGAATGCTCGCCCGCCACATATCACTCTCTCCCCTTGTGGGAGAGGGTGGACCGCTGTCGGCGCGAGCCGACGGCGGTCTGGGTTAGGGATTTCTTCTCCGTGGCACCCCTCACCCGGCTCGGCTTCGCCTCGCCACCCTCTCCCGCAAGGGGAGAGGGTGCAAACGCCCCCTCTGGCGGAGCCACGACAATCCGCCCCGCCGCAACATCCACCGCCGGCACATGGGTCTCGTCGAACGGCACCAATTCCGTGTTGCCGCCGGCGTCCGGCCGCACCTCGATCAGGTCGCCGGCGCCGAAATTGTGGATCGCGATCACGGTGCCGAGCTTCTCGCCGGCGCGGCCGACAACCGTAAGGCCGATCAGGTCGGCGTGATAAAACTCGTCGGCTTGCTCCGGCTCCGGCAGGCGTTCACGCGGCACGTAGAGCTTGATGTTGGCCAGCCGCTCGGCGGCGTTGCGATCGCCGATTCCAGCAAGCGTCGCCACGAAGTGATCTTTGGCCGGCCGCAGCGATGTGATCTCGAAAACGCGGCCGTCCTCGGCTTCAAGCGGACCATAATTGGCGATGGCCGCCGGGTCGGACGTGAAGGAGCGCAGCCGCAATTCGCCGCGTACGCCATGCGCAGCGCCGAACTGCCCGAGGCAAACCCGCCGCGGTGAGGGCTCGGATTTTCGCGGGCGATCATTCATAAAGAAAATCCCTCACCCGGCCGCGGTCGCTTTGCTCCTTCGGCCATCTTCTCCCACACGGGGAGAGGGTCGATTACGTCGCCGCCGCGCCTGCGGCGGGTGCTGCGCCGGCGGCCGGAGCCGCTCCAGCGGCGGCTTTGGCGGCTTCCTCCTTCGCCTTGCGCTCTTTGCGCGGCACCGCTTTTTCCGGATTGTTGCGCTTCGGCCGTTTCATCACGCCGGCGGCGTCGAGAAAGCGCATCACGCGGTCCGAGGGCTGCGCGCCCTTGGCCATCCACGCCTTGACCTTGTCCAGATCGAGCTTCAGCCGCTCGGTTTTGTCCTTGGGTAAGAGCGGATTGAAATAACCCAGCCGCTCGATGAAGCGGCCGTCGCGCGGCGCGCGGCTATCGGCGACGACGATGTGATAAACCGGCCGCTTCTTGGTTCCGGCGCGGGCCATACGGATGACAACAGGCATTTTTTGCTTTCCTTTCTTGCGATGGGTCAGTGTTTCTCAGTGACAAGGACGCGTCCTTTCGCGCCCACGGCGGTTTCGCCGGTTTCCTTGCGGATGCGTCCGCGCAGATCGATGATTTCTCCGTCGAGTCGGGGATGGTTCTTCACCGACACAACGAGCCATTCCAGGGTAATCGTCTCGTCTGCGTAAATCGGCTGCCGAAACCGAACCCAAAATTCCAGGCCGAGCATCGCGCCGCGCTGGGAAAAGTGCGATGCCGTCAGCGCCAAGAGATGCGCCGTCGTCTGCGGCCCGCTCGCAATCAACCGGCCAAAGCGTGATTTTGCTGCCAAGTCGGCGTCGTGATGCACCGGGTTGGTATCGCCTACTGCGCGCGCAAACGCACTGACCGTGCTCGGCTCAAGCGAAAGCCGAGTGGAAAAACGCTCGTGCGGCTGCGTGTGGATCATTTCTTCTTTCCAAGGCCTGGAAATCCGGGTGGCAGTTTTGGGCCGAGCCCCGGGAGGCCGCCCGGCATTCCCGGAAAATTCGGCGGCAGTCCCGGCATGGACGGCGGTAGGCCGCCGACGCCCGGCATCCCGGGCAAGCCGCCTGGCATTTTTTCGGCAAGCTTCGCCATCTGTTCCGGGCTCGGCATGCCGCCGCCAAACCCCAGCATGTTGGCAAGGCCGGCCATTGGCCCGCGCTTGGCGCCGCCCATCGCCTTCATCACATCGGCCATGGTGCGGTGCATTTTGAGAAGCCGGTTGATGTCCTCCGGCTTGGTGCCGGAGCCGGCGGCAATGCGCCGCTTGCGGCTCGCCTTGAGCAGATCGGGATTGCGCCGCTCCCGCGGCGTCATCGAGTCGATGATTGCCATCTGCCGCTTGAGCACCTTCTCGTCGAGATTGCGCTCGGCGAGCTGGTTTTTCACTTTCGCCATTCCCGGCAGCATCGCCATCAACCCGCTCATGCCGCCCATGTGCTGCATCTGCGCGAGCTGCTCGCGCAGATCGGCGAGATCGAAGGCGCCCTTGCGCATCTTCTCGGCGACGCGCGCCGCCTTCTCGGCGTCGATGGTAGCTGCCGCTTTCTCCACCAGCGAAACGATGTCGCCCATGCCGAGGATGCGGCCGGCGATGCGCGCCGGATCGAAATCCTCGACGGCGTCGAGTTTTTCCCCGGTGCCGATGAGCTTGATCGGCTTGCCGGTGACCGCGCGCATCGACAGCGCGGCGCCGCCGCGGCCGTCGCCGTCGATCCGCGTCAGCACGATGCCGGTGAGACCGACGCGCTCATTGAAGCTGCGGGCGAGATTGACCGCGTCCTGGCCAGTGAGCGCGTCGACCACCAACAGGACCTCATGCGGAGACGCGGCGCGGCGAACCTCCGCCGCTTCGTTCATCATCGCCTCATCGAGCGTGAGGCGGCCGGCGGTGTCGAGCAGCACCACGTCGTAACCGCCGAGCCGCGCCGCCTGCAAAGCGCGCGTCGCGATCTGCACCGGCGTTTGCCCGGCGACCACGGGCAGCGTGTCGATGCCGACCTGCCGGCCGAGCACCGCGAGCTGCTCCATCGCCGCCGGCCGGCGCGTGTCGAGCGAGGCCATCAGCACTTTGCGCTTGGTCGTCTCCGCGAGCCGCTTGCCGACTTTCGCGGTGGTCGTGGTTTTGCCGGAGCCCTGCAGACCCACCATCATGATGGCGATAGGTGCCGGTGCATTGAGGTCGATCGGCTGCGCACTCGACCCCAAGGTCTCGACCAGCTGGTCGTGCACGATCTTCACGACCATCTGGCCGGGTGTGACCGACTTGATGACCTCGACCCCGACGGCGCGCTTCTTCACCTCCTCGGTGAAGGCGCGGGCGACGTCGAGCGCGACATCGGCTTCGATCAGCGCGCGCCGCACCTCCTGCAGTGCCGCATCGACATCCGCCTCCGACAGCGCGCCGCGCCGGGTCAGGCGGTCGAGGACCGCATTCAACTGCTCGGAAAGACTGTCGAACATTTTTCCCTTCTTACCTCTCCCCGCCTGCGGGGAGAGGGAGAAAACACGAAGACGCCCGAGGGCGCATCGCGCTGTCGGGCGGGTGCCTCCGGCCTCACAGGCCAGTCGGCGATGGCGAACTTTCAGTCTCTTGCGAGAGCCGCCGGAAAATAGGTGCGGAGACCGCTCCCGTCAACCGCGGCGATATGGCCGGGCCGCCAAGGCGGCGAAGTTGTATAATTACCTTCCGAATGTCGCGCTATTACAACGGCCCGGTTTCCGATCATTTCGACGGCGAGCGGTTTTTCGACCCTCACGGCGTGCCGCCGAAAGGCCGGCGCGATCTGCTGCGGTGGTTGCTCGATCGTTACTGGCGCGGCACCAAGGCGAAGTGGCCGGCCTGGGCGCGCTCGCCTTACGCCGAGCGTCCGCCGGCGCGCGTCGACGGCGCGGACTGGCGC
This sequence comes from Xanthobacteraceae bacterium, assembly GCA_050011955.1. Taxonomy (GTDB): domain Bacteria; phylum Pseudomonadota; class Alphaproteobacteria; order Rhizobiales; family Xanthobacteraceae; genus BOG-931. Next base: position 27,349 of record JBEKIC010000017.1, read on the forward strand.
ATCTCCTATGTCGGCCATGCGAGCTTCCTCATCCAGACCGCGGGCCTCAATATGCTGCTCGACCCGGTATGGTCGAACCGCGCGTCACCTTTCCGCTGGGTCGGGCCGCGCCGTGTCAACGATCCGGGCATCGCCTTTGCCGACCTGCCGCCGATCGATGTCGTGCTGGTTTCGCACGGCCATTACGATCATCTCGATCTGACCACGCTGTCGCGGCTCGCAGCAGCGCATCGCCCGCGCGTGATCACGCCGCTCGGCAATGATACGATTATGCGAAATCACGATCCGGCCATCGCGGCCGAAGCCTACGACTGGGACGATCGGGTCGATATCGGCGGCGGAGTCGGGGTGACACCCGTCGCTACCCGACATTGGTCGGCGCGAAACTTGTCCGACCGCAACATGTCGCTATGGGCGTCGTTCGTGATCGAAGCGCCAGGCGGCCGCCTCTATTTCGTCGCCGATTCCGGCTATGGCGACGGCCGGCATTTCCGCGCTGCACGCGAGCGCCACGGACCGTTCAGGCTCGCTGTCCTGCCGATCGGCGCCTACGAGCCGCGCTGGTTCATGCGCGACCAGCACATGAACCCCGCCGAGTCGGTGCAAGCCTTCGTCGATTGCGGCGCCAAGCATGCGCTCGGCCACCATTACGGCACGTTCCAGCTCACCGACGAAGCGATCGATGCGCCGCTCGTCGCGCTCGCCGACGCCTTGCAGGCTGCCGCAATTCCGGCTGAGCGATTCCGCACCTTGCGGCCCGGCGAGGTGTGGCAATTCTGATTGTCGTCTTCGGGTGAAAGACCCTCCGCCCCTATTTAATCAGGACGAAGACGTTGACGACCAGATGATCCTCGTTGGTGGATAACGGGTCGGTCACATACTGCTCGATGAACAGGTCCCTGGCCTCGAGGCGCTTCTCGTCGAGATAGTTGGTGATGGCTTCATAGGTATTGTCCATGGCGTCATACGAGCCGCGATGGACGAATTCGAGCGCGCGACCCTGCGGCGACGTGCCCACCGCGATGTCGCCGTGCGGCGGATTTTTCGGCGGCTCGGCGATCGGGATCGCGGCCTGGAACTGGAAGCCGGTGTCGTCGGTCGAGGTGAAAATCGTCATCGCCGGGCCGTTGGCCTTCAGCCCCTCCTTATCGATATAGACTTTGAGCGACTTGAACGAGTTGGTGATCGTCTCGAAGGCATTGTCCCAGGTGCCGGTGCCCTTCACGTACACCATCGGCTTGGCGGTGAGCGTCGTTTCCTCGCCGAACGGATCGAGCGCCTCGGCGGCAGTGCCCGGCGAAGGTGCGGCAGGTGTTGCGGGCGCGGCCGGAGCCGCGGGCGCCGCGTCGGGTTTGGGCGCGGTAGCCGGCGGCGATGGATTTTGCGCCCAGGACGGCTGCGGCCCGGCAACGGCGATGGCCGCAGCCGCCATGCCGATGCAGAGCGCAAAGCGAAGGAACATCAAGGCTCTCCTATCTATGGACCAGCGCTCCGAGCAGCGCGGCCTCTCTCTCTCATTAATGATGGATTTTAGCACGCCCCGTGCGCGACCGCTCCCACTGTCCCCACTGGCGCACAGTGACCGAATTCTCATATAAGTCCTTCACATTCGGGCTTTATCATGAGCGCGCTGGCGAACAAGAAGTTCGTGAAGATGAACGGTCTCGGCAACGAGATCGTGATCGTCGACCTGCGTGGCGCGCCGGAGCCGATCGGCGCCGCCGAGGCGCGCGCGGCAGCGCGACACGAGCCTTACGACCAGCTCATGGCGCTTTATCCGGGCCGCGGCGGGACCGATGCGGCCATCCGCATCTACAACAATGACGGCTCGGAAGCGGGCGCCTGCGGTAACGGCATGCGCTGCGTCGCGGCCTTGATCGGCGCCGCGACCGGAAAGGCGGCACTGAGCTTCGAAACGCCGGCCGGGCTGATTGCCTGCTGGCCCGCCGGCGACGGGCTGTACACCGTCGATATGGGCAAGCCGCGTTTTCGCTGGGACGAGATTCCGCTGGCCAAAGAGATGCCCGACACCCGCGCGATCGATCTTGCGATCGGTCCGCCCGGCGCACCGATCCTGCATTCGCCGTCCGCCGTGAACATGGGCAATCCCCACGCCATCTTCTGGGTCGAGGATCCGGAGGCCTACGATCTGCGCGCCATCGGTCCGCAACTCGAGCACCATCCGCTGTTTCCGGAGCGCGCCAATATCACGCTCGCCGCCGTCGTTTCGCGCGACCATGTGACAATCCGCACCTGGGAGCGCGGCGCCGGCCTCACCAGCGCCTGCGGCTCGGCGGCTTGCGCCGTTGCCGTCGCCGCGGCTCGCCTCGGCCGCACCGGCCGCAAGGTGACGGTCACTCTACCGGGCGGCGACCTCGCGATCGACTGGCGCGAGGCCGACGACCACGTGCTGATGACCGGACCCGTCGAATACGAGCACGCCGGCCGGTTCGACGCGGCGCTGTTTGCCGATGCCGGCGCGGCATGAAGGAAAGCGTGCACCCGTGAGCGTCGATGTCGTCACCTTCGGCTGCCGGCTCAATGCCGCCGAGTCGGAAGTGATCCGTCGCGAGGCGGAGCGCGCCGGTTTGCGCGACACCGTGGTGGTCAATACCTGCGCCGTCACGGCGGAGGCCGTGCGCCAGGCGCGGCAAACCATCCGCGCGCTGCGGCGCGAGCGCCCGCAGGCGAGGATCGTGGTCACCGGTTGCGCGGCGCAGACCGAACCGCAGACCTTTGTCGCCATGACCGAAGCCGATCGCGTCCTCGGCAATGCGGAGAAGCTCAGCGCCGCGTCATGGGAGCAAGCACGCGCCGCGTTCGGCCTCGCCGATGCGCCAAAGGCGATCGTCAACGACATCATGGCGATCAGGGAGACCGCCGCGCACTTGATCGAGGGCTTCGAAGGCCGCACCCGCGCCTTCGTCCAGGTGCAGAACGGCTGCGACCACCGCTGCACCTTCTGCATCATTCCCTATGGCCGCGGCAATTCACGCTCGGTGCCGATGGGCGCGGTGGTCGAGGATGTGCGGCGCCTCGTTGCCAACGATTATTGCGAGGTCGTGCTCACCGGCGTCGACATCACGAGCTACGGCGCCGACCTGCCGGGCGCGCCGAAGCTCGGCGTGGTGGTCAAGCAAATCCTCAAGCACGTGCCGGAGCTCAAGCGGCTTCGGCTGTCGTCGATCGATTCGGTCGAGGCCGACCGCGACCTCATCGACGCCTTCGCGCGGGACGAACGGCTGATGCCGCATCTGCATCTGTCGCTGCAGGCGGGCGACGACCTCATCCTCAAGCGCATGAAGCGCCGGCACTCGCGCCAGGATGCCATCGCCTTCTGCGACGCTCTGCGCCGGCTGCGCCCGGACATGGTATTCGGCGCCGACCTTATCGCCGGCTTCCCGACGGAGACGGAAGAAATGTTCGAAAACTCGCTCGATCTCGTCGAGCAATGCGGATTGACGCACCTGCACGTCTTTCCATTCTCGGCGCGGCCGGGCACGCCGGCGGCGCGCATGCCGCAAGTCGACCGCGCGATTGTGAAGGAGCGCGCTCGGCGCTTGCGCGAGCGCGGCGCGATTGCGCTGCGGCGGCATCTCGATGCCGAGGTCGGCGCGACGCGGCGGGTGTTGACTGAGTCGCGCGAGCAAGGCCGCACCGAGCAATTCACGCCGGTGAAGCTTTCGGAAGCGGCCGCGCCCGGAACGATCGTCGATCTTCGGATCACCGCGCACGACGGCAGGCAATTGCTGGCAGCGTGACCGCGCCGTCACTCCGCCGCTTCGCCCTCACGCTCGCCTTCCCACCCGCACTGCGCCAGCGCCGCGCGCATGTGCAGCGGCACCGGCGCGCGGACGCGGATCGGCGCGCGGTTCTTGTAGAGCGGCACGACGATCTCGCGGGCGTGCAGATGCAGCATCGGGCCGCCGTTTCGTGGCGCCGTGCCGTAGATCGCGTCGCCGAGGATGGGCCAGCCCATTTCCGCGCAATGCACCCGCAGCTGGTGCGTGCGGCCGGTGACTGGCTCCAGCGAAAGCCAAGTTAATTTCCCGGCCCTCCCCATCACCCGCCACTTGGTTACCGCGGGTTGGCCCTTGGGGTCGTGCTTCATCCACCAGCCCCGCGTCACATCGAGGCGGCCGAGCGGAAGCTCGATCACGCCTTCGTCGGTGTCCGGCGCGCCTTCGACCACCGCCCAGTAGGTCTTGTCGATGGCGCCGGCCTTGAACAGGCGGCCGAGCTGGGCGAGCGCCTTGCGGTGGCGGCCGAGCACTAGGCATCCGGACGTATCGCGGTCGAGCCGGTGCGCGAGCGCCGGCGCGCGCGGCAGGCCGAAGCGAAGCGCGCCAAAATGATCTTCCAGGCTTTCGCCACCATTGGGCCCACGGTGCACGGCGAACCCGGCCGGCTTATCGACCACCAGCATCAGCCCATCACGGTAGAGAAGCCGTGACACCATCTCTTTGGCTGTCATGGCCTTTTTCCAGAAAGATACATTATATCAGTCACCTAAGCCTGTTGTCAGGTCAATGCCAGGGGTGTTGCGCGCCGGAATGTGGCGACCACCACCATTCTACTTTGGCAGACTGACATGGCTCGATTCACAAATCAGCGCCAAGCTTGACCTTGATCAAATGTCGCTTTGGCGGGCGGCCCTAGTTTGCCGGGCATGTCGGCCTCCCCGCGCGCAGGCGTCGCCACGTCGCCGCTGCACTCGCTATTGCAGAATGTACCCAACCTGCTGCTGACGCCGGTGCCGCTGGCCGTGCTGCAGCCGATCTTCACCCGCATTGCGGCGCATGTGGCGCACTCGCGCCCGGAGCTGTTCGCGCGTCTGGGGCCGCATGCGCGTAAACGGTTTCTCATCGATCCGATCGACTTGCCGTTCGTGCTGGTCTTGGTCCCCGACGCCGAGCAGCCGCATTTGCGGGCCTATCGCCGCTACGAAAAACCCGCCCACGACGCCGGCATTGCCGGCACCTTTTTCAATCTGCTCGACATGATCGACGGCTCGCTCGACGGCGACGCCTTGTTCTTTTCCCGCGATCTGCGCGTCAGCGGCGATACCGAAGCGGTGGTGGCGCTGCGCAATGCGCTCGACGATTTCGAGGGCAGCGCGCTCGACAGCGTCGTCAGCAGTTTCGGGGCGCTGTCCGCGCCGGCAGCGCTGGCATTGTCGGCGGTCCGCGCGGTTCGGGGAACCCAGCACCATGACTCGAGGAATGCAGCGCCATGACTGAAGGCTACCGCCGTCCGGAACTGGTGTGCCCGGCGGGAACGCCGGCCGGCTTGCGCACCGCTGTCGATGCCGGCGCCGACGCCGTCTATTGCGGCCTGCAGAATGAGACCAATGCGCGAAATTTCCCGGGCCTCAATTTCACCCCGGCCGAGCTCGAGCAGTCGATCGCTTACGCCCATGCGCGTCAGGCCAAGGTGCTGCTCGCGGTCAATACGTTTCCGCCCGCCGGCCGCTTCGAGCTTTGGCGCGAGGCCGTCGATACCGCGGCACGGCTCGGCGTCGATGCCATGATCGTCGGCGACATGGGCGTTGCCGATTATGCCGCGCATAGCCATCCGCAGCTGCGGCTGCATCTTTCCGTGCAGGCCGGCGCCTCCTCGCCCGAGGCGATCCGCTTCTACTGCCAGGAGTTCGGCATCAAGCGCGTGGTGCTGCCGCGCATTTTGACCGTGCCCGAGATCGCCGACATCCATAGTCAGATTCCTTGCGAGATCGAAGCCTTCATCTTCGGCAATATCGGCATGATGGCGGAAGGGCGCTGCAGCCTGACCAATTACGTCACCGGCCTCTCCACCAATATGGACGGCGTCTGTTCACCGGCGGCGGACGTGCGCTACGAGGAAGACGCCGCGCGCAACCTGACGATCAAGCTTGGGCCCTGCACCATCGACCGCTTTGCCGCCGGCGAGAGCGCCGGCTATCCGACCATCTGCAAGGGCCGCTATCTGTGCGGCGCTCAGCCCGCCGGCTATTACGCCTTCGAGGAGCCGGTCAGCCTCAATCTTTCGGCGCTGCTGCCGGATCTCATGCGCGCCGGCGTGACCGCCCTGAAGATCGAGGGCCGTCAGCGTAGCCGCGCCTATGTCCGGGCGGTGGTCTCCGCCTTCCGCCGCGCTGTCGATGCCATCATGGCGGGCAACGATCCCGGCCTCGCTGGCCTGCTGGCGCTGACCGAGGGGCACCGCGAAACCGAAGGCGCCTTCGGCGGCAAGACATGGAGATGACGGTGGGCGAGCAGCCGGGCGATATCACGCTGGGGCCGGTTCTCTTCAACTGGAAGCCGGAGAGCTGGCGTGACTTTTATTTCCGCATCGCCGACGAAGCCCCGGTGACCGCCGTTTATCTCGGCGAGACCGTGTGCTCGAAGCGCGCGGTATTGTTCGAACCCTATTACGAGGCCGTGGCCGAGCGGCTCGCGGCCGGCGGCAAGACGGTGGTGTTCTCCACGCTGTCCGAAGTCGTGCTCAAGCTCGACCGCAAGCAGGTGGAAAGCACCTGCGCCGCCACCGATTACCTGGTGGAGGCCAATGACGGCTCGGCGCTGCTGGCGCTGCAGGGCCGCCCGCACCACATCGGCCCGTTCGTGAACGTCTATAACGAGCGCACGCTCAGCTTCCTCGCCGGCAAGGGCGCGCGTAATTTTTGCCTGCCGCCGGAAATGCCGGCGACCGCCATCCGCCCGTTATGCGCCGCGGCCAAAAGCCTCGACGTCAGCGTCGAGGTGCAGGTGTTCGGCCGCATACCGCTGGCGCTCTCCGCACGCTGCTACCATGCACGCGCGCACGGGCGCATCAAGGATAGCTGCCAGTTCGTCTGCGAGAACGATCCGGACGGATTGCAACTGCGGATGCTCGACGGCCGGCCGTTCCTTGCCGTCAACGGCATCCAGACGATGTCGCACGACTACCTCAATCTGGCGGGCGAGCTGGCGGAGCTGCACGCCATGGGCGTGTCGCGCTTTCGCCTGTCGCCGCACAGCTGCGACATGATCGAGGTCGCCGCGATCTTCCGCGCCGCGCTCGACGGACGCATGTCCCCGTCCGAGGCGACGGCACGGCTGCAGGCGCTGCCGCTCGGCGCGCCGTTCTCCAACGGCTTCTATTACGGCAAGCCTGGATTCAGCTGGACCGCAGCCGCCGCGCACTAGTCCGGGCTGCTGCGGACACGACCGGCCGGCTGGTCGATCGCCGGCCTCCATCCCATCGCGATAAGAGAGGCGCGTCACCATCTGTGCCTGGGGCATAGTTTGCCTCCTCGTGTCCCGATTCCGAAGTTCGCATCATTATGCGGCACCCTCGTTTGCGAACTGGAATCGAAGGACACTAGCAACGTATTGATCTAGTGTGGCTTTGGTTCAGAAGTCCGCATGACGAGTTCGCGGCAAAAATGATGCGGACTTCTGAACCGCCACACTAGGGCGAAACGGCTATCACGGGCGGCAACAGCGGCAGCGTTACGGAAATGGACGACAGCGCGAAGAGGAATTGGTGGCAGCGCCTCACCGGCGGGCTCAGGCGCAGCTCCTCGGCGCTTGGCAGCGCCATTTCCGATCTCGTTTCCAAGCGCAAGCTCGATGCCGCGACGATTGCGGAGATCGAGGACGTGCTGATCCGCGCCGATCTCGGGCTCGACACCGCCGGCCGCATCGCCGCCGCGCTCAGCGCAAGCCGACATGAAGCGGGGATTTCGTCCGATGAGGTCAAGGCCGTGGTGGCGGCCGAGATCGAGAAGGCGCTCGCCGCCGTCGCGCAGCCGCTCGTGGTCGATGCGAGCAAAAAGCCGTTCGTCATCCTGGTCGCCGGCGTCAACGGCTCCGGCAAGACCACCACCATCGGCAAGCTCGCGGCAAAGTTCCGCGCCGAAGGCTTGAGCGTGATGCTGGCGGCCGGCGACACCTTCCGCGCCGCCGCCATCGACCAGCTGAAAATCTGGGGCGAGCGCAGCGGCGCGCCGGTGATCGCGCGCGAGGCGGGCGCCGACGCCGCCGGCCTCGTTTTCGACGCCGTGCGCGCGGCGCAAGAGCGCAACGTCGATGTCCTGCTCGTCGATACCGCCGGCCGCCTGCAGAACCGCAGCGAATTGATGCAGGAGCTGCAGAAGGTCGTCCGCGTCATCAAGAAGATCGATCCTGCCGCGCCGCACGCGGTGCTGCTGGTGCTCGACGCCACCGTGGGGCAGAACGCGCTGTCGCAGGTCGAGATTTTCCGCAAAGCCGTCGGCGTCACCGGCCTGGTGATGACGAAACTCGACGGCACCGCGCGCGGCGGTATCCTCGTGGCGCTCGCGGCCAAGTTCGAGGTTCCGGTACACTTCATCGGCGTCGGCGAAGGCGTGGATGATCTCGCGCCCTTCTCGGCCCGCGATTTTGCCCGCGCCATCGCCGGCATCGAGTCCTAATCGAAGGCTTGCCCAACATGCCCGCAACGACAAAGCCGCAGCTCAATCCGCTCCTCAAGCTCGCGTTCGACCTCGGGCCGCTGGTGCTGTTCTTCTTCGCCAATTCCCGCTACGGCATTTTTGTCGCCACGGCCACCTTCATGGTCGCGGTGGTCGCGGCGCTGGCGGCTTCCTATGTGCTGACGCGCGCGCTGCCGATCATGCCAGTGGTCACCGCGATCATCGTGCTGGTGTTCGGCGGTTTGACGCTGATCCTGCACAACGACACCTTCATCAAGGTCAAGCCGACGATCCTCTATGCGCTGTTCGGCGCGGTGCTGCTCGGCGGACTTTTTTTCGGCAAGTCGTTTTTGGGCGTGGTGTTCGACTCGCTGTTCCACCTCACCGCGGAAGGCTGGCGCAAATTGACGCTGCGCTGGGCGCTGTTCTTTTTTGCGCTCGCCGTGCTCAATGAGATCGTCTGGCGCAACACTTCGACGAATGTGTGGGTCGATTTCAAGGTGTTCGGGGTGCTGCCGCTCACCTTTCTGTTCGGCGCGCTGCAATATCCGCTGCTGAAGAAATACGCCGCTGAACCGGCGGCGGAGTAATGCGGTTCATTAATCTAACTCACTGCGCTAGTGTTGATTATTTGAAGGAGCGCCTTTTAGCTCTTTGGCAGAAAGCAGCGTCAGTCTATCCGGTAGAGGAAATTTGCTAAGGCGTAAAAAGTCTTCGACACTGTGATGCGTATATTTCGTTGGGTCTTTCCTACAATCGAGGGCCCGCATTAAAGTTATGATAAGGCCGTTGAGCCGGTTTATATCATCTGCAATCCTCTTGATGTCGTTTACCTCGCAGAAAAATATTTTTTCGTTCCTGTTTTTCTGTGCTCTTGGCTTTGTAACTCGGTCGGCCGTGCGTTTTTGTATGTTAAGATTAAGTCTGCTGTGAATTAGATCATTTCTATTTTCACGGCACCTAGAATATAGCGCGCACAGGAAGTTTAGCGCTTCCAAGAAATCAGGATAGTCTTTTTCAGCAATTGCCGCGCAGTCCGCCAATAGATCGACAATGGCAATATTGTTGAAGTGGCGCATGGTAGCCGGGGAAAATGTTTCGGGTATTTGTATGTAATGACCAACAAACAAACGCATATGCCTTCGCTAGCATTCCAGCGTTCGCTGACAACGCCGAGGGCGGCGTAACACTCTTTTAATGCGCTGCCAGAAATACCGAGCCATGGATCGACTTTGAAACCGAGTAGATTGTCCCAATACTCTTCGGCTTCTTTATCGGTATCATTCATGGGGAAAATCCCAGAGACGGAGAAGCATGTCTCCGTCAAGATTTTACGACCCCGCCGCCAGCGCTTTCTCGATCTCCGGCTTGAGCACCGTGTTGATGTTGTCGGCGGTGATCGGGCCCACCAATTTATAAGCGATGCGGGCATCGCGGCCGACGACAAAAGTCTCCGGCACGCCATAGACGCCCCAGTCGATCCCGGCGCGGCCGTTCAGATCGGCGCCCGCGGCGGCAAACGGGTTGCCGTAACGGCCGAGAAAGCGTCGCGCGTTGTCCGGCTCGTCCTTGTAGTTGATGCCGATGAGGTGGAACCGGCTGTCCTGCGCCAGCCGCATCAAGAGCGGCGCCTCGTCATGGCACGGCACGCACCACGACGCCCAGACATTCACCACCGTGACCGCGCCCTTGAAGGACGCCGAGTCGATCCCGGGAACAGGCGCGCCGCTGCGCTCCAGGCCGGCGACGGGCGGCAGCTTGGTTTGCGGCGCCGGATGGCCGATCAGCGCCGAAGGGATACGCGACGGATCGCCGGCGTAGAGGCGAATCAGGAACAGCGCGACCAGCGCCAGGAAAACCACGAGCGGCGCCAGCACCATGGCGCGGCGCCGGCCGACATTCACGTTCTCCTTCGCGACCGCGCTCACGCTTCTTCCTTGGCCTGTTGCATGACCGGCTCACCGCGCACCGGTGCCGAGCGGCGCGTGAAGCCGCGCTTCTCGAGATCGGCGAGCTTGCGCAACTGCGCGCGGTAATCGAGCATCACCCATGCGGTCAAGCCGCCGCCGACCGCGCCGGCGGCGGCATAAGCCGCGACGATGAAGTCCATGTGGCTGATCACTTCCATCGTCAGCTCGCAGCGCTCGCCTGCATCAGCCGCAGCGTCCGCACGCGGCGGCGCAGGATCTCGTTGCGCATGGCCGCAAGCAGCAGCGTGACGAAGGCCAGCGTGAACGCCCCCACCATGATGAAAAGCGGAATGAGGATCGACGGATCGATCGTCGGGGCGCCAAGCCGCATGATCGAGGCCGGCTGGTGCAGCGTGTTCCACCAATCGACGGAGAATTTGATGATCGGCAGGTCGATGGCGCCGACCAGCGTGAGAATCGCCGCGGCGCGCGCGGCGCGCGAGGGATCCTCGACCGTGCGCCACAGCGCGATGACGCCGAGGTAGAGCAGGAGCAGCAGCAGCACCGAGGTCAGCCGCGCATCCCACACCCAATAGGTGCCCCACATCGGGCGGCCCCACAACGAGCCGGTGACCAGGCACATGAGCGTGAACGCGGCGCCGATCGGAGCCGCCGCCTTGGCGGCGACGTCGGCGAGCGGGTGGCGCCAAACCAGCGTGCCCAGCGCGGCGACCGTCATCACCCCCCAACCGAGCATGCCGAGCCAGGCCCCCGGCACGTGGAGGAACATGATCTTGACGGTGGCGCCCTGCTGATAATCGTCCGGCGCGACCATCGCCTGATTGATCCCGAAGGCGAACGCGACCACCGTCAGGCCGCCGAGCCAGGGGATCGTGCGATTGGCAAACTTAAGGAAACGCGACGGATTGGCGAGATCGACGATGGCCATCGGCGGCTTTCTCTTGCGGCCCTTACCTAGTCCACTTCGCTAGGCGCGCACAATGCCGGAATGACGGCCGCGCATGTCAATTTCGCATGAACGCTGCTGCGGCCCTGTGAAGTTCCAACAGTCCCGCTAGAAGGCTTGCAGCGCGATTTAATCCAAAAACGGCATTAGAATCAGAAATTTGCAGGCGCGCCCTTTGGCTCCGACATTTGCGGCTCTGCGGCAAATGCGCCGCAGGCGCTTGCCGCCTTCGGAACCGGCATAGCAGGGACGATTCCAGCCGCTATTCCAGTTCTTGCCGCAGCGCCGCCGCGGCCGCAAACGGCCCGACCACCAGGCTCGCGAGCGTCAAGGCGCAGAGGATCGTGAACGGTGTCCCGAACGGCACCGGTCCGACCACGGCCGCATTGGCCGCGGCGACGCCGAAGATGAGCACCGGAACCGTTAGCGGCAATACCAGCACGGCGAGCAGCAGCCCGCCGCGACGGAGCGTCACTGCCAGCGCGGCGCCGATCAGGCCGATGAAAGTCAGCGCCGGCGTGCCGACCAGGAGCGTCAGCACCAAAGCGGCGGCCGCCCGCGGATCGAGGTTGAGGAAGAGCCCGATCAGCGGCGCGGCAATGATGAGCGGCAAGCCGGTGGTGAGCCAATGCGCGAGACCCTTGGCTGCAACCACAAGCTCGAGCGGTGCGCGACCCATGAGGATGAGATCAAGCGAGCCGTCGTCGTGATCGGCCGCAAACAGCCGGTCGAGCGCAAGCAAGCTTGCGAGCAGCGCCGCCAGCCACAGGATCGCCGGGCCGATCCGCCCAAGCAGCGCCAGATCCGGTCCGAGCGCGAAGGGTGTGAGCGTGACCACGACCAGGAAGAACAACACCCCCATCAGCGCGCCGCCGCCGACGCGCACGGCGATGCGCATGTCGCGGATGAGGACGGCGGTCAGCGCCCGCATCATCGGCCTCCTCCCAGCCGCAGCTCTTGCGCATCGGCTAGTCCGAGCGCGCTGTGGGTCGCGGCCAGGATAAGACCGCCGCCGGCAATATGCGTCTGCATGAATTCGCCCAGGCGCTCCTGCGCCGCGGCGTCAAGCGCACTGGTCGGCTCGTCAAGCAGCCAGATCGGGCGCTTGACGGCGAGGATGCGGGCGATCGAAAGCCGCCGCCGCTGCCCGGCGGAAAGGTAGGCGGCCGGCAGGTCGGCGAGCGTGTCGAGCCCGACCGCCGCCAGCGGCTCGACGATATCCGCAGCGCCCGCGCCGAGAAAACCGGACCAGAATCGCAGATTTTCCGCCACCGAGAGCGAAGGCTTCAGCGCGTCCTGGTGCCCGAGATAATGGGCCTGCTCGGCGACATTCAATTCCGGATCGCCCCCGTCCAAGGCAATGCGGCCGTGGGCGACACGCACCAGCCCCACCAACATGCGCAGGAGCGATGATTTACCCGCGCCGTTGCGCCCGGTGATCGTCAAAGCCTCGCCGGAAGCGACGGAGAAGCTGACGCCGGCGAAAACGGCCCGCCCCCCGCGTTCGCAGGCCAGATCGGAGCCTGAAAGCCGCATCAATGGTGTCCTACGCGAAGAGTTAGAGCCGCATCGGTTCGCGCATCGCGAATGATTCGGGCAGTTCCAGGCATGTTACCGACCATTTTTTGCCGATCTGGCACAAGTCTTGAAAAGACCTTATAAGCCGAGGCGCGGGCAGCGGCGCGTTGGCGACGCCTGCCCCGTCCGGCCACCAACGGTCTGTTGGCGCCTGTTCCGGCAATAAACAACTGCAATTTTGCGCCGGCGGGGTGGGCCGCTAGATGGGAAAATGGTCATGAATTCGCTCGATAGCTTCAAGTGCCTGCGGTCGCTCAAGGTCGGCTCCAAGACTTACGCCTACTACAGCCTGCCGGTGGCGGAAAAGAACGGTTTGAAGGGCATTTCGCGGTTGCCTTTTTCGCTCAAGGTCCTGCTCGAAAATTTGCTGCGCAACGAGGACGGCCGCTCGGTCACCAAGGACGACATCCTGGCGGTCTCGCAATGGCTCAAGAACAAGACCTCCGAGCGCGAAATCGCCTTCCGGCCGGCACGCGTGCTGATGCAGGATTTCACCGGCGTGCCCGCGGTCGTCGATCTCGCCGCGATGCGCGACGCCATGCAGATGCTCGGCGGCGACCCAAAAAAGATCAACCCGCTGGTACCGGTGGACCTGGTCATCGATCATTCGGTTGTGGTCAATTATTTCGGCACCAACACCGCGTTCAAAAAGAACGTCGAGGAGGAGTATAAGCAAAACCAGGAGCGCTACCGGTTTCTGAAATGGGCGCAGCGCTCGTTCGAGGATTTCCGCGTGGTGCCGCCCGGCACCGGCATCTGCCATCAGGTCAACCTCGAATACCTCTCCCGCACCGTGTGGACGGCGAAAGCAAAGATCAAATTCGCCGACAAGACCGTCGCCACCGAGCTCGCCTATCCGGACACGCTGGTCGGCACCGATTCGCACACCACCATGGTGAACGGACTCTCCGTCCTCGGTTGGGGCGTGGGCGGCATCGAGGCCGAGGCCGCGATGCTCGGCCAGCCCTATTCGATGCTGTTGCCGGAAGTGATCGGCGTGCGTTTCAACGGCAAGCTCAAGGAAGGCGTCACCGCGACCGATCTCGTGCTCACCGTCACGCAGATGCTGCGCAAGCGCGGCGTGGTCGGCAAGTTCGTCGAATATTTCGGTCCGGGACTGGCGAGCCTGTCGATCGCCGATCGCGCCACGCTCGGCAACATGTCGCCGGAATACGGCGCAACCTGCGGATTCTTTCCGATCGACGACGACACCATCCGCTATCTGCGCGACACCGGCCGTCCGGCGGAGCGGGTCGCGCTGGTGCTGGCCTATGCCAAGGCGCAGGGCATGTATCACACCAAGACAACCTCGGATCCGCTGTTCACCGAGGTGCTCAAGCTCGAACTGTCCTCGGTCGAGCCGTCGCTCGCCGGGCCGAAGCGCCCGCAAGACCGCGTGCCGCTCAAAGAGGTCAAGAGCGGCTTCGCTCAGGCCATGGACAAGGAATTCGGCAAGCCGTCCGAGCTGGACACGCGCGTTCCGGTCGAAGGGCGCAATCACACGCTCGGCCACGGCGACGTCGTGATCGCGGCCATCACCTCCTGCACCAATACGTCCAATCCAAGCGTGATGATCGCGGCGGGGCTACTGGCCCGCAAAGCGGTGGCAAGGGGGCTTTCGGTCAAGCCGTGGGTGAAGACCTCGCTGGCGCCCGGCTCGCAAGTGGTCGGCGAGTATCTCGCTAAATCAGGCCTGCAGAAGGACCTCGATGCGCTCGGCTTCAATCTCGTCGGCTTCGGGTGCACCACCTGCATCGGCAATTCGGGGCCGCTGCCGCCGGAAATCTCCAAGGCGGTCAACGACAACGACCTGATCGCCGCGGCGGTACTGTCCGGCAATCGCAACTTCGAGGGCCGCGTCAACGCCGACGTGCGCGCCAATTATCTTGCTTCGCCGCCGCTGGTCGTCGCCTACGCGATCGCCGGCTCGATGCAGGTCGACATCGGCAAGGCGCCGCTGGGTACCGACCAGAAGGGCCGCAAGGTCTATCTGCGCGACATCTGGCCCTCGAACCGGGAGGTCAATGAATTCATCCGCAAGTACATCAACAAGCAGATGTTTACGCGCAAATACGGCGACGTGTTCAAGGGCGATGCGAACTGGCGCAAGATCAGCGTGCAAGGCGGGTTGACATACGCCTGGGACCGCAAATCGACCTATGTGCAGAACCCGCCGTATTTCTCCCACATGTCGCCCCGACCCGAACCGCCGACGGACATCATCGATGCGCGTGTGCTCGGGTTGTTTCTCGATTCCATCACCACCGACCACATCTCCCCGGCGGGTTCGATCAAGCAGGACTCGCCAGCCGGCAAGTACCTTATCGAGCACAAGGTGAAGCCGCTCGATTTCAATCAGTACGGCACGCGGCGCGGCAATCACGAGGTGATGATGCGCGGCACCTTCGCCAACATCCGCCTCAAGAACCAGATGGTGCCCGGCGTCGAGGGCGGCTTCACCATCCACTACCCCTCACGCCAGCGCATGACGATCTACGACGCGGCGATGCGCTATAAAAGCGAGAAGGTGCCGCTGGTCGTGTTTGCCGGCAAGGAATACGGCACCGGCTCGTCGCGCGATTGGGCCGCAAAAGGCACAATGCTGCTCGGCGTGCGCGCCGTCATCGCGCAGTCGTTCGAACGCATCCACCGCTCCAATCTGGTCGGCATGGGTGTCGTGCCCCTGGTATTCGAGGAAGGCACCTCATGGCAGACGCTCGGCTTGAAGGGCGACGAGCAGGTGACCATTCGCGGCCTGCACAACGATCTCAAGCCGCACCAGCGGCTCATCGCCGAGATCATCGCGGTCGACGGCGGCCTTAAGCGTGTGCCGCTGATTTGCCGGATCGACACGGTCGACGAGCTGGAATATTACAAGAACGGCGGCATCCTGCAGTACGTCCTTCGCCATCTCGCCGCCTAGTGTCCCGATTCCGAAGTTCGCATCATTATGCGGCACCCTCGTTTGCGAACTTCGGAATCGGGACACTAGAACATGATCCGGAACGGCCTGCCCTCGAACTTGATCCGAGGGTGACATCCGCTTTTACCAAAAGATCACGCTCCGCGTGGTTAAGTGTTGAGACGGTAAGTCTTGGCTCACCGTGAATTGAGTGGCGGGTGACTGGCGGCCCCGATATCAATGCGCCCGTCACTAAATTGTCGCTGAGGGTTGGTGGGGGTGGAGATCGGAATGGTGCGTCGCCGCCTCGCGCCGGCAGCCCTTATTGCAGGCTTGCTGATCGCCAGCTGCACGCTCGTGGGCGCCACCGAGCCGCGTGCCCTGGTCGAGCTGTTCACCAGCCAGGGCTGTTCCTCCTGCCCGGCTGCCGACAAGCTCCTCGGCGAACTCGCGGCCGATCCCTCGCTGGTCGCGATCAGCGTGCCGATCGATTACTGGGATTATCTCGGCTGGAAGGACACGCTGGCGAGCCCGGCGCATTCGGCGCGCCAGCGCGCCTATGCGCGCGTGCGCGGCGATCGGCAGGTCTATACGCCGCAAGTTGTCGTCAACGGCTCGACGCACGTGCTCGGCAGCGACCACGCCGCCATCGAGCGCGCGATCGTACAAACCGATCGCAACGCGGCGATCATGTCCCTGCCCGTCTTGATGTCGGTCGGCGGCAGCAAGTTGAACGTCATGGTCGAGCCGTCAGGCAGGGATCACTTCGGCGGCGAAGTCTGGCTCTGTCCGCTGGCGAAATCGGTTCCGGTGCAAATCGGCCGCGGCGAAAATCGCGGGCGCACGGTCACCTATCACAACGTGGTGCGGCGTTGGATCAAGCTCGGCGATTGGACCGGCGCTGAATCGACCTGGAGCGTGCCGATCTCCGATATCGAGACCGACGAAATCGACGCTGCCGTCGTCATGGTGCAGCAGGGCACCCATGACAGGCCGGGCATCATCCTCGGCGCCGGCTTCATTCCGCTGGTAGGACCCGCGGCGGCAAGCAACGGACAGACGATCAAGGACAGATGACGCGACGAGACGGCGCTTGTTTTCCGTCCTCTGTCGTCCGTTGTCTGCCGTCGAAAAAAAGGCCGGCGATCTGCCGGCCCTAAGACATCTGGGATTGAACCCGACGCGAAACTCTGGCCCGGTCCGTCCACACCCCGGGGGGCTGGGGGGCTGAGGAATCCGGAATGCGATCCAGACCGGGCCCTGAGGCAACGATCCACTGTTTCGCAATCCAGCTTGGCGCGTGATGGGCCGAAATGGGGCCGCATTATGATTCGCCTAACGAATCCGTGATTCCGCCGGTCGAAATTGCCGCACCCAGAAGATTGGCGGGCAAATCCCGACGTTCCGCCTACGATGGTCGACCCTCCCCGTTGCATATCGCCCGCAAGGCCCTTGCCGGCGCATCGGTCCGGCGCGATCATGAACCGATCGTGAAGCTTCAATGACAAGGAGGCGCCGCATGGCATTCGGCGAAATCGAACCGAGCGAGCGGCGCGGGGGCGAGGTACGCGCGCCCGCCCCCGCAAGCGAGGTCACCTTCAGCCGGCGCGAGCTTGACCGAATTCTCAATCTTTACGGCCGCAAGGTCGCTGCCGGCGAATGGCGTGATTACGCCATCGATTTCCTCAGGGATCGCGCGGTTTTTTCCGTTTTCCGTCGCGCCAGCGAATTCCCCATTTACCGGATCGAGAAAAATCCGCGGCTTGGACGTCGGCAGGGCGCGTACAGCGTCATCTCGGCAACGGGGCATATCCTGCGCCGAGGCCAGGAGCTCGACCGCGTGCTCGGCGCGCTCGACCGCTCGCTCCGGGTCATTGCCGGCTAGGGCCTTCTCGATGCGGCGTCCGATCTCCGCTCCCCGGCGGAGCGTGCGCCGGCGTGCCGTCCCGGCGGCCCGTGCAGGAAAAGACGGATCGGCTTGGCTGAACACGACGAGATCCCAGACTTCACCCGATCGCGCCGCGTCGTCGTCACGGCACTCGGCACCTCGCAGACGCTTGCCTGGGCCTCGAGTTATTATTTGCCGGCAATCCTGGCCGACCCGATCGGGGCAAGCATCGACGTTCCGCGCTCCTGGGTTTTCGCCGCGTTCTCAGGCGCGTTGCTGATAGCGGCTTTCGCCGGTCCGGCGGTCGGGCGCGTCATCGATCGGCACGGCGGACGCGGTGTCCTGGCCCTCTCAAATCTCGTATTGGCCGCCGGCCTGGTCGCGCTCGCCGCCGCAAACGGCGCGGTCGCGCTGTTCGCGGCCTGGGCAGTTCTCGGCATCGGCATGTCGCTCGGGCTTTACGACGCGGGATTTGCTGCGCTCACGGCACTTTACGGCCACAACGCGCGCGGCCCCATTACCGGCATCACGCTGTTCGCCGGCTTCGCCTCGACGGTGAGCTGGCCGTTATCGACGTTTCTCAACGATGCGTTGGGCTGGCGCGAGACGTTGCTGGTCTGGGCGGCGATGAACCTCGTTATCGGTCTGCCGCTTAATCTGCTGTTGCCGGTCCCGACGCGGCTGAGGCATGTCTCGCACGCGGCCGAGCGCTCCGTCGGCTGGAAGCCGTACCGGGAGATGCTGCTGCTCGCCTTCGTGTTCGCGGCGGCTTGGTTCGTGACCGGGTCGATGGCGGCGCACCTGCCGAGATTGCTGGAGCGCGCCGGCGCCACGCCGCTGCAGGCGATTGCCGCCGCCGCCCTGGTCGGACCGGCGCAGGTCGCGGCGCGCCTGGTCGAATTCTTCGTCTTGCGGCGCAGCCACCCGCTGGTGTCGGCCCGGATCGCGGCGCTGCTGCATCCGATCGGTGCCGTCGTCTTCGCGGTCATCGGGCCAACGGCGGCGGCGGCATTCGCCATCTTCTACGGCGCCGGCAACGGCCTTCTGACCATCGCGCGCGGCACGGTCCCGCTCGCGGTCTTCGGGCCGCAGGGCTACGGCGAGCGCACCGGCCTGCTGGGCGCTCCGGCGCGCGCGGCGCAAGCGCTGGCGCCGCTGCTGTTCGGGCTCTTGCTCGACACTATGGGAACGGGGGTCATTCTCGTATCGGTGGCGCTGTGCCTCGCCGCGTTTGCGGCGCTGCTCGGGCTGCATACCACCCGGCCGCAATAACCGCGCGCAGGCGCCGGCCGTTGCTTACGGCGGCACCGCGTCGGCGCTGCCGAGCGGGCGTTGCATCAGCACGGTATCGCGCCAGCGGCCGTGCTTGAAGCCGACCGATTGCAGCGTGCCGATCAGGCGAAAACCGACTGCCACATGCAGCGCAATCGAGGCGGCGTTCGCCGAATCGCCGATCACCGCGACCATCTGGCGGAAGCCGCGCGCCTCTGCCTCGACGATGAGGCGCGCCATGAGCAGCCGGCCGAGGCCCCGGCGGTGGAAGGCCGGCGCGACATAGATCGTATCCTCGAGGGTCCAGCGGTAGGCCGGCCGGGCGTGGTAACGGCCGGCATAGGCGTAACCGGCGACGACGCCGGCCTGTTCGGCGACCAGATAGGGAAGGCCGTCCGCCAGCAGCGCCTGCTGGCGGCGCGCCATTTCGGCCGCATCCGGCGGCTCGATCTCGAACGTGGCCGTGCCGTGCTCGACGGCGTCGGCGTAAATGCGGGTAATGGCCGCGATGTCCTGCGGCCCAGCCGGCCGGATGTCAGCGTCGCTCATCGCGCCTGCAGGTCTGCAAAAAAGAAAGCGCCCCGGACATGGCCCGGGGCGCTGACATTCCTTCGCGCTCGCTCAGCGCCGGTCGCCGAACAGACGCAGCATCATCAGGAACAGGTTGATGAAGTCGAGATAGAGCCGCAGCGCCCCCATCACGGCCTTGCGGCCGGCGACGGTGCCGTCGTCCATCGGGCTGTAAATTTCTTTGATGTTCTGCGTGTCGTAGGCGGTGAGACCGACGAAGATGAGCACGCCGATGACCGAGATCGCCCAATAGAGCGCGCTCGACTGCAGAAAGATGTTGACCAGGCTGGCGATGATGATGCCGATCAGGCCCATGAACATGAACGAGCCAACGGCGGTCAGATCGCGCTTGGTCGTGTAGCCGTACAGGCTCATCGCGCCGAACGTCGCCGCCGAGATGAAGAACACGCGGGTGATCGACGCTCCGGTATAGACCAGGAAGATCGACGCCAGCGAGATTCCGAGCACACCGGCATAGACGAAGAACAGCGTCAGCGCGGCGCTCGCCGAGAGCCGGTTGATGCCGAAGCTAAGAAGCATCACCAAGCCGAGCGGCGCCAGGATGAAAAGCCACATCAGCGGGCCGTGGAAGATCGTCTGGCCGAACGACGTGAGCACGAGTCCGCCGCTGGTCTGGGTAACAGCAGCGGAGAAGGTGAACCAAGCGACCAGTCCGGTCAGCGCCACGCCGGCGGTCATGTAGTTGTAGACGCGGATCATGTAAGCGCGCAGACCCGCGTCGATCGCTACCTGATCCGTGCGATAGCCGGTCCGGGCGGTCGCGATATTCCGGTCGAAGTCCGACATAGAGAATACCCCTGGGTTATCCCGGCATCCGCCGGGCTTTGCGTCCGGAAAGCCGAACGCAGATATAGCAGGAATCTAGTGCGAAAGGCCCACATACGCCAGATGGAACGGATGCGATATTTGCGACAGGTTACAGTTCGTTCACATTTGTCGCCCGCTACAAATTCCTTAAGACCTCCGCGGGCTTGTGGCCGAGCGCCGTGAAGGTGCCGGCCAGCCCGAGCACCACCGTGACCAGGAGCGCAGCGAGCGCAATGCCCGCCGCCTGGGCGCCCACCCAGACGAAGGGAAACTCCATGACGCGGGTGACGACGAGACCGGCGACGAGCGAGCCGGCCGCGACACCAAACAGCACGGCGGCAAGACCGATGAGAAGATATTCGATTGCGTAAGCAGCGAGCAGGCTGATGCGCGTCGCACCCAAGGTCCGCAACACCACCGCGTCGTAGATGCGGAAACGCTGGCCCGCGGCCAGCGCGCCGCCAAGGACCAAGGCGGCGGCGATGAGCGTGACCGTGCTGGCGCCGCGCAGCGCCAGCACCAGGTTGCCGACGATATGGTCGATCGCATCGAGCGCGTCCTTGACGCGCACGGCGGAGACCATCGGAAAAGCGTCGGCCAGCGACCTGATCAGCGTTGTTTCCTGCGCGGTGGTACCGCCGTCGGCAAAAGTCAGCGTCGCGATATCGGTATGCGGCGCGCCGCCGAAGGTGCCGGGCGAGAACACCAGGACAAAATTGATGCCGAGGCTTTGCCAATCCACCGCGCGCAGATTGGCGATGCGGGCCGTCACATTGCGGCCGAGCACGTTGACGGTGATCGTGTCGCCGAGTTTGAGGCTCAGGTCCGCTGCGGTGCGGTTTTCCAGCGACACCAGCGGCGGTCCTGAATAATCCGCGGCCCACCATTTTCCGGCGACCAGGCGTGAGCCCGCCGGAAGCGCGGGCGCGTAGGTGATGCCGCGGTCGCCGCGCAGCACCCAGGCCGAGCCTTCGCCGGGCTTCAGATCCTCAGCTTTGATGCTGTTGGCGGCGACGATGCGGCCGCGCAGCATCGGCACACGCTCGAGCGTCGCGTGCGGAGCCTCTCTGCGCACGAAGGCGTCGAAGCGGTCGGCATCGCTCGACGGGATATCGAGGAAAAAGAATGACGGCGCCCTTTCCGGCAGCGTCGCCGCGAATTGGCGGTGCAGATTGCCATCGATCTCAATCATCGTGACCAGCAACGACAGGCCGAGCCCGAGCGAGAGTACGACGCTCGGCGTCAAAGCGCCCGGTCGGTGGATATTGGCAACGGCGAGCCGCAACAGCGTCGCGCGCGGGCGCGGCAGGCGGCGCGCCAGCCCCATCGTCAACGCCGCGACGAACCGCAGCGCCAGGAAAATGACGGCGGCGGCAACAACAAAAATCGCCGCGAGGCGGCGGTCATAGGCGCTGAAGATCGCCAGCGCCGCGAGCGCGGCGACGATCAAGGCCGTGGCCGCCACGTAGCGGCGTCGCGGCCATCTGCGCTCGGCGGCGACCTGGTCGCGGAACAACATCGACACGGAAATGTCGTGCGCGCGTCCGAGCGGCCACAGGGCAAAGGCCAGCGCCGTCAACAGTCCATAGGCGGCCGACAGCGTCAGCACCGCCGGATGCAGCGAAGGCGCGACCGGCAGCGGAATGGCGGCGCCGAATAAAGACGCCATCGCGAACGGCAATGCCGCGCCGAGTCCGCCGCCGATGCAGGTGGCGAACAGCGCCACCACCATGATCTGCGAGCAATAAACTGCGAACACGCCGCCGCCGGTCGCACCGAGCGCCTTCATCGTGGCGATGGTGTCGCGCTTGCGCGCCAGATGGCTGGCGACCGCATTGGCCACGCCGACGCCGCCGACCAGAAGCGCGGTCAAGGCGACGAGCGTGAGGAATTGGCTGAAGCGCTCAACGTTGCGTTCAAGCTGCGGCGAGGCCTTGTTGCGCGTGCGGATATCCCAGCCGGCATTGGGAAATTGCGCCCGCGCCTGTGTTTCGATCGACGCCACGGCGCCGTCGCTCGCGCCGGCGGCGGGCAGGCGCAGCCGATATTGCCAGCGCACCAGGCTGCCGGGCTGCAAGAGCCCGCTCGCCCGCAGCGCCGCGTCGCTCGTGAGCAGGCGCGGTCCGAGGCCGATGCCGCCGGACAGTTTGTCCGGCTCGCCGGTCAGCGCCGCGCGCAGTTCGAGCACCGCATTGCCGATGGTGATGCGGTCGCCCGGCTTGAGATCGAGCCGCGCCAGCAATGCCGGATCGGCGGCGGCGCCGAATGTGTCGCCCTGCCGCGCCAACAAGTCCGCGACCCGCATGGCGGGCTCGGTCGCGACGGTCCCCGACAGCGGATAGGCGCTGTCGACCGCCTTGACCTCGACCAGCGTCGCTCGCCCGTCCGCGGTGTGCGCCATCGTCGGCAGCGTCGCGACGATGGAGACCGTGCCATGCGCGCCGAGGAAGGCGCGCTCGCTGTCGTTCGCCTCACGCTGGACCAGCGAAAAGGCCAAGTCGCCGCCGAGGATCACGCCGCCGGCGCGGGACAGGCCGTCGGACAGGCTTTGCGCCACCGAACCGACTCCGGCAATTGCCATGACGCCGAGCGCGATGCAGGCGATAAAGACGCCGAAGCCGCGCAGTCCGCCGCGCAGCTCGCGCCAGGCGAAGCGCAGCGCCAGCGCGATCATGCTTTCCGTGCCATTTGCGGCTCACCGATCCGCCCCGAGTGCATATGCAGCACGCGGTCGCAGCGTGCGGCGAGCGCCGCATCGTGGGTGACCAGCACCAGCGTCGTGCCGTGCTCGCGATGGCCGCGGAACAAAAGCTCGATGATGTCCCGCCCGGTCGCCTCGTCGAGATTGCCGGTCGGCTCGTCGGCGACAACGATCGCGGGACACGGCGCCAGCGCGCGGGCGAGCGCGACGCGCTGCTGCTCGCCGCCGGACAGCTCGGCCGGGTAATGGTTGAGCCGGCCGCTCAATCCGACCGCCGAGAGTTCGTGCGCGGCGCGCGAAAATGCGTCGCGCACGCCGGCGAGTTCGAGCGGCACGGCGACGTTCTCCAGCGCCGTCATGGTCGGGATCAGGTGGAAGGCCTGAAACACGATGCCGATCGTGCGGCCGCGAAAACGCGCGAGCTCGTCCTCATCGAGCTGCTGCAAATTCTTTCCGGCAACGACGACCGAACCGCCGTCGGGCCGCTCCAATCCGGTCATCACCATGAGCAGCGTCGACTTGCCGGAACCCGACGGCCCCAGCAGCGCCACGGCCTCACCACGTCCTATATTCAGGCCGATGTCTTTGAGGATATGAACGCGGGCGGCAGCAGCACCGCCGAGCGACAAATTAACCCCGCTGAGCACGATGGCGTCGCCAGCGAAAGGATGCCCCGACGTGTCATTCATGTTTCCGGCTGAGCCTTGCCCCTCGCGCCCGGTTGGTGCCCGATCATATGGGTACCGGAAAACGCTGCGCCAAATCGGGTGTGCGGCGGTTTGTAGCGTTGCGCTCTTGGCCGGGACAGCGGTTTCGTCCGCGAACGCCGCGGAGCCCGTCAAAGTCGTGGCGCTCGGCGACTCGTTGACGGCAGGTCTCGGCCTGCCCGCCAAGGATGGCTTCGTGCCGCGCCTGCAAGCCGCCCTTGCCGGCAAGGGGATCGCCGCGGAGATCGAGAATGCCGGCGTCTCCGGCGATACCGCCACCGACGGGCTTGCCCGCCTCGACTGGTCGGTGCCGCCGGGAACCGACGCCGTCATCCTCGAGCTCGGCGCCAATGACATGCTGCGCGGCATCAATCCGCAGGTGACGCGCGACGCCCTGGACAAGATCCTCGAGCGCCTGACCGACCGCCATATCGCCGTTCTCCTGTGCGGCATGCGCGGGGCGCCCAATCTCGGCGCCGACTACGATCAGTCGTTCGAGCGCATCTTTCCCGAGCTGGCCGCCAAATACGGCGTATTGCTCTATCCGTTCTTCCTCGACGGCGTCGCCGCCGACCTTAGCCTGACCCAGCGCGACGGGCTGCATCCCGGCGCGGCCGGGGTGGGCGTGATTGTCGTGCGTATTTTACCGAAGGTGGAGCAATTGATCGCATTGGTCCACGCCCGTCATCCGTCGTAAGGGTTGCGCGCTACGTGCGATCCCCGCATGCTGCACATGTCGCGAATCGCCGGCCACGGGTTGTCATGCCCCGTCTGTTCACCGCACTTGAAATACCCCGTCACGTCGGCCAGTCGCTCGCCATGATGCGGGGCGGTCTGCCGGGGGCGCGCTGGATCGATCCCGAGAACTATCACCTCACGCTGCGCTTCATCGGCGACATCGACGACGCGCTGGCGCGCGAAATCGCCGGCTTGCTCGGGCGCGTGCAACGCGCGCCGTTCGAATTGCGGCTTGACGGGCTTTCTTCGTTCGGCGGTCGCAAGCCGCGGGCGGTGGTGGCGGCAGCCGCTCCGGTGGCGCCGCTGCTCGAGCTGCAGGCGGAACTCGAACGGCTGCTGCAGCGGCTTGGGCTCGAGCCCGAGGGACGCAAATACACGCCGCATGTCACGCTGGCGCGGCTGCGCGACTCGTCGAGCCGAGAGGTCGCCGACTATCTGAGCGTGCGCGCGCATTACCGCTCGTCATCGTTCGCGATCTCGCGTTTCGTGCTGTTCTCGTCGCGCTCTTCCGTCGGCGGCGGACCTTATGTCGTCGAGGAAGCCTATCCGCTCGCCGCGACCGAGCTGAGGTTGCGGTGGGCGCAAAGCCAATGACACTTAGTGCGTGTCGCCGCGCGGCGGCGCGTCCGCAACAATGAGGCCGCGGCTTAAGCTCTCAGCATCCGGGATTGCAGATCGAGCATCGCCGTGGCGAAGCCGTGGCTGTCGGCCATCATCTCGCGCATCACCGACAGCGGCGTCGCCCGCGACGACTCCACTTCGCCGACGACGCTGCCGAAATCGAACGACAGTTCGGCATCGAATTTACGCGCCAACTGCTGCATGCGCCGGTTCTCGGCAAGACACGCCATATGCAGCATGCGAAAGCCGCGGTTGCGGGCGGTGAGTAACGTGCGGCGCAGCAGCGCCGAGCCGACGCCGTGACTCTGCCACGGCTTCTCCACGCTGAAGGCGGCTTCCGCCTGCTGCGGCAAACGCAGGCCGAGCGGCCGCAGCTCAGCGGCGCCGCGCAACATGCCATTGAGGAAGAAACCGTGCACCACGGTATCCAGCGAAATCGACAGATCGACGTAGTTGCGAATGAAGTCGTCGGAGACGCCGCCGCCGAATCGGCTGTGCCGGCTCTCAGAGTCTAGCCGCAACATATGGTCGCGGTATTTGTCTGTTTCGCCGACCCACAGTTTGCGGATCACGCCGCCTTCGGGAAGAACGTCCTGCATCCTACGGATCTCCTGACATCAACGTCAAAGACCCTCCCGATCGCGTCCTCCGCTCCAGTGAACAATCGTGACGAACGTCTTTACGCGTGCGTCTCGATCGAAACATCATGTTGTGCGCCGGCCGAACTTTGGCAAGCACAAGCATTGAGCAACATGCCTGCATTCCGTATATGCATGGCTAATCATTAGACTTTTGACGGTTTGGCGACGGCTGTCTTGTCATGCGACATGCAACGCCGCTAAGCGGTCGTCATTCCCGCCACGTTTTGCCCGCAACGGTTAACAGAATATGACGAGCTCTATCAAAGCGCGATATGCTACCGGCGTGGCCGCGGGCAAACTGGAGCGCGACGTCGCGCAGCTTGCCGTCGTCGACAAGCTGGCGCGGCTTGGAGCCCGGCTTCTCGAGCATCGACTGGCGCGCAAATCGTCGTCGCTGGGCTGGCTGTTCGGCAGCCGCGAAACCAGGCAGACGCCGATCAAAGGCCTCTACGTCTACGGCGATGTCGGGCGCGGCAAGACCATGCTGATGGATTTGTTTTTCGAGGCAAGCCCGGTGGTGCGCAAACGCCGCACGCATTTCCATGAATTCATGATCGACGTGCACGAGCGCGTTCATGCTTTCCGGCAGAAGATGAAGCTCGGCGAGCACGCCGGCAAAGACCCGATCAACCTCGTCGCGGTCGAGCTGGCGCAGGAAGCGTGGCTGCTCTGCTTCGATGAGTTCCACGTCACCGACATCGCCGACGCCATGATTCTGGGACGGCTGTTCGCGCAGCTGTTCGAGCGTGGCGTCGTCGTCGTCGCCACCTCGAACGTGTCGCCGGAGGAGCTTTACAAGAACGGATTGAACCGCGCTTTGTTCGTGCCGTTCATCCGCCTGCTGGAGCAGCGCTTGGATGTCGTGCGGCTCGCGGCACGCACCGATTTCCGCTTGGAGAAGCTCGCCGGCATGCCGGTGTGGTACGTGCCGGCCGACACCGCCGCGGACGCCGCGCTTGACGATGCCTGGCGGCGGCTCGCTGGCGACAATGGCGGCACCCCGCACGAGCTGCCGCTCAAGGGCCGCATCGTGCGCGTGCCGCAAGCCGCCATGGGCGTGGCGCGCTTCGGTTTTCGCGATCTGTGTGAGGAACCGCTCGCCGCCGCCGACTATTTGCGCATCGCCCGTGAATACCACACCGTCATTCTCGACCGCATTCCGGTCCTCACCTTCGAGCGGCGCAACGCCGCCAAGCGGCTCATCATCCTCATCGACACGCTCTACGACATGAACGTGAAGCTCATCGCCTCGGCAGCAGCCGAGCCCGAGGCGCTCTATCACGCGGACCAGGGCTTCGAGGCGCAGGAGTTCAAGCGCACCGCCTCGCGTCTCATCGAGATGCGCTCGCGAGCTTACCTTAAGCGGCCGCACGGCGCCGCCCATGCGCAACTTTCCGGCGCGTCCACCGGGATCGTCGAGACCTGAATTTCGGCTCCCTCGCAACCTGGGGCGAGCCCGGCTTGAATACGCCCGCCGAAAGGGTTAATGACCGCGGCAGCCCCCCGCGTCTCTGACTGTCAAGGATTTCTCCAATGGCGCGAAACAAGATTGCATTGATCGGCGCGGGTCAAATCGGCGGCACGCTCGCGCACCTGATCGGTCTCAAGGAGCTTGGCGACGTCGTCCTGTTCGACGTCATGGAAGGCGTGCCGCAGGGCAAGGCGCTTGACCTCGTTCAGTCGTCGCCGGTCGAAGGCTTCGATGCCCGCTTCACCGGCACCAACTCCTACGAGGCGATCGAGGGCGCTGCCGTGTGCATCGTCACCGCCGGCGTGCCGCGCAAGCCCGGCATGAGCCGCGACGATCTGCTCGGCATCAACCTGAAGGTGATGGAGCAGGTCGGCGCCGGCATCAAGAAGTACGCGCCCGGCGCTTTCGTCATCTGCATCACCAATCCGCTCGACGCCATGGTGTGGGCGCTGCAGAAATGCTGCGGCTTGCCGAAGCAAATGGTGGTCGGCATGGCCGGCGTCCTCGACTCGGCGCGCTTCCGCTATTTTCTCGCCGACGAGTTCAATGTCTCGGTCAAGGATGTCACCGCCTTCGTGCTCGGCGGGCACGGCGACTCCATGGTGCCGCTGGCGCGCTATTCGGCGGTGGCCGGCATTCCGCTGCCCGATCTCGTCAAGATGGGCTGGACCACGCAGGCGCGGCTCGACGCGATCATCGAACGCACGCGCAACGGCGGCGGCGAGATCGTCGCGCTGCTCAAGACCGGCTCCGCGTTTTATGCGCCCGCTACTTCCGCCATCGCCATGGCCGAGAGCTATCTGCGCGACAAGAAGCGAGTGTTGCCCGCCGCCGCCTGGCTCAACGGCGAGTACGGCCTGCGCGATCTTTATGTCGGAGTGCCTATCGTCATCGGCAGCAAGGGGGTCGAGCGCATCGTCGAGATCGAACTCAACAGCGCCGAGCGCGGCATGTTCGAGAAATCGGCGCAGGCGGTGCAGGGTTTGATCGAGGCCTGTAAGAAGATTGCTCCCGATCTCGGCAAATGATGTACTGATAGACACCTTCTCGCGTTTCGGGCCTCGTCCGGGACCCTTGAGCCAACCCCATGAACATCCACGAATACCAGGCGAAAGCCGTGTTGCGCGAATTCGGCGTGCCGGTGCCGCGCGGCATTCCCGCTATGAGCGTCGAGGAGGCCGTCAAGGCCGCCGAGGAGCTCGGCGGACCGGTCTGGGTGGTGAAGGCGCAGATCCACGCCGGCGGACGCGGCAAAGCCGGCGGCGTCAAGGTGGTGAAATCGGTCGCCGACGTGAAGCGCGAGGCCGAGCGGCTGCTCGGTTCGACGCTCGTCACGCACCAGACCGGGCCGCACGGCAAACAGGTGCACCGCCTCTACATCGAGGAAGGCTCGGCCATCGCCCGTGAATACTATCTCTCCGCGCTGGTCGACCGCGTGACCTCGCGGCTCGCTTTCGTCGCCTCGACCGAGGGCGGCATGGATATCGAAGAGGTTGCCCGCACGCGGCCGGAAAAAATCCTCAGCTTCTCGGTCGATCCGGCGACCGGCTTCATGGGCCATCACGCCCGGGCGGTGACGCGCGCGCTCGGGCTGAGCCGCGAGGTCGGCCAACAGGCCGAGACCGTGCTGCCGAAGCTCTATCAGGCGTTTCTCGCCAAGGACATGAACCTGCTCGAGATCAATCCACTCGTCGTCACCAAGGCCGGCGATCTCATCTGCCTCGACGCCAAGATCGGTTTCGACGACAGCGCGCTCTATCGGCATCCGGATATCGCCGCACTGCGCGATCCGACCGAAGAGGACGCCAAGGAGATCGAGGCCTCGCGCTACGATCTGAACTACATCGCGCTCGACGGCACCATCGGCTGCATGGTCAACGGCGCCGGGCTGGCGATGGCGACGATGGACATCATCAAGCTCTACGGCGAGACGCCGGCGAATTTTCTCGATGTCGGCGGCGGCGCCAGCAAGGAGAAGGTGACGGCGGCGTTCAAGATCATCACCTCCGACCCCAACGTGAAGGGGATTTTGATCAATATCTTCGGCGGCATCATGCGCTGCGATGTCATCGCCGAGGGCGTGGTCGCGGCGGTGAAGGAAGTGGGCTTGCGTGTGCCGCTGGTGGTGCGTCTCGAAGGCACCAATGTCGCGCTCGGCAAGGAGATCATCGCCAAATCCAACCTCAACGTCACTTCGGCCGACGACCTCGACGATGCTGCGCAGAAGATCGTCAAGGCGGTGAGGGAGGCGGCGTGATGGCCATCCTCATCGACAAGAATACGAAAGTGATCTGCCAGGGCTTTACCGGCAAGAACGGCACATTCCATTCCGAGCAGGCAATCGCCTATGGCACCAAGATGGTCGGCGGCACGTCGCCCGGAAAGGGCGGCACCACGCATCTCAACCTGCCGGTATTCGACACCGTGGCCGAAGCGCGAGACAAAACCGGGTGCGACGCGACCGTGATCTACGTGCCGCCGGCCGGCGCGGCGGATGCGATCTGCGAAGCCATCGACGCGGAAATCCCGCTGATCGTCTGTATCACCGAGGGCATTCCCGTGCTCGACATGGTGAAGGTCAAGCGCGCGCTCAGCGGCTCGCAATCGCGCCTGATCGGGCCGAACTGCCCGGGCGTCATGACCGCCGGCGCGTGCAAGATCGGCATCATGCCCGGCAACATCTTCAAGCCCGGCAAGGTCGGCATCGTCTCCCGCTCCGGAACGCTCACCTACGAGGCGGTGTTTCAGACCACGCGGGAAGGCCTCGGCCAGACCACCGCGGTCGGCATCGGCGGCGATCCGGTCAAGGGCAGCGATTTCATCGAAATCCTGGAAATGTTCCTCGCCGACAAGGCGACCGAGGCGATCGTCATGATCGGCGAGATCGGCGGTTCGTCGGAGGAAGACGCGGCGCAGTTTCTCAAGGACGAGACCAAGCGCGGCCGCAGGAAGCCGACGGTCGGGTTCATCGCCGGCCGCACGGCGCCGCCGGGACGGCGCATGGGCCACGCCGGCGCCATCATTGCCGGCGGCAAGGGCGACGCGGAATCGAAGATCGCCGCCATGGAGGCCGCCGGGATCAAGGTGTCGCCGTCACCGGCGCGCCTCGGCAAAACCCTCGGCGAAATACTGAAATCCTGATTCACTTTGTGTCTTTGCGCCGCCGCATCTCGCTATTAAATAGGATACGAGAGAGGTTGCCTGGGCCGGGCCGGGTAATCGGGTATTGCTTGCCGCACCCTGTGGTGCCTCTTCGCGCCGTGTTTTCGTCTCACCCCCGGTTCGGGGCCGCCCAGGAACTACCGCATGTCTCGCCAGGACGCGAACGCCGCCTTCGCTCTCACCTCGTTCCTCTACGGCAGCAATGCGCCGTACATCGAGGACCTGTACGCGCGCTACGAAGCCGATCCCAAGGCGGTCGACGCGGAATGGCAGTCGTTCTTTCAGAGCTTGAAGGATAACGCCGCCGACGTCGCCAAGAACGCGCGCGGCGCGTCATGGGGCAGGCCCGACTGGCCGCCGCCCGATCGCAGCGAGTTGACTGCGGCGCTCGACGGCGGCTGGGCGACGGTCGGCGCGGTGCTCGGCAGCAAGGTCAAGGCACAGGCGCAAACCCGCGGCGCCGACCTTTCCGCCGCCGATGTCGAGCGCGCCACCCGCGACTCGGTGCGGGCGCTCATGCTCATTCGCGCCTATCGCGCGCGCGGCCATTTTCACGCCAACCTCGATCCGCTCGGCCTGCAGCCGCCGCACGACGAAGAGGAGCTCGATCCGCGTACCTACGGCTTCGGCGAAGCCGATCTCGACCGGCCGATTTTTCTCGACAAAGTGCTCGGCCTCGAATTCGGCACGATCCGCCAGATCATCGCCATCCTGCGCCGCACTTATTGTCAGACGCTCGGCATCGAATTCCTGCACATCTCCAACGGCGCGCAGAAGGGCTGGATTCAGGAGCGCATCGAGGGCCCCGACAAGGAGATCACCTTCACCCGCGAGGGCAAGCGCGCCATCCTCAACAAGCTGGTCGAGGCCGAGGGTTTCGAAAAATTCTGCGACGTGAAATTCACCGGCACCAAGCGTTTCGGCCTCGACGGCGGCGAGTCGATGATCCCGGCGCTGGAGCAGATCATCAAGCGCGGCGGCGCGCTCGGCGTGCGCGATATCGTCATCGGCATGGCGCATCGCGGCCGGCTCAACGTGCTGGCGCAGGTCATGGCCAAGCCGCATCGCGCCATCTTCCACGAGTTCAAGGGCGGTTCGTCGACGCCCAACGAGATCGAGGGCTCCGGCGACGTGAAATATCACCTCGGCGCCTCGTCGGATCGCGAATTCGACCGCAACAACGTACACCTGTCGCTCACCGCCAATCCGTCGCATCTCGAGATCGTCGATCCGGTCGTGCTCGGCAAGGTGCGCGCCAAGCAGGACCAACTCGGCGCCACGCCGGACGATCGCACCATGGTGATGCCGCTGTTGATCCACGGCGACGCGTCGTTCGCAGGCCAGGGCGTGGTGGCGGAGTGCTTCGGGCTGTCCGGGCTGCGCGGCCACCGCACCGGCGGTTCGGTCCACTTCATCCTCAACAACCAGATCGGCTTCACCACCAGCCCGCGCTATTCGCGGTCCTCGCCCTACCCTTCCGACGTCGCCAAGATGATCGAGGCGCCGATTTTCCACGTCAACGGCGACGATCCCGAAGCCGTGGTCTTTGCCGCCAAGGTGGCGACCGAATTCCGGCAGAAATTTCAGAAGCCGGTCGTCATCGACATGTTCTGTTATCGCCGTCACGGCCACAACGAAGGCGACGAGCCGTCGTTCACCCAGCCGCTGATGTACAAGGCGATCGCCAAGCATCCGACCACCCTGGAAATCTACGGCAAGAAGCTGGTCGGCGAGGGTGTCGTCACCGGCGGTGAAGTCGAGAAGATGAAGGCGGATTGGCGCAGCCGCCTCGACGCCGAGCTGGAAGCCGCGCAAAGCTACCGCGCCAACAAGGCCGATTGGCTCGACGGCCGCTGGGCGGGGTTCAAGACCGCGGGCGACACCGACGATCCGCGCCGCGGTAAGACCGGCGTCGAGATCGCCACGCTCAAGGAGATCGGTCAGAAGATCACCACGTTGCCTTCGGACTTCCATCTGCATCGCACGCTCAATCGCTTTCTGGAAAACCGGCGCAAGTCGATCGAGACGGGAACCAACATCGACTGGGCGACGGGCGAAGCGCTCGCCATCTGCTCGCTGCTGCTCGACGGTCACCGGGTGCGGCTTTCCGGCCAGGACAGCGAGCGCGGCACGTTCTCGCAGCGCCATTCCGTGCTGATCGACCAGGAAAAAGAGCAACGCTACACGCCGTTCAATCACGTCCGCGACGGCCAAGCGCGTTTCGAGGTCATCAACTCGATGCTGTCGGAAGAGGCCGTGCTCGGCTTCGAATACGGTTACTCGCTGGCCGAGCCTAATGCACTCACCATGTGGGAAGCCCAGTTCGGCGATTTCGCCAATGGCGCGGAGGTGGTGTTCGATCAGTTCATCTCCTCCGGCGAACGCAAATGGCTGCGCATGTCGGGCCTGGTCTGCCTGTTGCCGCACGGCTACGAAGGCCAGGGGCCGGAGCATTCCTCCGCGCGGCTGGAGCGCTTCCTGCAGATGTGCGCCGAGGACAACATGCAGGTCGCCAACTGCACGACGCCGGCGAACTACTTCCACATCCTGCGCCGCCAGCTCAAGCGCGAGTTCCGCAAGCCGCTGATCCTGATGACGCCGAAATCGCTGCTGCGCCACAAGCGCGCGGTGTCGCGGCTCGACGAGATGGGGCCGAACACCTCGTTCCACCGCATCCTTTGGGATGATGCGCAGGCGATGCCGGGCGAAAAGATCAAGCTCGTCCCCGACGCCGACATTCGCCGCGTGGTCCTGTGCTCCGGCAAGGTGTTCTACGATCTCTATGAGGAGCGCGAGAAGCGCGGGATCGACGACATCTATCTGTTGCGCATCGAGCAGCTTTACCCGTTCCCCACCAAGGCGCTGGTGACGGAGCTGACGCGCTTCCGGGAGGCGGAGATCGTCTGGTGCCAGGAAGAGCCGCGCAACATGGGCGGATGGGTGTTTGTCGATATCTTCCTGGAATGGGTGCTCAATCAGATCGGCGCCAAGCACCGGCGGGCGCGTTATGCCGGCCGGCCGGCTTCCGCGTCGACGGCGGTCGGGCAGATGTCGCTGCATCTGGCTCAGCTCAAAAATTTTCTTGAAGAAGCCCTAGGATAAAATCCGGCGCCGTCATGCCCGGCCTTCGTGCCAGGCATCCACGTCTTGACGGCGTACCCGAGGTAAAAGACGTGGATGGCCGGACAAGCCGGCCATGACGAAGAGGACCCCATGGCTGAGATTCGTGTGCCCGTGCTTGGCGAGTCGGTGACCGAAGCGACGATCGGCAAATGGTTCAAGAAACCGGGCGACGTGGTCGCCGTCGACGAGCCGCTGGTCGAGCTCGAGACCGACAAAGTCACGATCGAGGTGCCGGCGCCGGCCGCCGGGGTGCTCACCGATGTCGCCGCCAAGGACGGCGATACGGTTGCCGTCGGCGCGCTCCTTGGCGCGATCAAGGAAGGCGCCGGCGCCGCGCCGACAAAGGCACCGGCGAAGCCCGCTGAAGCGGCGCCGCAAGCCGCGCCACCACCACCCGCGCCGCTAAAGCCGGCAGCTGCTCCCAGGGCGCCTGGCGCCGACATGCCCCTGGCGCCTTCGGTGCGCAAGATCGCGGCCGAGACCGGCATGGATGCGGCGGCGGTGCCCGGCACCGGCAAGGATGGCCGCGTCACCAAGGGCGACATGCTCGCGGCGATCGAGCGCGCCGCGGCACAGCCGACGCCGGTTACCGCACCGGCCGCTTCCATCCAGGCCCGCGCGCCGTCGCCGCCCGACGATGCCGCGCGCGAAGAGCGCGTGCGCATGACCCGGCTGCGCCAAACCATCGCGCGGCGGCTCAAGGATGCGCAAAACACCGCCGCCATGCTCACGACCTTCAACGAGGTCGACATGACGCATGTCATGGCGCTGCGCAGTCAGTACCGCGACCTGTTCGAGAAGAAGCACGGCGTCAAGCTCGGCTTCATGGGCTTCTTCGTGCGCGCCTGCGTGCAGGCGCTCAAGGAAATCCCCGCCGTCAACGCCGAAATCGACGGCACCGACATCGTCTACAAAAACTACTATCACATCGGCATCGCGGTCGGCACCGCGCGCGGCCTGGTCGTACCGGTGGTGCGCGACTGCGACGGCAAATCGATCGCCGAGATCGAAAAGACGATCGCCGATTTCGGCCGCCGCGCGCGCGACGGCGCGCTCAAGATCGAGGAATTGCAGGGCGGCACCTTCACCATCACCAACGGCGGCATCTACGGCTCGCTGATGTCGACGCCGATCCTCAATGCGCCGCAATCCGGCATTCTCGGCATGCACAAGATCCAGGACCGCCCGATGGCGGTCGCCGGCAAAATCGAGATCAGGCCAATGATGTATCTGGCGCTGTCCTACGACCACCGCCTGGTCGACGGCCGCGAGGCGGTGACGTTTTTGGTGCGGGTGAAGGAAGTCTTGGAGGAGCCGTCGCGGTTGGTGCTGGATTTGTGATCCCCGTCATGCCCGGCCTTGTGCCGGGCATCCACGTCTTAGTTTGTGAGCGATAAAGACGTGGATGGCCGGAACAAGCCCGGCCATGACGATTGAGCGTTCGGAGCTATTTCATGCCCTACGACCTCATCGTCATTGGTACCGGCCCCGGCGGCTATGTCTGCGCCATCCGCGCCGCGCAGCTCGGATTGAAAACCGCCGTCGTCGAGAAACGCGCCACCTTCGGCGGCACCTGCCTCAACGTCGGCTGCATCCCTTCGAAAGCGATGCTGCACGCCTCGGAGCTCTATGAGGAAGCCGGCCACAGTTTTGCGCAGATGGGCATCAAGGTCGGCAAGCCGAGCGTCGATCTTGCCGCGCTGCTCAAGTACAAGGAGCAAAACGTCGACAGCAACGTCAAAGGCGTCGCGTTTTTGTTCAAAAAGAACAAGATCGAGGCGTTTCACGGCGCCGGCCGCATCACCGCGCCGGGTAAAGTCGAGGTGACCGACGCCGACGGCAAGACGCAGACGCTGGAGACCAAGACCATCGTCATCGCCACCGGCT
Source organism: Xanthobacteraceae bacterium (assembly GCA_050011955.1). Taxonomy (GTDB): domain Bacteria; phylum Pseudomonadota; class Alphaproteobacteria; order Rhizobiales; family Xanthobacteraceae; genus BOG-931. The sequence goes on from JBEKIC010000017.1 coordinate 62,731, forward strand.
CGGACGTTGCGCGGCTGAACGGCATCGACATCGACGAGAAACGCATCGTGTCTTCGACCGGCGCGCTCGAACTTGCCAAGGTGCCGCAAAAGCTCCTTATCGTCGGCGCCGGCATCATCGGGCTCGAGCTCGGCTCGGTATGGCGGCGGCTCGGGGCCGAGGTGACAATTGTCGAATTCCTCGATCACATCCTGCCGGGCATCGACAGCGAGGTCGCGCGGCAGTTTCATCGCCTGCTGCAGAAGCAGGGCGTGGCGTTCAAATTGTCTTGCAAAGTCTCCGCCATCGATACATCCGGCAAGACGCTGAACGTGAAGGTCGAGCCGGCCGCCGGCGGCGGCGCCGCGGAGACGATCGAGGCCGATGTCGTGCTGGTGGCGATCGGCCGCGTCCCCTACACCGACGGCCTCGGCCTCGATGCGGCCGGCGTCAAGCGCGACAATCGCGGCCGCGTCATCGTCGATCCGCATTTCCGCACCAACATCGCCGGCATTTACGCCATCGGCGACGTCATCGCCGGACCGATGCTGGCGCACAAGGCTGAGGAGGAAGGCGTCGCGCTCGCCGAAATCCTCGCCGGGCAGGCCGGCCATGTGAATTACGAGGTGATCCCGAACGTCGTTTATACCTACCCGGAAATTGCCTCGGTCGGGAAAACCGAGGAGGAGCTGAAAGCCGCCGGCATCGCCTACCAGGTCGGCAAATTTCCGTTCACCGCCAATGCGCGCGCCCGGGCGAATTTGATGACCGAAGGCTTCGTCAAAATCCTCGCCGACGCCAAGACCGATCGTGTGCTCGGCGTCCACATTCTCGGGCCCGACGCCGAAACCATGATCGCGGAGGCTGCCATCGCCATGGAGTTCGGCGCCTCGGCGGAGGATATCGCGCGCACCTGCCATGCGCATCCGACGCTGAGCGAAGCGGTGAAGGAAGCGGCGCTGGCGGTCGGCAAACGCGCGATCAACGTTTGAAACGCGCGATACGTTATGCCCTTTGTCCTTCCGGGGTCGAGCGAAGCGAGGAGCCCGGAATCCATAACCACCGGCCGTGGATTCCGGACTTGCCGCCATCCAAGTCGGCTGTTGCCGACTTGGACCTGGGAGTGCCGATCTCGGGTAGACCCGAGATCGGTGGCAATCCGGAATGACGAACAGTGTCGAGTTACTCCACGACGATCTTGACCTCGCTGCCCGACTTCAGCCGGTCGCCGGGTTCGAGCCCGTTGAGCACGCGGAAGCGCTCCACCTGACGGTCGGCGACGGCCATGCGGCTCGCCAGCTTGTCGACGGTATCGCCGGGGCCGACCGTCACCACCTGGACCCGCAAGGGCTTGGCATCCTCGATCTCGGCGAGGCTCATGCGGCGGAAGGTACCGATCGACTCGCGGAAGATACGGTCGATCTCCGGCGTGCGGTGCTTGACCGCATAGATGAAGCGATAGACGTCGCTGCCGAAGCGAATGGCGTAGAGGCGGAAGTCCCATTGGTCGCCCTTGGCGGCGGCGGTCGCGCCCGGGAAACCGTTGATGGTGACGTCTTCGACGGTGGCGGGATCGATGTTCTCGATCCAGCCGGAGGTGAGATATGCGGCAAGCGTCTGCTCCGCGGGCACGCGCACAACATCCAGCCGCAATGCCTGGCCGCCGCCGCGCTTGACGCCGAGAACGGCCTGCGCCGTGTTGTCGAGGGCGAAGCCCTCGGGGGCGGTAAAGGTAAAGCCGAGCCGCGGATGCAGGAAGCGGCGGCCGCGGACGAAGCCTTCGCTCGGATCTTCGCCGAACACGATGCCGTCGATGCCGGAGAGATAAGCGACCTTGTCCCGTCCGCCGGCGGTGCCGGGACCGCTATATTGGCGGGCATTGGCCAGCGCGTTGCTGACGCGCTCGGGCGTCGCCGGATGCGACGACAGAAAATCCGGCGCGCGCGGATCGATGGCGCCGCTCTGCTGCGGCTTGAGTTCGCAATTGTGCTCCATCGAGGTGAGGAAGCGCACCGCGCCATAAGGGTCGTAGCCGGCGCGCGTGGCGATGCCGATGCCGATGGCGTCCGCTTCGAATTCCTGCGCGCGCGAGAAGCTGGCGAGCGCGAGCTTCGATTTGGCGAGCGCCAGCGCGCCGACTTCCGGATCGCTGATGACGTCGCTGACGACGCGGCCCACCAGCGCGGCCTGCTTCGCCTGCTCCTCGCGGATCGCGGCATGGCGGGCGATGACGTGTCCCATCTCGTGGGCCAGCACGGACGCAAGCTCCGACTCGTCATTGGCGAGCGCGACCAGGCCGCGGGTCACGTAGAGCTGCCCGCTCGGTAACGCGAAGGCGTTGATCGACTGCGAATTGAGCATCGTGACCTTGTAATGCAGGTCGGGCCGCTCGGAGGCTGCGACCAGCCGCTCGACGGTCTGCTCCACCATGCCCTGCAGCCGGGGATCGTTGTAGACACCGCCGTAGGCGGCGAGGATGCGCTGGTGCTCGCGCAGCACCGCCGGCGACATGTCCGCCGCCCCCGCCACCTCCGCCGGCTTCGCCGGCTCCGGCAGCACAGCTTGCGGCGCCAGCGATGGCGGCGAGGCGGTACAGGCGGCCAGCACAAGCGCCGCCACGGCGATGCCCGCATGGGCAAGCCGAAGCCTTGCCGCCCTGATGGATTCCCAATTGGTCACCGCTTCACCCGTCCATCACTTGCGGTCAGTGATCTCTATCTGCTCCGGACGCGCCGCCTCGATCCAAGGCCCGCCGCGCTCCTCGATCCATCCGCGCACCCGCACGCGCCGGCCCGCGAGCAGCTTCGGGTCGAGACCCGCCGCCACGAAGTTACGCGCATTTCGCTTCAGGATCGTAACAGTGAAGTCCTCGGTCCACCGCCGCCCGAAATTCACGTAAATCGTGGCCCCGCTTTCGCGCACCGAAACCACCCGACCCTCGACCAGCGCAAAACGGCCTCGCGCGGCCAGCACGGCGGCGGGGTTATCGGCGTCGAGCGAGTCATAATACGAACCGGCCCAAAGGCCAAGCTTGGCGCTCCGCGCCGCGTTTTCGCGAGCGAGGAGTTCCGCGGCGCAGCCGCGGCTGCCGACCCGCGCGGCAACCCGGGCCAGCCCCGCGCCGATCAAATACGCCTGCACCGAGCGCTCGACCCCATCGCGCGCGGTCGAAACAAAGGCGACGACCCGCCCGTAGCGGTCGCTTTTTTGCGGTTCCGCCTGCCTGAGTACGACTTCGGTCCCCGCGAGCAGGGTAGCGAGCGCGTCCCTCGCCGCCGCGCCGCTGGAGGCGGCGCCGGGTTCCTGCGGTTGCGGCAACTGCGGTACTTCGATCGCGGCTAGGCGGACCTCTCGGCCGTCATCGAGCATAAAGGTGCGGCCATCGATGACGCGGCTGACGGTGCCGCGCGCAATGGCTTCGCCGCCGCACGCTATCGCCGGCCGCGGCCCCTCCTGCGCGGCAGCGCTGAAACATCCGCCTATCGCAGCACATCCGGCCGCAAAACTCGCGGCCAGGGCCCCATCCCGCCAGCCGATCATCGGCTCTCAGCGAACGGCGAGAATGCGGCAGCTCTGCGGCGGATTTCACCTCTCCGATGGCGCCGGGAGAGGTGCAATAAGCGACCTCTTAGCCCGCCTTCCTGTGCTTGGTGCTGGTCCGGGTCCCCCTCCCGGCCTCATGCTGTGCGGCCTTCTTTCCGGCAATGGGCAGCAGCATTTCCTTTTGCCCCGCGATCTTCTTGCGTCCTTTCTTCGGGGCAGCGGGTCGCGTGGCGGTCTGCTTCTCCGCCTGCACCGAGCGGCGCAAAGCGTCCATGAGGTTGATGACCTTGCCGGTCGGTTGCTCCTTCGGCACCTCGATTTTTTCGCCCTTGGCTTTTTTCTCGATCAATTCCTTGAGCGCGTGCTCGTAATGATCCTCGAACTCTTGCGGCTTAAAATGCCCGGTCTTGGTTTCCACGATATGCCGCGCCAGATCCATCATGTCCTTGGTGAGCTTGACGTTCGGAATGTCGTCGAAATACTCGCCGGCATCGCGTACCTCATAGGGAAAGCGCAGCAGCGTGCCCATCAGGCCCTTGCCGCGCGGCACCATGGCGATGATGTGCTCGCGGCTGGTGAGCACCACGCGGCCGATCGCCACCATGTTCATCTGTTCGATGACATTGCGGATCACGACGAAGGCGTCCTGGCCGACCTTGCCGTCGGGCGCGATGTAATAGGGGCGGATGCTGTAGAGGTCGTCGATCTCGTCGCGGGGCACGAACTCGTCGATCTCGATCGTCTTGGTGCTTTCGAGCGCGATCGATTCAAGCTCCTCGTCCGTGATCTCGATGTATTCGCCCTTGGCGACCTCGTATCCCTTGATGATCTGATCGGACGGAACTTCCTCGCCGGTCTCGGCGTCGACCTTGCGATAGCGGATGCGGTTGCCGGTCTCCCGGTTGAGCTGGTGGAAGCTGACCTTCTCGCGCTCCGAAGTGGCTGGGTAGAGCGCAATCGGACATGAAACCAGCGAGAGCCGCAAATAGCCTTTCCAATACGCACGCGGGGCCACGGTGCACTCCTTACAGAACCAGCACTCGGTCAACGATCGGGCATGATAGCGCGTTCCGGAACTGGCGTGGAGGCGCGCGAGCTATTTCGTTTCTGGTTTGTTCTGCGTATGCGCTTTAGGGTAAAATCGTTGCGCCAAACGATTCGCAAACCGGGAACCGAAATGGCCGCCACTGCTCACAAGCGCAAACCAAAGCCGGCACTGAAGACTTTCCATGCGACCATGCTGGTCACCCGTACCGAGCAATGGTGGGTGGAGGCCGAAACCGCCGAAGAAGCGCAGGCCCTATTGGCTTCGGGCCAAGGGCATCACTGTGAACTTGGCGAGCGCGTCTATGTCGAGCTGGACACCATGCTCGACGACGCCGGATGAATCCTGGATCGCCGATCGCCCGGCTACGCCGTCTTTTGTTCGCTCAGGCCCAGTTCCTTGACCGTTTCCTCGCGCATGAGGAATTTTTGCACCTTGCCGGTGACGGTCATGGGAAACGCGTCGACGAATTTGATGTAACGCGGAATCTTGTAATGCGCGATCTGGCCCTTGCAGAAGCCCTGAATTTCTTCGGCGCTGGCGGCGGCGCCGGGCTTGAGCTTGACCCAAGCGCATAGCTCCTCGCCGAATTTCACGTCGGGCACGCCCACCACCTGCACCGCTTCGATCTTGGGATGCCGGAACAGGAACTCCTCGACCTCGCGCGGGTAAACGTTCTCGCCGCCGCGGATGACCATGTCCTTGATCCGCCCGACGATGTTGCAGTAACCGTCCTGGTCGAGCGTGGCGAGGTCGCCGGTATGCATCCAGCCGGCCCGATCGATCGCTTCCGCGGTCTTTTCTTCGTCGCCCCAATAGCCGAGCATCACGGAATAGCCGCGCGTGCACAATTCGCCGGATGTGCCCGGCGGCACGATGCGGCCGTCGGTGTCGACGATCTTGATTTCCACGTGGGGATGGACCCGGCCCACGGTGCCGACGCGGCGCTCCAGCGGATCGTCGCAGGAGGTCTGGGTGCTCACCGGACTGGTTTCGGTCATGCCGTAGGCGATGGTCACCTCGCGCATGTTCATTTCGGCCACGCAGCGCTTCATCACTTCAATCGGACAGGGCGAGCCGGCCATGATGCCGGTGCGCAGCGAGGAAAGATCGAAGCGCTTGAATTCGGGATGGCCGAGCTCGGCGATGAACATGGTCGGCACGCCGTAGAGCGCGGTGCAGCGCTCGGCTTCGACCGCTTCGAGGCTCGCCAGCGGGTCGAACCCTTCGGAAGGATAGACCATGGCGGCGCCGTGGGTGATGCAGGCGAGATTGCCGAGCACCATGCCGAAGCAGTGATAGAGCGGCACCGGAATGCAGACGCGATCGCGATCGGTCAGGCGCATCGCCTCGCCGATGAAGAAGCCGTTGTTGAGGATGTTGTGATGGGTGAGCGTCGCGCCTTTGGGGGCGCCGGTGGTGCCGCTGGTGAACTGGATGTTGATGGGATCGTCGAATTGCAGCTTCGGCGCCAGCTCCGCGAGCTGCGCGCGATGGCGGTCGCCGCCCATGCCGAGCACGTCGGCAAAGCGCAAGAAGCCGCGCTTCGCGTCGTCGCCGATGCGGATCAGCGTCGTCAGCTCGGGCAGGCGTTTTGACTGCAATTTGCCGGGAGCGCTGCGGTCGATTTCGGGCGCGAGCTCGCGCAGCATGCCGACATAGTCGCTGGTCTTAAACGAGTCCGCGGTGACCAGCGCCTTGCAGCCGACTTTGTTGAGCGCGTAGTCGAGCTCGGACAGCCGGTAGGCCGGATTGATGTTGACCAGGATCAGCCCGGCCTTCGCGGTGGCGAATTGGGTGATCACCCACTCGGCATTGTTCGGCGACCAAATGCCGACGCGGTCGCCGGGGTTGAGCCCGAGTGCCAGCAGCCCCGCGGCAAAGGCGTCGACCTTGGCTCTCAGCTCGCCATAGCTCCAGCGCACGCTTTGCTGCCGGGCGATGAGCGCGTCGCGGTCCGCCCATCGCGCTGCCACCTTGTCGAAATGCACGCCGAGGGTTTCGCCGATCAGCGGCACGCTGGAGGCGCCGTGGACGTAGCTTTGCGTGAGCTTGGTCATGGGTTTCCTCCCGAGACGCGCGCCTTGCCGGTGCGTTTGCTCTGGCAGTTTCGGACAAGGCCTGCAAGCTTGTCACCTTATTTAGCAATCGCAGCGTTCAAAGCGAGAGCGCACAGCGCTCAAGCCGGTCTGACTTGCTAGGTCGTCGCTGCCTCCGCGTATGCCTGCGGCAATAAGCGCGCCAGGACGCGCGCCCAGGCGCGCTGCCCGTTCTCATCTGCGATCAAATCCTGGCGGATCTCGATCAAAGCATGCGGCAGGCCGCGCCGCTCGCCGTGCACCGGAATGGTGTAGTCGGTCGCGTCGCTCACGGAATAGGGCTCGTTGTCGCCGACGATCAGCCCTTTTTCCTCTTTCAGCAGCGCCAGAAGGCGGCGGGGAAACCGCGGATCGCGATGATAGAGCACGGCGGCATGCCAGGGCCGCGCCACGCCTTTGAAGCTCGGCGTGAAGCTGTGCAGCGCGATCAGCACCGTCGGGCGGCCGACTTGCTGCCGGCGATTGAGCTCGGCTGCGATGCGGTCATGGTAGGGCCAAAAAATCGCGCCGGCGCGCGCCGCCTTGCTCGCTTCGCTCAAAGCCACATTGCCCGGCACCGGCGTGAGCTCGCTCACTTCCGGAATCGACGTCGCCTCGCCCGGCGGCCGGTTGCAGTCGATGACCAGGCGCGAATAGTTTTGTTGGATCAGCACGGCGTCTAGCGCGTCCGCCAAGAGCCGGCCGAGGCCGGCAATGCCGATGTCCCAGGCGATATGCCGCTCCAATTCCGCTTCCGTAATGCCGAGCCGGCCGAGCGCCCGCGGCATCGCATGACCGGCGTGGTCGGCGACCAGCAGGAATGGTGAGCGCCCGCCGGCATTGTAGGCCGTGACCGGCGCCGGCTCGTCGGCGGCCAGCAGGCTGTCCGGCATTTCGGTCATTGGCGCTCACGGCAATGGGACAAACACAGGCCATATTTGGCCCAAGAAATGCATATTTTGGCCCGAGAAATGCATATTAACGGTACATCCTGTATTGTGGGGCGGTTATGCCGATTCTCAGTATCAGACACGTTACGACCTACCACTATCATCAGCCGGTCGCCTTTGGCGAACACCGGATGATGTTGCGTCCGCGCGACGACCGCGACCAAAAGATACTGGAATCGGAGCTCGAGATCACGCCGACGCCGCGCGAGCTTAACTGGATGCGGGATCGCTTCGGCAATCATGTGGCGACCGCCTGTTTCGCCGAACCGGCCGCGGAGCTTCGCTTCGACAGCAGCATTCGTCTCGACCACGCGCCCGGCGGCTTTCACGAGGCCGACATCGAGGGCTATGCCCGGGCCTATCCCTTCAGCTATCGGGCGGCAGATTGGCTCGGTCTGAAACGCTTCATTCTGCCGCTGTCGCTCAAACCCGAACTGACCCGGTGGAGCGACCGGTTCTTCCGCAAGGATGGATCGGCCGACACGCATGCGCTCCTTGTCGACATGACGCAGACCATCCGGCGGATGTTCAAGCACGCGGCGCGCCATGAGAAGGGAATCCAGGACCCGCTGGTCACACTCGCTCTCGGCAGCGGCTCTTGTCGCGACCTCGCGGTGCTGATGATCGCGGCGTTGCGCGCGCGCGGCATTGCCGCGCGCTTCGTGTCGGGTTACGTGCATCTCCTCGATGACGTGCTTGACGACGATGACGTAACAGGCGGCAACACCCACGCCTGGGTGCAGGTTTACGTTCCCGGTCCCGGCTGGGTCGACTTCGACCCGTCGAGCGGCATCGTGGGCAACCAAAACCTCGTCCGCGTCGCGGTCGCGCACCATCCGCGCGAAGCGATTCCGCTGCAAGGCACCTGGTACGGCAGCGCATCGGATCATCTGGCCATGAAAGTCGCGATCAAAGTCAAAGCGGCGGCGGACGCCGACGCCTGAGGGCAAGACAGCAACCGACACGACGGAACTTTTATGCCGTCGCATTCTTAGTACGAATTAGGTAGGGTCTACCGGGCGAGCCGAAGAGTTTTGTGATGAAGATTCGCGCCGGCTACGAAATTTCCTACGAATGTCCGCAGCCGACGCCTATGTCCTGACGCTGAGCGTCCATCCCTCGCGGGTGCCGGACTTGCTCACGCCGGATCGGTTGCAGATCAGTCCCGCCATCCCCGCCAACGCCTACCGCGACGGCTTCGGCAACACCTGCCACGTGATCCACCCGCCGGCGGGCCGGTTGACGCTATCCGCGGATTTTTTGATCAATGACAGCGGAAAGCCGGATGAGGTCGCGCCGGACGCGGAGCAGCATTCTCTGGAGCAACTGCCTGTCGAGACGCTGGTCTATCTGCTGGGCAGCCGTTACTGCGAAACCGATCGTTTCACCCAGATCGCGTGGGCCCAGTTCGGCAATATCCCAAAGGGCTGGCCGCTGGTTGCGGCGATCTGCGAGTACGTCCACGACCGCATCACATTCGGCTACGAGCACGCCAGCCCGACCAAGACGGCCTTCGATGCGCATACCCAGCGGCGCGGCGTGTGCCGCGACTTCTCTCACCTCGCGATCACGCTCTGCCGCTGCATGAACCTTCCGGCACGCTATTGCACCGGCTATCTCGGCGACATCGGCGTGCCGCCCGACCTCACACCGATGGATTTTTCCGCCTGGTTCGAAGTCTATCTCGGCGGCCGCTGGTATACCTTCGACGCCCGTCACAACAAACCGCGCATCGGGCGCATCCTGATGGCGCGCGGCCGCGATGCCACCGATGTCGCGATCGTAACCGAATTCGGCCCGTGCACGCTGGCCGGCTTCAAGGTGATCACCGACGAGGTCCCGGCCGCCGCCGCGGTAGCGACCTAGTGTGGCGGTTCAGAAGTCCGCATCATTTTTGCCGCGAACTCGTCATGCGGACTTCTGAACCAAAGCCACACTAGATCAATACATTGCTAGTGTCCTTCGATTCCGAAGTTCGCAAACGAGGGTGCCGCATAATGATGCGAACTTCGGAATCGGGACACTAGAGCGGATTTCGGCTGGGTTGAATCGGGATTCCCCGGAAGATTCGGATAGGCGAGTCTGGGGCATTGATTCGAATATGGAGGCGGGTCGATGCCGAAGCCATGCTCTTTGGAGTTACGCGAGCG